>NZ_JAHHIU010000008.1 GCF_024539815.1 Streptomyces hayashii
AGATGTGTATAGAGACAGGTGCCGGGCGGGCGGGTCGCTCCCGGCCCGGCCGCGCCGCTTACTTCACCGCGCCCGCCGTCAAGCCCTGCACCACCTGTCGCTGGAAGACGATGTACGCGGCCAGCACCGGCAGCATCGCCATCACCAGTCCCGCGAACAGCCCCGACCAGTCGCCCTTGTACCCCTGGCTGACGGTCAGCTGGACCAGCCCCTGGGTGAGGACGCGCTTGTCGGGGTCGGTGTTGAGGACCGTGGGGAGCATGTACTGGTTCCACTGGCCCAGAAAGTTGAAGATGCCGACGCTGATCAGACCGGGCTTGGCCATCGGCAGCATGATCTGGAAGAACGTACGGCTGTGCGAGGCGCCGTCCACGAAGGCGGCCTCCGCGACCGACGTGGGAAGCGTGCGGAAGAAGGCCGTCAGGAAGAACACCGTGAACGGCAACGAGTAGGCGATGTAGACCAGGATCAGACCGTGGATGGTGTTGAGCAGCCCCATGTTGTTCACGACATAGAACAGCGGGACCAGCGCCAGCATGATCGGGAAGCTCATGCCGCCGATGAAGAGGTAGTAGATGAAGCGGTTGCCGGGGAAGTCGAAGCGGGCCAGGACGTAGGCGGCCATCGAGCCGAGGACCAGCGTGCCGATGAGCGAACCGCCCACCACCAGAACGGTGTTGAGGAAGTAGCCGCTCATGTCGGCCTCGGTCCAGGCCCGCGACCAGTTGTCGAAGTGCAGCCTGTCCGGCAGCGACCAGGGCGAGCCGAAGATGGAGCTGTCGTCCTTGAAGGACGTCATCACCGCCCAGAGCAGGGGCAGTACGACCATGATCGCCCAGAGGACCAGAATGCCGTGAGAAAAGGCGTTGAGAACCTTTCCTTCTCTTTTCTCCGCCGCCGGCCGCTTCCCCGGGGGCGGGCCGGCCTTCGACACGGACATGCCGGAGCCGGCGTCGGCCGGCAGGGGCGCGGAGGTCTCGGTCGTCTTCATCGTCAGTACTCCAGCCGCTCGCGCCGTCCCAGCCGCAGCACGACCGCGGCGAAGGCCAGCGTCACGATGAGCAGGGCGACGCCGATGGTGGTGGCATAGGCGGCCTGGCCGTCGCGGAAGGCCTTCTGGTACACGTACAGAACCATGACGGTGGTCGAGTAGTCGGGGCCGCCCGGTCCGGTCGTCATGATCTGCACGACCGCGAACGACTCGGCGCCGAGCGCGAGAATGCCCATGTAGACCCACCCCGACCGCACCGTGTCCCAGAGCAGCGGGAGGGTGAGGCGGAAGAACGTCGTGGCCCGGTTCGCACCGTCGAGCAGCGCGGCCTCGTAGAGGTCCGCCGGGATGGAGGCCATGCCCGCCGAGAACAGGACCACGAAGAAACCGACCGTCGACCAGACGAGCACCGCCATCACGCACCACAGCGCAAGGTCCGGGTCGCCGAGCCAGAGGGGCTGGACGCCGTCCAGCCCGATCCCCCGCAGAAACGAGTTGATCGCGCCGCTGTCCGGGTTGTACGCGAAGTTGAACAACAGCGCGACGATGGCGATGGAGAGCACCTGCGGGAAGAAATACACGATCTTGTAGAAGGAGGAGCCCCGAACGCCGGAGATCACCGGGCCACCCGCCCGCCGCCGCCCGCCGACATTGATCATGAAGGCGAAGAACAGCGCCAGTCCGATCGTCACCAGTGGCAGCACGACCGCGAACATCAGACTGTGTTGCAGGGACTTCCAGAAGACGTCGTCGTCCAGCATCCTGCGGTAATTGTCCAGGCCGACCATCTTGAATTCGGGGCTGAGGCCCGTCCAGTCCGTGAACGAGTAGTAGATGGACTGGATGAACGGCCACACCACGAAGAGCGAGTAGAGTCCCAGGGGCAGCGCCAGGAACCCCACGATGAACCGGTACTTGCCGTGCTGCATCGCCACTCCGGTGCTTTTGCGGACGCTTCGCGGTGTTTCCGTCGTCACTGGTGCTTGTAATGCTTGATCGACGTGTCCTTCGCCGTCGCGTCGGCGTAGTCCTGGATCTTCTTGATCGCCTCGGCGGGTGTGAGCCGGCCAGCCATCATCTCGCCCAGACCGGACACCCCGATCTTCTCCTTCTGCAACTGGACGTACCAGTCCTGCAGCCGGGGATTCACCACATTGGAGCCGGCCTTGTCCAGAGCGGCGACGCCCGACTTCAGGCCCGGGGTCAGCGTGATTCCGTCGGTGCCGCCGTTGTACGCGGTCAGCGACTTGACCTTGGAGGTGAAGTTCCTCGACGACGCTTCGCTGAGCATGATGCGCAGTTGCTCCATGCCGCCGGCCGCGTTCTTCGCGTGGGCGGGAACGACGAACGGCTCGCCTCCGGAGGCCCAGATGGTGCCGAAGGGCATCTTGTCGGACGAGTCGATGCCGGTGGGGGCGGACACCGCCAGGTCGAAGTCCTTCGGGATGACGTTCGCCGACTCGTTCTCCACCCAGGAACCGTTGGGGATGAACAGCGCATTGCCCTTGGCCCACGCGGTCTGCGACTGGATGTGGTCGAGCCCGGGGGTGCCCCGGAGGATGTAACCCTTCTTGAAAAGCTCGTAGTAGGCGTCGAAACACGCCTTCACGGCGGGATGCTTCCAGGCGTTGGGCTCCAGGTTGTCGATGGCGTCGAGGACCTCTCGGCCGCCCACCTTGCCGATCATCGGATAAAGCGAGAAGGGCAGGTAATACGGGTACTTGCCCGCGTATGTCCAGCCGGCCATGCCCTTTTTCTTAGCCTTTGCACAGACCGCGAGCATCTCGTCCCAGGTCTGCGGATACGTGGCGTCGAGCGAGTCGAGGGCCTTCTGCGAGTACCAGACGCCGTAGACGGTGTAGGCGTAGTACATGATCCAGACCGGGGCGCCGTCGAACTGGCCCATCTCGACGATCCCGGGACGCAGGGTGTCACGGACCTTCTTCTTCGGATCGTCGTAGGAGACGGCGTCGAGGAGCGGTGTGAGGTCGGCGAGTTGCTTCTTGCCCACCAGGACACCCATGTCCATCTGCTCGGCGCCGGAGTTGTCGATGAGATCGGGCGGGGTGCCCTGGTTGAAACGGGGCTGGAGCGTCGACTGGATCTTCTGCGTGGCCGAGAACTTCACCTTCGCCTGCGGGAAGTCCTTCTCGTAGATCTTCACCGCGTCCTCTGCGTACTCCTTGCCGAAACCGCCGTCGAACAGGACGAATTCCATCTGGGCGGTCTCGTTGACCGCGAGGGGGTTCTTCGCGGTCTTCTTTCCCGCTTCGGCCTTGCCCTCGCCGCCCCCACCACTGCTGGCGCACGCGGCAAGAAAACCCGTCGCAGGGACGGAGATCAGGCCCAGCGCCGCCGCTCTCCTGATCAAATCTCTGCGGCCGAGACCCGTCAAGCCGTTCTCCTCGACGCCGATCCGTTCGACGCCGATCCGCTCGACGCCGAACTGCTCGACGCCGTTCTCTTCGAAACCGTTGTCCTCGAAGTCCTCGTACTCGGAACCGTTGTACTCGGAGTGGGATCCCATGCTCAAGTCCTCGCCTTCTCCAGGACTCAGGCGGTGCACCGGATCCTTCCCGGCACCGCGGTCGGGTCAAGCAGGGTCGTGCGCAGCGCGTGGTGCGACGGTCTCGCGGCCTGGACGGTGAATTGCCGACAGGTATAGTCCATTCCTGCCCCGCGGAGCAAGATCGAATACAAGGTTGGCCATGGGTCTTTTCCGAGTTGAGACCTCCTGCAAATATGACCGGCGGAAGGCCGGCGGACGGGCGCCTTGCAGGAGAATTGCATGAAATGACCCCCCACTGACGCAATCAACATTCTTGACATCACTGTCCACTTGCCCACCTACTGATTCCTGCGCAACCAGGAGGACAACGTTGTCCGGGGCGTGGTCCGGCGCGCGGAGGGTGCTCACGCATGCAGCGGTCTGGACGGTGGTGGGCGGTCGTGATCGCGGCCGCTCTGGTCTTGGCAGTCGGCGACACGCCGGGAACGGCGGCCGCGCTGCCGACCCGGGGGCCGTCGTCCGACCCGGGCTTCGCCTCGTCCTTCGAGGCGGGTGAACGGGCCCCGGACTGGGTGAGCACCGTCGAGTCCGCGCCCGGCGGCGGCAAGCGCGCCTCGGGCGTCGACGGCGGGTACGGCGGCGGACTTCCGGGCGACGTGACCGACCGGGTCACGGACGTCCGGGCGAGCGCCGACAACGCGGCCGGCGGCGAGGTGGCGGAGAACCTCGTCGACGGCGAGGCGAGCACCAAGTGGCTTGCCTTCGCCGCGGACGGGTGGGTGGAGTTCGACCTCGACCGGCCCGCCCGGATACGCGCTTACGCGCTTACTTCCGCGAACGACTTCACGGAGCGCGACCCCGCCGACTGGGTCCTCTCGGGCTCGGCGGACGGCGCCACCTGGACGGCGCTCGACAGCCGTCATGGGGAAGCGTTCACCGAACGGTTGCAGACCCGCGCCTACAGCCTCGCGACCCCTGCCGAGTACCGGCACTTCCGGCTGGAGATCTCCCGGAACCACGGCGCCGGGATCCTGCAACTGGCGGACGTGCGGTTCGGCACGGGCGACAGCGGCGCGCCCGTGCCGCCGGACATGCTCACCGTCGTGGACCGCGGCCCCGGCGGATCGCCGACCGCCAAGGCCCGCGCCGGATTCACGGGGCGACGGGCGCTGCGCTACGCGGGCCGGCACACCGCCGCCGGCCCGGCGTACTCGTACAACAAGGTCTTCGACGTGAACGTACCGGTCGGCCCGAGCACCCAGCTGGCCTACCGGATCTTCCCGGCGATGGCGGACGGCGACCTGGACTACGCCGCCACCCATGTCTCCGTGGACCTGGCCTTCACCGACGGGACGTATCTGAGCGGACTCGGCGCGAGCGACCAGTACGGGTTCCCGTTGTCGCCCGACGGACAGGGCGCGGCGAAGGTGCTGTACGTCAACCAATGGAACGACGTGATGTCGGGGATCGGCGCGGTGGCGGCCGGAAGGACCGTCGACCGGATCCTGCTCGCCTACGACTCCCCCGGCGGGCCCGCCCGGTTCCAGGGCTGGGTCGATGACATCGCGTTGCGCACGGCGGCCCCGGAGCCGAGGAAGGCGCACCTCTCGGACTATGCGCTGACCACCCGCGGCACCCAGTCCAGCGGCGGCTTCTCTCGCGGAAACACGTTTCCCGCCACGGCGGTGCCCCATGGCTTCAACTTCTGGACGCCGGTGACGAACGCGTCCTCGCTCGGCTGGCTGTACGACTACGCGCGGGCCAACAACGCGGACAACCTGCCCACCATCCAGGCGTTCGGCGCGAGTCACGAGCCGAGTCCCTGGATGGGCGACCGGCAGACGTTCCAGGTGATGCCGTCCGCCGCGGCCGGCGTCCCGGACACCGGCCGGACGGCCCGGGCGCTGGCCTTCCGGCACGCGAACGAGACCGCTCGCCCGTACTACTACGGTGTGCGTTTCGAAAACGGTCTCACGGCCGAGCTGGCCCCGACCGACCACGCGGCCGCCCTGCGCTTCACCTATCCGGGCACGGACGCGAGCGTGATCTTCGACAACGTCACCGACCAGGCCGGCCTCACCCTCGACAAGGACGCCGGTGTCGTATCCGGTTACTCGGACGTGAAGTCGGGGCTGTCCACGGGAGCGACCCGGCTCTTCGTGTACGGCGAGTTCGACGCGCCGGTGACGGAGGGGGCGTCGAGCGGGGTAAAGGGTTACTTGCGTTTCGACGCGGGCGTCGACCACGCCGTCACCCTGCGTCTGGCGACCTCCCTCATCAGCGTCGACCAGGCTCGCGACAACCTCCGTCGGGAAATCCCGGCGGACACCGATTTCGAAACGGTCAAGGCGCGGGCCCAGCAGCAGTGGGACCAGCTCCTCGGCACGGTGGAGGTCGAGGGAGCGAGCCAGGACCAGCTGACGACGCTGTACTCCAGCCTGTACCGGCTGTACCTGTATCCCAACTCCGGCTTCGAGCAGGTCGGTGCGGAGTACCGGTACGCCTCGCCCTTCTCGCCGATGCCGGGCCCCGACACGCCCACGCACACCGGCGCGAAGATCGTGGACGGCAAGGTCTACGTCAACAACGGTTTCTGGGACACCTATCGGACGACCTGGCCCGCATACGCGCTGCTCACCCCGACGCAGGCCGGCGTGCTGACCGACGGCTTCGTGCAGCAGTACAAGGACGGCGGCTGGATCTCGCGCTGGTCCTCCCCCGGCTATGCCGACCTGATGACCGGCACCTCCTCGGACGTGGCGTTCGCGGACGCGTTCGTCAAGGGTGTGCGCTTCGACGCCGCGGCGGCCTACGAGGCGGCGCTGAAGAACGCGACGGTCGTGCCGCCGTCCTCCGGGGTGGGCCGCAAGGGCATGTCGACCTCCCCCTTCCTCGGCTACACGAGCACGGCCACGCACGAGGGACTGTCGTGGGCTCTGGAGGGCTACCTCAACGACTACGGCATCGCCCGCATGGGGCAGGCCCTGTACCGGCAGACCGGCGAGAAGCGCTACCGGGAGGAGTCCGACTACTTCCTGAACCGCGCCCAGGGCTATGTGCACCTCTTCGACGCCGGCGCCGGTTTCTTCCAGGGCAAGGACGACAAGGGCGACTGGCGCACGGCGTCCGGCGCCTACGACCCGCGGGTGTGGGGCTACGACTACACCGAGACCAACGGCTGGGGTTACGCCTTCACCGCGCCGCAGGACAGCCGGGGTCTGGCCGACCTGTACGGCGGCCGTGGCGGTCTGGCGAAGAAACTGGACAACTATTTCTCCACGCCGGAAACCGCTTCCCCGGAGTTCGTCGGCTCGTACGGTGGAGTCATCCATGAGATGACCGAGGCACGGGACGTGCGGATGGGCATGTACGGACACTCCAACCAGGTCGCCCACCACGCGATCTACATGTACGACGCGGCCGGGCAGCCGTGGAAGGCGCAGGCGAGGTCGCGCGAGGCGCTCTCGCGGCTCTACACCGGCAGCTCGATCGGACAGGGCTACCACGGTGACGAGGACAACGGTGAGCAGTCGGCGTGGTACCTGTTCTCCGCGCTCGGGTTCTACCCGCTGGTGATGGCCGGCGGCGAGTACGCGGTCGGCTCCCCCTTGTTCACCAAGGCGACCGTGCACCTGGAGAACGGCAGGGACCTGGTGGTCAAGGCGCCGAAGAACAGCGCGCGGAACGTCTACGTGCAGGGTTTGACGGTCGACGGCCGTCCTTGGACGTCGACCGCGCTTCCCCACGCCCTCCTCGCCAAGGGCGCGGTTTTGGAGTTCGCCATGGGGTCACGGCCCTCGACGTGGGGCACGGGGAAGGACGCGGCTCCGGTCTCGATCACCCGCGGCGACAAGGCGCCGACACCCCGCGCGGACGCGTTGAAGGGCGGCACGGGTCTGCTGTTCGACGACACGTCGGCAACGCAGGAAGCGGTGTCAGGAAAGATTTCTCTACCGGTCACGACCCGGACCAGGGCGCTGCAGTACACCCTGACGTCCGCCGATCACGCCCAGGCTCCCGGCAGTTGGGTGCTACAGGGTTCCGCCGACGGGATCACGTGGACCGACCTCGACCAGCGATCCGGGGAGATCTTCCGATGGGACCGCCAGACCCGGGCCTTCACGATCGCCCGGCCCGGCGGGTACGGGCACTACCGGCTGGTCCTCGACAGAAAAGGCGTTCCCAGCAGCACGGCGGGCGGGGGACGAACGACGGCCGAACGGCGCCTGGCGGAGATCGAGTTGTTGTCCTGATCTGGTAACCAACAGCGATCCTCCGCTGTACCGGGCGTCACCGGTGTTTCAGAATGAGCGGGCCGCGCACAGCATCGCGCGGTCCGCCACGGAGGGGAAGCGGGAATGGGAATCACCGGAAAATTCACGGGACTGCTCGCGGGTGCGGCGCTGGCGGCGGGGGCGCTCTTCGCCACCGCGGCTCCGGCTCAGGCGTACAGCCCGAACCCGACGTTCCACGCGTACTACTACGACACCGACAGCTGCCCGTGCAGCGGCGGCAACCTCACCGACCCGTTCGACAACACCTACTTCGCACAGGACGCCGGCGGCTACGCCGTGAAGATGGAACTGACGAACGCCGGTGCGTTCGTCGGCAAGGTGGAGTTCCACCCGAACGACGAGAAACTGTGGGTGTACGACACCGCGAACGACGGGGACACGTTCTACGTCAAGGTCAGCTACACGTCCGGCGGCACGACCCACAACCTGGGCACCTTCAGCCCGCCCGGGACCTCTGCGGTGCTGGACTACGAGGTGGAAGACTTCGACCTGCCAGAAGGCGCTTACGTCGACATTTCCGTGTACGACGACGCAGGACTCACCGACCTCATCGGTGCCGCGCGCGGCACCGGAGCAGCCATCGCGTAGACGCTCCTTCGGGATCGGCAACTACGTCAGCACCCCGCCTGGGGCAGCAATCGCGTAGGCCGCCCGGAGCAGCAATCGCGTAGATACTGCTTCCGAAATCGCTTCGGCTCGGTCGAGACCGGTTCAGATCTGTCGAGGCCGGTTCAGATCGGCCGGGGATCGCTCCGGATCGGTGGGCGGGGCCCGTGAGCCAGGGGTCCGTGAGCCGGTCCGTGCCCGCAGGGTGGAGGAGGGAGCCATGGCGGCCCCTGCGGCCGTCGTGTCATCTCGACGAGGCGAGTCACGGTGAGCTTTGCCGGTGACGACTGCGATCACCGCGACAGCTGGTGCTTCCGGGACGGCCCAGGGCTTCCGGGACTCCCAGGGCTTCGGGGGCTTCCGGAGCGGCTTCGGCTGTCGTGTCGCAGCCGCCGTTTCCGGCCGGCCGGAGGCCAGGGCCGGGCTCGCGCGAGCTCGGCTCGACATAGACGACGGACCCCACGCCGGTCCGCATCATCGGAGGGACCATGCCGAGCACCGTGCCCGTCCTGCCCGAGGGGATCGACCACGCCTGGCTGCCTCCGGAGGCCTTCCGGGCGCTGGGCAGCCGTCGGGTCCTGATCCACGGCCCCGGTTCCCTTGTGGAGACAGTGCACGGTGAAGTGGCCCACGCCTGCGCGCAGTTCGGCGGATCGGTCGCACGGGGGACGTCGAGCGCGTCGTACGACCTCGTCCTGCGCGTGTCCGACGACGCCGGTGGCGGCGTCGGCGAGGAGGGGTTCGTCCATGAACGTGCCGCCGGGACGACCACGGTCACGGCGGTCGGCCAACGCGGTCTGCTGTACGGGCTGTTCGACGTCGTACGGCTCGGCGAGGACGCGTTCCACGGCGTGCGCCCGCGTGCGGTGCACCGGCCGGCGACGGCCCTGCGGATGCTGGACCACTGGGACAACGTGGCCGTGCATCCGGTCATGGGGCAGGTAGAACGCGGTTACTCCGGCGGCTCGCTGTTCTGGCAGGACGGCCGGGCCCGTGGTGACACCGAGCGCGTGCGGGCGTACGGCAGACTGCTTGCGGCCTGCGGAATCAACGCCGTCTCGGTCAACAACGTCAATGTGCACGACGTCGAGGCACACCTGCTCACCGACCGGATCGGTGAGGTGGCGCAGATCGCCCGGGCGTTGCGGCCGTACGGCATTCGGACGCATCTGTCGGTGACCTTCGCCGCTCCGGTCGTGCTCGGCCACCTGCCCACCGCCGACCCCTTGGACGGCGCCGTGCGCGACTGGTGGGCGCAGGCGGTTCACGCCGTGTACGAAGCGATCCCCGATTTCGGCGGGTTCGTGGTGAAGGCCGACTCGGAGGGTCAGCCGGGCCCGTTCACCTACGGCCGCACCCACGCGGACGGCGCGAACATGCTGGCCGCCGCCCTCGCGCCGTACGGCGGCACGGTCCATTGGCGGGCCTTCGTCTACGACCACCGTCAGGACTGGCGGGACCGCTCGACGGACCGGGCACGCGCCGCGTACGACCATTTCGCGCCGCTGGACGGGGAGTTCGCCGCCAATGCCGTGCTCCAGGTGAAGCACGGACCCATGGACTTCCAGGTCCGCGAACCCGTCTCGCCGGTATTCGGTGCGCTTCCGCGGACCCGGGTCGCCGTGGAGATGCAGGCCACCCAGGAGTACACCGGGCAGCAACGACACGTGTGCTGGCTCGGGCCGATGTGGAGCGAGGTGCTGCGCTTTCGTCCTGGTGGCGAACAGGCCCCGACGGTGGGCGAGTTGGCGACCGGTGGAGCAGTGGCCGTGTCCAACGTCGGCGACGACCCGTTCTGGACGGGACATCCGCTGGCCCAGGCGAATCTCTACACCTTCGGCCGGCTCGCCTGGCGACCGGACACCGACCCGCTTCGGATCCTGGACGAGTGGATCGCGCTCACCTTCCCCGCGGCCCCTGATCGGCTGACGGCAGGCTTACGCGCGGTCCTGCAGAACTCCTGGCGGACGTACGAGAAGTACACCGCTCCGCTGGGCGTGGGGTTCATGGTGCAGACCGGACATCACTACGGTCCCGCCGTCGACGGCTACGAGTACAGCCCCTGGGGGACGTATCACTTCGCTGACCGGGACGGAATCGGCGTCGACCGGAGCGCGGCGACCGGTACCGGTTACGCAAACCAGTACAGCGAGCCCTGGTCCGCCTTGTACGAGTCGGTGGTTTCGTGCCCCGACGAGTTGCTGCTGTTTTTCCATCACGTGCCGTACACGCACGTGCTGAAAAGCGGGAAAACGGTGGTGCAGCATATCTATGACACGCATTTCGAAGGCGTCGAGGAAGCCGAGGAGGCCCGCCGGGTGTGGGCGGCCCTCGCTGAACTGATGGAGCCCGCACGGCATGCGCGTGTCGCGGAGCGCTACGACGAGCAGGTACGCGGTGCGCGGGAGTGGCGGGACCAGGTGAACAGCTACTTCCTGCGGAAGTCGGGCATCCCCGACGAACGGGGGCGCACGATCTACTGAAGCACGAGCACGACCACGCCGAGCGGGTCCAGGGTCAGGACGTCGCCCTGGTCGAGCCGCTTGCCCGTGAGGAGGTCCCTCGACGCGGCATGGACCGTCACGTCGGTCGCCGTCGAACCGTGGTTGAGCAGGAAGAACAGACGGACCCCGTCAGAAGCGACGCGCGCGACCGTCTCCAGGCCGTGGTGGTCGGCGTAGGGGCCGATGAGTGCGTGACGTGCCAGGACGCGCCGGACGACATGGTCGACGCCGGACTGGTCGAGGGCCGTCGCCACGTACCATCCCTCTCCCCCGCCGGGGCCGAAGCGGTTGCGGGTCACGGCCGGGGTGCCCGCGTAGAAGTCGGCGCCGTACACGGCGACCGGCTCGGCTCCGCGCAGCTGGACGACCTCGAAGACGAGACGCGCCTGTGCGGTGAGCTCTCCCAGGCGCACCGGCTGCACGACGTCTTCCGGGCGTGCGTCCCACTCGTCGACGCGGATGCCCATGAGGGGGGCCAGCGGGCCGGGTACGTCGGCGAGGAAGGCGCGGTCGTGTTCGTCGCACCGGGCGGTGAGGAAGGTGGCGAGCACGGTCCCGCCGCGCGTGGCAACCGCTTCCAGGCGCGTTGCCAGGTCTCCCTTGAAGAGGTGGAGCACCGGCGCGAGGACCACGTTGTACGACGTCAGATCCGCGGTCACCGGCACGACGTCCACATCCGCGCCCGCCTCCCGAGCTGCGCGGTAGTAAGCGTGTACGACGTCCAGGTAGCGGACCAGTCGGGAAGGGCCGTCGGAGATCTCCAGCGCCCACCAGCTGTCCCAGTCGAAGAGGAGAGCGGTACGAGCAGGCGTCCGGGCGCCGAGTGTGATCGCGCCCAGCCGTCCCAGCTCCGCCCCCAGGGCGGCCACTTCCATGAAGACGCGGGTGTCGGCTCGACCCGCGTGACCGATCACCGCGCCGTGGTACTTCTCGCACGCACCGCGTGAGGCGCGCATCTGGAAGTAGAGGACGGCATCCGCTCCGTGTGCGACGGCCTGCCAGGTCGCGAGCCGGAGTTCGCCCGGACGGCGCAGGGGGTTGACGTCACGGCAGGCGGTGGTGGAGGGCGTCTGCTCCATCAGCCAGAAGGGCGCCCCGTCCTTGAGGCCGCGCATCAGGTCGTGGGCGAGGGCCGGCCGCGTGGGCTCGGCGTCAAGGGGCGGGTAGTTGTCCCATGAGGCGAAGTCGAGGTGCGGCGCCCACCGGTGGTAGTCGGTGGGACGGTAGGCGCCCATGAGGTTGGTGGTGACCGGCGTGTCCGGGTCGTGGAGGCGGATGGCGTCCTTCTCGGCGGTGAAGCAGGCGAGCAGGGCGTCGGTCATGAAGCGCTGGTAGTCGAGGGTGATTCCCTGGAAAGCGGTGTGATCGGGGCCGCGCCAGTGTTCGGTCAGCGCGCTCGGCGGCTCGATCTCGTCCCATTCGGTGAATCGGTGCGACCAGAACGCCGTGCACCATGCGTCGTTGACGGCGTCCAGTGTGCCGTGCCGTTCTCGTAGCCAGTCACGGAATCCTTGGGCGCACAGGTTGCAGTAACACGATCCGCCGTACTCGTTGTTGATGTGCCAGGCCAGCAACGCGGGGTGTTGCGCGTAGCGTTCGGCGAGCCGGGCGGCCAGCGCCGTGGACATGCGACGGTAGACGTGCGAACTGGGGCAGAAGTTGTGGCGCTGCCCGTACCGGTGACGGCGCCCCTCGAAGTCGGTGCGGTTGACCTCGGGGTGACGCTTCGCCAGCCAGGGCGGGACGGCAGCGGTCGCGGTGGCCAGACACACCTGGCGTCCCTCGGCGGCGGCACGGTCGAGGACGCCGTCGAGCGCCGTGAAGTCGTACACGTCCTCGGCGGGTTGCATCGTCGACCAGCCGAAGACGCCGACGGTGAGCGTGTCGACGCCGGCCTGCGTGAACAGACGATGGTCGTCGTCCTGGACGTCCCGCGGCCACTGTTCGGGGTTGTAGTCGCCGCCGTAGGGGACGTTGGCCGTGCACGGGAGTCGGCCGTCGTTTCCGGAACCGGACTCGGTCATGCGGTGAAGTCCTCCTGGGTCTCGACGATCACCGGGCGGCTCGAATGCAGCAGGGAGAGCATCAGCGGCGCCGCCAGAAGAGCGGTCAGCGCCTCCGTGAGAGTGACGGCCAGACCCGCGGCCAGCGCCAGCAGTGATGCCGCGCCGAGGGTGACGCGCCGCCGCCGGAGCAGGAAATACGCGGCGAGGCGGGCGGTGTCCCGGGCCCGGAACGTGAACAACGAGGTGATGACGAGTGCATGAGCCCCCCAGAGCAGGGAGGCCACGCCGATGACCCCGAGGAGCACCGCCCACCAGGCGGGCAGGCCCGTGGCCGCGAAGTGGGTGAGGGTGAAGACGATCACGGTCAGCCAGGTCGACAGCGGCACCCAGAGTCTCAGCGCGGGCGACGCGTTCAGGCGCAGACCGCGCCCGAACGCACGGGCCGGGTGCAGATCGGTGAGGTCACGGCTGCGGTGGTGCAGGGCGTACAGCGCGGCGGAGGCGGCCGGGCCGAGCGGTGAGGCGCAGACGGCGGCGAGGGGCAGGTTGGCGGGGTCGGGACCCAGGGCGAGCAGACCGGCCAGTCCTGGGAGGGCCGTTGCGAGAAACAGGGCCTCGACCGTGAGAAGGGTGTGCACAAGGGCGGCGGCCCGGGAGAGCGGGCCGGTGCCGAAACCCACGCTGTTCACGGCACTCATGAGACCCCTTGGTGGACGCTCGGCGGAGGGAAATGAGCTCTGAGAGGGAGGAGGGAAAGAGAGGAGGGAGAGGGAGGGAAAGGGAGGGGGAGGAAGAGCGGGAGGGTGAAGGGGGTACGGGTTGACGATCGGAGGGATGGGGCGGAGAAAGGCGGGGTGGGGTGGAGAGCGGTCTTGAAGCGTTGCTTCGCTCATTCCGCCGGTCGGCCGAGCAGTCGTCGCTCGTCCCACCAGGGTGGTGTCTCGTCGGCCACCGGTGAGACCTCCACGAGGGTGATCTCGTGGCGTGCCAGGGTGACGTCCAGTTCGGCTCGGCCTTCCTGGACGGGAAGTCGCCGGTGGCTGCGGGCCGGCTCGGCAGCCTCGTGGAGGACGTCGAGCTGCCCGGGCCGCGGCGAACGCGGGCTGCCCATGTGCCGCCAGGCCGTGTACGCGTTGCCTCGGTCATCGTCGACGGTGGACCGGCGGACGAAGACCTCCCGGGCCGCGGTCGGGAGCGACAGGCGCAGCGCATGCCGGTCGGGGCCCGGGGTCCGCCCCGTCGGGTCGACGGGGGCCCAGGCCAGGACCGTGATCCGGCCGTCCGCATGGCGGGTGACGAGGTGGTCGTCACCTCGGGCCAGCAGCTCGGAACCCATCCGGGCCATGAAGGCGTACAGGTGGTATGTCGGTTTCCTGACCTGCCGGTGGGTGAGCAGTCCGAAGCCGCCGTGAAAGAGAGCCGTGGGGATCCCGGCCTCCTCGAACATGTCGCTGAACGTCCAGTAGGAGAAGGAGTCCACGAGGTCTCCGCCGTGGGCGAGCACGGGGGCGAGGTAGGCGGCGTGGAACGCGGTGTCGTGGATCGCGTTGTTGGGGCAGTAGGAGGAGTTGAACTCCGTTATGTGCAACGGCTTGCCGGCCAGTGCAGTGCCCTTGAGGCGTTCGCGGGGGGTGGCGAACTGGTCGAGCAGGTCGGATGCCGGGGCGAGCGCCTGGTGGACGCCGAACGGGACCTGCTGGGCCGGCTCGGAGGTGTAGGCGTGCTTCGACACGAAGTCAACCGGAACGTCCCGGCGCTCGGTGAACTCGGCGAACCTGTCCAGCCACTCATCGGCGCCGGGCGAGATCGCGGGGCCTCCGACCTGGAGTCCGGCGTCCACCTCTTTGACCGTGTGCGCGGTGATCTCGTACAACCGGTGGTATGCCGCTTCGTCCGCGTCCTGCCAGAAGTCGCGCAGGTTGGGTTCGTTCCACACCTCTATGGGCCAGGTCCGGACCTCGTCGGGGCCGTAGCGGTCGATGAGGTGGTTGAGCGTCGCCCGCACCAGGTCGGCCCACTCGTGGAGGGAACGGGGCGGGGTGACATTGCCGCGCCACCAGAAGATCGTCTGGTCGCCGGAGGCCAGATCGGCGGGCATGAACCCGAGTTCCAGGAACGGCTTGATACCGGTTTCCGCGTAGGCGTCGAGTACTTGGTCGACGTAGGTGAAGGAGTGGTGGACCCGGCGAGCACCCTGGTGGTCGTAGGGGCGGTACACACCCATGCCGTCGCTGAGCAGGCCGTGACCGCGGATGTGCCGGAAACCGATGTCACGCTGAAGCAGGCGGAGAGAGTCCTGGTAGTCGCGACGCAGGGCGAGTTCGATCCGGCCGGTGCCGACGCAGTGCCGCCAGGCGTCGGAGAACCGGCCCGTCGGATCGGCAGGGACGCGGATCATCCGTTCTCCTTCTTGAAGCGTTCGTGCGCCTTGTTGTGGAGTCCGACGAGCCGATCCATGTTCTTGGCCTTCAACTCGGTCACGTAGTCGCCCCATTCGGACAGCGGGCGCTTTCCGAGGACGAACTTGAGCATGTTCTGGGTGACGTGGTCCCTCAAGGGGGTGTCCCAGAGCGAGGCCTGCTCCTGCTCCACGGACTGCAGCGGGTGGGCCGGGTCGATGGGCAGTTGCTCGCGCTGAGCCATGGCGTCCTGGAACCTCTTCTCGTCCGGGCCGAAGGAGGAGGACACCAGCGCCCAGCTGCCGCCGTAGGTGAAGACTCCGTTGAAGAAGCCGTAGTCCTTCTGGAGGTCCTTCGGCGCGTCCGGGTCCGACCCCATGAGGCTGATGCCGGGCCGCAGTTTGTACTGGCTGCCCGAGTAGGTGTAAGTGGTGCCCCGCACACCCCACTTGGCGAACTGCTGGCCCTCGTCCGAGTACCAGAGCCAGTCGACGAACTGCATCATCGCGACGAAGGTGTCGCTCTTGAGAGCCTTGGTGGAGATCATGACGCCGTTCTCCAGCCGGGCGCCGCCCATCACCACGGGGCCGGCCGGACCGAGCGGAACCGGCACCATCTCGATCTTCGCGCCCTTGACCTGCTTTTCCAGGTTGTAACGGTAGTTCTGGACCAGCTCCTGTGCATTCGCGCTGATCGCGAAAGACTTCTGGCCGAAGAGTTTCTGAACCGCTTCGTCGTCCGTCTGGGTGAAGCTCTCCGGGTCCATCAGCTTTTCAGCAACCAGTTTCCTCAGGTACTCGACCACCTGGCGGTATCCGTCCGTGGCGCCGGTGAAGACGAACTCTCCAGCCTTCGCGTCGAAGCTGATGTTGTCGTAGGTCCAGCCCGCCTTCACGCCGTGCGCCTGGCCGAGGTAGCTGAGCAAGGCGGCTGCCGGGAAGGGGGTGTTGGTGCTCCAGCGATCGGAGAAGGGATAGAGATCCGGGTGTTCGGCCTTGATCGCCTTGAGGACGTCGTAGACCTGGTCCCAGGTCGTGGGCAGGTTCAGGCCCAGCGTGCCGAGGACGTCTGTGCGTAAGGCCAGCGAGTACCCGGATTTTACTTTCTCGTGCAGCCCGGGAAGCAGATAGTATTTTCCGTCGGACTGGCGGATGGAATCAAGCTCGGGCTCCAGTCTCCATTTTCTGACCTTGTCCCGGAAGTTGGGCATGAGGTGCACATAGTCGCTCACCGGGAGGATCGCACCCGAGGAGACGAAGGCGACCTCCGACGGATGGTAGGTCTTGGGGATCAGGAACGGGGCGTCGCCCGCCCCGATGAGGACGCTGCGCTTCTTCTCGTAATCGCTCAGCGGGACGGCGATCGGCTTCAGGGTGATCCCGGTGCGCTGGGTGAGTTCCTTCCAGAAGAGCCATCCGTCCTTCATCGGGTAGACCGGGTTGTTGTTGTGCAGAATCGAGAAGGAAAGCGGCTTCGACGCCTTGAAATGCTGTCCGACGCGGTACTCCTTCATCGCTCCGTTCTGTTTCTTGGAGAGGTCCTTGCTGTCGCCTCCGTCGTCCCCTCCGCTTCCACAGCCGGTGAGAGCCGCGAGCCCTATGAAGCCTGCGGCGGCGAGCATCTGACGTCGTGACAGCTGGCCTGCGTTCATCACGGAGACTCCCTTGTTCCGTATGGGGTACGGCTCTCAGCCCTTGACCGCGCCGAGCGTTACGCCGGAGACGAAGTAGCGCTGTACGAACGGGTACACACAGAGGATGGGCAGCGCCGTCAGCACGATGGTGACGGCCTGGATGTTCGCCCCGACCTGGCTGAGCTGATCGGTGCCCGCGCCGGCGTTTCCGCCGGTGGTGGCCCCCGAGATCAGGTTGCGCAGGTAGACAGTGGCCGGCATCAGCTCGGTCCGGTCCATGTAGAGGTACGCCGAGAACCAGGAGTTCCAGAAGGACACCGAGTAGAAGAGAACCATCGTCGCGATGACCGCCTTGGACAGCGGCAACACGATTCTGAGCAAGATTCCGTAGGTATTCAGCCCGTCGATCTCCGCGGCCTCCTCAAGTTCGCCGGGCAGGCTCTCGAAGAACGCCTTCATCACCAGAAGGTTGAAAACGCTGACCGCGTTGGGAAGAGCGATCGCCCAGACGGAGTTCTTCAGGCCAAGGCTGGTGACCAGGACGTAGTTCGGGATCAACCCGCCGGTGAAGAACATGGTGAACACGGCGACGCCGACCAATACCCCACGTCCCTTGAGATTCCTCTTCGACAGGACGTAGGCGTAACAGGTCGTCAGAACCATGGCGATGACGGTGGAGACGATCGTGTACAGAACCGTGTTTCCGTAGTTGCGCCAGAACATCGAGTCATGGAAAACGATCCTGTAGGTGGTGAGGTTGAATCCCTTCGGCCACACGGTCACTTCGCCGGCGCGGATCTGACGTTCCCCGCTGAAGGACCGGGCGATGATGTTGACGAACGGGTACAGGGTCACGAGCACGACAAGGGTGAGGATGACGCCGTTGACGCCCTGAAAGACGCGGTAACCACGCGTCGGTTGGTGCACGGAGGTGCGCGGGCGCGGAGCCCGGGAGGTCAGGAGGTTCACCACAGGCTCGTCCCCACACTGCGACGCGACAACAGGTTCGCGCTCGTGATCAGCACGAGTCCGATGACCGCCTCGAACAGCCCGATCGCGGCGGCGTAACTGAAGCTGTTGGACTCGACGCCGGTTCGGTACAGATAGGTGGAGACCACGTCCGCTGTCGGGTAGGTCAGCGGGTTGTACAGGAGGAGGACCTTCTCGAAGCCGACCGCCATGAACGTGCCGATGTTGAGGATCAGCAGCGTGATCATGGTGGGGCGGATGCCCGGCAGCGTGACGTGCCAGATCTGCCGCCAGCGGCTCGCGCCGTCGATGCGGGCGGCCTCGTAGAGATCCTCGTCGATGGTCGTGAGCGCCGCGAGGTAGAGGATCGTGCCCCAGCCGGCGGTCTGCCAGATCTCAGAGCCCACGTAGATCGTGCGGAACCATCCGGGTTCCTGGATGAAGCGAACCGGTTCGTGGCCGAACCAGGCCAGCATGTGGTTGACCGGGCCGTCCGTGGCCAGCATCTGCAGGGTGATGCCGGCGACGATCACCATCGACAGGAAGTGAGGGAGATACGAGATCGATTGCACAAACTGTTTCAGCGAGCGCCGCCGTACCTCGTTGAGCAGCAGCGCCAGGACGATCGGGATGGGAAAGCAGAAGACGAGCGTGAGCCCACCGAGCCACAACGTGTTGCGGAAGACCTGCCAGAAGGTGGGGTCGGTCAGGAACATCCGCACGTAGCGAAGTCCCACCCACTGCTCCCCCAGAATCGAACCGCCCGGTTCGAAGCGGCGGAAGGCGATCACGTTGCCGATCATCGGCAGATAGCGGAAGACCAGGAAGAACAGAAGCGGCAGCACGGCCAGCGAATACAGCTGCCAGTCCCGGCGCAGCGCCCGCCCCCAGCCGCGGCGCGGGAACGGTCGCGCCGGCCCGCGCCGGGGCTTCGCATCCGGGCGCCGGGTTCGTGGCGGCGGAACCGACTTGGTGGAGGTGCTCATGCTCGGGCCTCCCGGGGCATCCTTCGAAACGCTCGATTCGCCGTGCGTGATCTCGAAACTTTCGTGCCCTTACCGGTAACTCTGCGGCAACGTAAGGGCTCACGGAAAGCGCTGTCAATGGGTGCTGCACGGCGGACTGCTGGGACGTCGGGTGGCGTTGTGCAATCCGCAAAGGCGGGGTAGAACCGGGACGTCGACTGCTCTGGCCCCCCGCAATTTTCTGGCTGACCTACGCAACGATCGCTCCCCAACGACCCTGCGAGGTGGCACTGTGCCCGCGTTCGACCTGCCGCTACCCGAGCTGGAACGCCATCGCCCACGCCTCGAAGAGCCCGCCGACTTCGACGCGTTCTGGGTCGACACCCTGCATCAGTCACAACAGCGAGAACCCCTGGTGTCCGTGCATCCCGTCGAAACCGGTCTCCGTCTCGTCCAGACGTGGGACGTCACTTTCCGAGGCTTCGCAGGTGACCCGGTCAAGGCATGGTTCACCCGCCCGACCGGTCTGCGGGAACCTCTTCCCGCGGTCGTCGAGTACGTCGGCTACGGGAGAGGGCGCGGGTTCCCGCACCAGCGGCTGACCTGGGTGAATGCCCGGATCGACATGAGGACCATCAGGACACCGCCGCAGACAATGGCCGAATCGGCGAGGTTGAACACCGCGAAGTGCTCGACGGAGATGAAGTCGACGACGTGCCCGCGAAAGACCGCGGGCGCCCGGAAGATCCGGTCAGTCAGATTGCCGAGCGCGCCCCCAAGCAGCAGGCCCAGGGCGACAGCCCAGGGAAGGCTCTGCAGCCTACGTGCGGCACGCGTGATGGCCACGACAACCGCGATCGCAATCGCCGTGAACACAGCAGTGAAGGCCTGGCCGCTGCTGAAAGCCGCACCCGAGTTACGGAACAGTTGCAGCGTAAGTACGTGGCCCGCTACGGCAACGGGCTCCTGGCCTTCCAACCGCGAGACAGCCATAAGCTTGCTGCCGAGATCCAAGGCATAGGTGAGAACGGCCGCCGTCAGCAGAGCGGTCAGAGCCAGTGTGCGCTTGCCAACAGCACGCGTCGCGGTCTCGGGCTGGGATTGCGAGGCATTGTCGGTAGTGATGATCCGCTCCATGGATGCCGAGCCGCCTTGGACAACACCACATTAACAAGGGCCTGCGAGGCGACGCGTCGGGCAGGCGGTGGGCTCCTCCTCCGCATGGGCTTCACCTCGTGGGAGGCGTACTGCGACGCGGAGTTCAGCATCAGCCACGCGCAGGCGTACCGGCTCCTGGACGTCGCCCGCACCCTAGCTGCGATCCACGGTGCCGTCGCCGTCGGCACCGAGACGTCTCGCACGCGAGACAGCGGCCCCGCCGCCGCGACCGCGCTCGACTACGGCCTGTCCCCGCGCTCTGATCGCCGTCTCCGGCCGCACGGACGTCGCGGAGCCCGACCACCCGCCGCCTCGCCACGGTCGCTCACAGCGGCCTGACGGCCCCCGATGAGACGACGGTGCGCGCGATGGTCCGCCAGTCCGTCCGCGACGTCCGCACCGCCCCGCCTCCGCCGCCCGCCGTTCCGTCAGCGGATCCCCTAGGGCGCGTGTGGAGTTGTGATCTCGTGGGCCCCCGGCCCGGAGGGCCGGGGGCCTTGGAGTAAAACGGTGGGGTGTCTCGACCTCAACTTTCGGATGCCGACTAGGAGTTCGTCTCCCTCTTTCTGCCGGTCGGTGAGTACGGGCCGTACCCGGAGAATCTGCGGGCGCGCTTCGAGGGCGTCGTGTGCCGGTTCAGGAACGGTGCGAAATGGCGGAAGTTGCCCGAATGATTCGGGCGCTGATCCACCGTTTACGGCCGGTTTCGGCAGTGGCGGGATGCCGGGGTGTTCACCGCGGTGTTCCAGGGGGCGATCGCCGAGGTGGCAAAGCGGGACCTGGTGGACGTGTCGCTGGTCAGCGTGGACTCGACCACAGTCCGGGCCCATCGCGATGCTGCCGGGATGATCGTGGCGCCCGAGACCCTGGACGCGCTGGAGAAGGCCGCCGCGGAAAAAGGGGCGCCGGCCAGGAACAAGTCGGGCAACCGAACCCTGAGCGGGAAGAACGACAACGCGTATGGCGTCGCCGCAAGGCCCGACTCGCCGCCGCCCACCTGGGACGTTCCCGCGGCGGTCTGACCACCAAGACCCACCTGTCCTGCGTGCCGCAAAGCCTGCCCCTCTCACTCAAGATCACCGCGGGGCAGGCCGGGGACAGCCCGCAGTTCATCCCCGTCCTGAACAAGATCCGCGTCCCCGGCCCGGCCGGCCGGCCGGCCACGCACCCGGCCTGACGCGGTCGCGGGCGACAAGGCGTACTCGTCCGGCCAGAATCGATCTCACCTGCGCAAACGCGGGATCAAGGCGGTCACCCCCGAGAAGAAGGATTAGGCCGCCCACCGCAAGAACCGCGGCTCGCGCGGCGGACGGCCCGTCACCTGGGACAAGCAGCTGTACAAGCTCCGCAACAGCGTCGAACGCACCATCAACAAGATCAAGGACTGGCGCGGCCTTGCCGTCCGCTACGACAAAAAGCCTGAAAGCTACCAGGCCGGACTCGAATTATGCGCCGGCCTCCTCTGGATCCGGCACTCGGACCACAGCCTTGATCACAACTCCACACACGCCCTCGCTGGCCCAGTCGGCCCAGGCAGTCCCAGCGGCCCCAGGGGGCCGGGACACCCAGGGCCCCGGATTCCCGGATCCCCGGATCCCGGAATCCCCGAAGCACGGTCCTGCCGGGGACGCTCCGGATCGGTTCGCTCTTCCTTTGGAGGTCGATCCGTCCGGTTCGGGCCCGGTGGATGCTGATCGACCACCGGGCCCCTTTCGCGGCAGTTGCTCAACCGACCCTGCAGGGCAGGCTTGTCGTGCTGTCGCCGCCCGAGCCGGAGGTGACGTACCCGAACGTCGTACTCTGGCCCGGACTCAACGAGCCGTTCCAGTCGGCGTTATGGACCATCACCGCCTGCCCGTTGTAGGTGGCGTTGCCACTCCACAGGCTGGCGACCGACTGACCGGACGGCAGCGTCCAGTCGACCATCCAGCCGAGCATCGGGACGTCGCCGGAGTTGGTGACGGTCACCTCGGACTGGTAGCCGCCGTTCCAGGTGTTCGTGGTCCTGCGGGTGGCGGTGCACGCGCCGGGGACCGGCTCGGTCGGATTGCCCGGTTCGTGGATACCGGTCACCTCGCCGTTTCCTCCGTCGAACACGACGTCGGAGCAGGAGTAGAAGGTCTCCGCGCTGTCCGATCGCTGCCAGACCATGTAGATGATGTGCCGGCCGGACTTGTTGGCCGGGAGTCGGCCGGTCCAGGAGTAGTTGGCCTCGACCGTGCCGGGGCTGCCGTTGAGCGGTGGGTGGTCGACGGAGAGGAAGGGCTGGCTCTCGATGTCGTCCCAGGTGAGTGCGCGGGTCGGGTCGAACCCGTCCTTCGTGACGTAGACGTAGAACCAACCGGGGTGAGCTGCCCAGGCGTTGTAGGAGAAGTCGACGGTCGAGCCCGCGGTGAGATGGGTCAGGGGCCAGTCGTTGCGCGGCGCGTTGAAACCGGTGAAGTTGGTGTTGCCGCCGCTGCACAATTGACCGTCGGGAACGAAGCCACGGGTGCGGCCCGCACCGTCGGAGCGCAGCACGGAGAACCAGTTGTAGAACGGCGTGGTACCGCTTACCTGCTGTGCGTTCTTGCAGGCAGGGTTGATCGGCTTGATCTCACCGGTGCCGGTCAGCGCGTCCTGCCAGCAGAGAAAGGTGCGGCTGGCGGGTTTCATGGGGGTGCCGTGAGCCTCGGCCTTTCCGCCGGCCGTGACGATCAGGCCGAGGGCGGGAACGGTGGCCAACAGGGCCAGAAGGACGAGAAAGAGGGCGCGAGTGCGTAACTTGGATTTCCCGTTTGTCGTGATCATGACAGATTGCATGACAGATGAGTCCGCCTTCCGTGTACGGACCGTGCGTGCATGGGGTGCACTGCGGATGCGGGAGCGATTCACGTACCTGCGAGGTGCTGGCGAGCGTGCGCGGGTCCTCGTGATGGCGAAGTGGGAACGCCCCGCTCGCACCGGGCAGGTTCCGGTCTACCGGGCGTGAGCATATGGGAGCGCTCCCACTTCACCTGTGGCGGAAGGTAGCGCCGTACAGCCCACTTGTAAACGGGGTTGTACGGGTTTCTTCGAACATCGGGCCGTCAGCCCTCGTGCGGCGGCGAGGCCGGAAGCGTGGTCGGCCGGGGGGCCGTACTCCGCAGCCCGGCAGCAGTACGGACTCTGCTACGGAGAACGCTTTCGCAACGTGACCGACGACGGGGACGAGAGCGCCGAGCTGAGGGGCTGTGGCGGGGCGGAAGGCAAGGTCCGGGACGGATACGCAGAAGGGCCGCACCCCCGTCACCGGGGATGCGGCCCTGAACTGCTTTGCGTTACCGCTTACTCGTCCGCTTACTTGCGGATCAGGCTGCGAAGCACGTACTGCATGATGCCGCCGTTGCGGTAGTAATCGGCCTCACCGGGGGTGTCGATGCGGACGACCGCGTCGAACTCGACGCCCGTGTCGGTGGTGACCTTGACCGTGCGCGGGGTGGTGCCGTTGTTGAGCTCCTCGACGCCGGTGAAGGAGAAGGTCTCCTCGCCGGTCAGGCCGAAGGACTCGGCGTTGGTGCCCTCCGGGAACTGCAGCGGCAGGACGCCCATGCCGATGAGGTTGGAGCGGTGGATGCGCTCGTACGACTCGGCGATGACGGCCTTGACGCCGAGCAGCGCGGTGCCCTTGGCGGCCCAGTCGCGCGAGGAACCCGAGCCGTACTCCTTGCCGGCCAGGATGGCCAGCGGAACGCCCTGCTCGATGTAGTTGCGGGAGGCGTCGTAGATGAACGACACCGGACCGCCGTCCTGCGTGAAGTCGCGGGTGTAACCGCCTTCCGTACCCGGCGCGATCTGGTTGCGCAGGCGGATGTTGGCGAACGTGCCGCGGATCATGACCTCGTGGTTGCCTCGGCGGGAGCCGTAGGAGTTGAAGTCACGACGCTCCACACCGTGCTCGGTGAGGTACTTGCCGGCCGGGGTGTCGGCCTTGATGGCGCCGGCCGGGGAGATGTGGTCGGTGGTGACCGAGTCGCCCAGCTTGGCCAGGACGCGCGCGCCCGTGATGTCGGAGACCGGGGTGGTCTCCATCGTCATGCCCTCGAAGTACGGGGGCTTGCGGACGTAGGTCGACTCGGCGTCCCACTCGAAGGTGTTGCCGGTCGGGATCGGCAGTGCCTGCCACTGGGCGTCGCCCGCGAAGACGTCCTGGTAGGACTTGTTGAACATGTCCTCGCCGATGGCGTTCGCCACGACGTCGTTGACCTCGGCCTCGGTGGGCCAGATGTCCTTGAGGAAGACCGGGTTGCCGTTCTGGTCGGCGCCCAGGGCGTCCTTGGTGATGTCCACCTTCATCGAACCGGCGAGGGCGTACGCGACGACCAGCGGCGGGGACGCCAGGTAGTTCATCTTGACGTCGGGGTTGATCCGGCCCTCGAAGTTGCGGTTGCCGGAGAGGACCGAGGTGACGGCGAGGTCGTGGTCGTTGACGGCCTTGGAGACCTCCTCCGGCAGCGGACCGGAGTTGCCGATGCAGGTGGTGCAGCCGTAGCCGACGAGGTTGAAGCCGACCTTGTCGAGGTACGGGGTGAGACCGGCCTTGTCGAAGTAATCGGTTACGACCTTCGAACCCGGGGCGAGGGTGGTCTTGACCCACGGCTTGCGGGTCAGGCCCTTCTCCACGGCCTTCTTCGCGACCAGCGCGGCGGCGACCATGACGTACGGGTTCGAGGTGTTGGTGCAGGAGGTGATCGCCGCGACCGTCACCGCGCCGTGGTCGATCTCGTACGTCGAGCCGTCGGGGGCGGTCACGGTGACCGGGTTGGACGGGGCGCCGTTCGGGGCGACGGCCGGGGCGTCGGAGGCGGGGAAGGACTCCTTGCCCGACTCGTCGACGTTGTCCACGTAGTTGCGGACGTCCTGCTTGAACTGCTCGGCGGCGTTCGCGAGGACGATGCGGTCCTGCGGGCGCTTCGGGCCGGCGATGGAGGGGACGACCGTCGAGAGGTCGAGCTCCAGCTTCTCGGAGAAGTCGGGCTCGGCCTTCGGGTCCAGCCAGAGGCCCTGCTCCTTGGCGTACGCCTCGACGAGCGCGACCTGCTGCTCGGAGCGGCCGGTGAGCTTGAGGTACTTCAGGGTCTCGTCGTCGATCGGGAAGATCGCGGCGGTGGAACCGAACTCCGGCGACATGTTGCCGATGGTGGCGCGGTTCGCGAGGGAGGTCGCGGCGACGCCCTCGCCGTAGAACTCGACGAACTTGCCGACGACGCCGTGCTTGCGCAGCATCTCGGTGATCGTGAGGACGAGGTCCGTGGCGGTGGTGCCGGTGGGCAGCTCGCCGGTGAGCTTGAAGCCGACGACGCGCGGGATGAGCATGGAGACCGGCTGGCCGAGCATCGCGGCCTCGGCCTCGATGCCGCCGACGCCCCAGCCCAGCACACCGAGGCCGTTGACCATGGTGGTGTGCGAGTCGGTGCCGACGAGGGTGTCGGGGTACGCCTGTCCGTTGCGGACCATGACGGTCCGGGCCAGGTGCTCGATGTTCACCTGGTGGACGATGCCGGTGCCCGGCGGGACGACCTTGAAGTCGTCGAAGGCGGTCTGGCCCCAGCGCAGGAACTGGTAGCGCTCCTTGTTGCGGCCGTACTCCAGCTCGACGTTCTGCGCGAAGGCGTCGTTGGTGCCGAACTTGTCGGCGATGACGGAGTGGTCGATGACCAGCTCGGCCGGGGAGAGGGGGTTGACCTTCGCGGGGTCGCCGCCGAGCTCCTTGACGGCCTCGCGCATGGTGGCCAGGTCGACGACGCAGGGCACGCCGGTGAAGTCCTGCATGATCACGCGGGCCGGCGTGAACTGGATCTCCTGCGACGGCTGGGCCTGGGAGTCCCAGGTGCCGAGCGCACGGATGTGGTCGGCGGTGATGTTCGCGCCGTCCTCGGTACGGAGCAGGTTCTCCAGCAGCACCTTCAGGCTGTACGGAAGGCGAGCCGAGCCTTCCACCTTGTCCAGCCGGAAGATCTCGTACGACTCGTCGCCCACCTGCAGCGTGCTGCGGGCGTCGAAGCTGTTCGCCGACACGACAGTCTCCTTCATTGATGTGCGCGTACCACCGCATCCTGCCGTCACGCGGGCTTGGCCGATCCGCTGAGGTCAGGCTAAGTTAGGTTGGCCTTACCGGGTGGCGGCTGCGGTGCGCCTTCGGCAGATATCTCGATGTCGAGATAACTCTAGTACATGAGGGCTCGATGGTCATGCCCGGGCTCGCTTGACCGCTGTCATCCAATCGAGGCGTTTGTCAGCGAACCCAGGCGTTTCGACTTCCTTGCCAGCGAACCTAGCCGTACGAGGTGACGTGCTGGGGGTGTTGGGTGGTCGTACCGGTCGGGGCGGATCTTGCAGAGCCGTACGTAGAGCTGTCGTACGTGGATGCGGTACGCGAGCGGCGACGGCGTCCGCTGCTGGACTGTGTGACGACCCGATTCGAGGACGCGCCCGCGGTGCGGCCGTTTCGCTGGTCGCGTGGTGAGCGTCACTTCTCGGGCTGGTACTGGGCGGCGACGACCGGCCAGCACGTTGGTTTCGAGTCGTGGCTGGAGCGGGACCGGCTTGTGCTGATGGACTTCGATCCCGGGGTCGTGGGGATTGCCTCGCAGCCGTTCTGGCTGCACTGGCACGACGGCGAGCGTGAGCGTCGGCACGCTCCGGACTATTTCGTACGTCGCACAGACGGCTCTGCGGTGGTCGTTGATGTCCGTGCTGATGAGCGGATCGGGTCGAGAGACGCGGAGGCATTCGGTGTCACCCGTCTGGCCTGCGGCCAAGCGGGGTGGGGTTTCGAGCGGGTCGGGGTGCCGGAGGCGGTGCTGCTGGCGAATGTCCGATGGCTGTCGCGTTACCGGCATCCCCGGTGTCTGCGCGGGACGGTCCAGGACCAGCTCCGGGAAGCTTTCGCGGCCCCGGTCTCCTTGATGGCCGGCGCCGATGCGGCCGGTGACCGGCTTGGGACACTCCCCGCCCTGTTCCATCTCCTCTGGCTCCAAGAGCTGGTCGCCGAGGGACTGGCGGTCGAGTTGCTGGGGCCGTCCACCGTCGTGCGCTTGGCAGGCGGAGGCGACCGGTGACAGAGGTGGGAAGAGGGCGGCGGGTGCCTGAGACGGCCAGGATCGCGGAGTTCCCGAAGGCCGCTGCCGAACAGGCCCGCTGGTGGGAGAGGCACATTCTGGAGGTTCTTGACGGCTTGCCGCCGGACGCTCCCGCGGGGACGGCGCCACGGCCGGAGTTCGACCCGGAACGGAACTCACTGGCTCAGAGGGAGCGGGCCAAGGCCGCCGAGTTGACGGCGGCCGGGCATGCGATGACGGCCAGCGGGATCAAGCAGCGGCGCCAGCGTTACCAGCGGGACGGGCTGGTCGGACTGGCCGACGGCCGGGCGGCCAAGCAGATGCCGTCGTTCGGCCGGGTGGCCCCGGCGGTGGTCGAGGCGATGCGGCAAGCAATCGACGAGACGGCCGAGGCCTCGTCGAAGACGATCGGCTTCGTGGTCTGGCGGGCGACACAGATCCTGGCCTCCCGCGAAGACGCGCAGGACATCGAGGTTCCCTCACAGCGCACCCTCTACCGGCTGTTCGACAGGCTGGCCACCGGCACCCATGCGACGGGCTCGGCGACCACGCGCCGTTCAGTGAACGCGCGTCCGGCCGGGCCGTTCGGGGAGGTGCCGGCCTGCGCGCCCGGCGAGTGGATGCAGATCGACTCGACACCGCTGGATGTGCTGGTGCGGCTGGACGACGGGATTGCCGAGAAGGTCGAGTTGACCGCCATGATCGACCTGGCGACCAGGTCACTGGCCGCCGCGGTGCTGCGGCCGACGACGAAGGCGGCCGACGCTTCCGCTCTCCTGGCCCGGAGCATCACCCCTGAAACGATGCGTCCTGGCTGGTCGGACGCCCTTCGGATGTCGAGATCAGTGCTGCCACACCGTCGGCTGCTGGCTCTTGACGAGCGGCTGGAACATGCTGCTGCGAGGCCCGTGATCGTGCCGGACACGATCGTCTGTGACCACGGCAAGGTCTTCATCTCGAACAACTTCCGTGCCTCGTGCCGCTACTTGGGCATCACTCTCCAGCCGACGCACAAGGCGTCTCCCTTCGAGAAGGGCGCGATCGAGAAGACGCTGGGTTCGGTGGCCACCTTGTTCGCGCAGTTCGTCGCGGGTTACACCGGCCGGTCGGTGGACCGCCGGGGACGGCGCCTGGAGAACGGACCGCTGTGGTCCCTGCCCGAGTTGCAGGGCCTGCTGGACGAGTGGATCGTCATCTGGCAGAACCGTCCGCACGATGCACTGCGGGACCCGGATGCATCGAAGCGCGCGTTCACGCCGAACGAGAAGTACGCGATGCTGCTGGAGTCGTGCGGCTATGTTCCGGCCCCGTTGAGCGGCGAGGACTACGTCGAGTTGCTGCCCGAGCGCTGGCAGGCCATCAACTCCTACGGCATCCGGATCAACCACCGCACCTACGACGACGCCAAGCTGACCCCGTTGCGCCGACAGCACTCCGGGGTGGCGGAGAAGAAGGGGCTGTGGGAGATCCACTACGACCCTTACGACGTCTCCCGGGTCTGGGTACGCGACCGCCGCAGTGAACCGGCCCGGTGGATCACGGTGTTCTGGAAGCACCTGCACCGCGTCGGCGTCCCGTTCGGCGAGATGGCCTGGGACCACGCCCGTGAACATGTTCCGGGCGGGACGGAGAAACAGATCGCCGATGCTGCCGCTGCCCTGCTGCGGCGGGCCCACGACGGCCCTGGATCTGAGGAGAAGGACCGCCCGGCCCGACGCTCACGGCGCGACCGGCGGGTCGCTGCCCGCACTCGGGCCACCGCCACCGACCGGCCACCGCCTGAGCCACGCACCGCCGAACCCGTGCCCGGCGACGCGACCGGCACCGAGGTGGCGAAGGTCATCCCGCTGGGCCTGTTCGATCCGCTCGCCAACCCCTGGAGACGCACGTGAGCCTGGCCGAACCAGCGACCCGACACCCCGCGCTGCACAAGGTCGATGCCGAGGCCAACCGGCAGCTGACCACCCTGGACGGCTGGCGGAAGTTCGTCGAGGGGCCGCCCCCACCCCCGCCACTTCTGTCGCCGCGTGATCTGCGACTCCGGACGCCGGTCGAGCAGGACCTTTACGACGAAGACCGGCTGGACCATCACGCCCGGATGCTTGTGGTTGCTACCTCGTTCGTCGAAAAGACCGTGGTCTGCGGCCGTCGTCTGGTCCTGCTCAACCGCCATGCGATCAGCGCGCGCCGGGGCCTGATGGTCTCCGGGCTTCCCGGAACAGGCAAGACGAGCGCCATCACCCAGCTCGGACGCGCTCACGAGCTCCTCGACCGGGCCCGTCATCCGAACGTTCCCGACCGCATCCCGGTGCTTTACGTCACCGTCCCGCCCGCTGCAACCGCCCGCATGGTCGCGGCGGAATTCGCCCGCTTCCTTGGCCTGCCGGTTCGGCACCGGTCGAACATGACGGACATCATCGAAGCAGTGGTCGGCGTCTGCACCGACACCCGCACCGGCTTGGTGCTAGTCGACGAGATCCACAACATCTCGCAGGTCACCAGGGCAGGCGCCGAAGTGTCCGACACCCTGAAGTACTTCTCCGAGCGCATCCCCGCGACGTTCGTCTACGCGGGCATCGACATCGAGAACAGCGAGCTTCTGGCCGGCACTCGGGGCGCACAAATCGCGGGCCGCTTCACGCTCGTCCCCACCCGTCCGTTTCCCTATGGCGACGAGTGGAAGGGGCTGGTGGCGACCTTGGAGGAGACCTTGCTCCTGCACGATCATCCACCGGGCACGCTGGTCAAACTGGACCGCTATCTCCACAACCGGACCGACGGCATGATCGGCGCGCTGTCCCACGCCATCCGGGGAGCCGCGATCGACGCCATCCTCAACGGCACCGAGCGCGTGACCAAGGACGGGCTCGACGCGATCCCTCTGGACCACACGGCAGAAACCCCCAAGACTGCGCTGAAGAAGGCGGCACATCGGTGACCTCAGCGTTCCCCCGGAGTCTGGCCCGGCTGCCTATCCAGGTCGCGCCACGACTCGGAGAATCGACCGACTCCTACATCCGCCGGCTGGCCCGAGCGAACCACCTTAAGCCCAGCTACCTGCACTGCTTCCTCTGCGGTCCGCCTCAGTGGTTCGGAAAGCCCCGTCTCGAAAGCCTCGCCCTTGTCTCGGGCCGGTCTCCCGAAGCCTTGGAACGCGCGCTCGCAGATGCCAGCTCACCACGCGGACGCTCCAAGCCGAACCCTCGCTACCCCAGCAGAAACCCCTTCCGCAACCGCCTCGACCTTCCGGTCCTCATCGCCAACGATGCCCGCAGAGGCATGACGATCCGCTCACTGGCCGAGCAGTACAAGATCCCGCCACGGACAGTCCGTCTCGCGCTGGACACCTCACGCCCGGCCGAAAGGGAAGTCACCCGGGGAAGGGACCCGCTCAGAGGCAGGCTCATCGGTCTGATCGACAGCATGAGCACCGACAACCTCAACGTCAGGGGCATTTGGACCAAGCTCATGGACGAGCACGACTACTCGGTCTCCTACGCATCCATCCGCTACCACCTCAAGCACCAACAGGACCGGGAAGCCCGCCCTCAAGACGAAGCCGCCCAGTCCAAGCTCAGCCGGATAGCATGACCGGGGACCACACGCCGAACCACTGCTCGGCGCCCCACTCCTCGAACCGCTCCACCTCGGTGAACCCCAGCTTCGCCGCGAGACGCATCGAGCGGTCGTTGGCAGTCTGGGTGCAGAGCACCACCGGCTCGCCGGGAAGCGCGTCAGCGAACCAGCCGAGCGCCGCCGCGCACGCCTCAGCGGCGTACCCGCGTCCCCATGCCTCTGGCAGGAACAGGTAGCCGAGCTCGGCCTCCCCGGCATCCGGACGGACGTGCCCCGGCCGCTCCGCGTCGCGTCGCTTGAGCTCGATGATGCCGATCAGCGCTCCGTCGAGATCGATCACGAAAATGCCCCGGCGCCGCCCGGGTATCTCAGGCACCGCGCGTTCGAGCTCATCACGCGGTCGAGGGCCACCGAGGTAGGTATGCACCTCCGGTGAGGCGAGCAGTTCGATGAACGCCGCACGATCCCGGGCCTCGGACTCGCGGAGCACGAGCCGCTCGGTCCTTATCGGGGCAGGTGGCCAGGCAACGGGCCCTAACTCAGTCATGGCGGGCAACCTATCGCACGCCCCTGAGCGTGATCCGAAACAGAAGGCCCAGGCCCGAGGTCTGTCCTGGGCCCTGTCATTCAACACAGTCGCCGCAGCTCAGCGCTCACCCACCGACTAACTACATTGTCCAAGGACATCGCTTGTCCTGTCTCACTCGGTCGAGCTCCTACGGCCGCCTCCAAGCCTGAACACGGCTCGCTCAGCTTCCGAGCTACGGGGCATCCGGTTCCCCCGGCGGTCCCGCCAGGGCTTTGAGGGCGGGGCGGAGCAACGCGGCGACGTGGTCCGCAGAGGCCTCACGAAGCGCCGCCAGGCCGAGGAGCTGGTGGCCGATGGTCACGCCCAGCAAAGCGGTGACCACCAGTGCGGCACGCAGTTCGCCATCCTCGTCGGCGGGCAGCGCGGCGCCGACGCTGTCGATCTGCCGGCCGAGAGCGGCACGGACGTGATCGGCTGCCGCTTGGTCGGTGAGCATCGACCGCATCATCGCCAGCGTGCCCTGGGGCAGACCACCGAGCTTGAGGCCGAGCGAGGCCAGCAACTGATCGACGAGCTCGTCGGCATCAGCGGCGGCCGTCAGCGGGGCGGGCAACGCCTGCACGGCTTGGCCGAACAGCTCCCGCTTCGAGCCGAAGTACTGCATGACCAGGGCCGGATCGACGCTCGCTGCGGTCGCCACGGCACGAATGGTGGTGCGCTCGAATCCGTTCTCGCCGAACAGCTTCCGGGCGCTGTCGAGGATGCGCATTTCGGTCGCTCGGCGGCGGTCGGCGCGGGATTGGCGAGGAGTGGACACCGATTCACTTTACAACCGTTGACCGAACTTCCCGTCGATCCTACGGTGAGTGGGTCAACGAGCGTTGAGCGAATGGAGCAACCCCCATGTCACATCCGGACACGCCTGCTGTTCGCACTCCTCAAGAGGTGCTGACCTGCTACTACCAAGCCATGCTCGACAAGTCCCCGGACGATCTCGCCGATCTCTACACCGTCGATGCGGTGCACGAGTTCCCGTTCACCTCGCCAGGCTTCCCTCCACGCTTCGAGGGTCGTGAGGCCGTGCGCGCCGGATACCGGGCGGCCTGGCGCGCCAGCCCGGCCCAGGTGCAGGAGGTCAGGAGAATCGCGGCACACGAGACCGCCGATCCGGAAGTGATCATCGCCGAGCATGTCGTGGTGGGGGTGCTGCCGGCCAAGGCCACCACGTTCACTGTCCCCGGCCTCCTGGTACTCCACGTCCGCAACGGACTGATCACGCGAGTCCGTGACTACATGGACGGCCTGGGAGTCGCCGGCGCCAGGGCGTGACGGCCCGACCGGCACAGGCCCGACCAGTACAGGGAAACGACCTGCTGGGGGTGCCGGGAGAACCGGGCGACGCGGAGGCGTTCGAGGACGCCCCGCTCAGCGTTTGCGGACACTGAGTGCAGCCCCTCGCCTCTCATCGGTCCAGGCGTTGGACGTCGAGCCCAGGCGTTCACGCCGACGTCGAGCCCAGGCGTTCACGCCTTCGCGTCGCCCCGCCTGCCCGGAGGACCCCAAAACGAGGGTGCGCAGGGGGCGTTGCGGGGAAGAATGGCCGCCATGACGTACGAAGGCTCCTCCATCGACCCGGCCAAGCCCAGCATCGCCCGCGTCTACGACTACCTGCTCGGCGGCAAGGACAACTACGCCGTGGACCGTGAGATCGGCGACGTGTTCAAGCGCGACCTGCCCGGTTCGGTGGCCATCGCCTTCGCCAACCGCGCGGCCCTGACCCGGGCGGTCAGGGAGATCGCGAAGACCACGGACATCCGGCAGTTCATCGACCTGGGCAGTGGCCTGCCGACCGCGGACAACGTGCACCAGGTCGCGCAGCGGCACGCTCCCGAGTCCCGGGTCGTCTACGTCGACATCGACGACCAGGTGCTGGTCCACGGCCGCGCCCTGCTGGAGAACAACGAGCGGACCCGCGTCGTCGCGGTCGATGTGCGCGACCCCGAAGGCATCCGCACCCACCCCGACACGCTCGAAATGATCGACTTCACTCGCCCGGTCGCCGTCATCCTCAGCGCCATCCTCCACCACGTCAACGACGACGAGGACCCGGCCGGCATCGTGCGTTACTGGCGCGACCAGGTCCCCTCCGGAAGCTATTTCTTCATCAGCCACTTCCGCTCGGGCAACAACCCGGAGACCGAGGAGGCCGAGCGGGTCCTCCAGCAGACGTTCGGTCGCGGCCGGTGGCGCACGGACGCGGAAATCGCCTCCCTGCTGGACGGCCTGGAGCTTCTCGATCCCGGGATCGTCCCCGCTTCCCTGTGGCGTCCCGACGAGATCGACAACCCGTGGAGCAGGGCCGGACAGCGGGAGCTCACCGTCTGGGAGCACCTGATCGCCGCCGGACTGGCCCGGAAACCCTAGACGGGCCCCGGTGACGATCGCCGGACGGTCCCGCCTCCGGCCGTCGGATCGCCCCGTGGCCGAGCACCCAGTGGCCGAGCGCCCCGGGGTGCTCGCCGGCGCCACTGCGGCGGGGCCGGGCGCTCTGGACACCCGGGCCGGGCGGAGGACCCCTCGCGCCCTGTGGCCGGTGGCCCGGTGGCCGCACGGCAGGCGCCTCGGGGCGGAATCAGGCCCCTCGGTGCGGAGCAATGGCGTCGGCCGACTGACGTCAGTGTCCAAGGGCGTCGCTGCCCGCTCGCGTCGAAAGGCGGATTCCGTACCCGTCGAGCCAGGCCCGCAGCTCCCGCCGGGTTGCGTGGACGAGTCTTCCGCCGGTGAAGCGCATGTCGTCCGTGACCTCTGCCACGCACGCCTGCGGGAAACGGGAAGGCAAGCGCTTCCGCGTCGCTTGCGAACTCGGCCTCCGCCAGGACGAGGCCCGTCAGAGGGCCGTCGAAGACGTCGACGCCCAGGGGCGGCACGCTGAGCCGTGTCTTGGACAGCACGGCCGCGGGCAGCGAGGCGAGGAGGTCGTACTCGCCCTGCGACAGATACGTGTTCGTGATCAGCCCCTGCACGGCGCCCGGCTGATCTGCCGGGATCTTCTGGGTCAGTTTGAGCTCCGGGGCGCCGCCGTCCGGGCGATCGGACCTTCTGAGCCGCAGTCGTGTGCCGTTCAGATACCGGTCTCGAATCAGCCAGGTGGCGGTGACAGACGCAGACGCCGGGACGTCCGCCATCAGAAACCTTCTCTCCCGTTCGGTCCGCGCGTACGTGTGCTCGCGCTGCCGCTTCTCCATGCGCCCAGGCTCCTCCCTGGTCCGAGGCGCGCCGCCTGCGGGGTCCGGTGGGCTACCCGTGCAGAGACCGGTTTCTGAATAGGCGTCATGGGCCTGTCGGGCCGGGGTAAACGAGAGCGGACAGGCACTCCCGACGAAGGAGGCTCCGATGCCCCTCACTTTCCGCAAGAGTTTCCGCATCCTGCCCGGCGTGCGGCTGAACATCAACCGGCGGTCGTGGTCGATCACCACGGGTGGCGGGGAGCACGGTCCCCGTCACACGCACAGCAGTACGGGACGTCGTACGACATCGATGGATTTGCCGGGACCTTTCGGGTGGCGTCGCACGCGTAACGCCAAGCGCCGTTGACGAGCTGTCACCCGAACGGACCCCCCGAGAGGCGACATCTCATATCTGAGATAACCTCAGCCTCATGGCAGACGACTACCTCGTACGCATCGGCAAGCTCATCCGTGACGCCCGTCAGCACCGGGGCTGGACACAGGCGCAGCTGGCCGAAGCGCTCGGAACCAGCCAGAGCGCCGTCAACCGCATCGAGCGGGGCAATCAAAACATCAGCCTTGAGATGATCGCCCGAATCGGTGAAGCCCTGGACAGTGAGATCGTCTCTCTGGGCTACGCGGGTCCCATGCACCTGCGTGTCGTGGGCGGGCGCCGGCTGTCCGGCGCGATCGACGTGAAGACCAGCAAGAACGCGTGTGTGGCCCTGCTGTGCGCCTCGCTGCTCAACCGCGGGCGCACGGTGCTGCGCCGGGTCGCCCGCATCGAAGAGGTCTACCGCCTGCTTGAGGTCCTCAACTCGATCGGCGTGCGGACACGGTGGATCAACGACGGCGTCGACCTGGAGATCGCGCCGCCGGCCGAGCTGGACATGGCGGCCATCGACGCCGAGGCCGCCGTGCGCACCCGTTCCATCATCATGTTCCTCGGTCCGCTGCTGCATCGTATGGACCACTTCAAGCTGCCCTACGCGGGAGGCTGCGACCTCGGCACGCGGACCATCGAGCCGCACATGATCGCGCTGCGCCGGTTCGGGCTGGAGGTCGCGGCGACGGAGGGGCAGTACCACGCAGTCGTCGACCGCGCGATCCGCCCGGACCGGCCGATCGTGCTGACCGAGCGCGGGGACACGGTCACGGAGAACGCGCTGCTCGCGGCCGCCCGGTACGACGGCGTAACCGTTATCCGCAACGCTTCTTCGAACTACATGGTCCAGGATCTCTGTTTCTTCCTGGAGGCGCTCGGCGTCAGGGTCGAGGGCATCGGATCCACGACGCTCACCGTGCACGGTGTGGCGAACATCGACATCGACGTGGACTACTGCCCCTCCGAGGACCCGGTCGAGGCGATGAGCCTGCTGGCCGCCGCGGTCGTCACGGAGTCGGAGCTGACGGTGCGCCGGGTGCCGATCGAGTTCCTGGAGATCGAGCTCGCGGTCCTGGAGGAGATGGGCCTCGACCACGACAGGACGCCGGAGTACCCGGCCGACAACGGCCGCACCCGGCTGGTGGACCTCACGGTCCGGCCCTCCAAGCTGGAGGCGCCGATCGACAAGATCCACCCGATGCCGTTCCCCGGTCTGAACATCGACAACGTCCCCTTCTTCGCCGCCATCGCGGCCGTCGCGCAGGGCAAGACCCTCATCCACGACTGGGTCTACGACAACCGCGCGATCTACCTGACGGACCTCAACAGGCTCGGCGGGCGGCTCCAGCTCCTCGATCCGCACCGGGTGTTGGTCGAGGGGCCGACCCGCTGGCGGGCCGCCGAGATGATGTGTCCGCCGGCCCTGCGCCCGGCGGTGGTCGTGCTGCTGGCGATGATGGCGGCGGAGGGCACGTCGGTGTTGCGCAACGTGTATGTGATCAACCGCGGTTACGAGGATCTGGCCGAGCGGCTGAACTCGATCGGGGCGCAGATCGAGATCTTCCGGGACATCTGAACGGCGCGGTGTCGTGCCCCTTGAAGGCAAGGGGCACGACACCACAACCCGCCAGCTGACCTGCGGATATCCACCTTCACAACCCTCCATTGATCACTGTTGTTTTTCAGCACCTTATGCAACGCACGCGCAAGATGATCTTGAATGGGTGACGACACGTCAGAGACATCTGATTACCCGTCAGCCCTCACGGAGAGTCGTCGTCGAAGTGGCCTCGCAACGTCCGAGGAGCGGCGGTGACGGTGGCGTCCCACGTCCCCGTCGGCGACCCGCAAGTGCGGTTCGTGTCGATGCAGTGGCCCACGAAGTATCGGCCCGTGTTCGATCCGCACCTGTACGCGTTGGTCGCGGCGATCCGTACGGCTCGGCCGGACGTCGGTGCAGCCATCCTGATAGGGCGAGTAGACATTCATCCAGATCGCGTCCCAGGACGCCCTCCGTGGAAGGCGGCAGCCCTCCAGGCGTCCTGCTGAGGCGGGCCGGACACCTGCCCCGACATAGCCACGGCCCCGATCTGCGGGTTCCGGCACTTGATCCCCTACACCACCTGGCGGGACCATCTCCAAGATGGAACGGTCTTCGTCTGCTGACGTTCGAGGCCTCGGGACTTGGCTGCGGCCATGGGCAAGCACCTGAACCAAGCAGGCCTCACAAGGTGAACACCCGGCGATACGGTTATTCCGGGTCCCAGGCGGCGCTGAAGAGGGCCAGCTCGAGCGCGCCTGGGTCTGCGGGCCAGTCGATAGACGCGGCCGCGAGTCGCTCGTTGGCGGCGTACATCCACCGGAGGTAGACGTCGTAACGGTGGGAACTCCAGCCGCTGTCGCGCCAGATCCACTTGGCGATCGCCTCGGACCACTCGTAGCCAACCGCACGTCCAACCTTCGTGGCGTGCCTGCGCAGGACCCCGGCGAGCACGCTGTCGAGGATCAGGGGACGCGGGCCCTTCACGTCTGGCAGCGCCTGGCCCGCGAAGTAGAGGAATTTGGTGAGGAACGCCGGACCGAGGCCATCGAGAGTGTTCAGCACCTCGTAGGCTGCGACCGCGCCCTCGTCGACGAGCAGGGACACCGCCTCGGTGAGGACGGCCTCAGCGCTGGGCTGGGCGAGCACCTGACGAGTGCGGTACGGGCCGTAGCCTGTAACACCGTAGCCCCACACCTGCGTGGCCACGAACGCCTCTGTCCAGCTCTCGGACTGCTCCGCGGCCCGGACCGCGGCCACGACCTCGGCTCGGCTCACCGAGGCCGAATCGGCCGCCGCCCGGTCGGCAAAGGTGCCGGGCCACGGCGCTACGACTATCCACTTGGATGGCGTGTACGGGATGCTGTGGGGGCCACACCCGTTCGCGTACCGCTGACCGCGCTCTGGGTCGGCTAGCCACAGCCCCAGTGACTCCACCGCGCTTTCCGGCAGCAGCAGTTCGACCATCATCTCATCAAGCTTGTCCGCCCGGCTCTGGTCGTACCGCATGGCCAACATCGCCCCCTCTTCCTCATCTGACGCGTCATCGTGGCACGACCTACCTGCCCTGATTTCTTTGGCAGCTGTTCTTCCTTGATCGGGAGTTACAGCGAAGAACCCCGTATAGTCCCGTCGCAGACAGTGGAGCGAACTGCTGGCGCACCCAGGAATTTCCGCCACAGAGCCCAGAGGCTGGTCAAAGTCCCCCCGTCACCACTCGCTGCGGCTCGCCGTTGACCGTTACGGCAGGGTCGGCCTCCACCACGCGCACGGACATGTCGATCGGTGCGGGGCGGGCGTTGGCCGTTTCGGCTGCCGAGCGGTGTCGGACGTTGGAGGAGCCGTCGGCGAACGGGCGGACGGTGTGGGCCAAGAGTCGGGTCAGTTCGTCGTCGAGGCCGTGCTGCAGTGGGGTGCCGTCGGGGCCGAAGGAGTCGATCTCGCGCTCGGCGAGCTGCTTGCCGGTGGCCGCGTGGGTGGCGGTGAACCGCAGGATGCCGCTCTCGTTGTAGCGAAACTTGACCTCGATCATGTTCCGGCGGACGTCCTGTTCGCGGGTTGGGAGAGGCACCTCGATGTTGGCCAGGGGGAAGGCACGGTCGCTGTCGGCCGGGTAGCCGACTTCGCCCTCGATCACCGACACGCGCACGGAGGAAGCGCCCCGCGTGTCCGGGTAGAAGTTGGCCGAACCCTCCGCAGGGAGCGTGGCATTGCGTCGGATGATGGCGCGGAAGCCCCTCTGCTCGCCCGCGCTCACGGCCGTGCCCAGGTCGTAGCTGGTCACCAGGGAAAAGTCGCTGTCATCGCCGAGTTCGCCGTCGAGGGAGGCCGCATAGATGGCCGCGCCTCGGGCGACGGCGGTCATGGGTCGGCACAGGCCGCTGTCGACGATGCGGTCGTGGCCGAGGAGCTCGCCCAGAGCCTGACGCACCTGGGGGATCTGCGAGGTGCCGCCGATCATCAGTACGGAGTCAATGTCGTCCGGGGTGATGGCCAAGTCTTCCAGGGCCTGCTGGACCGGCTCGAGGGCGCGGATGATGAGCGGGGTGATCGCCTTGGTGTACTCGGCCGCGGTGATCCTCACCTCACGCCTCGAGATCAAGGGGGCGAGGCCGACCGGGAGGTCGAAGAAGAGCGCGCCGTCCATCGGCACAGAGGACAGGGCGATCTTCGTCAGCTCGACCGACCGGCGCCACCGGCGTCGTTCGGCCTTGGTGAGCTGGTCCGCGGTCAGACCCATCTTCTGCTGGATCAGCTGGGCCAGCGCGTTGTCGAACTCCAGGCCTCCGAGGGCGGTGATACCGCGGGAGGTCTGCTCCTCGAAGAGGCCGTCGTCGTATTCGAGGACTGTGACATCGATGGTGCCGCCGCCCCAGTCGAATACGAGGAAACGGCCAGGGATCGGGACGTCGTGGGCGTACGAGATCGCAGCCGCGGTGGGCTCGTTGAGCAGGGCCCGAACCTTCACTCCGCCGAGTGCTGCCGCGGCACGGGTGCGGTAGCGGGCGCCGCCTGTGGCATTGGCGGGGACGGTGACGACCGCGTCGGAGAGGTCGAGCAGCTGGGCAGAGACGCCTTCCTTCATCCGGCTGAAGAGGGAGGCGGCCGCGACCGTGCTGTGGAACTTCTCCGAGCCGACCCAGACGTGGTGCTCCTCGAGCTGGGCCGTGACCTCGAGGCCGTCGATGTCGCCGTCCTTATCGGCACCGGAGCGCGTGCCGAGCATGCGCTTCACTGCGTCGAGCGGCTCGCTCGTGCCGGTCTTCGCCTCCCAGCCGAAGCAGAGGGTGCGCTGGAGGTCGCGGACGGACAGCACGGAGGGGAAGAGCTGCTCGAACTCGGACATCTGCCACTGGGCGGGCACGTTGTCGCCGTCGACCGGCAGCACTTCGGTGGTGTGCCCGTTCCAGTGGGCCACCACGGAGTTGCTGGTGCCGAAGTCGATACCGAAAGTCATCGCGTTCCCCTCCGCTTCGTCCGGCGGTCCCCGTTTCCTTCAGGACCGGGGCGCGACCCGCCGTTTCGCTGCCCGTTGCCCCTGTTCTGCTGCTTTTCGGGTTCCTGACCCCGGTGGTACTTCTTCCTCTCCTGCTGTGCAGGAGCCTCCTTCTCAGGCTGCTTCTTCTCACCTTCGGCATGGGTTGCTCTACGCCTCTGCCGGGGCGTCATTTCCTCGGGTGGAACCTTGGCAACGGCTCGCAGCCAGCCCCGTTCGACAAGCTTCCCGGACTCCTTGTCGACGTAGGCCGGCGCGACGAGTTCAAGGGTGACCGGGCCCTTCTTCATGACACCGGGCGGGTCCTCCACGACGTTGAACAACGACTGATCGCCCGAGTCACCGACGATCTGCAGGCCAGCCTTCGCCGCCAGGTGGTCGAGGCGGGTCACCACCACCTGCAGGCTCTTCGCATCCAGCGCCTGCCGGTGCAGGACGGCCAATTGAGCCAAGTGCATCTGGCGTGTACGGACACTCTCCAGCACACCCGCGCGGACTGCTTCGGTGAACTGGGGAAGCACTCGGCGCATCAGCTCGGCCCGGAAGACGGAGACCAGATCGGCCTCGGTCTCCTTGTCGGCCAGCGCTGCGCCCAGTCTTTCCGTCGCCTGCTCCAACTCTCTCTCCACCACGGGCAGGAGCGTCTCGTTGACCGACTTCAGGATCGCGGCGGCGTCCAGGCTCCCCGGGATGAAGCCGGGCATGTGGCTCTCAGCGAACCGCCAGGGAGTGGCCTCGGCCGCCCTTCGCTCCCCACGGTTCCGCGCGCTTCCGCTGTTCGGCCCGCGTCCCCGTTTCCGCTGGGATCCGTCAGGGGAGCGAGAACCACTGTCGCCTTTACCGGCTCCGTTGCTCACGATGTGCTGCTCTCTGAGTCTTCAAGGGCTGCGGGGTCTTCAGCAGCCAGGGAAAGGCGTTCTGTCGCCCTGGTGATTATTTCTCGGGCCGCCTCGGAGCGAGACCACGCGCGGTCGCTGTCCGTGGGCGGCGCGGTGAGCCTCTGTAGGGGCTCTGGCGGGAGTTCCAGCCGGTGGCTCGTGCCGGTGGGGTCCTTCCAGCGGTGTGGGGCGAGCGGAACGGCAAACCGGGGTACTTCCTGCTGCTCCCGCTCGGTCTTCTCGATCATGTCCTTGGCGCCGTTGATCCGGACGCGGCCGCTGTCGTCGAGCTCCTTCCTCAGGGCGCGCCAGGCCTTCTTCCAGTCGTCCGCCCCGTCGGGTACGCCGAGCACCAAATACGGGTTGAGCGGCTGGTCGCGTTCTCCGAGGGGCCGGCCCTCCAGGAAGCTCCGATTCTTCCGCAGCATGGCCACGGCACCTCCGCCGAGTTGGTCCCGCACTGGGGGACGGCCTTCGGCATCCTGCTCCAGGAGTTTGAGGGACTCCATCATCTCCTGGCCGACGCGCAGGTAGGCATGGACGTTCTGGGCCTCCCAGCGCACCGGCTGTGAGTGGTGCCGAAGCCTCGCGGCCATGGTGAGCGCCGCCTTCCTCCGCTGTTCCGCCGTCTCGCCGTCCCCGCGGAGGAGGGCACGGTGCATCTGTCGCACGGCCCTGATCAGGGCCCGAACGCCGATCCAGCCGTTGAACCTTTTGTTACTCCCGCTGCGTACACTGGGGTTGATCCGCTCCAGGAGGACCCACAGCCTCTCGTCGGCGACGAGGTCGTCCGGAATCTCTCCGGTCCGCCGCACCTCGCGCAGGGCATCGAGGATCTTCTGTGTTGGTGGAAGGAGGTCGGTCCACTCCTCCGCGATGGCCTTGGCGTCGTTGGCCTGCAGTCTCACCAGCAGGCTCCAGTCCTGCGGCCAGTCACGGCCGGGTTCCGTTCCCGGGCCTGCCTCCCGGCGCTCCCGTTCCAGGGGCCAGGCCAGCAGGTCCATCTCCTCGTCGGTGAGGGACGCCGGGTCCAGGCGGGCACGGAAGTAGGCGGCACGGGAGGTGCCGTCGTGGTCGGGGACCGCGCCGATCCACTCCTCATCGATGTAGTCGTCGAGGAGCGGCCGGGGGAGCTTCGCCAGCAGCGCCCTCTGGCGGGGGGCCGACAGGTTGTTCTCCATCAGGCGACGGTCGTCCTGGTAGATCTGCCACATGCTGCCCAGCTCCCCCAGGAGCGGCAGCGGCTTGTCCTCCAGCAGGGCGCGGGCGTGGTCGTTGAGCCGGCCGTTGAGGACGTCCAGCCCGTGGTCCTGTGCCATGAGGAGCAGGGAGACACCCTTGACCGGGTCGTCCTGCCGGGTCGCTGCATCGGCCGCGGCCCGCGCCAGCTTCTGCGCGGAGAGCGTTCCGGTCTCCGCCTTCAGGGCGTCGGGCAGCATAATTTCGGCGAAGGGGCGGGCGCGCTCCCAGGCCTCCCGGTCGGCGAATCCTTCGGGGACCGGCTGGGGCATGACCGGTTCCGGCTCCGGCTGCTTCTGCGGCGAAAGGACCGGAGCAGGGCTGCTGGCAGTTTCCGCGAACTGGGGAGCTTCCCCAACGGTCCGGCCTTGGGCGCGGGCCTGGCGGAGGGCGAGGCGGCGGGCGATCTCGCGCTGCCGCAGCTCCTCCAGGCGGACCTGCTCGTTCTGGCCCGCTCCCAGTGGGATTCCTGCCGTCATCAGAGCTCCTCCGCGAACGTGTGCACCTGCTCGATCACTGCGGCAGGGGTCCGGTCCAGGCTGTAGGAGTCGGCGAAGGCGATCCTTGTGGCGAGGCCACCGCCTCGGACCTCGTTGCGAAGGGCCTGGAGCCGTTCGTTCCCGCACTCCTCGGTGGCGGACTCCAGCGGATGCTTGACGGCGACCGCGACGGGCTCGCCGGTGAAGTCCGACGTGTAGAACGCCACCGGTCCGGCGGCGGTCTCCTTCAGGCTGACGGTGGGCTCCTCGTCCGCCCAACCCTTCAGCAAGACGGCGTGCTCGTCCGGGTCGATCCGCAGTTTCCGGCCACGCAGGGCGTCGGTCAGGTCGCGGGCGAGCCGCCAGTCGTACAGCGGGTGGAGGCGCATGTTGGAGTAGTCGCGCAGGCAGGCATAACAGGAGCTGCGGCAGTTCTGCGCATGATGGTCGGCCTCCAGGTCGTACAAGTAGCGGTCGACCGCTTGGAGGAACTCCTCGATGTGTTCCTCTGAACCGAGGTAGGTGCTGAAGCCCGCGCCGTTGTCGAGGCTGTCCGCCAGGTAGGCCATGACGGGAGCGGCCACCGGGGCGTCCGAGCCGTGGATGCCGCTGAGGAGTTCCTCCGGCTGGACGTCCAGGTGCGGAGCGGCGGCACGGCGCAGCAGGGCCGCCAGCGAGTACCAGGCGGCGCGCCGGCCGTGGTAGGCCTCGGGGAAGCCGTCGATCTGCTGGGACTTCGAGATGTCGAAGCGAAGGCCCCGGATTCTGTCGAGGGCGCCTTTGGCCCCGATGAAGAGCATGTCGGTGTGCTGGGTGGCGCCGAGGGCAATCTCCAAGTCGGCTTCCGCCTTGGGGTTGTCCAGAGCTAGGTACCCGCGCCACGGGCCGGTTGTCTTGACGAATCGGAAGAGCTTTCCGGCGTTGGTGTTGACGATGTAGCGGTCGCCGCTGCCGGTGTGTACGACCATCCAGTCGTCGGCGGCACGGTAGATGCGCGGGGCGGTCTTCTCCAGGTCGGTGGCGGTCCGTGCGCTGGTGGCGTTGGAGCCGAGCTCCCGGTAGCCGTCGTAGTCCCGTGCTTCATGAGCGGCCCGGAAGCCCGCGGGCTCCCGGAAGGGAACGGCCCTGTAGTACTTGCTCTCTGCGCCGCAGGCGGGGCAGGTGCCGTCACTCCCGGTTTCCGGGTCGACGCCGGCCTGTGGGTCCACGTGGGAGCAGATCCGGCACATGGCGACCAACTGTTCGGGTCCGAACGGGTCCTCGGCGGCCTGTACTCCGCGACCGCTCGGGACGAGGGAGACCACTCCCCTGGAGCGGAGCAGACGGCCGTCCTGCGGGGTTTCGCTGCCCGGTGCGAACTTGCTGAGGGCGACGGCCAGGTCACGGTTGACGGAATCGGCCGGCGGCCAGGGGAAGGTCTTCTGAGGGATGCTCCGGTAAAGGAGGCGGGAGCGGGTCGGGAAGCCGAACATGGGCAGGAGACCCGCCTCTGCCAGACGCTGGCTGAGGTCGGAGTGGCCGACCGTCCGGGCTGCCACCTCGTCGACCTGGCCGAGGAGTTCGTCGATGGCGGCCACCGGATCGATGGCAGCGATGCTCTCCGGTGTTCCGGCCCGGAGGGCGGCGGCAGCGGCTCTGACGCGGTCCGGGTGCTCCTCGATCCATCGGCGGACGGCGCCGCGATGCGTCGGCCAGTCGGCGGCAAGGCCGAACTGTCCGTGGACGTTGCTCGTCATGTCCGGCCCCTTCCGGCGGTCCTCCGGCTGCAGGGGCGCGAAGGCCTGGCGGAGGACCTCTCCCAGCAGGACCCGCCGGAAGACGGAGACCATGCCGAGGACCAGGTAGGGGGGCGGAGTCGGATCGTTGGTGATGGCTTCCGGGCGGGCGAAGTAGTGCTCGTCGTGACTACGGCCGCGGCAGACGGTGAGGGCCACGGCGACCGGGCTGTTGCGTCGGCCTGCGCGCCCCACCCGCTGCTGGTAGTTGAAGCGGGTGGGCGGCATGTTGGCCATGATCACGGTGTTGAGGGGGCCGATGTCGACACCGGCCTCCATGGTCGTGGTCACGGAGAGCAGTTCCAGGCCGTCCGCCTGCGGGACGTTGTTGTCGCCGAGGAAGACGTCCTGGAAGAGGCTCTGCCGACGCTGGGCCTCCAGCCGGTCCGTCTGGCCGGTCAGTTCCGCGGTGCGCAGGGGGAAGTCACCGGTGCGGTGGGCGGCCTTCCACGCGTAGTAGTCGTCTTCGAGGACTCCGCTGAACTGCTGGGGCACAGCGGGCAGCGGGGCCAGGCACTTGGTGCACAACCCCGCGCCTGGGTGAAGGTGCGGCCGGTGGCAGGAACGGCATGTCCAGGTCTTGTTCTCGCCGGGGCGGAGCGCCACCTTCTCCGGCTTGATGACGTAGTCGACCACAGCGTCCTTCCAGACGCCGAGCACCCGGTCCTCGATCGTCTGCACATCGGTGCCCTGACGTTCGGCGACCTGCTTCCAGAAACGCTTCAGAGGCGCAGGCGGCCTCTGCAGAGAGGCACGTATGCGGGTGAAGCGCCGCATCAGGCCAAGAATTCGCAGACTGGCTCGCGCAACCGCCTGATCGCTGTCCGGGCCGGTCTCCAGAGGCGAGCGGTCGTCGCGCAGGCAGAGCCAGCCGAGTCCGAGCGACTCGAAGTCACGGCCGCCGCCGGAGAAGAGGCTTCCGATGGTCTCGAGGCGGAGGCGGGAACGGAGGCGGTTGAGGAGTTCCTCCTGCGCCTGGGTCTCCACCACCGCTTCCCGGTCTCGCTCCCAGTTGTAGAGCGCGGTCCAGGGCTGTCCGGCCGAGGTCTGCTGGAGCGAGGCCGCGGGACCCGCGGGGTTGGTGCCGTACTTCAGCAGCATGCCCTCGAGGTCGGAGGCGAGGTCGTCCAGGGAGGGCAGTTCGGAGAACTTCCGCTCCAGGTCGGGCAGGAGTTCCGGTTCCGCGTCGAGGTCGTCGGCAAGGACGGCCTTCAGGCGCCCCCAGTCCGCTGGGTTGCGGTCCCTCAGCCGTTCCATGGCGGTACGGGCGCCCGCACGATCGACCGGCTCCCCGGCGTAGTGGGCCTTCACTAGCTGAAGGTCTCCGAACGGATCCCCCTGGTTCTCGACGGCCTGGGCGCTGAGCAGGCGGAGAAGGTCCTGGTGGTGGCGGAGGGCAAGACCGCTGGCGAGCTCGGAGGCATCGTCGCGGCTGTCGGAGAAGGCGATCGCCTTGCGCCGGCCGTCGGGAAGGTGGCCGAGGGCTTCGGTCACCAGCACTTGGTTGATCTTGTAGAAACCGGTGCGCATCCGCCGGACCGGCGCGTTGCGCAGCCGGTCAGGAGATTCCAGGGGGACGAAACGGCCGTCCCTGTCGTACTTGATCTCCCAGTCGTCGCCGCAGGCGGGGCAGCGGGTGGGGAATGCCTGCAGCCGGGCCGGGTCGTAGGCCGCCTTCTTGCCTTCCTTGTCCAGGGGCACGGAGATGTGGAACGACCATCCGGTGTGCTGGACGTCCCGGTTCTCCAAGCGGCCGGTGGCGGGCTGGTAGGCGCTGCGGCGGAATTCGAACCCGACCTGCGGGCCGCCGTCGGACAGGCCCGCGTGCCAGCCGGGGTCGTCGAGGCCGAGGCCCTTGGTGCGCGGCCAGTACACGACGTAGTTCGCCGCGGTTGGCGCGCCGCTGGCCTCGTCGGGGAGCAGGTCCATGTCCGGGAAGTCGGTGTGGAGGGCACCGGTGAACTTGCGCCGCTGGGTGTCCTTGGGGCTGGCGTACCCGCCGAGCATGAGGTCGCCGCAGGCCTGGCAGGAGAGTAGCTCCAGTACGCGGGAGCCGCAGGTGCAGCGGGACGTGGGCTCGGCGAAGAGCCGGCCTACCCGCCGTTCGGGGCCGTGCTCCACGGGGATGTGGCGGCAGCTGGGGTCGGAGCAGGCCCAGATGCCCTCGATGTTCCGGAAGAAGAAGTGGGCGCGGAGCTGGGGAAGTTCGGGGTCCTGGGCGGAGCCGAGTATGCGCAGAACGCCGTGGAGGGCGTCCTTGCGCTGGTCCTCGGGGACGTCCGGGAAGAGGTTCTTCGCCAGTTCGCGAGCGGGCAGAGCACGAGGCTTGCCGCCGGGAGTGAGCGCGCGCTGGAGCGCCGGGCCGAGGCCGGTCTCCCGGGCCAGGGCGACGGCTCCGAGCTGGGTGACGGGGGCCTTCGCAGCTTGCGCGAGGCGTGCGGTGTGTGCGGCCAGGTCGCCCCCGCCGTGGATCTCCTTCGCCTTTCCGGGGATGATCACGCGTCGGGAGCCGGGCAGGGCGAAGAACCCGTCGAGGAAGTCGTCGTCCCGGCCGGCCTCCAGGGAGGCGGAGGCGGCGAGCACCCGCAGCTTCTCGGGGTTCTTGTCGAGGCCGAGGCGGTGGCGGAGGTTACGCAGCAGGTAGGCCACCTCGGTGCCGGCCGTGCCGCGGTACATGTGGAGCTCGTCGAGGATCAGGGTGAGGCGGGCGTCCGGGGTTTCCTCCAGCCACTTCCTCGTGGCGCTGAAGATGTGCTCCTCCTGCTTGCGGAGCAACATGATGTTGAGCATCGAGTAGTTGGTGACCATGATGTCCGGCGGTGCGGCCTGCATGTCCCAACGGGCGTGCATCTCCGCTCCGCCGAGGCGCGGGATGAAGGGCCGTAGCTCCTCGTCGAGCTTCTCGTCGGCCTTGCGTTGCCGTTCCTGGACCTCCCGCAGGTACTGCCGGAGACGGAAGTTCGCCGGCTCGGAATCGCGGCTGCCGGAGACGGGAGTCGCTCCGGTGTAGCGGCCGAAGTAGAAGCGGTGTCCGTTGCGCTTGCGGTCCAGCCATGCGTGGGCCTCGCGGCTGTCCAGCGACTTGCGGAGCCGGACCAGCTGGTCGTCGGCGAGGGCGTTGGTGGGGTAGAGGATCAGCACGCGCAGGGCGGCGGGGTGCCCGTGCTCATTCTGTCGGCTGGGCACGTGGTCGCCGTCTTGCTGCCACCATTCCCGCTGCGCCGCACGTGTGCCCTGCCAGTGGGCGGATTCGGCGACCAGGTCGGCGAGGACCGGCAGGAGAAAGGACTCCGTCTTGCCGGAACCGGTGCCTGCGGTGACCACGAAGTCCTTGCCGTCGCAGGCGGCGACCAGGGCGTCGTGCTGATGCTGGTAGAGGCTGGTCACGCCCTCGGGGAGCGTGAATCGGGCGAACTCTGCCGCGTCGGGGTGCGCCCCTGCTTCGGCGAATGACTCCGCGATACCGACGCCCCGGGAGGCGTACTGCGGGCGCAGCTCGATCAGCGGGTCGCGCCAGGCCCCGTTGTCCCGGTCCAGGAGGTTGCGCCGTTCCTCCATGACGGAACGATCGTCGACGCTGAACGGGGTGTCGTAGTAGCGGAAGAGCGCGCTGCGCAGGTCGCCGAAAGTGCCCATGACGTCCTGGACATCGGTGTCCGTCACCGCCGTTGTCTGCTGTTCCACGCTCACTTGGCCTTCCCGCCGGCGGCCGCCACCAGTCGCGGCATGGTCTCCAGCTTCTGCTGTAGCGAGACCGCGATCGCCTCGGCGAGCGCCCTCGGCACGTTGTCGTACGCGCGGGTCTGCGTCTGCTTGCCCGCCGAGGGCGGGAAGCCGCTGCACAGGACGGCCGCGCGCTCGTGCAGGGCGGGCAGGGGCGCGTACCGGTCGACGAAAAGCCGGCCGATGCCGGCACGGCCCTTGCCGGGTTCCGGCCGCCAGCGCATGACGCCGGTGCGGTGGCGGGCGAGCTCCAGGTAGATGCCCGTCTCGCGTTCCACGGCGTGGAAGACGCCGTTGCGGCGGACGCGGGTCAGGCGTGCGTAGTCGCCTCCGCGCCACCGATACAGGCCGTCCTCGTCGTCCCTTGCCACGGGAACGAACCGCTGGAGGCGCGGCTCGTACCTCTCCAGCGTGTTGGCGGTGCTCCCACCGGGCGGTGCGGACTCGGGGCCCGGCACAGCCTGCGGAAGCAGCTCCATCAACTGCAAGGCGGCGCAGGGAACATAGCGTGCCCCGAGGAACTCCGCGGCTTCCTGCAGGGTCCGCGGATCCTCGTACTGGAACAGCAGAGTGTCGGGCAGCGGGGCCTCACCAGCCTCCGGCCGGTGGGGGACGGTGATCAGCTCCATCCACTCCTGTGCCGCCTCTTCGACGCGCGTGCTGATCCGCGCGGTGCGCGCACCGGTCAGCAACGCGAGGCCGTCGGCGTGGGGCAACCGGGTCAGCACCGGCGGGGCCACCGACCAGCGGTCGGCGCGCAGGTCCAAATCGATGAATCCGAGAGCGGCGGCCTTGCGCATCCAGTCCCAGTCGGCGTACTCCTTCAGCTCCAGGTCCCATGCCTGGGCCTGGCTACGGACACCGTCGCGCAGCGCGGACGCCTTGCCGCTGCGGCCTTCGCTCAGCCAGCGCAGGAGTATCCCGCCGAACTCGGTGCTGCTCATCGGTCCCGTCATCGGTCCAGCTCCTTCGCTGCCTGCACGAACGCGGCCCACGAGGGCTCGGCGGACGCCTGCTGGGCGTTGAGGACGGCGCGAATCCATGCCCGCGGGTTGCCGGCGCCCCTCGGACTCGGCGCTCCGGGGTTGACCGGGCTGCCCTTCCAGCGTCCGCTCCGGCGCTCCAGGAGCCAGCCGCCGATGCCGTGGAAGCCAGCCTCGAAGCGGAGCGGGGCGGGGGTCTCGGGGAGCCGTTCCGTCCACCAGTCTGGTTCTTCCGGGGCCTCCAACGTCCACAGCCGGCCGTCGGCCGCCGCGAACAGCACCTCGTCCGCGTCCCGACGGCACAACTCCATGACGGCTGCCGCGTCCTGGGCGGTGGCGCCCGCCCAGTGGGCGCCGGTGATGCCGGCCGGCAGGGTCTGCTCGGCAAGGAGGGAGGGAGACTCCGACGCTTTGCCGTCCACGACGGTGAAGCCGCAGACCTTGGTCGTCTTCGGCTCTACGACGGCCTGGTCCGCGGTGACGAAGCCGATCACCACGCCTGCGTAGCTCACCGTGTGGCGGCCGGGCTCCAGCCTGAGCACGGCCAGGGGGACGGGGCGGCCGGCGGCGATCGCCTTCCTGAGCTCGGGCCGTTCCTTTCCGTCGACGAGGAGGGTGCCCGTGCTCTCCATGGCGTCCGGCAGGACCACGTGGGGCTCGCCTCCACGCAGATACAAGTGGGAATCGAGCGAGGGCGCGAGCTTCAGTCCGCCCTCGAGGCGCAGCTTGAACTGGGCAGGGGGTTGCAGGAGGCCGACCGCGCCCTGGACCTCCTTCAGCGCCCGGCGCAGGGTGACCGCGTCGTCGAAGGTGACGGGCTTGTGCATGGACCAGCCCTGCGGCACCCAGGCCAGCTTGCTGGTGTCGGCGCTCCGGCCCGTGGTCGCGGCCTTGTCCAGCAGCCGTTGCACGTCCCGCTGCGCGGTCGGGGCGGCGAGCACCACGTGTGCCTCTCCCGGGCGGAAGCCGTCGGTGCCGGCCCAGACACCGAGCACGTCGTCCCGTGCGAGCACCAGGACGGAGGAGGCGGGGCGGCTGAGCACCAGGTTGTCCCCGTCGCGGCGGATGCCCCTGGCGAGGGTGTCCGCGCTCGGGGCGGGCAGGCCCGTCACCTCGTAGTAGGCGGTGTCGCCGAGCTGTTCGAGGACGACACCGCCCTGGAGCTCAATGCGCTTCTTGTGATCCGCGGACCGCAGGCGCGCCACCCAGCTGAGGCGCCCCGCGTCCAGCCGCACCAGGACTTCGGCCCGGGCGACACCGGTGGGCACCAGCTCGTCGGAACCGTCCCAGGAAGCGGCGTAGTTACCGATCAGCCTGGCGAGGAAGGGGCGGAACTCGTCCTCCTGCAGAGCGTTGCGGAAGCCCTTGGAGAAGTGCTGCTCCATGCCCCGGTTCTCGATCTGGGCCAGCAGCGTCTCCCCCGGCAGCGGCCAGGTCGTGCCGTACTCCCGCAGCGACCGGAAGAGTTTCGGCATGAAGGAGCGGTCCGCGCCGCTGAGGAGTGCCTGGGACTGAGCGAACCCGATCATGCTGCGGTTGGAGGGCAGGTCGGCGGGGGCGGGAACGGTACACAGGCCCCGCGCTCCCTTCTGGCTGTGCTGCCAGGAGGCCAACACCTGCCACATGCGGGAGATGGGCTCATAGTGGTGGCTGCCCAGTTGCTTCTTGTCGCCGGTCAGCAGCTCGGAGAAGCGGGCATGGTAGGCGGTGCCCCGGTGGTTCCGGTCGTTCACCATCCGGGACGCAGCCATCACCGAGCAGGCCAGCAGCGGCAGGAACGCGGGCACGCCCTCCTTGTCCTGCTGTCGCTTGCGCCAGCGGTAGGCCTCGAGGGCGCTGTACGGTTCCGCGGTCCCCAACCGCAGGAATCTGCCCACACAGTGGGCGAGAGGCTCCTCTATGCCGTATCCGTGCCTGAGCTCCTGCTCCACGTCGTCGTCAACGTAGAACAACGTCGGGTGGCCGGCGTGCTGCCGTCCGAAGAACTCGTCGGCCAGCATTTCCTGCCACGCCTCATAAGGATGATCCACTCTGTCCCCAAAAGAGAGGTTCCGATGCCCTGTTCGTGAAATCTCCCCTCGGCATGGAACGGTCTTCCGCGTCACACTAGAGCCCGCCACCGACAACGGGCTGCTGCCGAACGCACCCTCGGGCGCCGTCCCCGTCGGCCGTGCAGCCCTTGACCGTCACCGCTCGGCGCAGCCTAACGGCGCTCAACACGCAAAGAGGTATTCGGCCCTGGCATCGTCCACGTCGAGCCACGCCCACTTACGGCGCACGAACCGGCCGCCCCCCGTGGGATCCCGCGATCTTCGCCGCTGCTGCGCCCTGGCCAGACGTGCCTGCTTCTCGCCAATTGCGGCCTGCCGACAGGGCTCGCTTCCCCCCAATGCGTCGCACACGCAGGCAGGTTAGCTGAATCCACCAACAAGCTTCACGGGGCCTCCACGACGACCGCCAAGAAGAAACCCCCAGCCGACGGGGCCTCGGACCCGTAACTTCCCCAGGACGGGGATGAATTGCGGGCTGTCGGCGGCCTGGCCTGCGGTCAGTACGAACGTCAGCGGGCGGCACTTGCGGTCGGCGGCGAGGTGGACCTTGCTGGTCTGCCCACCCCTGGAGCGTCCCAGGAGGGCGGCCTTCAACCGCAGTTTTCGCCGCCGCCGGATGCGTCGTCGTTCTTCCCGTCCGGGATCCGCTTCGGCGTCCCGTCCGTCTTGTTCTTCGAGGCTGCCCCTTTTGACCTGGCCTTTTCCGCCTCGGTGGCAGCCTTCTCCAGCGCGGTGAGGACGTCCTCGCCCAGGTGCATCCCGGCCGCGTCGTGGTGAGCGCGCGCGGTGGTGGAGTCGATGCTGACCAGGGACAGATCGATCTCACTCCGCTTCGCGGCTTCCGCGATCAGGCCCTCCAGCAGAGCCTCGAAGACACCGTCGTCACGCCACTGCCGGAAGCGGTTGTGGACGGTCGGCCAGGCGCCGAACTCCTGCGGCATCTCCCGCCACTGACCGCCGGTCTTAGACCGTGTCCTACGTGGTGAGGGGTCGTTGAGTCATGTATGGGGCGAGGTACGTGGAGTTGGATTGTTCCGGACGGACTGTGGGAGATCGCGGAGCCGCTGATCCCACCGTCGAGGGTGCGGCC
>NZ_JAHHIU010000009.1 GCF_024539815.1 Streptomyces hayashii
CCCCCCCCCCCCCCCCCCCCGCGCCAGGCCGAGCAGGTCAGGTGCGCCGAGCAGGTCAGGTGAGGGGCGGGCCGGGTTCCGGGCTGGGAACCGGCTCCGGTCCCGGCGGGATCGGGGACGGCGACGGGTCCGGGGCCGGTACGGGCTGCGGAGGCGTCGGTCCCGGCCCCGGCGGCTGAGGGCCGGGCGGTTGCGGCTCGGGCGTGGGCGGAACGGGGAACGGGTCCGGCGGGACCGGATCCGGGCCGGGCGTCGGCCCGGGCGGGACGGGGGCGGGGTACGGGTCGGTCATCGTGTCCTCCGGCCGCTTGCGGGGCTTGGCTCTGAACTACTCCCCCGCGTACCCGGCGCCGCCTCGCGCACTCACCCGGACGGCTCGCCCGGCCCTCCGCCCCCTCGGACGGACGTCAGAACCGGCCCGGGTGCGCCCGCAGCCAGTCCTTGGCCGCGCTCAGCAGCGCGGGGTCCGCGGCGGGCGCCTCGTCGGGGTGGCGCTCCGCCCACTTCACGACGTAGGGGCACAGCGGCGCCACCGGCAGGCCCTCGCGCGCGGACAGGGCGTAGAGCTCTCGCGCCAGCGAGCCCGCGATGCCCTTGCCCTCGTGAGCGGGCTCGACGACGGTGTGCACCGGGACCAGCGCGGGCGCGGGCGACTCCAGGACGAAGTACTCCACGCGGCCCACGACTTCGCCGCCGTCACCGAGGGCTTCGAGGCGTCCGGCCGCCCGGTCGTCGCGGATCTCGATGTCGCTCATGGGCACTCCCGGTGCGATGGGGCGGAGGGTACGCGGGCTGCGTCGGTCAGGCCGACACCGCGTGCGGACTGCGTTCCTGGTCGGAGCCCGGCACCGGCGCCGAGGGGTCTGCTCCCAGGGCCACGATCCGGTTCTCGCCGTCCACGTGCACGACCCGCGGCTCCAGCGCCCGCGCCTCGGCGTCGGTCACCTGAGCGTAACTGATGATGATCACCAGATCGCCGGGGTGCACGAGATGGGCGGCGGCTCCGTTGATGCCGACGACGCCCGAACCGCGCTCGCCCTCGATGACGTACGTCTCCAGACGGGCCCCGTTGGTGATGTCGACGATGTGCACGAGCTCACCCGGCAGCAGGTCGGCGGCGTCCAACAGATCGGCGTCGATGGTCACCGATCCCACATAGTGCAGGTCGGCCTGGGTGACGGTGGCGCGATGGATCTTGGACTTGAACATGGTGCGCAGCATGTCGGACTCCTAGAGGGCGGCTCCCTGCCTGCTTTGTGCAGGTCAAAGGCGGTCCTCACTGTACACAGGCATGCCTCCCGGTCGAAGACCTTACAGAACATCGTGCACCGCACCGAGCAGGCTTCCCGCCTGCGCTTCTGTGCGAGTCAGGCTGTGGTGACGCCGCAGACCAGGCGCTTGTCCGGACAGCCGTCTCAGAGTCTCGGGTACTGGTGCTGATCGGATGCCGACTTCACTGACGATGCGTCAGGTGTCATGAGGGGCGTCTCAGAGGCGGGCCAGGGTGTGAACCGAAGTTTCCCCTTGATCGTGGACACCTGGAGACTGGGAGCTGAGGTTCCAGAGGAAGTAGCACCAGGTGGGAAGCAAGTACACGAAGCGGTACACCGAGGAGTTCAAGCGGAACGCGATCGCGCTCGTCGACTCCTCGGGCAAGACGGTCACCGCCGTGGCCCGGGAACTCGGCATCAGCTCCGAGTCCCTACGCGGCTGGTACCGCCGAGCCAAGGCGGACCGGGGCGAGGGCGAGCCCGGTGAGCTGACCAGCGCCGAGCGCGAGGAACTGCGCCGACTGCGCAAGGAGGTCCGCGAACAGCAGCAGACGATCGAGATCCTGAAAAAAGCGGCCTTCTTCGTGAAGGAGAACGACCGGTGAGCGAGCTGTACCGGTTCATCCACGCGGAGAAGGCGAACTACCCGGTCGTTCTGCTGTGCCGGGTGCTGAAGGTCGCCCGCTCGTCGTACTACGCGTGGTGTGATGGCAAGGCGGCCCGCCGCGCCCGGGAGGCCGCCGACGACGCGCTCGGGCACGAGATCACGGTGCTGCACATCGCTTCCCGCCACACCTACGGTGTCCCGCGCATCCATCCACGCCGAGCTGCGGCGTCTGGGCCGGCGGGTGAACCGCAAGCGCATCGCCCGCGTGATGCGCGAACGCGGCATACGCGGTGTCACCCGCCGCAAGCGCCGCTCGTTGACCCGGCCGGATGCGAAGGCGAAGCCGGCCCCGGACCTGATCGGCCGCGACTTCCACGCCGAGCGTCCCGGGATCAAGCTGGTCGGCGACATCACCTACCTGCCCACCACTGAGGGCTGGCTCTACCTCGCCTGCTGGCTGGACCTGGCCACCCGCGAGGTCGTCGGCTATGCCATGGCCGATCACCACCGTGCCGAGCTCGTCGTCGATGCACTGGACACGGCCCATGGCCGGGGGAACCTGGAACCGGGCTGTGTGATCCACAGTGATCGCGGCAGCGAGTACACCTCATCCCAATTCCGCTACCGAATAGGTGAGTTGGGACTCAGGCAGAGCTGCGGGCGGACCGGATCATGTTTCGACAATGCCACCGCGGAGAGCTTCTGGGCCATGCTCAAGGAGGAGATCGGCACCCGGACCTGGCCCGACCGGCGACCACCCGCGCCGAGGTCTTCACCTTCTCGAGACCTTCTACAACCGCCGCCGCCTGCGCAAGCACAAGATCTTCGGCTACCTCACCCCGGCCGAGACCCGGCAGCGGCATCAACACACTCTCGCGGCATAACCATCGAGTGTCCGAGATCACGGGGAAACTTCATTGATCGGCTACACCACTCGGCGGGACGCCATCGCAAAACTGATCTGCAAACTGAAGGACTAATTGTGCGTACGAGTAGTCTTCAAAGAACGCTCAAGTCCGGCGATCCAGATCGTCACGTCGCAGGCGATCACCGATGGGGAATCACTAATTACCACCCGATGTTCACCTCGACTCGCACAACGATAGACAATCTCAAATTCTCCCCCATCGAGCAACGAAACGGACACATACCAACCGGCAGTATCCACCACGGGCCCCACAAAGAAGGAGCCATTATCGCGCGGATTAAGCTCACCTATGAGCTCAAAGAGCAAGTCTTCAGATGGATTATCATAGCGCTCTCCACGTTCATCTTCAGCGAAACAATAGGCGTCACCGAGAATTGTCATTCCAACCCCCTAAAAATCTCGCCACCCAAGGTCCATGCCAAGCTTCAGAGGCACACTACCAGTCAGAAGGCCCCCAGATCTGGCCCCGGCAGGTACTCCGCCACCTTCCCGGTGCCCACGATTATCGACCAAGGTCGCTGAACAGGCCACCACCGGTGGCATATCGGAGATCTTGCTCCCACGACTGGCTTGGCTCAACGGAGCCTCTATGGTCTTCAAGGTTGGCGGGCCCAGGGTGCCGCTCGACCATGTATCGCTCCGCATCCAGGGCGTCACGCTTTGAGTCGAAATTCTTAATGATCTGCATGCGCTCTCCACCCATATCAGCTATCCCCTGGGATGAATACCGACCAACCGGGTTACCTGATATGCCCCATTTAATGAGCCTGCCGCTGGAGCTGACTATCGCATAGAACGAGGTCTGTCCAACATCAGGCAACGGTCCGGCAATCGGCTTGCTGGTCTTGAAGCTGGGGCAGCCTACATTGTGAACGAGTACCGGCGTCTGACCCGCCAGCACATAGTACGTGTGCTACGCGACCCCTCCCCACCTGCGTTTTCGCAGGTCATCGGCGGTTTCGTGCTCCGCTGGCGTCCGTGGCTGTGCCCTGGCGTCCGCGCTTGTTGCCGTCAGCGCTGCCGTCAGAGGTGCGGACCATCACGAAGCAGCAGGGGGGCCCGGCAACTCCTGGGCCGACGGCAGCTGCGGACCCTACAATGAGCGCATGACCGTACGCGAGGAAGCACACCGGCTGCTCGACGCGGTGCCGGAGGACCGGCTGCCCGACGCCATAGAGCTGCTGCGGCAGTGGGCGGAAGTGGAGCGCGGCGAGCGCCCCCGCCGCCGGTTCCGCACGACCGGCGTCTTCGACGGCGAACCCGACCTCGCGGTCCGCTCCAAGGAGATCGTCCGCGACGCCTGGGCCAGTGAGGAGCCGCGGAGCGTGTGATCGTCATCGACACCGGCCCCGTGGTGGCGGCCGCCAACCGCAAGGACGACTACCACCTTCAGTGCGTCGACCTGCTCCAGAACTTCCCCGGCCCGCTCCTGCTGCCCGCCCCACTGCTGACCGAGATCGGCTACATGCTCGCCAGTCGTGCCGGGGCCAAGGCCGAGGCCGATTTCCTGCGCGACGTCGCGGACGGCGTCTACGAACTGGTGCCCGTGACCTCCTCCGAGGTCAGCCGGGCCGCCGACCTGGTCGAGCAGTACGCGAGCCTGCCCCTGGGCACCGCCGACGCCTTCGTCGTCGCGGTCGCCGAGAAGTACCGCGCGGTCAACATCGCCACCCTGGACCGCCGTCACTTCAGCGTGGTGCGCCCGAGTCACCTCCCGGCGTTCACTCTGCTGCCGTAGCCGGGCCGCCGCGCCGGCGTGCCCGATCGCGCAGGGGTCGGCAGGGTCTTGGACCGGTGTCCTGTCCGGTGCTCCCCCCGGCGACCCGTTCGCCGGGCAGGCCGTCCTCGGGCGTCAAGGCGGGGTCCGTGCGCTTGCCGGTCCGGCGGCGCGGAGGCCGGGCGGGGAGGGTTCTGCCGACGACGGGCCGCCGGGGGCATCGCTCCCCGCCGGGGGCGGGGCAGGCCGCCGTCCTCGGTGAGCCTGCGCAACGGACGTGAAGGGTCGGCCCCTGGTCGGCCCTTGCCTGCGATCCGGCCGTAGGACGGTCGTAGGCGACAACTTGCTCCGCCAGGAGCCCAGTTACGGTCAGCCCGGCGACCAGGCAGATTGCCGCTCCCGTAGCCCCGGATCACCCCCGACTGCCTGGGCGGCTCGCCACCTTGCGGCGTAACTGGCTTCCCGATTGAACGGCGGGCTTGTCGGCAACGGCGGCCAGCCCCGGCGGGCGGGGCCCGCCTTGAACCTCGAAGAGAAAATCTGAACGCACGCCCCGGGCCACCCGGCACGGTGGGTCAGCGGCCCCGTCCGCCGCCGCCCGACTCCAGTACCTCGACGCGAGCGCGGAGGTCGGCAATCTGCTGAGCGGCCTCGGTCAGCGCACGTTCCAGCGCATCGACGCGGGCCGTCGTCCCCCCGGCAGGTGCGGTTGTCTCCAGGCCGTCGAGGTCATCCGGATCGTGGTGGTGGTCGCGGTGAGCGACGAAGGCTCCCTTACCTGGGCGGGAGACCGCCCATCCCTCCTGCTTCAGCAGGGCCATGGCCTTCTGCACGGTCAGGCTCGACGCCCCGAACTCCCGCATCAACACGGCCTGCGTCGGCAACGCGTCACCCGGCCGCAGCCCACCGGAGAGGATCCGCTCACGCAGGGTCTCGGCGATGACCTCGAACGTCAGCTGCACCCCGCTGCCCGCCGGCCTCCGCCCGCGCCTCGCCGCCACCACGCCCGGTCATCCCCGCTTTCCACGCCCTCTACCAGCAAAATCCGGCCCGCCCAAACCGGGAAACCGGCCCCACACTACCCGCGTCCCACCACCCGGCAGAAAGGAATGAGGAGGGATGCACTTGAATGCGCCTGTCAGACGATGTTAACGTCACGCACCCGCCGGTGATCACCACCGCCCCCCGCCGACCATCCCCTGGTCCGGCCCCCGCGCCCAACTCCGAGGCGCACCGTTCGCCTGTGAGCCGATCACTTCGGCCTGTACACGTGCCCCGCGCCGTACCGCTTCCGCGCACTCGCCGAAAGGCCTCCTTCCGCATGTCCGCACAGCTCCAACTCCCGTACTCCGCGTCCGTTCCGGCCGCCCTGCGTCCCTTGTCGCCGGCGTTGACGGCGCCCGCGTGTCCGGCGGACGCCACTGTCTCGCCGACAGCAGGGCGATCGGCGCTGGAGCGCCGCGCCAGGCTCACCGCCAAGCTGGCCAAGCTCGCCGCCACCGGCCAGCTCGCGCCCCTCGCACGGCAGATAGCCGGACTCGGCGGATGCGCGCACCCGATCCGCCTGACCGGGCACCGCACCCGCCTGGACACCGCGACCGGTGAGGTCCTCGACCACTTCGACTCCGGCCGGCTCCCGGCGGGCGAACTGCTGGTCCGCTGCGGCAACCGCCGCGCCACCCGCTGCCCCGCCTGCTCCACCGTCTACCGCTACGACACCTACCAGCTCATCGCCGCAGGCCTGCGCGGCGGCAAGACCGTCCCCACCACCGTCGCCGCCCACCCACGCGTCTTCGCCACCCTCACCGCCCCCGGCTTCGGCCCCGTCCACAATCAGCCCGACACCGGACACTGCCACTGCGGCCAGGTCCATTCCGACGACGACCAACTGCTGGGCACGCCGCTCGATCCCGAACGGTACGACTACACGGGCGCAGTGCTGTGGAATGCCCATGCCCCGGTCCTATGGGCACGCTTCACCACCCACCTGCGCCGGGAGATCGCCAAGGTTGCGGGGCTGACACAGCGGGACCTGCGCCACCACGCCACCCTCTCCTACGCCAAGGTCGCCGAGTACCAGAAACGCGGCCAGATCCACTTCCACGCCGTCATCCGACTCGACGGACCCACCGGCCCCACCAGCACCCCACCCGCCTGGGCCACCACCCAACTCCTCGACCACGCCGTCCGCGCCGCCGCCCAACGCGCCCGCGTCCGCCACGAGGGCGAACCGCCGAAGCAACCGCAGCCCGCCAGGGACATCTCCGCGTCCCAGCCCGAAAACTCAGACCGGGAAGGGCGGTTGGTGTTCCGGTTCGGGCGGCAGATCGACGTCCGCGCGATCCGCGGCACCGACTTCACCGAAGGTGGCCCGGTCACCGACCGGCACGTCGCCGCCTACATCGCCAAGTACGCCACCAAGGGCGCCGAGACCACCACCGGCACCCTCGACCGCCGACTCCGCTTCCTCGCCGAACTCGCCAACCACGACATCACCGGCCACGCCCGCCGCATGATCCACACCGCCTGGCACCTCGCCACCAACCGCCGGCACGCCCACCTCCGCCTGCGCCAATGGGCCCACATGCTCGGCTTCCGCGGCCACTTCTCCACCCGCACCCGCCACTACTCCACCACCCTCGCCCACCTCCGAGCCGAACGCACCGCCTGGCGAACCAGCCGACCCGACACCCAGACCCCAAACCCACCGTCGGCGGAGACGCAGGCCGGTCAGACAGGCGGCAGTCCGATCGGTGACCAGGCCCAGCACTCCACCGACCCGGCCGCCGGTCACCGTCCCGGTCACCGCAACAGCGCCGGTCAACGCGTGGACTCGGACAGCACGCTGGTCATCTCCCACTGGCAATACGCCGGAATCGGCCTCCTACCCGAACTCGAACACCTCGCCGACCTCCTGACCGCAACACGGCAGACCCGGCCCGAGCAACCGCCCCACACCCGGCACTCGAAGCGATCCAGTGACCGCGCTGACGACCGCGCCGGTCACCCGATCGGTCACTCCACCGATCGGCTGACCAGTGCTGTCCGGGCAGGGGGCGTCGCGTGACCGCCGGCACCGACTCCTCACCGTCCCCCAGGTCATGGAACGTCTCCACCTCGGCCGCACTGCCGTCTACGACCTCATCCGCACCCGGCAACTCACCTCCATCACCCTCGGCCGCGCCCGCTGCATCCCCGCACACGCCCTCACCGCCCTCATCCGCACCCGCCTCGAGCAGGAAGCCGCCGCCTGATGACCACACCCCGCGACACCCCCGCCTCCCGCCGCGTCCGCGCCAACGGCGACGGAACCGTCTACCAACGCAAGGACAAGCGCTGGGAAGCCGCCGGATACGTCCTCGCCCCCGGCAACACCCGCAAACGCATCCACGTCTACGGCCCCACCCGTAAGGAAGCCCTGGCCAAACTCACCGAGAAGATCGCCGCCAGTAACCGCGGCCTCCTCGCGCCGTCCGCGCAGGGCAGCCTCGGCGCGTACCTGACGTACTGGCTGGAGAACGTCGCCGTCCACCAGCTCCGCGAGAACACCCACACCCGCTACACCGCCGTCGCCCGCCTCTACCTCATCCCCGGCCTGGGCAAGAAGAAGCTCGCCAAGCTCACCGCCAAGGACGTCCGCACGTGGCTCAACCAGCTCCGCACCACCTGTCAGTGCTGCACCCGTGGCCTCGACACCGCCCGCGATGAGCCCCTCTGCTGCGCCGCCGGGAAGTGCTGCACAAGGCGGCTCTCCCCCCTGACCCTCGCCTACGTGCACTCCGTCCTCAAGTCCGCCCTGGAGCATGCGGTGCGCGAGGAGGAGATCCCGCGCAACGTCGCCCGCAACGTCCGCACCGGCACGCCTCAGCCCCGACGCTTCGAACCCCTGACCGCTGAAGAAGCCCGTCAGCTCCTCGCCGCCGCGAACGAACACCGGCTGCACGCTCTGTTCGAACTCGCTCTCCACACCGGGCTCCGCAAGGGCGAACTCCTTGGTCTCCGCTGGGAAGACCTCAACCTCGACCGGGGCACCGCTGCCATCCGCCGAACCTTGCAGCGCACCACCGCAGGTGGGCTCACCACGCTGCCGACCAAGACGCGGGCTTCCGAGCGCCGCATCGCCCTACCCACCCGCTGTGTCCACTTGTTGAAGCTCCACCGCGGAGCAGCAGCAGCGCGAACGGGAGTCCGCAGGCACCACGTGGCAGGACAGCGGGCACGTGTTCACCACCCCGCAGGGCAAAGCGATCGACCCGACCAACCTCACCCGCGCCTTCACCACACTCCTCCGCAAGGCCGGCCTCCGCCGCATCCGCTTCCACGACCTCCGCCACTCGACCGCCACCCTGCTCCTGGAACAGGGAGTCGAACTCGTCGTGATCAAGGAACTCCTCGGCCACGCCCACATCGGAGTCACCGCCACCGTGTACGCCCACGTGCGACTCCGCCTCCAGCGCCAGGCCATAGACACCCTCGGCACCGCCCTTGACGTCCCTGGCAACGACGAGTCGACCCGCGACAACGGCGATGACCCGCCGCTGCGCGGAGCCACCGTCCACTGACGTTGCCGTCAACTACTGCCGTCACCCACCGCAGAAGCCCCGCCAGGACGTACCTGGCGGGGCTTCAATTTTGCTACTGCGACTCTAGATTGGCGAGCATCTTCACTCCTCAAGGCCGGACTGAAGTCGCTGCCAATCCTCCTGCTGATCACGCCAGGCGGCGCTCGCATAGATCGCGGTCTTCGCCTCGGGCAGAGGCAGGTCAAGTACACGAGAAGCTACGTAGATAGCTTCGATCGGCGACAGGCCCAGGTCTCGTAGTTCCCGGAATACCGGCTCTCGCTCCACTCGCCCTCGACCCACGATGCTCGACACCAACCCATTCAGTCGGGATCGATCCATTTCTCTAATCTCCTAGGATCTTTGCGACGTCCAAGGTCATCGACCCTGGGCGCTTGAAGATACTTCCGTCCGGTTTCGGGATATGCCGCTCATAGTTCAACACGACGGTGCTATACCCCTGAGATCTCGCCTGCTCGGCGATGGAGTGCTTCATCTGCCGGATTGCATCTGGCCCAATCGGGGCGCGACTGAGCCCCTGAGTCCCCTTCGGGAAAACCATCAATCCGTCCAGATGTACGGTGTCCCCGGCCGCTCTGACGGTCGCCATCGTCTCAACCGTCTGCCCTCCAACATCGAATGAACCGTCCCAGATATCTCCGTCGGTGAACGGAGAGCAGTTGCTGTTGTGAACGAGTACCGGTGTCTGACCAGCCAGCACATAGTACGTGTGGAGCTGCTGGACGGTGAGGTTGTAGCGGTCGTCGGTACCGGGTGTGATGTGGACGCTGACGACGGTGGGGGATTGGTGGTGGATGCTGGCGAGGTGGTCACCGGGCTTGAGGTTGCCGGCGGATTTCCAGATGTGGGCAGTGGCGTCGTAGAAGGGGTGGTTGGAGGTGGTGTGAATGACATCTGTGCGGAAGTGACCGGTATCGATGGTGACGTCGAGCAGGTCGTGGTCGTGATTGATCCAGACGTGCTGGACGGTTCGGCCGCCCTTGTGCTTGCCGGTCTTGGGGTCGGCGGCTTCGACCTTGTCACCCGGCTTGATCTTGCCGATGGGCTTGGTCTTGCCCTTGGCCATGAGGACGAGAGTGTCGGGCGAAAAGCTGCAGTCTGCCCCGTGGCGCGGGCCCCCACCCCTAGCACCGCCACCGCCGCCAGGGCCCTCGCCGGCACCTCCTGTGAGTGCGAATATCGCCGCGGCAGCCGCCCCGACAGAGCTACCAGTATTGCCCAGGCAGCCCTTTCCGTGTCCGAGCGCCATGCAGCTCAAAAATTTCAGGTGGGTAATGATGTGCTGGTCGGCCTCGGCTTCCGTAGCGTCCTGCGGGTTGGACAGGCAGTCCCAGCCGAAGTTCCGGCACGCGGTGTCGGTCTCTTGGTTGAAGATCTTGGCGAACTGTTTTGCATACTTCCAGTTGCGGGGGATGAAGACCTGCGGATAGATCTCGACGTATTTCTTGTGGAAAGCGGGGCTGAGAACATTGCCCTGGTCCAGGGCTGCTTGATAATTCCCGGAGTTCTTCCTGGGGCCTGGCGCGTGTCCCGGTGTGGTGTTCTCGGCGTTCGGGTCGGGGCGGGTCGGGCAGTCGACGTAGGGGCACAGTCCCGTGGGATCTGAAGTGGTGACAGGGTTGTCGTCGGCGTAGGTATAGCCGCCGAGTGACTGCGGGCTGGCGGGCTGGAAAATTGGGTCGGCGCTGATGAAGCGGCCCAGGGTGGGGTCGTACTTGCGGGCTCCGACGTCGGTGTAGCCGGTGGAGGTGTCCTGGGGTTTGCCGAGGAACGAGCGGGTGGGGTCGGGCCAGGTGGTGGTGTTGGCGCTGGGTCGTGGTTGGCCGTAGGGGGTGTACTGCTGGCGGGCGACTTTCTGGGTGGTGGTGTCCATCGCGAGGGTCGCGGTGCCGTGCGGGTCGTTGAACAGGTACTTCAGACCCCCGCCCGTGAGGCTGGAGCGGACGGCCACGGGCGCCCCGGCGCCGCCGTGGGTGTAGGTGCGGACGGCGCCGAGGAGGACGTTGGGGGTGACGCTGGTGTTGACGACGATCTGGGTGTCGCCGGCGAAGAAGGTGGTCTGTCCGGGGTCGCGGCGGATGAGCTGGTTGCCGTCGGCGTCGTAGAGGTATTTGGTGGTCGTGGGGCTGGAGCCGCCCGTGTCCACTTGGGCCAGGTGGCCTTCGTCGTCCCAGGTCAGGGTCTGGCCAGGTCCGGTGGCGGGGGTGCGGGTGTGCAGGTTGCCGTTTTCGTCGTAGCCGAAGGTCGTGGGATTGGTGCCGCCGGTGGTGGCGGTGAGGGTGTGCGGCTGGACGCCGGTGGCGTTGCAGTTGGCGGTGCACCCGTTGGTGTAGGTGGTGGTAGCGGTGGTGCCGGAGGTGCCGATGGCGTGGTCGACGCTCTGGTGGCGGTTGCCTATGGCGTCGTAGCTGAAGGACTGCCAGTAGGAGCCGGGCGTTGTGGTGAGGGTGCCGGCCGTGGGCGGGTTGGCGAAGCAGTCGTCGTTGGCCGTCCAGGCGTCGGTGAGCCGGTCGAGGGCGTCATAGTTGTAGCACTGCTGGTCGGTGACGGTGTTGCCGGTTTCCGACTGCTGGTCTGTGGTGGAGGTCGGATTGCCGGAGGCGTCGTAGGCGTACTTGGTGTCGTCGACTGTCGGGCCGGGCGCCTGGGTCCGGCTGATGACGCGTTCCTTCAGCCGGAGGGTCTGGTCGTCGTAGTGGTAAACGGTCGTCGCCGGGTTGGTCGAGGCGCCCTGAGTGACCAGGGACAGCGCACCGAGGTCCGTGTAGACGGTCGCGGCGACGTAGAAGTTGGCGCTGCTGCTCGTTTGCGTCGGGTTGCCCAGCGCGTCGTGGTCGTAGGTGATGCCCTCGCTCGTCAGCCCCTGGGTACGTGGGTCGCTCTGGGTCTGCAGCAGCTGGTCATTGATGGTGTAGGTGTAGGTCGTCGTGTACGTCGTCGGCAGCGGTGCCTCGGAGGCCGGCAGGGTGATCGTCGTGCCGGTCGGCTTGCCGAGGGCGGTGTAGCCGGTGGCGGCGACCGTGTAGCCGCCGGTGGTGCCCTGGACGTAGCGGGTCGATGAGGTCGGCAGGCCGATGCGCTTCGTGTCGTACAGCCAGGAGGCGAACTGGAAGTTGGACTTCGACTTGTCACTGCCGGTGAGTTTGCGGCCCAGGAGGTCGTAGGTGTAGTCGAGTTCGGTCTGCTTTGCGTCGTCTGTGGTGGACACGAGGTTGCCGGCGTCGTCGTAGCCGTAGCTGCTCTTGCCCACGTCGGGGTCGTTCTGGGACGTCTTGCGCCCGAGCAGGTCGTAATCGAACGTCCATACCGTATGGTCGGGGCCGGTGACCTGGTGCTGCTGTCCGGCAGCGTCGTAGCCGTAGGTGGTGGGTGAGGTGGTACCGCCGGTGGCGGTGAACCCGTTGGCTGCGGTGCCGGAGAGGGCGGGGGCGGCCGTGTACTGGTCGAGTTCGGTGCTCTGGCCGCGTGCGTTGACGACCGTGGTGGTGGCCACGCCGCCCTTGGGGGGCAGGACAGTGGTCTTGTCTCCGGTGTAGGCGGTGGTCGTGGTCCAGGTCTTGAGGCCAGCGTGCTCCTCGGTGACCAGATCCGCGCGGCCCATTCCGTCGTGTTCGGTGACGGTGGTGTCGGGGATGGTGGTGTCGGGGGTGGTCACCTGGGAGATCGGGACCAGGGCGCTGCGGGGGCTACCCGCGACGCTGTAGGCGTTGTTGGTGAGAACGGTCCAGCCGTGCGAGTCGTACTGGGTGTCACTGACGGTCGTGCTGGAGTTCTCTGCGGCCGTCTGCGTCTGCAGGGGGCGCAGCATTGCGTCGTACAGAGTTTCGCTGGTCGCGTAGCTGCCGTTGTCCAGGAGGGAGTTGGCGGCAACGATCGAGGGCCCGGTCTGGGACAGGCTGTAGGTGTAGGTCGTGTTCGCGGGCGCGCCGTTGACCTTGCTCTCGTTGGGTAGCCATGCCCCAGTGAGGCGGCCGAGCGCGTCGTAGGTAAGTGAGGTGAGTCGGCCGGCCACGTTTGTCTGGGCGGTGGGCTGGGCGCGAGCCGGGTCCATGGTCCTGCTGGAGACCTGGCAGTCCTTGGAGCTGGTCGTGGCGGTGGTGCAGGTGACTCCGGGGGTGACCTGAGTGGCGGTGACGATGCCTGTCGGGAGCTCTCCCGTGGCCGGCGTGTACCCTGTGGCGGTGTTTTGGGACAGGCTGGCGCCGTTGGGGGCGGTGGAGTGGGGCGTGCGTGTGGTCAGGGTGACGCGGCCGTAGCCGTCATAGGTGACTGAGGACTCGTCGATGAAGGCGGTCGCGGTGGCGCCGGTGGCAGCGGACGCTTTCTGGACCAGGGTGACGTCACCGATCTTGGGAAGCGCGGGGTTGTGCTGGCCGTCCCCGTCGTAGGTGAAGGCGTTGCTGTCGTAGGAGGTGCGGACGTCGGAGATCAGTGTGCCGCCGGGAGTCGCTCCGGCTGCGGCACAGTCCTGGTCGGTGGCGATGGTCTCGGCAGGCAGCACGAGGGTGTCCACGCTGCCGGTGACGTAGCGGTTGTAGGTGCAATTGGTGACGTTGTTGCTGTCCGCGGTTTCGCCGCGGTCGTCGACCTGTACGGGCATGCCGGTCGTCGGCTTGCCCAGGGTGGTGGTGTAGAAGGTGTCGGTCTCTGTCTTGCGCCAGCCGTACGAGACCGCCTGCCGAGTGAGGCTTTTGGCCGTACGGACCATCTGCCCGGTGAGGTCCGGCAGACCGCTGCGGGACCGAGAGGCCGTGGGCCCGAGGATCGTGGGCACGGTGACGGTGGCTGTATTCAGGCTGCCGGTGGCGCTGGCGTAGGTGTCGGACTCGAAGACGCGCCCGGCCAGAGCGTTGCTGTCCGCCACGCTGACGGTGTCGTCCTGGCTGGTCAGCGCCGGCACCGAGCGTGTCTTGCCGCCCGGCAGGGTGTCGCCGTTCATGCCCAGGAAGTAGTAGGTCTTGCTCAGGGTCGTCTGATCGTAGACGTTGGTGCCGTTGTTCTTGTGGAAGACGCTCGGGTCACCGGTGATGACGTCCACTTCGGGGTAGCCCCGGAACTGGCCCCAGGTGCGGTTTTTGGCTTTGACGACCTCGTTGTCGTCGTAATGCCAGCCGGGGTTGCCCTTGTAGGCGTAGTCCGTTTCCAGCTTGGGCTCGGTGCCGTCCTGGTAGGAGTCGTGCGTGTCTTCGGTCACGACCGCGGTGACCTTGTACTGCTCCGCCTCCGTCACCATCCCCGCAGGCGGCGACGCCACAAGCGACCCGGTGACACTGGCCGTCGCGCAGCAGGCGACCGTCCTGGTCAGCCTGCAGGTGCACGGTTCGGCGCCCGCCATGCCCGGCCACGCCACGGCCCAGACCCCCGTCTGGACCAGCGACGCCGCCAACCGCACCGCCGACACCGCCGCAACCCACTTCACACAGACCACCTACACCGGTCTGCCCTACCTCGCCGGCATCGACGTCACCACCCCCACCGCTACCCCCACCGGCTCGCTCGTCCTCTACGGCGACCAAAGCGTCAACGCGGACACCGCAAACAGCGACGGCCAGCACCACCTCAGCGACGCCATCACCAGTGCCCTGATCAGCGACTCCAACGGTGACAACTCCGTGGACTACGGCGTCCTCAACGCGGGCACCAACAGCAGCAGCCTGAGCAACAACCTGCTCCCCCAGATCACCAACAGCACCACCCCGAAGAACGCGCTCAACCCCGTGGACCGCAACGTGCTGGCCCAGGGGAACGTGCGCACCGTCCTTGTCTCCACCGGCACCGCCGACCTGCTCAACTGCACCAGCGACGCCAGCACCTGCGCCACCAACGTCGAGAACGGGCTGGCCTCCCTCAACAGCCAACTGAGCTGGTACAGCACCGACGACAGCCAGACCTACGACACCTCCGGTCAGCCAATCACCCAAAACTCCAACATCACCGTCTACCTCGCCACCATCCCGCCCTTCACCGCTGCACACCCGGGCACGGCAACCCAGGAATCCGCGCGCGAACAGGTCAACAGCTACCTCCTCGACAACTTCCCCAGCCAGGTCATCAACTTCGCCGCCGCGGTCTCCACGGACGGCACAGCCACCTCCTCAACCGTAAAAGCAGCAGACTTGTCCGGCAGCAGCCCGGCCAACGCCTACTACACCGACCTCGCCGACCAGTACCTCAAGGACACGAACACCATGATCGGCATCGCACCGAACCTGGTGGTTCCACTCGCCACGGGCAGTGACACCCCCGAGGACGGTTGGGAACTGGCCACCAACGGCTCCGACAGCAACGGAGACAACCCGCTCACCGCGCTCGGTGACGCGACCTTCAGCGCCGACGGGCCGGACGCGGTCAACGCCGGTACCGGCACAGCGTCATTCGACGGCAAAACCGGATTCCTGGAGAGCGACCACACCGCCGTCAACACCTCCGGTGACTACACCATCTCCGCCTGGGTGAAGATCAACTCAGCCGTCGACGCCACCGCCATCTGCCAAGGCACCAGCCAGCACCAAGCGTTGTACATCGGCTACGACAGCGGCAACAAAGGCTGGATGTTCCAGACCACCACGACAAACGACGCCAGCGCAGACTTCCCCACCGCGGAAGGCGACAGCAACACCGGCGCCATCGGCACCTGGGCCCATCTCCTCGTCACCTACACAGCCCCGGTCGACGGTGACTCCAATACGGGCATGATGTCGATCTACCAGAACGGCAGCCTGATGGGGACCGCCACCAACCTCACTCCCCAGTACGACTCCTCCCTGCCCCTCACCATCGGCGGCTGCGTGAACGCCGGCGATGCGAGCGCGCCGTATGCCGCCTTCCCCGGCTCCGTGGCCGATGTCCACACCTATCCGTACGCGATGCAGGCGAGCCAGGCCAGCGCGAACAGCGTGATCGTTCCAGCGGGCTGGGACAACGGCATGCCCGAAGACGAGTGGAAGCTCGCCGCCAACGGCAGCGACACCGCCACCCTGAACCCCCTCACGCCCTACGGCAGCGCCACCTTCGGCACCGACGCGCCGAGCGGGGGCGCCGGCAGCGTTGCCTTCGACGGCACTACCGGTTTCGTCAAGAGCAAGCAGAGCGCAGTGAATACGGCCGGTGACTACACCATCTCCGCCTGGGTGAAGATCAACTCAGCTCTCGGCACCACCGCCGTCTGTCAGGGAACCACCCAACACCAGGCGTTCTACATCTCATACGACAAACCCAGTGGTGCATGGATGTTCCAGACCACCACCACCAACGACGAGAACTCCGACTTCCCCACCGCGGAAGGAGACCCCAACACCGGCCCCATCGGTACCTGGACCCACCTGGTCGCCGCCTACCGGGCACCCGTCGCCGGAAAGCCCGGCACAGGTTCAATGGCCCTGTACCAAAACGGCACGCTGATGGGGACCGCCACCAACCTCAGCCCCCAGTACGACTCCTCACTGCCCCTGACCATCGGCGGCTGCGTCAACAGCGCAGCCGCCACCAGCCCCTACCTGGCCTTCCCCGGCTCCGTGGCCGACGTCCACGCCTACCCACGGACCCTCTCTGCGACCGAGGTCGGCGCACTGCACTGACCCTTTCCCATCACACTCGGGCCTCCGCCGCATTCAACAAGCGCGGTGGAGGCGCGAGTGCGTTCGTCTTGGGCCTTTCCCTCGTTGAAGACACAGCTCAAAAGGCGGGTGCGACCGGTTCTCGGTGGCTTACGGTGCTCGCGGACAGCGAAGACGTGCTCAGACCCGATCAGCCGCACGAATCGGTACCAGCCCGAGGCGAGGCCGGGTACTTAGAGGGCGTTTACCCAGCCTTGTTCCGTAATGCGGCTTTTATCCCTGCCCCACTTTGAGGGCTTTCAAGGTGTAGGCGGTATGTGTCTCAGGCTTCACAGGGAGGACGGCGCCCGTCTCGGCGGCTTCTGCTCCCGGAAGTCCGTCTGGTTTGAAAATGACACGGACCCGCCCAGTATTCAGCGGAAGCGAGCCTTCCGGCACGCTCATGATCCATCTGGGGCGTGAGCCAGCGCAAGCCGTACCCCAGCGACCTGTCCGACGCCCGATGGGCCTTGATCGAGCCGACATTGGCGGCCTGGCGAAAAGCCCGGCTCGACCGCAGGCCCACCGGAAAGCCGGCCAAAGTCGAACTGCGTGACGTGTTCAACGCGCTCCTCTACGTGAACCGTACGGGAATCCCCTGGAAATACCTCCCGCATGACTTCCCGAGCCACGGAACCGTCTACGCCTACTACGCCGCCTGGCGCGACGAGGGAATATTCGCGCAACTCAACTACGACCTCGTCGGCCTCGCCCGCGTCAAGGAAGGGCGCAAGCCCGAGCCCACCGGATCCGTGATCGACACCCAGAGCGTGAAGACCTCCACCAACGTACCCCTGACCAGCCAGGGAACCGATGCCGCGAAGAAGATCGTCGGCCGGAAGCGGGGCATCCTCACCGACACGATCGGGCTCCTCCTCGCCGTGACCGTCACCGCCGCGAGCCTCTCCGAGAACGCCGTCGGAATTCGCCTCCTCGACCACGCCAAGAAGACCTACCCGACCACTCCAAGAGCTGGGTCGACACCGGCTTCAAGAACGCCGTCGTCGAGCACGGAGCCAACCTCGGAATCGACGTCGAAGTCGTCAACAGAAATTCGGGAGTTCGCGGATTCCACGTGGTCAAAAGGCGCTGGGTCGTGGAACGCAGTATCGGTTGGATCATGACGCACCGCCGACTCGCCCGCGACTACGAGACCCTGCCTGCCAGCTCCAAAGCCATGATCCACGTCGCCTCGATCGACAACCTCACCAAGCGCATAACGGACGAGACGACACCCACCTGGCGAGGAACCTACTAGGATATAAAGGGCAATCCGCCTACATCAAACGCCCTCTAAGAGGACGGACGCGATGACCGCTCTCAGGCGTCCCCGTCATGGATCCGCGCACCCAGATCCTCCGCCCACTCCAGCGCCCACGCCTTGAGTTCGTCGATCTGCTGGGAGGTGAGCCCGTACGCGGTGTAGTCCTCGTCCTCGTACCAGTCTGCGCCGATAAGCCGGTCCCGGAGGTCTTCGAGGCTGAACTCGTCGTGGGCGCGACGGCGGCCCAGGGATTCGAGGTCGGCGGTGGAGCGGTGGCGAGAGGCAGCCTGGACGTCGATGAGGTCACGGACGGTACCGCGGTCGGCGAGGGCACGGACCTTGGTGCCGATCACGTCATCCAGGGAAAGGACGGGGCCGTAGGGGGTCTGAGCGGGCGGAGCCCAGAACGCCTCCTTGAGGACGTCGACCTCGCACTCCTCGCCGGGTCCCGGATCGGTGACGAGGAAACGCCCGCTGAGCGGATCCGTCTGGACGTGCGTGGTCCGCCATCCGCGCGCGCTGCGACCTGCTGTGAGCGAGGCGACGATCTCCGGCATCGGGGCGGGGTTCTCGGTGGCGACGTCGAGGTCCCGGCTGAAGCGTTCGACCAGGCCGTGGGCCTGCACGGCGTACCCGCCGGTGAGGACCAGGGGGTAAGGGGAGCCGATGTCGAGGATGTCGGCGAGGAGACGCTCGTGGAGCGGAGTGAGCTTCACGCGGCGGACGGAGCGGCGCGGAGCAGCTCGGGGAAGGCGCCCTCCCACACCTCGCGGATGTAGGGACTGATCAAGCGCCGCAGTACGGGCCACTGCTCGGTGAGCAGCCGGTGGTGCAGGAGAGCCACCAGGTCCTCGCGCAGTCCTTCGGCGAGGACGGTCCGGTAGAGCGTCATGCGGGACTTCGGACGGTCCAGGCTGTAGCTCGTCCGCCCGGACCAGACGATGTGGAGCGGCAGGTCCACGCTGCCCTCGACCGGGCCGGCCAGCTCCTGCAGGCGCGCGGGCAGTCGGCTGCGGTAGCGGTCCCGCAGCACCTCTGCGCGGGGGGCGGCGATCGTCGTGTCCATACATTCAGTATCGCTGCTGGGAGGCGGCGGCGTGGCGGATGAGCCCATTCACTCAGGACCCATGCAGTGAATGGGCTGTCGCGTCACGCAGCGAACCTGCCAACCGGAGCCAGGCACCTATGTCCAGGTCTGTCTTCATGGCCGCCATGGTCAGCAGCTGGGACGCTCTTGCGCCCGATGCTGACCGTTTACTGACCCGAGCGGGGCCATGGCTCCCTGCCTGCGTTTTTGCAGGTCAAGGGCTGTTTCGACACCCTACAACGAGTCGCATGTCCGAGCAGCCGGCCCCAGGTTTTTCACGACGCACTCTGACCACTCGCCGACTTTCCTGACACATCATCAGGTGACAGAGGGAGGGCTTCGCCCACTCTCGCGGACCCACCGTGGTGACGGCCCAAGCCTACGCAGCACTCCCCCATGGGCGTCCGTGATCACCGTCACGCCGACGTACGGACGGCAGGCAATCGCATCTTGTCGACGGAGTTCACCGCCTTGAAGCGTCCGTCGAGGCGGGCCGGCTGGAACGGCGGCAGTTCCCCCTGGGGATTGGGCCATCACACGGGTGACGCTTAAGCCATCCGGATCTCTTCTGCCGTTCCGTCGGGGAAGAGGACCTGCACGTCTCCCTTGGCCGTCACCGTGGCGGTCGTACCGCTGCGCAGGGCGTCCGGGTACCCGTGCACCGACGGGTCGGCCGTCAGCACGACGAGGGTCGCCAGGAGCTGGGCGCCGCCGGGATGGCGCGCCGTGAGCAGCGGGGTCGCCGAGTGGTGGCCGTAGGCGTTACTGCCGTGGGCGGACGCGACCGAGCTCTGGCAGGGAGCCTCGGCGTTCCAACCGAGCAGGGCCACGAGTGCGCTGGTCAGGCCGTCACGGCGGCGGGCCACCGCCCACCCCGGGCCCGTTTCCGTCGTGGGCTCGTCGTCGCCGGCCACCGCCCAGCCGCCTTCACGGAAGACCGTGCCGGCCGGTGCCTCCAGGCGGTGGATGCGCACTTCCCACGGGCCGTGCGCGACGCTGGCCGTGGTGATGCGGGTGTACGCCCCGTCGTCCCGGACAGGGCGGGTCTGCCAGGACGCGGCGCGACGGCCTTCGGCGTAGAGGCGGTGGATGCGCCCCCGGCCCGAGGAGCCGGGCACGTCGAGCAGCACGATCTGGTTGTCCGGGCCCGGCGGCTCCTGCCCGGGCGGGGTTTCGGGGGCGGTGGCGGTGGAGTAGGCGAAGCGGGTGTAGTGCGGGTCGTCGTGGTCGCCGGGGGACGGAGACGGCCGGGAGCTGCCGTGGTTGATCAACCGGACGATGCCGTCGGCCGCGGTGGAGTGCAGCAGCCACCCCGGGCCGGGCAGCGCCAGGTACCGGTCCGCGGTGTCGACGGGGCTCGGCACCTCCCGCGCGGTCCACACGGCGTGGTCGGCGGGCAGCAGCAGGCCGAGGAACGCCTTGCCGGCCCAGTAGGGCGAGGCAGGACCGGAGTACGGCTGGGTGACGGGCAGAAACGGGCGGTACCAGCCCAGGCTCAGCAGTCCCCCGGCGTCGGGCACCCCCCGGTCGGCGAAGTGCTTCAGGGTGCCCGAGGCCAGTCGGCGGATCCGTCCCGGCGGCAGCGACGCGGCGTCGGCCAGCGCGCCGGCCCAGAGAGGGGCGGCCGTGGCGAAGCGGTAGGTCAGGGAGCGGCCCTGGTGGACGGGCGCGCCGTCCGAGCCGAAGAAGTGCTGGTGGGTTTCGAGGAAGCGCCGCAGACGCTCCCGGTGGGTGGCGACGAGCAGGCCGTCCGCGCGGAGACCGGCGATGCGGGCCCACAGGACGGGGTACAGGTGCAGGGCCCAGCCGTTGTAGTAGTCGAACTTCCGTCCGTCGCCGTCGGTGTACCAGCCGTCCCCGCGGTACCAGTCGTCCAGGCGGGCCAGCCCCGCGTCGATCTCGGCGCGGCGATGCGGGGCGCCGACCGAGGCGAGGAATTCCTCGGAGACGACCTGGAACAGACGCCAGTTGGAGTCGTTGGGCCGGGCCCCGACGAAACCGCCGAGCCAGTCGGCGGTCCGCTGGCGCACGGCGTCGGGCAGCCGGTCCCAGATCCACGGACGCGTCTCGTGCAGCGCGATCGCGATGCTCGCGGCCTCCACCATGGACTGGGCGCCGTCGGCGATGGGCGGCCAGTGCTCGGTGTTCGCCGGGTCGGTGCCGGCGGCCAGGCCGGTGGAGTAGCGCGCGATCAGGTCGCCGATGCGGGTGCTGCCGGGCTCGTCCCGGCCGCCGGCGCCGGCGATGCGGCAGGCGGCGAGCAGGAAGGACCGGGCGTAGCCCTCAAGTCCGTCCGACCAGCTGCCGGAGTGGCCGGCCCGCCCCGAGAGCCGGTACTGGGCCAGATGCGGCGAGGCGTAGGGGACGAGCGCGGCCAGCAACCGGTCCGCGGCGGCCTCCCAGTGCGCCCGCGTGTACCCGGTGCACGGCGACAGCTCGTGGTCGGGTGGCGGCGGCTGGTGGCTGGAATCGACCGAAAGGTGCGGCGCGGTCATGCCGGTTCGGGCCCTCCGTCCGTCATGGGGTGCGCCCGGGTGGGGGCGCGGCGACGCTTTCGCGTACGACGATGTGTGTGCCGAGCACGTGACGGGTGCTCATGGCGTCTTCCGAGGGGCGCAGGGCGATGCGCACGGCCTCACGGCCCAGCTCCTCCGCGGGGGTGCGGACCGTGGTGAGCGGCGGGTTGAAGTCGGCGGCAAGGGGGATGTCGTTGTAGCCGACGACGGAGACGTCGTCGGGTACGCGCAGACCCGCGTCGGCGATGGCCCGCAGCGCGCCGGCCGCGACCATGTCGTCTCCGGCGAACACAGCGGTGAGATCGCGCCGCTCCTTGAGGAGTTCGGCCATCGCGCGCTGTCCGTTGGCGCGGCCGAGGCCGCAGTCCACGACGTGCGCGGCCTGCGGGGGCAGGCCGTGCTCGGCCAGTGCGGCCCGGTATCCGGCGACGCGGGCGTCCAAGGCCGTGTTACCCGGCAGGCCGCCGAGGAAGACGATCTTCCGGTGGCCGGCGGAGAGCAGGTGGCTGGTGATGGCGTTGGCGCCGGCCTCGTTGTCGAACTCGACGACCAGGGCCGGGATGTCCGGACTCGGCGCGGGCCGCGCGCACAGCACGAGCCGGGAGCCGGAGGCGTCCAGCGCGTGGGCGTACCGGGCGACGCGCGCACGGTAGTCGTCGTCCTCCACGACGCCGCCGACCAGGATGACCAGGCGAGCGCCCTCCTCCCGCATCAGCTGGACGAACTCCAGCTCGCGCTGCGGTTCGCCGCCGGTGGTACCGACCAGGCACAGCCAGCCGCGGGCGGCCGCCTCGGCCTCCACTCCCTCGGCCACCTGTGCGTAGAAGGGGCTGGTGACCTGGCGCACGACGACGGCGACCATCTTGCGTCCGCCGCTCACCAGGGCGCGGGCATGGGCGTTGGCGACGTAGTCCAGGGCCTGTGCGGCACGCAGCACTCGCGAGCGCGTGGCCTGCGGCACCGGGTAGTTGCCGCTGAGCACGCGGGAGGCGGTGGCGACGGACACGCCCGCACGTTCCGCCACGTCCCGGATGGTGACCCGCTGCTTCGCCGCCATGATGCTCCTGTCTCGAACTCCTACCGGTCCCGCCCCCGTGCGCCATCACCGCCTCACCCGTTCGCGGCGTGTTCCGTGGCGTACTCGTCAGCCATTCTGTCGCCGCCCGACCGCCATTTGCCGATGGCGGCGTCCAGTGCGGACAGGGGCGCACGGCCGGCGACCACGGAGGTGATGGCGTCGTCCATGTCCGCCTTGAGTGTGGCGCCCCGGGAGTTGAAGGTGGCGGACTGCAGCCCGAACGACGCGTCACGGATGGCAACCGGCACCACCTTCTGCTGCCAGGCGTGCAGGGCGCGTGTGGCGTCGGGGAAGCCGGGGACGAACAGCACCTGGGGGCCTTCGGCCAGGTAGCGGAACGGCAGGTTGGTGATGTTCTCGACCTGGCCCAGCTTGGTGGGCAGCGGCGAGCCGTCCTTGCCACGGGTGAAGTGCACGCCCTCCACGCCGAAGTGGGTCAGCTCGTACTCCTTGGTGCCGAACGGGGCGGCCAGGTAGTCCAGCACGCGCAGCAGCAACTGGATGCGCTCCTTGCCCGCCTTCTTCAGGATCGTGCGGCCGAAGGAGCGGCGGGCGGCGACGATGCCGCCGGGCGTCCCGTCGACGCTGTAGGGCAGGGCGGGCGCAGGGCTCATCAGGCCCCTGGAGTCCGGGTACAGGGCCGTGTAGTTGCCGAAACCGTTCTGCAGCGACCCGAGGGTCCCGTTGAGGAGCAGCGTGTACGCGTCCGAGGTGGACAGCGACGTGGCGTCCGGGTGGTAGTAGCCGGCCCTGCGCAGTTGCGCCTGGTAGGCCACGGCGGCCTTGAAGCGCTCGTCGGTGTAGCCGGCGTGGAAGGCGCCCTTGCCGTCCACCGCCCAGCCCTGCGGCACGTTGTGCGCCGCGGAGTGCACGTTGTAGTTGAAGTCCGAGCCTTTCGCCGAGCCGAGCGCGTACGTCTTCCCGTGGGTCGCCTTCTTCGCGACGGCGGTGAAGTCGTCCGAGGTCCAGCCGTCGTGCATACCGGCCTCCGTGAACACGCCCTGGTTGAGCCACAGCGTTGAGCCGGGCACCGGCCGCTCCAGCGGGATGCCGTAGATCTTGCCGCCGATGCGGCCCATGTCGTGCCACGCCCGGGCGGGGATACCCGCCAGGTTCGGATAGTCCTTCACCGCGTCGCCGGACAGGAACGGCGTGAGGTCCTCTGCCCTGACCTGTAAGAACTGGGCCTCACGCGGTAGGACGAAGCCCGAGAACATGTTGATGACGTCCGGCAGCGAGCCGCTGTCGCCGGCCATCACGGTGGCCATCTTGGCCTGGTAGTCGTCGCTCGGGACGACGGTGTACTCGATCTTGACGCCGAGCGCCTTCTCGACGGCCTTCCAGTACTGGTTGCCCGCCTCCGGCTTCGGCGGAGTGCCGAAGGTGACGGACATGACCTTGATCGTCGATCCGTCGCCGGGGGTGCGCGATACGGAGCTGACCAGGTTCGAGGGGTAGGAGGTGAAGCCGGCCTGCACGCCCGCGGTGGTAGGGGCCAGGTCAGGCGTGGGTCCGGTGGCCGGGCGGTAGGCGGGCCAGGGCGCCAGCTCCTTGCCCGCGTTGGACACGTCACCGTCGGCCGAGCCGGAGGTGCAGGCGGTGAGCAGTCCGGGTACGGACAGCGCGGTACCGGTCACGGCGAAGGAGCGCAGAAGGGTTCGTCTGGACACATGAGGCATGTGACGGTTGGCCTTTCCGGGAATACGGCCGTTGGGAGGCCAGGGCGGTCAGCTCTTGATGGCACCGGTGAGTACGCCCTTGGTGAAGTACTTCTGAAGGAAGGGGTAGACGAGCAGGATCGGCACGGTGGCCAACACGACGACGGCCATCTGGATCGTCTGGGGCGCGCTGACCGCTCCGTCACCGAGCGTCGTGTCGGTGAGACCGGAGCCGGCCACGACGTAGGTGCGCAGCACCTGCTGGAGCGGCCATTGATCGCTGCCGAGGTACAGCGAGGCGTAGAACCAGGAGTTCCAGTAGGCCACGGCGTAGAACAGCCCGACCACGGCGAGCGCGGCCTTCGACAGGGGCAGCACGATCGACCACAGCACCCGCAGGTCGCCGGCGCCGTCGAGCCGTCCCGCCTCGTACAGCTCCTCCGGGATCCCCTGGAAGAACCCGCGCAGCACGATCAGGTTGAAGACGTTGACCAGCAGCGGAAGGATCAGCGAGGAGTAACTGCCCAGCAGTCCCAGGTTCTTGACCAGCAGGAAGCTGGGGACCATGCCGGGCGGGAAGAGGAAGGTGAGCAGGATCAGCAGCAACACCGGCCTGCCGCCCAGGACCTTCGGACGGGCAAGGGCGTAGGCGAGAGCGACCGTGCAGACCAGGCTGAGCAGGGTGCCCACGAGAGTGACGCCGAGACTGACGCCGAGCGCGTGGGCGACGATGCCTCCCTGCAGGATGTCGTGATACGCCTTGAGCGTCGGGTGCTCGGGCCACAGCACCCAGCCGCCATTGGCCACCACCTCCCCCTGCGAGGCGAGCGACGTGGAGACGACCACCAGAAAGGGCACGCTCACCAGGGCGACGACCATGACGAGGGCCACGGCCTTGGCGGACCGGGTGACGGGCTTCGGCTTCTCCATCCAGCCGGGCCGTACCTGGGCGTTCACCGGTAGACCCCCTGCTCGCCGAGTCTGTGCGCGATCTTGTTCGCCGCGTACACCAGCACCGCGCCGACCACCCCCTTGAACAAGCCCGCCGCGACCGCCGGTCCGTAGTCGCCGCCGACGATGCCGCGGTAGTAGACGAAGGTGTCGATGACCTCGGCGGACTGCGGTCCTACCGCGTCGCGTTGCAGCAGCAACTGCTCGAAGCCCACGGAGAGGATGTCGCCGAGGCGCATGATGAGCAGCAGGACGATCACCGGGCGGATGGCGGGCAGCGTGACGTGCCAGAACCGCTGCCAGGGGCCTGCGCCGTCGATCGCGGACGCTTCGTACAGCTGCTCGTCCACCTGTGACAGGGCGGCGAGGAAGATGATGGTTCCCCAGCCCGTGTCCTTCCAGATCACCTGGGCGACCAGCAGCGGCTTGAACGCGTCCGGGTTCCCGATGATGTCGACCGTGTGCAGACCGGCGTCGCCCAGGTACCCGTTCAACATCCCGGTGCCGCCCAGCACTTGCTGGAACAAGGCGACGACGATGACCCACGAGATGAAGTGCGGCAGATACACCACCGACTGCACGAACCGGCGCACGGTGGACCACGTCAGGCTGTGCAGGAGCAGGGCGAGCGCGAGCGGGACGGGGAAGTAGAAGACGAGCTGGAGCAGGGCGATCCAGGCGGTGTTGAGCACCGCGTGCCAGAACGCGCCGTCCTGGAACAGCCGTTGGAAGTTGCCCAGGCCGGTCCACGGGCTCCCCCACAACCCGAGGAACGGCACGTAGTCCTTGAACGCGATGACGTTGACGATCAACGCGCCGTATTGGAACACCAGGAAGTACGCGAGTCCCGGCACCATCAGCAGGAACAGCGCCCCACCGCGTCGCCCCTGAAAACCTTTTCGCTTGCTCGGAGTCACCGACGAAGGACTGCGGCCGTCGGCGATCGCCGCACTTCCTGGGGTCTCCCGCATCAGCGCCGCCACGGCGCCTCCTCACCATCTGGGCTGGGGTGAGCGGTAGTTAAAACGGTTTCAGACCGCGCGTCAACGCATCTGACACAAGCCGCCGGTAGAGCGCGGCGAGCGCCCGATCGATTCGCCTCATCCCTTGACAGTGCTTCCCGTCGGGCTTAAAACGATTCACCGAACGCGCTCCGGCTGACGCATGATCCGCCTCATCCTCCCCCGGAGACGCCGCCGCCGACATGCGGAGCACTTCCCGCTGTCCTGCGATCACTTCCGCGCACCTGACCCGAGCAGTTCCGACCCGACTGAAGGCTTGGTGGCCATGTCCGAGGGGTCCCGCTCGACCGAGGCACGTTCCTCAGCAGCGCATCGAACGCCGTGGCGGCGCTCGGGTGACTCCGACCGGACCAGTGAGGCCCCATCGATTGACAGATACATGCCCGATCGGGACACTGAGGGCTACCGGTGTGGGAGCGCTCCCAGGGGCCTGCCGGGAAGAATCATCCGCAGCACCACCTGTTTTCGAAGTCGCAGGGTTGCTGACGAACAGCTTTTTCTGTGATCCCTCACATCCAAGCGCTGCGTTCTCGTCATGGACCCGCGAGAGCCGGCCGACTTGATGATCGCCTCCGAACGCCAGACCCTCCACAGACGCCGACTTGTGCGGAGTGAGTTGATGAAACGTTCCAACGTGGGGACGCGTACCTCCCTGATATCGACATGCGTGATCAGCATGGTCGCGCTTGCCGTCGGTTCCCCGACGGCAAGCGGCGCGGCGGCCGGCGGCAAGGTCTACTACGTGTCCCCGGCCGGCAGTGACAGTGCCGCGGGGACGCAGGGCGCGCCATGGGCGTCCATCGCCCGTGCCCAGAGCGCGGCCCAGGCGGGCGACACGGTCTATGTGCGGGGTGGCACCTACTCCTTCACCCGCGCGAACGGCAGTTGCAGGAGTCAGACGGACCGGGTGGACGCGATCACCCTGAACAGGAGCGGCAGTCCGGGAAATCCGATCCGCTACTGGGCCTACCCCGGCGAGAGGCCGGTCTTCGACTTCTCACGGGTCAAGGACGACTGCCGGATCAAGGGCTTCGACGTCACCGGCAACTGGATCCAGCTCAAAGGACTGGCCGTCACCGGCGTGCCCCAGAACAACAACCGCAATCACGAATCCTGGGGCATCTGGATCTCCGGAAGCAACAACACGTTCGAGCAGCTCGACCTGCACCACAACATGGGACCCGGCTTGTTCATCCAGGACGGCGGCGGCAACCTCGTCCTGAACTCCGACTCCCACGACAACTACGACCCGCGTACGTCCAACGGTGCGGGCGAGAGTGCCGACGGCTTCGGCGCCCACATCTCGGCCAACCACCCCGGGAACATCTTCCGAGGCTGTCGCGCCTGGTGGAACTCCGACGACGGGTTCGACCTCATCAACGCGTTCTCGCCGGTGACCATCGAGAACTCCTGGGCCTGGCGCAACGGGTACGTGCCGGGGACGACCACCGCCGCCGGCAACGGAAACGGGTTCAAGGCGGGCGGCTACGGCGGCGGCTACGTCGCGAACGGGGCCAAGCACACCGTCCGCTCCTCGGTGGCCTTCGACAACAAGGCCTCGGGCTTCTACGCCAACCACCACACCGTGGCGGACGACTTCTACAACAACACCGGTTATGCGAACCACCCCGACTTCAACATGCTCGGCGTCTCACCCGGCGGCGCCGCCATCGGCCTGGGCAACCTGCGCAACAACATCGCCTACAAAGGCACCCTGCTGTCGAACATGAGCGGGACGAACGCGGCGTACAACTCGTGGAACCTGGGTCTCACCCTGTCCGACGCGCAGTTCCAGAGCGTGTCGACGTCCGGCTGGGACGCACCCCGCCAGTCCGACGGCAGCCTGCCCGCACTGCCCCACCTCCGCCCCGCGGCGAACGGCACCCTGATCGACAAGGGCACTGCTGTAGGTCTGCCCTACACGGGCCGGGCGCCGGACCTGGGCGCCTTCGAAACCCCCTGACGCAGCCGTTGCACGGTTCCGCAGCCGTGCGCGGTGCGTCAATGCCCCCTCCCGAGCCGGGCGGCGCTCTCGCCCCTGCCCGGCAGGTGCCGCCACGGTCGGCATCCCCCCACACACCAGGAGGACACACATGTCTCCATCGGCGACCGTCCGACAGCCGTTCCGCCTCCGAGAAGGGGTGTTGTCCGTCGGGGCGGCGGCCGTGCTTGCCGCCGGCCTTCTGACCGGCGGCGCACAGACCTCACAGGCGGCCGGCTCGCTGCCGTGCGACCTGTACGCGGCGGGCGCCACGCCCTGCGTGGCCGCGCACAGCACGACGCGAGCGCTCTACTCCTCGTACAACGGGCCTCTTTACCAGGTCAGGCGCGCCTCGGACAAGAAGACACGAGACATCGGCGTGTCGGGCGCGGGCGGCTACGCCAACGCCGCCGCCCAGGACTCCTTCTGTTCCCGCACCTCCTGCGTGATCACTGTCGTCTACGACCAGTCCGGGCGCGGCAATCACCTCACCCAGGCGCCTCCCGGTGGGTTCCCCGGGCCGGCGCCAGGCGGATACGACAACCTCGCCGACGCCACCGCCGCGCCGATCACGCTCGGCGGGCACAAGGCGTACGGCGTCTTCGTGGCTCCCGGCACCGGATACCGCAACAACCGCACCAACGGCATCGCCACCGGCGACAAACCCGAGGGAATGTACGCGGTCCTCGACGGCACGCACTACAACAGCGGCTGCTGCTTCGACTACGGCAACGCCGAGACCAGCGGCCGTGACACCGGCAACGGTCACATGGAGACCATCTACTTCGGCAACAACAAGGTCTGGGGCTACGGCGCAGGGGCGGGCCCGTGGATCATGGCGGACCTGGAGAACGGTCTGTTCTCCGGCGTCAACCGGCGCTACAACGCGGGCGACCCGACCGTGAAACACCGCTACCTGACCGCGATGGTCAAGGGCGGGCCGAACCGCTGGGCCATCCGCGGTGGCAACGCACAGTCCGGCGGCCTGTCCACGTACTACGACGGAGTGCGTCCCAACGTCTCGGGCTACAACCCCATGCACAAGGAAGGCGCGATCGTTCTCGGCATCGGCGGCGACAACAGCCACGGCTCCGCAGGCACCTTCTACGAAGGCGTGATGACGTCCGGCTACCCGTCCGAGGCCACCGAGAACGCCGTCCAGGCGAGCATCGCCTCGGCCGGATACGGATCGACCACGGGCTGAACAAGGCCGGGGCGACCGGACCGGACTGCCAGAGGACACGACCGCGGACGACGAGTGCGCGGACGGCAACCGGCTCCTGCCCTGCCCTGCGGACGAAGCCGCGAGCTGCCGGCCGCCCATGCCGACGTCCACGGGCGCCAGGTGTTCTGTCCAGGAAGCTGTGGACAGCTGAGCCGGGTCTCGGTCGAGTGACCACGCACGGGTGAGGGCCGCAGCAGGGCGGGTCGGTGCGGATGGCGCCGCCCGCGCCGACCGAAAGGCCTCGTACTCCACCGCAACGTCGACAAGTCGGAAAACCCTCGGCCTGGAGGCCATCGAAAAAGGAGAATGGGAAATGCTGGGGAAATCATCCAAGTGGAAGATCGCTTCACTACTGTTACCGATTGCGCTTGCTCTGGCGTTCTTCGGCAACAACGCTCAGGCAACCCCTTCCGCTTCAGCGCCCCGAACCGACGCAAGCGTCACTGCTCCGACGCTCCAGAACGACGTCTTCTGGAAGGACACGTCCGGGAACCCGATCTATTCCCAGGGCGGGGGTGTACTGAAGGTCGGCAGTACGTACTACTGGTACGGCGTGAAGTACAACGGGGCTGTCACCTACTACAACAATCCCGCCCGCGGAAAGAACGGCGACACTTCCTTCAGCGCAATCACCTCGTACTCCTCCACTGATCTGGTGCACTGGAAGTTCGAGGGAAACGTGATGACCTCCTCGGACCTCGGGGGAGCCGGCTGGGTTGGCCGGGTGGGCGTCGCACACAACGCCAGGACCGGCAAGTATGTGCTGATCTCCCAGCTCAACAGTGGGCTCGTGTTCGCCACGAGCAGCACGCCGGCGGGCCACTTCACCCGCGCGGGCACTCAGTCGAGCATCGGTAACGTCACCACCGGCATGTCCGGCGACCAGTCGGTTTTCACCGATGACGACGGGAATGCCTACCTGGTTTTCAGCAACAAGAGCGGCCGATCGCATCTGTACGTCGCACCGCTGCGCTCTTCCGACTTCCTCCACGTGGAAGCCGCCACGAACATCTACAACAGTTCCGCGGGCGGGCGTGAAGGAAACATCATGTTCAAGCATGACGGGACCTACTACTTCTGTTCCTCCGACCTTCACGGCTGGAACGCGTCCCACACCTACTGCATCACGTCGACGAAGATCAACGGCCCGTACTCCTCGGAGTTCGTGATGCAGGGCACGGATGCCGACTTCTCGCATGTCACGCAGACCGGCCTGGCGTTTCAGGTGACCGGTGCATCGGGATCGTTCGTCATGTTCGGGGGCGACCGCTGGAGCGACTTCGCCGGAAATGGAATCGGCTACAACCAATGGTTGCCGGTGACCTTCAACGGGAAGACGCCGATTTTCCATTCGCTCAGCCAATGGAATGTCGACGCCGCCGCGGGGACATGGTCGGTCGCCGGCGGCAACAATCACGTGCTCAACCCGAGCTTCGAGGCGGACCGGGTTTCACAGAACAAGCTGGCCGGATGGACCAACCAGACGAACGGCGGCAGCGACCCGAACAGCAACAGTTCCGGCGGGAACACCGGCCGCTGGGCAATGACGCAGTACCGCACCTCCGCCTATACCGCCGTCATGTACCAGGACATCTCGCTGCCGAACGGCACCTATACGTTGTCCGCCTGGGTGAAAAGCAGCGGCGGACAGAAGACCGCGAAAATCTTCGCCAAGAACTTCGGCGCAAGCGAAATGAATCGCTCGATCAGCCAATCGATCGGCAGCTGGACGAAAATCAGCATCTCCGGCATCGATGTGACCAATGGGTCGATCCAGGTCGGCGTCTCCTCCGACGCGAACGCGGGCAACCGAGTGAACGTCGATGACTTCAGCCTGGTCCAAACCGGCGGCACAACGGCCGGCGGTAAACGGTAGTTTCAGCGTGTCGGCGTCCGGCCGGGACGCATCGCGCAAGTCCGACGGCAGCCTGCTCGCCCTGCCCCACCTGCCTCGCGGCGAACAGCACGCTGACCGACGAAGGCATCGGTGTCGGCCTGCCCTGCAGGACAGGGGCCTGGCGCCGGATCTGGGCGCCTTCGACACCCTCTTGCGCGACCGGGACGGCGGGTGAACCGTGCACAGCGCGGCTCCATACCGACCGGGCAGCCGACTCGCTTCCGTGTACCAGCGCTCCTCACCTGAGAGCCCTGCTCAACGAACCAACCGCAGGGTCTGCCGGCCTCGGCGCCCTTCGCCGTCGACCAGAACGACATTCACGAGAGGGTCGGGACCATGCCGTCCAGCTTTGTCGCCAGTGCCGCGGCGCAGCGTCGCCAAGCGGCCGTGCCGAGGGGGTACGCTCCGTGATCGCAAAGCCGTCGGGCCGGCCGAATGACGCATCCTCGCAATCCCGCCGGTCGTTCCTGCAAGGGCTGTCCGCGGTAGGGGTGCTGCCGCTTGTACCGGCCGCCGTGACCGCGCTCGGCGCCGAGCGGGCCGCCGCGGCGGGCAGCGACTTTCCGCTGGTCACGGGCGGCGTCGCCGCCGATGTGTTCGTGGACGCGGCCGACGACACAGCCGTCCGGCGGGTGGCCGGCGACCTGCGGGCGGACATCGAGCGGGTCAGCGGTGTGCCGCCCATCCTGAAGAACAGCACCGCCGGGCTGTCCCGCACGGCGGTGCTGATCGGCACGATCGGCCACAGTCCGGTCATCGACAAGCTCGTCGCGTCCGGCCGCCTCGACGTCTCGGAGGTCGCCGGGCGCTGGGAGGCCTCGGTGACCCAGATCGTCGATGCGCCGATCGCCGGGGTCGACCGCGCGCTGGTCATCGCCGGCAGTGACCGGCGCGGCACCGTCTACGGCGTCTACGACCTGTCCGAGCGCATCGGCGTCTCCCCGTGGCACTGGTGGGCCGACGTGCCGGTACCGCGCCGCGACACGCTGACCCTGTCCCTCGGCACGGAGAAGCGGCACGAGCCGGCGATCCGTTACCGCGGCATCTTCCTCAACGACGAGGACAACCTGTCGCAGTGGGCCTATCGGACGGCTGAGCCCGGCAAGCACATCGGGCCGGTCACCTACACCCGGATCTTCGAGCTGATGTTGCGGCTCAAGGCCAACTACCTGTGGCCGGCCATGCACCCCGAGTCGGACCACTTCAACAAGTACGCCGACAACGCACGCCTGGCCCACGAGTACGGCATCGTGGTCGGCTCCAGCCACCCGGAGGCGCTGCTGCGCAACAACGTGCACGAGTGGGAACCGTGGGCGCAGGCGCACCGCAACCCGAACGGCAGCCTCCCGGAGTACGACTTCACGGTCAACCCGAAGACCGTCCTGGACTACTGGCGGGCCCGGGCGAAAGCGAACGCCCGGTACGAAAGCGTCTGGACCGTCGGCATGCGCGGCATCCACGATTCAGGCCTGGTCACCAGGAACGCGACGACCACGGCCGAGCGGGTCGCGGTGATGAACGACATCATCACCCAGCAGCGCCAGATCCTGGCGGAAGAGGTCGACCGCACGGCCGGCGCGGTGCCGCAGATCTTCATCCCGTACAAGGAGGTGCTCGACCTCTACAACGCCGGGGTGAAGGTGCCGGACGACGTCACGCTGATCTGGCCGGACGACAACCACGGGAACTTGCGGCAGCTCCCCACGGCGGCCGAGCGGCAGCGGTCCGGCGGCAACGGCCTGTACTACCACCTCTCCTACTGGGGGGCGCCGAAGAGCTACCTGTGGCTGGACACCACGGCGCCGGCCAAGATCCGGCAGGAGCTGAGCCGGGCGTACGACAACGGGGTCCGCCACACCTGGATCATCAACGTGGGCGACCTGAAGTCGCAGGAGGTCGGGCTGTCGTTCGCGATGGCGCTCGCCTGGGACATCGACCGGTGGCGCGCGGAGGACGTGCAGCCCCGGCTGGCCGAGTGGGCCGGTCGCCAGTTCGGCACGGCGCATGCCCAGGAGATCGCGGAGATCCGGCAGGGCTACTACGAGCTGGCCGCGGCCCGCCGTCCGGAGTTCATGCAGAGCGGGGTCTTCTCCCTGGTACACCACGGGGACGAGGCGGATCGGCGGATGGAGGCGTACCGGGGTTTGATCAGCCGCGCCGAGGCGGTGGGCCGGCAGCTGCCGGCGGACTACCAGGACGCCTTCTTCGAGCTGCTGCAGTATCCGCTGACCGGCGCGTACCTGATGAACCTGAAGTACGTGTGCGCCGACCGCAACGCGCTCGCCGTCAAGCAGGGCCGCGGCGCCGGGGTGAACACCTTCGCCGACCTCGCCGAGCGGGCCCAGGCCGACGAGGACGCGCTGACCCGCCGCTACAACACCGCGATCGCCGGTGGAAAGTGGAAAGAGATCATCAACCCCTACCCGGACAACGTCCCCAAGGCGCCGCGGGTGCCCGCCGTGACGAGGCGTGCCCCGACGAGCGCCGCAGGGCTAGGGGCCGCTTCCGAGGGCAACGAGACCGGCGTCGCCCGGCGCCTGCCCTTCTCGTCGTACACCCGTACCCGGCGCTTCATCGACATCTTCAACACCGGCTTCGCCCCGCTGTCCTGGCGGGCGTCCCCCAGCCACTCCTGGGTGCGGGTCAGCGCCGGCTCAGGGACCACTACGGACCAGGTTCGCATCTGGGTCAGCGTCGACTGGGCCGCCGCCCCGCTCGGCGACAGCAGCCCACAGGTGCGCATCACCGGCGCGGGCACAACAGTGACCGTGCCGCTGCAGGTCGTCAACGACGGCGAGCAGGGGCGGGCCACGGCGACCGGGTTCGTCGAGGCGGACGGCTACGTGTCGATCCAGGCCGAGCACTACGACCGGCTGGTGCCGCGCTCCGGTGCGACCTGGCAGACGGCCCCCGGCCTCGGCCGCTCCGGCGCCGCCGTCATCGGTGCGCCGTTCAACGCGGCGCGCGTCGACGGGGACAGCCGCACGCTGGCACCCGAGCTGCAGTACAACGTCCGCTTCACCACGACCGGGACATTCCCGGTCACCGTGCACCGGCTGCCCTCACTGGACGAACGCGGCACCCGCCGGCTCGCCATCGGCCTCGATTCCGGCAACCCGATCCTGCTGAAGGGGACGGGGGTCACGTCCAGCACCGCTGCGTGGTCGCGCAACGTGGTCGAGGGCATCGAGAAACTGACCACGACGATAACGGTGGACCGGCACGGCGAACACATCCTCAAGCTGTGGATGGTCGACCCGGCGAATGCAGTCGACCAGATCGTCATCGACACCGGCGGGCTGCCGGCCACCTACCTCGCCCCGCCGGAAAGCCTCCACCCCGTCTTCAATCCCAACCCTGGGTGGTGAAGGCCACGGGGCCTGATCGGTAGGCCGGACGCGCCACCTCCGCGACGGCTTCTCCGCCCCCACCGGCCAGACCCTCAACCGGCGTCATGACAAAGGCGGCCGTCAAGGGAGTACGGCAGGACGAGTACGTGCGTGTATGTGCCCGGCCAGAAGCGCGCCGCGCACCGCCCGCGTCGCCTCGTACCCGAAGGCTTCACCAGCATCCTGATGCTCGCCCAGGTCGCACGGACGGACCCTGCTCCGTGATCCGGCGGCCGCCGACGCAACCGGCTGCCGCGTCCCGCTGCCGTGCGCGGCTCAGGCCGCGGTGCCCTCGGCCTCGGCGGAGACAGTCGCCCACTCCCCGTTGTCTCTTCCGCGGTCCTGCAAGAGGACCACTGGCCTCCGGGCCTGGCATGACTGTGTTCCCCTGTCGAACGGATGACCTGATGGGTGGTGTCACCGGGCTCGGGAGGTGCTGCCGGAGACGCTGATCAGAGGTCCGGCCACCACCCGGTCCGGCGCAACGCCGGACAGCTTGCGGGCGGAAGGCCTGCTTGACGTGGATGCGCGCGTACGACACCACCGCCGAGGCCGACACCTTCAACTTCTCTGGAAAGGCGCGATGTTCGACACCTGTGCGGCCGCCGCAAGGACACCGGCGCCCCGCTCGACGGCGCCGAGGAGACCGACGTCCCCAACTACACCAAGGATCCGCACGGCGACGCGATCCCCCTCGACGTCCACATCCGCCTCGCCAACCCACGCACCGCCGCCACCGACGACTCCCGCATCCTGCGCCGCGGCTACAACTACGACCGCGGAATCGACGACGTCGGCAACCTCGACACGGGCCTGGTCTTCTGCTCTTACCGGCAGGACGTCAAGCGCCAGTTCGAGGCCACCCAGACCCGTCTGATCGACGATCCCCTCGTCGACTACATCTCACCCACCGGCGGCGGCTGCTTCTTCGCCCTCCCGGGAGTCCGCGACACCGAGGACTGGTTCGGCGGCGGGATGCTCGCGAGCTGACAGAGCTTCCTCGATCCCATTTCTTTGCCGTACTGCCCCGGCTTCGGAAGGTGTCCGCCGCTCCATGCCCCGGCGCGCGGTGGCGTGGTGACGAGAACACCCGGAGCGTGCCCGCACGTTCGCCCCTCAGTGGGTGGGGGCGGAGCGCACGGCCCGGGTGACCCACAGCAGAACGAGCGCGGCGGCCTGGATGCCGGTGACGACGACGATCAGAAGCGGGACGGAGACGTCGTACAGGACCCCGGCCAAGGCGCCGCCGACCAACGCGGCCGCTCCCATGATCCCGGCGAAGACGCCGTACGCTGTGGCCCGGCGGCCCATGGGTACGAGGTCTGCGACAGTGGCACGCAACGTGGACTCCTGGACCCCGACGGCGGCGCCCCACACCAGCGCACCCGCCACAGCTACCGCCACCGTGTCGGTGAAGGCCAGGGCGGGAACGGCGGCGGACAGCAGCGGCAGGACGACCAGGACCTGGGCGCCGAACCGGTCGTACAGCCAGCCCGTGGCCAGCGCCGCCACCGCGTCTGCCGCCATGGCCGCCGCATACAGCACCGGCACCGCCGCGGTCGGCACCAGGTGCCGGACGACCAGGTGGTAGGAGAGCACACCGAAGGTGGCGAAACCGGTCAGGGTCGCGGCAGTGAAGACCGCGTAGGCCCAAAAGGCCCGCGGCAGCTTGCTCTCCCGGGATCCGGCAGGGCCCGGCACCTCAGGCGAGTCCGGCTCCTCAGGCGGCGCCACTCCGACTGCTGTCTCGTAGCCCACCGGATCGGGAACCCTGGCACGCAGCCAGAGCAGCAGCGCGACAGCGGCCACGCCGGGCAGCGCGAGTACCCCGAGCGCCGGGGCGTAGTCGCCGCCGGTGAAGGCGAGGACCCCGGCCACCGTGAGCGGGCCGACGAGAGCGCCGACCTGGTCCATCGCCTCGTGCACCGCGAAACCGCGGCCCCTTCCGGTGGCGGCGGTGGCGTGCGAGAGGAGGGTGTCCTTGGCCGGGGAGCGCACCGCCTTGCCGACCCGTTCCGCGATCACCAGGGTGCAGGCCACCCACAGCACGCCGGCCAGACCGAGCACCGGGACGCTGGCCGCGGTCAGCACGTATCCGGCGATCGTCCATGCCCAGAAGCGGCGGCTGCGGTCGGCCAGCGGTCCCGAAGCCAGGCGCAGTCCGAGCGCAGCGGCCTCGCCCGCCCCCGTTACCACGCCGACCACGGCCGCAGAAGCGCCCAGGTGAGCGAGCAGCGGGCCGGTGACGGAACGAGCGCCCTCGTAGACGAAGTCCATCAGCAGGCTGACGCCCCCGAACACCAACACGAACCGCCATGCCGAGAGCCCCCGGGCAGGTGGGTCCGCCGGTTCGGGTGTGGCGGACGTGGCGCGGACGGGCTTCACGAACTCCTCCCCAAGGGGGTCGCGTGCCCGGCGGGCCGGACATCGCCTTCTGAACACCGGACACCTCCTGGTGGTGCTCTCCGCTTCACCGGACGAATCCAGCAGGCTCATCCTCTCTCGGCACGCTGCAGCGGTCAGGTGCGGAGGCGGGGCGCAGGGATGCTCTCCCTCGCCTGCCCGACGAGCGTGGCGCCGTTCGCGCTCGGCCGGCCCGCTCGGTGGCCCGGTCGCAGTCGCCCGTCTCCGAAGGCAGGACCGCGGCTGGGGCGAGGCTGCGACGCTCCTGAGCATGGGCGTAACCCGTCAGACCGACCAGTACGGCCAACAGCATGGCCGATGAGCCCGTCGTATCGAGGTCGAGACCGCCCTTCGCGACCGGCTTGGTCAGGAAGTCGCCTGCTGTCGCACCGAGCGGGCGGGTCAGCACGAAGGCGATCCAGAACAGGAGCACGTTCGGCACGACGGGCACCCGTATCAGGGCCACCAGCATCACCCGCGCGTCGCTGCGGGGCGGCAGCGTCCGAGTCGGTGAGGACTTCGGGGTTCTCCATGGCCGGACACTCCTCCGCGTGGGGGGTGCGCAAGGTCACCCGTCTCCGCGAGGGGGACGGGTGCCCTGCGACACACGGGCCGACCGCGCTGCCCGGCCGTGGTGTCCGACCTTGTCGGCTATCGCCCGAACGCTTCCTGAACGCGTTTCCCAACCGTTCAGGCCACCTGCCGCGTCACTCGCGCGGGGTCCGCGACGTCCTTTCGGGTCACCGCCAGGTACACGACCAGGCCGAGGATGACGGCCAGGAAGAGCCCGCTCGTGACGACGGTGCCGAACCCGAGGCCGCCGTCGCCGGTCGGCTGGGACAGGTAGTCGCCGATCGAGGCGCCGAGCGGGCGAGTGAGGATGTAGGCGATCCAGAAGCTCCACACCGCGTCCAGGCCCAGCGCGAAGTGTGCGATCGTCACGGCGGCGATGGCCAGGGCGAACAGGACCGCCGCGAGCCAGTAGCCCAGGTCCATGCGCTCGGAGACCAGGTCGCCGCCCGCCGTTCCGAGGGCGAAGGTGAACAGCACGGCCAGCCAGTAGTACGCCTCGCGGCTGGTGGTGTCGATGCTGTGGATGGAGAGGGTGCGCTCGCGCCGGTACCAGACGACGAACACGACGGCGAGGAGGACCGCGAACACGGTGGTGGTCGTCTCCAGCGGCACACCCATGTTGTCGGTGAGGTTGTCGCTGATCAGGGTGCCGACGACGCTGATGAGGGCGACGGCGAGCCAGTACACGCCCGCACGGTAGGCGGTGGTGCGGAACTGGACGACGAGGACGACCGCGAGCAGCGCGCTCATGAGCACGGACACGCCCGTCAGGCCCAGGCCGGCCTTCTCGTTGAGCAGGTCGGCCGCGGTCTCGCCGACCGTCGTGCACAGTACCTTGATGATCCAGAAGTAGGCGGTGACCTCGGGGACCTTGTTCCAGCGCAGACGATGGGAGGGACGACCGGAGGCACTCGCGCCCGGTTCGGCCTCGGGAGTCTCGGAGAGTTCGTAGGTCATGGGCAGGACGTTGCCAGCGGTTACCTGAACGCATCCTGACTGCCGCGCGGCTTTCCCCGCCCGCTGAGTCCGGCCTGATCACGATAGGACCATGCACACTCGCGCCGCGTCCTGGCTGCGGCACCGGCTCGGCCGCGCCGTCATCCTCGCCTACGCCTTCGCCCTGATGCTGCCCGCACCCGGCGCGTGGCTGCGTCATCCCCAGGCCTTGCCGCGGACGCACCTGACACTGCACACCGCACCACTCCTGCTGTCCCTGGTCCTGTTCTCGGCCGGGCTCCAGGTACCCGTCCGCGCGCTGGGCCGCCTGCTGCGGCGGCCGAAGGCGCTGCTCGCCGGGCTCGTACTGCACCTCGCGATCCCACTGACGGTGCTGCCGCTCGTCGCGTTCCTGCTGCGGCGCACCCCCGACACCGACGGCGGCAGCGGACTGCTCACCGCGATGATCCTCGTCGTGGCGATGCCCGTCGCCGCCGGAGCCACGGTGTGGACCGACAAGGGCGACGGCGACCAGCCGACGATGGTGGGCCTCGTCCTGGCCTCCACCCTGCTCAGCCCGCTCACCACCCCGTTGCTGCTGGCAACGCTGTCGCCGCTGCTCAGCGGCGGCTACGTACACACCCTCGCCGCCACCGGCCGACTGGTCCAGGGCGGATTCGCCCTCACCGCCGTGGTCCTACCCTGTGCAGCGGGCCTGCTGAGCACGCTCGTCCTGCCCGCGCGCTGGCTGGGCCGTCTCGTGACGGCGGTGGCACCGGCGGCCATGGCCGGTTCGCTGGTCCTGACCTACGTCAACGCCAGCGGTGCCCTCGGCTCCGTCCTCACCCGGCCCCGCCCGCTGCTGTTCGCCGCCGCCCTGGCCGTGGCCGCCCTGGTCTGCCTGCTCTCCTTCGTCCTCGGCCGGGTCGCCGCCCGCATCCTGCGGCTGGAGGCGGGCACCGCCTCATCGCTGACGCTCGCCTGCGGCATGAACAACAGCAGCGCGAGCGCGGTGCTGATCACCGCGTCCCTGCCCGACAAACCTCATCTGCTGCTGCCTGTTCTCGCCTACGGGCTGCTGCAGAAGACCGCCGCGAGCCGGATCGTCACCCGCCTGCGACCGGCTCCCGCTCCCACGCCAGTCGCCTGAACGGTTTTCGGCAACCGTCCTCGGAGTCGGCTTCCTCCTCGCGTACAGGGACGAGCAGGGTGAAGGCGGCCGGACGGCGGCCGGTCAGGGAGAGTCTGCCGCCGAAGGAGACGGCCAGGTCGCGGGCGAGGGACAGCCCGATGCCGGAGCCCGGTTCCGCGCCGGTGTGGCCGACGCCGCACCCGGTACACCCGTGGGTGCGGCATCCGAGGCGGATCCTCAGTGCACGATCCGGTAGCGGTGTTCGGGCCGGCCGGTGGCTCCGTAGCGGAGTTCGAGCCGGACCATGCCCTCCCGTACGAGGTAGGAGAGGTACCGCTGGGCCGTGGCGCGGGAGACGCCGGTGAGTTCGGCGGCCTGGGCCGCGGACAGGGCGTCGTGGGCGTCGCGCAGTACCTGGTGCAGGAGGGCGAGGGTCGGCGCGGAGTGGCCCTTGGCCGGGACCCGGGGGACGGCCGGTGGCCGGGCGGCGCTGAAGAGGGCGTCCACGTCGGCCTGGTCGGTGCGGGGGGCCAGTCCGAGGGCGTCCACGCGGTGCTGGAGTTCGCGGTAGGCGGTCAGCCGCTCGGCCAGATCGGCGGCGCCGAACGGCTTGACCAGGTATCCCACGGCACCGAGCTTCATGGCGGTCCGTACCGAGGTGATGTCCCGGTCGGCGGTGATCATGATCGCGTCGGGGCGGGCGCCGCCCTCGTCGGCGCTGAGCTGTCGCAGCACGTCGAGCCCACTGCCGTCCGGCAGGAAGACGTCGAGCAGCAGCAGGTCGGGATGGAGGGTGCGCACCGCGTCCAGCGTCTCGGCCACGGTCGCCGCCCGGCCGACCACCTCGAAGCCCTCGACGCGGGAGACGTAATCGCAGTGGATGTGGCTGATGTGGAAGTCGTCGTCCACCACCAGGATCCGGATCATCCGCGGTCACCTCCTGACGGCGAGGCCGTCGTGAACTGTTCGTCTGCCGGGAGGGCGGTGGCGTCCGGCACCGGCAGCACGACGGTGAAGACCGCGCCCGGACCCTCGCTGGCCGTGATGGTGCCGCCGTGCCGCTGGGCCAGCCGGTGGACGAGGGCCAGACCGAGTCCGCGCCGAGCGGTGCCGCGGTCCGGCCGGGTCGACCAGCCGTCCTCGAAGATCGTTTCGGCGGCGCCAGGGGGGATCCCCGGGCCACTGTCCGAGACCCGGACGAACACCTGGTCGACGGCCTCGATCAGGGAAAGCCACACCTCGCGGCTCCCCGCCGGGGGTGGTCCGCCGGCCGCCGCGTCGATGGCGTTGTCCAGTAGGTTGCCGACGATGGTCAGCAGCCGCCGCAGGTGCGGCGGGTCCTCGCCGAGCGCGGAGTCGTCGCTGAGCCTCACCTGTACCCCGCGTTCCGCGGCCACCGTGGTCTTGGCGACGATCAGCCCCACGAGCAGCGCGTTGCCGATCCGTTCGCGTACGGACTCGGTCAGCGCCTGATCGGCGCCGGCCGATTCGACGGCGTACTCGAAGGCGGCATCGTGGTCTCCGATGTCCAGCAGCCCGGCAACGGTGTGCATGCGGTTGGTGAACTCGTGCTGCTGGGCGCGCAGGGCGTCGGTCAGTCCGCGCACCGAGTCCAGTTCACGCAGCAGCCCGATCAGCTCGGTGCGGTCGCGGACGGTGACCACCGCGCCCAGCTCTCGGCCGTGCAGTGTCACCGGCATCCGGTTGACCACCAGGCAGTGGTCGTCGGTCAGCACGCTGAGGTCGGTGCCGGTCAGGGTGCCGTCCAGGGCGCGGCGCAGCCTCCCGTCGGGCAACACCTCCGCGAGCCTGCTGCCGAGCGCCGTGCTGAGGCCGAGCAGGGTGCGGGCCTCGTCGTTGACCACGGTGATCCTGCCGTCGGGATCGAAGGCGATCACGCCCTCCCGGATGCCGTGGAGCATGGCCTCGCGGTCCTGCAGCAGCCCGGCGATCTCCTCCAGCTCCAGCCCGAAAGTCGACCGCTTCAGCCGCCGGGCCAGCAGGAATGCGGCCGCCGAGCCGAGGGCGACGGCGATCGCCGCATAAAGGCCGAAGGTGGGCAGTTCCCGCCACAGCTCGCCGAGCACATCGTGTTCCGGGATACCGGCCGACACCTCGCCGACCAGCGTGCCCATGGGCCCGTACAGAGGAGCCTTGCCGTTGGCGGACCGCCCGGTCGCGCCCTGGTCGGATCCCACGTGGGAACGGCCGTCCAGCACCGCGATCGGATCGCCCACCGGCTCACCGATCAGCGCCGGGTCGGGGTGCGAGTGACGGATTCCGTGCAGGTCGATCACGACCACGTATGACGCTCCGGACGCCTTGCGGATCCGTTCGGCGACAACCTGCACGATGTCGTCGCCGCCTCCGTTCGCCACGGCCTGCCGGATCTGCGGCTCGGCGGCGGTGGTCTGCGCGATGTCCAGCGCCCGCTGCTCGTAAGCGCGGTCGATCTCTCCCCGCTGGGCGAACGCGAACAGTACGAAGCCGATGGCTCCGGTCAGAGTCAGGATGACCAGCTGGCTGGCCAGGATCCGCGCGGAGAGCCTCCCCTTCCCGCCGCGACCGATCCGGATACGGATGGGCATCACAGGTGCCTACGCCCTTGTCGTGCTGCCGGGAACGGCCCCTGCGCCGCACCCGTGGTGGCGTGATTGTGTCCCACCGAGGACATTCTGCCCACCCCCCAGCGTACTGAGCAGAACGCGCAGAACCCCTGTTAACACGACTATCGCGAGATACGTAGGAAACCGCGACGCAATACGGCGGGGCCTTTAGCGTCTGCCTTCCTCGACCTCCGAGGTGAGGAAAGGAGACAGTCTCAGATGGCTTCGCGAAATGATGTCGCGGTGAGCCCGGACGCCGGAAAAGCCGGCCGGGACAGCGCCCGAGTCGAGATTGCAGGACTCACCAAACGATTTCTGACTCCTGCGGGTGAGGTGTTCACGGCGCTGGAGGATGTCTCGTTCACCGTGGAGCCGGGCCAGTTCTGCGCGGTGGTGGGCCCGACGGGCTGCGGCAAGTCGACGACGCTGAGCATGGTGTCCGGGCTCGACCGGCCCAGCGAGGGCTCGGTCAAGGTCGGCGGCCGTGAAGTGGACGGCGTCACGGACGGCGTCAGCTTCATGTTCCAGACCGACGCACTGCTGCCCTGGAAGACCGTCCTCGGCAACGTCCTGATGGGCCCGGTCTTCCGCGGCGTCCCCAAGCAACAGGCACAGGCGTCGGCACGCGACTGGCTGCGCCGGGTGGGTCTGACGGGGTTCGAGGACCGATACCCGCACCAGCTCTCCGGTGGTATGCGCAAGCGCGTGGCGATGGCCGCGGCGCTGATCAACGAGCCCAAGATCCTGATCATGGACGAACCGTTCGGCGCCCTGGACGTGCAGACCAAGGCAATCATGTCGACCGAACTGCTCGGCCTGTGGGAGCAGATCCGTCCGTCGGTCATCTTCATCACGCACGACCTCGACGAGGCCGTGGCACTGGCCGACCGGGTCGTCGTCATGACCTCAAGCCCTGGGTCGGTCAAGGCGGTCTTCGACATCGATCTGCCGCGCCCGCGCGGCGCGGTCCAGGAGATCCGCTTCCAGCCCCGCTTCATCGAACTTCAGCACCGGATCTGGGCAACGCTGCGCGAGGAGGTGGAGCGCGCCTACGCCCGCACCGCAGGAGGTACGGCATGAGCACGACGTCCGCAGTTTCCGCCATGCTGGTCAAGGGCGGCGCATCGTCCTCGGCCGCTGTCACCGCGAAGCGGGCCGCCCGGCGGCGCACCGCGCTGGTGTGGGCGGCCCGGGTCGGCCTCGCGGCCGTCGTCATCGGCGGCTGGCAGGCGTTCACCACCTGGGGCATCGTCGACCCGTTCTTCTTCGGGCAGCCGTCCGGCATCGCCAGGCGGCTGGTCGACCTCTTCCAGAACGGCACCGAGTTCGGGTCCTTCTACGCCAACATCTGGACCACGATCCAGGAGGCGCTCGCGGGTTTCGCCCTCGGGGCGGTCACCGGCGTGGTCTTCGGCGTCACGCTCGGCCAGAGCCGCTTCCTCGCCGACGTGCTCGGACCGTACATCAAGATGGTCAACGCGATTCCGCGGATCGTTCTCGGCTCGATCTTCATCGTCGCATTCGGCATCGGCGTGCTGCCGAAGGTCCTGCTCGCCGCGGTGCTGGTGTTCTTCATCGTCTTCTTCAACGCCTTCCAGGGCGTGCGCGAGGTCGACCGCAACATCCTCGCCAACGCGAAGGTGCTCGGCGCCTCGCAGATGCAGATCACCCGGCATGTCATCGTGCCGTCCGCGCTCACCTGGATCATCGCCAGCCTGCACAGCGCCTTCGGCTTCGCCATCGTCGGCGCGCTGGTCGGCGAGGTGCTCGGCGCGCAGAGCGGCCTCGGCCTGGTCATCAAGACCGCGCAGAACAACTTCGACCCCAACGGCGTGTTCGCCACGATGCTCGTCATCTCGGTCATCGTGCTCGGCGCCGAGTGGCTCATCGGCAAGCTCGAACACCGGCTGCTGTCCTGGCGCCCACCGGCGCCGTCCGAGGCCAACTCCCTCTGATCCAACGGCACTTCCGCCTACTTCATCGCAGACTTTCAGCAAAGGAATGTGGTCAGCCATGTCCAGACGACCCGTCGCCGTCGCCGCGTCCGTCCTCACCGTCCTCGCCCTCGGCGCGGTCAGCGCCTGTTCCGCCGACTCGGCCGCCTCGACCGGCGGTTCGGGTTCCGTACCGACCGTCAAGCTCATGGCCGGCGGCCTCGACAAGCAGATCTACCTGCCGTACCAGCTCGCCCAGCAGCTCGGCTTCTACAAGAAGTACGGCGTCGACGTCCAGCTGAGCACCGAGCAGGACGGCGGTGTCGGCGCCGAGGAAGCCATGGCCTCGGGGCAGGTGGACATGGCGGGCGCCTGGTACAACCACACCATCGAGTTCCAGGCGAAGGGCAAGGCGGTCGAGGACGTCGTTCAGCTCTCCGGCGCGCCGGGCGAGCGCGAGATGTGCACCACGAAGTCGGGCGTCCACTCGGGCTCCGACTTCAAGGGAAAGACCCTCGGCGTCACTGATCTGGGGTCGGGCACCGACACTCTCACCCAGTTCCTGGCTGCCAAGAAGGGCGTCAAGACCAGCCAGTTTCACCGGATCGGCGTCGGTGCGGGCTCCACCGCGATCGCCGCGCTGCAGAAAGGCAAGGTCGACTGTGTCATGACGACGCAGCCGACGGTGGCCGCGATCCAGAAAAAGGGCGTCGGCGCCTCCGCCATCGACCTGGCCACCACCTCCGGCGCCACGGCGGCGATGGGCGGCGCCTATCCCGCGGCCAGTGTGCTCGCCCGCACCGACTGGGTGAACTCGCACAAGGCCACGGTGCAGAAGGTCGTCGACGCTCTGGTCGCCACCATGCACTGGATCAACACCCACAGCGCGGCCGACATCGCGAACAAGCTGCCGGCGTCGTACGTCTCGAACCAGTTGGTGACCAAGGCCGACTACATCTCGGCCCTGACCGAGGACAAGGGCCAGTTCCTCCCCGACGGCCTGATGCCGGCCGGCGGCCCGAAGACCTCTCTGGCCACCGAGCAACTGGTCGGCAACGTGAAGGGGGCGGTGGACCTCAGCAAGACGTTCACCAACGACTTCGCCGTCCAGGCCAACAAGACCGAGGGCTTCAAGACCACCACGACCCCGGCCGGACCGAACGGCTGAGCCCGCGCCGCTCATGGCCGGGGGCCACCTGGGTGACCTTCACCGGGCGGCCCCGGCCATGAGCGCGTCCTGCCCGGCCACCGCTCCTCGGTTCAGTCCTCGTTGGGCCGGGCAAGTCCGCGGTCGCAAGCGAAGATCACGGCCTGGACGCGGTCACGAGCTCCTGAAGAGCCTCCTTGCCCCGTTCGGGAGCGATGTCGGTGGCGTAGGCGCCGGCGTCGGCGTCGGCGAGCGTGATGATGACGGACAGGTTGTGGCCGACGATGTCGTGCATCTCGCGGGCGACCCGGGTGCGTTCGGTGGCCGTGGCCAGTCTGCTGCGCTGGTCGCGCTCCGTCTCCAGCCGTGCGGCCCGCTCGCGCAGTCCGGCGAGCTGGGCCCGGCGGATGCGCACCACCAGACCGAGCGCGAGCGCCGCCGTCGCCGTGCTCAGCAGGAAGAACAGCGCGTCCCACACGGGCACGGCCGGGGACGTGCGGACCGCGACCAGGGCCATCGCGCCCGCCATGGCCCCGCAGGCCCACGGCAGCTGCCGCAGGCGTCCGTGCAGGGCCAGGCTGTACAGGGCGATGAACAGGGCGATGAACAGGGCGACGTCGGCGCGCAGCGCGGCACCCAGCGACCACTGGAGAACGAACACGGCCGCGATGGTGGCGAAGGCCCCCATGGGCTTGCGGCACCGCCACAGCAGCGGCAGCACGAGACCGACCTGCAAGGCGAGCATGGCAGGGGGAGGAAGCCGGGTGAAGGCGAGTCTGAACCGACGTGGGGCGTCGCCGTCCCCGGCACCCCCGTGCAGCAGATCCGGCAGGCAGAACATCAGGAAGACCAGCACCACCACCGCGGTGTCCAGCACCCACGGATGCGCCCGGTCCGCGCGCCGCAGCCGCTGGCCGCCCCGGCTGAGCCGGGCGACCAGCGGTCCCATCCCGCCGATGTCGTCGGTGGTGGTCGTCAAAGTGGTCACCTGCCCATGGTGCGGGCGGTCAGACGTCGCTGCGCACGAGCCGGTACGCCGCTCCCGCCAGGGCGAGCACCGTCCAGCCGAGGAAGACCAGCAGCCCGGCCGTGGGGGACAGGGCGGTGCTGTCGTGGGTCAGGGCGAACAGCGACTCGCCCGCGTTACTCGGCAGGTAGGGGCTGATGTCGTTCTGCCAGGAGCTCGGCAGCAGGGAGATGAGCCCCGGGATGAGCATGAACGTGGCGACCAGCACCGAGATCCCGCCGGCCACCGACCGCAGCAGCGCGCCCAGGGCGACGCCGATCACACCGACCAGGCCCAGGTAGAGCCCGGCGCCCAGCAGGCTGCGCAGCACTCCAGCGCGCGAAAGGCTCATCGCGGCCGGCGTGCCGGAGACGATGCCGCTGCCGAACCCGAAGGCGACGAACGCGCCGAGCACGCCGACCATTAGCGCGACCAGTCCGAACACGGCCGCCTTGGACCACAGCACCGGCAGCCGGCGCGGTACGGCCGCGAGCGTGGAGCGGATCATGCCGGTCGAGTACTCCCCCGCCGTGACCAGCACGCCGAGCACGCCGAGGGCGAGTTGGGCGAAGTTCGTGCCGAACAGGGACAGGCTGACGGCCGTCGAGGCGGCGAAGTCCCGGTCCATGTGGCTGGAGCCGATCTCCGACTTGTAGCGGCTCGCGGCGATCAGGCCGAAGGCCACCAGGAACAGCAGGCCGAGGCCCAGGGTGATCCAGGTCGAGCGCAGGGACCACAGTTTGGCCCATTCGGAGGCGAGCACACGCCGTCCGGTCACCCGGTAGGCGGGGCGGGGCGGGGCGGTCCTGGGTTCCTCCGCCGTCGCGGTGAGGGTGCTCATGCGGGCCTCCCGAGGGTGTCGATGCCGGTCGTGGTGCCGTGGTACTCCACAGCGTCCCTGGTCAGGTCCATGAACGCCTCTTCGAGCGACACGGTCCTGGCGCTCAGCTCGAAGAGCGCGATGCCGTGTTCGGCGGCCTTGAGTCCGATCTCGCGGGCGGTCAGCCCGGTCACCTGGAGCTCCTCGGAGCCGATCCGGCCGGTGACGTCGACGCCCGGCCCGGCCAGCACGTCCCGCAGCCGCGCCGGGTCCTGCGTGACCACCTTCACCGTGTCGCCGCCCGCCTCGCGGATCAGGTCCGCCACGGTCGTGTCGGCCAGCAGCCGCCCCCGTCCCACGATGATCAGGTGGTCCGCGACCAGAGCCATCTCGCTCATCAGGTGCGACGACACGAACACCGTCCGCCCCTCGTCGGCGAGCCCCTTGAGCAGGTTGCGGATCCAGAGCACGCCCTCCGGGTCCAGCCCGTTGACCGGCTCGTCCAGCATCACCGTCTGCGGGTCGCCCAGCAGCGCCGCCGCGATGCCCAGCCGCTGGCCCATGCCGAGGGAGAAGGCCCCGGCCCTCTTCCTGGCCACACTGCCCAGGCCGGCGAGGTCGATGACCTCGTCGACCCGGCCGCCGGGAATGCCGTGGGTCAGCGCGAGGGCCCGCAGGTGCTGGTGGGCCGAGCGGCCCGGATGGATCGACTTCGCCTCCAGGAGCGCGCCGACCTCCTGAAGCGGCGCCCGGTGGCGGGCGTAGGGGTGGCCGTTCACGGTGACGGAGCCGCTGGTCGGGGCGTCCAGGCCGACGATCATGCGCATGGTCGTGGACTTGCCCGCGCCGTTGGGCCCCAGGAAGCCCGTCACCGTGCCGGGCTTCACCACGAAGTCCAGCCCGTCGACGGCCGTCTTCTCGCCGTACCTCTTGGTCAACCGCCGTGCGTCGATCATTCACGTTCTCCCTGTCGGGGTGCGGCGTCCACACCTTCGACGCCTCACCCGCAACGCTAAGAGCAACTTCGCGCGATCCGGTGGTACCGCGAGGCTGAACCGCGCACGGCGCGTAGTACCTCGGTACCACTGAGCCTGTGGCGTGCCCTCCCGGCGAACGGCCCGCGCGCCGCTGCCGTCACGGGCTCTCCTCGCCCTGGGCGATCTCGACCTCGTGGTGGAAGTCGACCACGCCGGCCGTTCCGGCGGCGACGGACACGATCGTGCAGGCGACCAGGAGCGACGCGGTACGGCGCATCGCGCGCGAGCGAGGCCGGGAGGGCTCCAGGAGGGCGGCGACGCGCCGGGGCACGGGGCCGGTCGTCGCCGCGGGCGCGAAGTCCGGGCGGCTGCTCGGCGAGGCCTGGCCGGCGAGGGCGGCGCGGGCGATGGCCGTGGCGATCAGGCGCCGGTCGCCGACGATCTCCGCGGCGGCCTCGTCGGCGGCCCGCTCGGCGGCGAGCCGGATGGCGTCGCGGGTGGCGCGCAGCGCCGGGTGGCCGTGGGCGGCGAGCTCGGCGGCGGCCAGGAAGTAGTGGTGGCCGGCCCGGTTGTGGGCGCGTTCGTGCGCGAACAGGGCCTCGCGTTCGGCGGGGCCGAGACTGCGCAGCATGCCGGTGGTGACGACGATGCGGTGGGGGCGTCCGGGAAGGGCGTACGCGTCCGGGTGGGGCGAGTCGACGACGCACAGGTCGCCCGCGGCGGGGCGCCGGTCGGCCTGGGTGCGGGCGGTGCGGAAGGCGCGCGCCTGCCGCAGCGCGGAGCGCGCGAGCGTCCACGCGCTGAGCGTGAGGACCCCGGTGGCGGCCATGGCGGCGGGAAGGACGACGTAGTCCGAGGGGGTGCGCAGGGGATGGACGAGTTCGCCGAGGGCGGCGAACGCGGGAAACGTGAGCAGCCCGGCCAGGACCAGGGCGCCGAGGGCGGCGACACAGGCTCCGGCGAGCGCCAGGGCCGAGGCGGTGAGAACCCACAGCGCGGCGGCGGGGGCCAGCCGGTCCACGGTGCGGCGGGCCAGGGCCGGCGCGAGGAAGGGCAGCAGCAGGGGGACTAGCAGCAGGACGGTCACCGTTCGTCCCCTTCGAGGAGGCGGCGCAGATGCTGCTCGTCGCCGGGGCTGAGCTGGGCGACGAAGCGGGCCAGGACCGTCTCGCGGTCGGTGTCCCGGTCGAGTTCGGTGTGCATGCGCCGGGCGGTCAGGCCGGGCGCGTCCTGCACCGGGAGGTAGGCGTAGCCGCGGCCCTGCCGCTCACGGCTGACGACGCCCTTCTCGTGCAGGCGCGTCAATATCGTCGCCACCGTGGTCCGTGCCAGACCGGAACCGAGCTCGGTCTGCACCCGCCCGGGCGTGAGCGGCGCTCCGGCCGCCCACAGCGCCGCCATGACGGCGGCTTCGAGCTCGCCGGCCGGCCGCCTCTCGTCCCTCGCATCGGCATCGGTCATGGGAACGTTCCTCATTCCGCCATCGTCTACAGTGCAGTAGACCGTCTACATGATTGTAGTCAGTCGTCGGACGCCGTCGTGCCGGACGCCGTCATGCCGCCGTACGCCGCGTCCGACGGTCCGCAAGAAGGATGAAGGGGCTCCCGACGATGACCACAGCCATGCACCTATCGTCGCAGCTCGCCGTCAATGTGCTGGATGCCCGGTCGCTGCTGTCCGCCTTCGGCGTGCTGGGCGTGGGCGTGGTGCTGTTCGCCGAGACCGGCCTGCTGATCGGCTTCTTCCTGCCGGGCGACTCGCTGCTGTTCACGGCCGGTCTGCTGTGCACGGGCGCCGACGACCGCGGCCTGAAGCTGTCCCTCGCCCCGCTCCTGGTCGCCGCGGCGGCGGGGGCCCTGGCGGGCGCCCAGTGCGGCTACCTCCTGGGCCGCAGAGCGGGCGGCTCCTTGCTGTCCCGCAGCCGCTCGACCCGGCTGCACGAGGGGGCGCGGCACGCGGACGAGCTCCTGGAGCGCTACGGCTACGCCAAGGCGATCCTCCTGGCCCGTTTCGTTCCGGTGGTGCGCACGGTCCTGAACCCGATGGCCGGCGCCCTGCGGGTACCGGTGCGGACGTTCACCGTGTGGCAGGTGGCGGGCGGGCTGCTGTGGAGCGTGGGCCTGACGCTGGCGGGATACGCGCTGGGCTCCTCCGTCCCGGACGTGGACCGCTTTCTGCTGCCGATCGTCGCGGTGATCGTGCTCCTGTCACTGATCCCGCTCGCCGCCGAGCTGCACCGCTCGCGCCGGGCCGCGAAGGCGGAGGAGGCACGATGACGATCCTCTCCCTCGACGGCTCCTCGGTCGACGGCGCGGCCTACACCGACGTGGTGGACCTGGCCCGGCACGCCCCGGGGTGGCTGGACGGCGCGGTGTCGGCGTGGTCGACGTACGGGCTCGCCCTGTTCGCGGCCCTCATGGCGTACGGCTGGTGGCGCGCCCGGCGGGCGGGCGCCGCCGCGTCGGTGACGGCGCTCGCCACGCCGTTCGCCGTGGTCGCCGCATACGGGGTGGACGCGGCCCTGAAGCTGCTGGTGCGCGAGGACCGGCCCTGCCGGAGCCTGCGGGCGGCCACGCTGGAGGCGTGCCCCGCCCCCGGCGACTGGTCCTTCCCCAGCAACCATGCGGCAGTCGCCGCCGCCGCGGCCGTCGCCCTGCTGTTCGTCTCCCGTCGGCTCGGCGCGCTCGCCGTGGCGGCCGCCTGCGCGATGGCGGCCTCCCGGGTCTGGGTCGGCGCGCACTACCCGCACGACGTGCTGGCCGGTCTCGCCGTGGGCGCGCTGACCGCGCTGCTCGCCATGTCCGCGCTGCGGCACGGACGGGCGGAGGCACTGGCGCTGCGCCTCGTCGCCACCCGGCTGCGTCCGCTGCTGGCGGTGACCCCGTGAAACGCGGCGATCTCGCCGAACTGGCCGGCAGTTGCGGCCTCGGCGCATGGACGGGATTCGGCGTGCTCACCATGGTCGTGGTGGGCCACGAGGGCGCGCCGCTGTTCGCGGACGCCGACCTCGTCTCCTGGTCCGTCGCCCACCGGCCGGACGTGGCGGTGGCGTTCGCCCGCGGGGTGACCGCGACGGGGACGGGCGTCGTGCCGTTCGCGCTGGCCGCGCTGGCCGGGGTCGTCGCGGGACGGACCCCCCGGCAGCGCGCCGCGGCCGTCGCCCTCTGCCTGGTCTGCCTGGGAGCGGGCCAGGCGCTGCGCTACACGGTGATGACGCTCGTGGCTCGCCCCCGACCGCCGCTGACGGACTGGGCGACGCACGCGTCGGGCTGGGCGTTCCCGTCCGGCCACACCACCACGTCGGCGCTCGCCGCAGGGCTGCTGATCATCGCCGTGCGCATCCGCTCCCCGCGCGGCTGGACCGCGCTCGCCGTCGCCGTCGGCTGCTGGGGCGTGCTCGTCGGGCTGAGCCGCGTCTATCTCGGGGTGCACTGGTTCACCGACGTCGTCGGCGGCTGGCTCTTCGCCCTCGGCTGGCTGGGCCTGTGCCTGGGCGCGGCGGCCCGGTGGCTGCCGCGGGAATGGACCCCCGGGCCGCCGGAGCCGACGGCCGCGACGACGCCGTGAGCCGGGCCCGGCAGAGATTTTCCGGCCTGCCCGGCCCACCCCGCCCTGCCCTCGAACCTCTGAGGAATACCCCTAGGGGGTATATCGTTGACCGTAGCGTCTCCTTGGACGACGAGCCCGCATCCGCGAGAACACTCCGGGCAGACGCTTCGAGGGGACACTCCGAAGCAACGCTCCGAGGGAAGGGGGAAGGCCATGAAGGACAGCGCCCACGACGCCGTGACCGCCCACGACCACACCGCCCACACCGCCCACGAGGTCGGCGAGGTCGGCGAGGTCCACCACAGCCACACGGACGAGGGCCGGATCCCTGGCCACGATCAGGGGCGGGGCGCCGGCCGAGATCGCCGGGGTCGGGGCCCGCACGACGGAGCCTCCTGGGAGACGGCGGTCAAGGCGACCCTGCACTGCCTCACCGGATGCGCCCTCGGCGAGATCGTCGGCATGGTCGTGGGGACCGCCCTCATGTGGGGCAACGTGCCCACGATGGTCCTGGCGATCGCGCTGTCGTTCCTGTTCGGATACTCCTTCACGCTGTTCGCGGTACGCCGGGCCGGCCTGGACCTCAGGTCCGCCGTCCAGGTGGCGCTGGCCGCCGACACCGTGTCGATCGCCGTGATGGAACTCGTCGACAACGGGATCATCGCCCTGGTCCCGGGCGCGATGAATGCCCAGCTGGACGACAGGCTGTTCTGGACCACGCTGCTCGGCGGCTTCGCGGTCGCCCTGCTGATCACCGCCCCGGTCAACAAGTGGATGATCGGCCGCGGCAAGGGTCACGCGGTCGCCCACGCCCACCACTGAACGTCGCCGGACCGGGCGCGACGCCCCACGTCGGACTCGACACCGGCCCGAGGACCGACGGCCCCCGCTCCGTGCCGCGCGGGCCGGGACCGGCCCGGCCCGGCCCGGTCCCGGCTACCCCACGGCTCCGCCCGGCCTTCCTAGTCCTCCTGGTCGTGCCGACGCAGGCGGACCTCCAGGTGACCGTCCACCATCCGGGTGTCGAAGGCGGGCTGCGGCGCGGTGGCCGGCCCCCGCACGTTCCAGCCGTCCGAGAGCCTGAACACGCTGCCGTGCCACGGGCATTCGACGCAACCGTCCGCGATCGTGCCCTCGGACAGGGGCCCGGCCAGGTGGCTGCACCGGTCGGCCAGGGCGTGGATCTCGCCGTCCGGCTGGTGCACCACCACGATCGGCACGTCGTCCACCATGCGCCGTACGGCCCGGCCGACGGGGAAGTCGGCCGCCCCGCCGACACGATGCCAGCCCTCGCCCACGAGGTGCGCGACCTCCTCCGCGTGGTTGGCGCCGGATGCCTGGCGGTAGGCCAGATGGCCGCCCAGCATCCCGCCGACGCCCACCGCCGTCAGCCCCAGGAACCCCAAGGTGCGCCCCGCCGCCGTGCGCCCCCTGAGCCGGCAGGCGAGGGAAGCCGCGTACAGGCCGACGGCCGTCGTGTTGGCCACGGCGTGCACCAGCCCGACGCGCTGCTGCTCGTGATGCAGTTCCGCCCAGTCGGCCACGCCGGTCAGGGCGGCGGGCGCGGCCGCCGCCAGCCCGACGCCCACCAGGACGTTCGCGCCGCGGGTGCGGCCGGGCAACAGATCCAGCACCGCCGCGGACAGCCAGCCGCCGACGGGAACCTGCACCAGCAGCGGGTGCACCGGATGCCCCAGCCACTTGCCGTGCAGCACGTCCCGGCCGCGTCCCAGCGGCAATGCGCGCACGCGCGCGGCGAGCGCGTCTATCACCGTGTCCGCCCGGGGATCCCGTTCGAGGCTGTCCAGCAGCCGCAGGGTCCGGTTCTGTCCTGTACGGGGGCGAGGAGACGTAGTGCTCATGGGCAGCCGGGTCCCCCTCAGGACCTACGGCAAACGAACCGACTTATGCGACGAATCGGACCGCCGGCCGGATGCCCGAATGCGGGACGGACGGCGCCGACGCCTCCGCCGCCAGGCAGGACTTCCGAGCTACCGGGCCGGAGCGTCGGGCTGCCGGACTCCCGGACTGCCGCTCTGCCGCTCTGCCGCTCTGCCGCTCTGCCGGAGTGTTCGGGTGCCGAAGTGTTGTGGGTGCCTGAGCGTTGTGGGTGGGTCAGCCGCGGATCTGGTCGGCAGGCGGAGCCGAGACGTGTCGCGGGGCGGAACGAAAGTCGTGGTCGGCAGGTGCGCAGCGCTTCTCGCGTGGCACTTGCATCTCATGGAGTGGATGCGAAAAACGGCCCGGCCGGTCCGGCGCGTCGCCGGCACGGTCGTGTCGGCGGTGCGTCGCGCGTGCGCAGGGCCGGGTCGTGAGCGGGATCTGGTGGTGCAGGCGAGCAAGGCGGCGCTGGCCGCCTGGCTGGCATGGGCGGTCGTGGGCTGGTGGCTGGCCGCGCCGATGGCCTTCGTCGCGCCGTGGGTCGCGGTAGTGCTGGTGGAGTCGACGGTGTACCGGTCGGTCGCGCACGGGCTGCAGCAGCTGGCCTCGATCGCGGTGGGGACGGCGGTGGCGACGGCGGTGGCGCTGCTGCTGGACAGCACGATGCTCACGATGGCCCTGGTCCTTCCCGCCGTGCTGTTGCTGGGACAGTGGCGGCGTCTGGGAAGCCAGGGCGTCTACGCCGCCACCGGTGCGCTCTTCGTGCTGACCAGCGGTCCGGTGACGATCGCCGCGTCGGCCGCCCGCATCGCCGAGGCGGTCTTCGGCGCGGTGGTCGGCGTGGCGGTCAACGTGCTGATCCGGCCTCCCGTCTACCTGCGCGACGCCCGCGCCGCGCTGGAGGACGCGGCCGGCGAGGCGCAGGAGATCCTCGACGCGGTGGCCGACGGCCTGGCCGGCGGCGAGTGGGACGGTCTGCCGGTCGGGGAATGGCACGAGCGCGCCCTGCGCCTGGGCCGCCTGGTCGACCAGGCCCGGTCGGCCATCGGCTGGAGCCGGGAGAGCATGCGCGCCAACCCGCGAGGGCGCCGCACCCGTCCCCAACTCCCGGGTGACGAGGCGTACTCCGACGCGCTGGGCGTGCTCGACTACGTCGCCCTGCACACGGCGGGCGTGACCCGGACCGTGCGGGAGATCGCGGAGAGCGGGAGGGCGGCCCGGCCGGCCCCGGAGCTCACCCGCGCGTATGCCGAGTTCCTGCGTGACACCGCGCATGCCATCCGGCTGTACGCCCGGACCCTGGCCGCCCCGGGCCTCCCGGACGGACACGACGACGCCGCGGCGGAGGAACTGCGCGAGGCGGTCACGAAGCTGCAGCGCACGCTCGACGACTTCCGCCGGGGCCTGCCGGGGACCGTGCCCGACGACCCGGACGCGCTGGTCACCTACGGAACGCTGCTGGCCCAGGCACACCGCCTGGCCGATCTGCTCGCCCAGGACTGACACCGGCGATGCCGGCGGCCCCACGCGGCGGAGGCGACACGGACCGGGGACGTCGATACCGTGCAGGCCGGGGACTTGGGGTTCCTGCGGGCCGGGCCGGGGACTTCGGGGTCCTGCACCCAGGCCTCGGGCCGCGGCCCGGATGAGGGTCGGTATGCTCGCCGCCATGTCCACGGCAGCCTCGCCCGGCCACCGCCACGACAGCCCCGCATGAGCCGTCCGACCACCCCGAGAGCAGCGAGACGAGCACGGTGACCAGCTACGACTACGAGAAGGACGGCGCGGCCATCTACCGCCGGTCCTTCGCCACCATCCGTGCGGAGGCGGACCTCACGGGCCTCCCCGCCGACGTCGGCCAGGTAGCGGTCCGGATGATCCACGCCTGCGGCATGGTCGATCTCGTCCGCGACCTCGCCTACACGCCCGGCGTGGTGGCCCGCGCCCGCGAGGCCCTTCGGGCCGGCGCGCCCGTCTTCACGGACGTCCGGATGGTGGCCAGCGGGGTGACCCGCAGGCGGCTGCCCGCCGGAAACGACGTGCTCTGCACACTGTCCGAACCGTCCGTCCCCGAACTGGCGGCGCGACTCGGCACCACGCGCAGCGCAGCCGCGTTGGAGCTGTGGCGGGACCGGCTGGCGGGTTCGGTCGTCGCCGTCGGCAACGCGCCGACCGCTCTCTTCCGTCTGCTGGAGATGATCGAGGAGGGCGCCCCCCGGCCCGCCGCCGTGATCGGCGTGCCGGTCGGTTTCGTCGGGGCGGCCGAGTCCAAGGAGGCTCTGGTCGCCAACCCGTCCGGGCTGGAGTACCTGGCGGTGCGCGGGCGCCGGGGCGGCAGCGCCATCGCCGCCGCCGCACTGAACGCGCTCGCGAGCGAGGAGGAGAAGTGAGAGCTGGGCCGTCCTTAGGCCGTGGGACTCGGACCCCATCCGTCAGGCTTGTTTCGTAACGTGTTTCCGACGGATCAGTCAGTCAGCGCTGTTACAGAAACTCCCGCGGAAACCACTCCGATCCAGACCTGCTCCGACCCATACGAGCTTCGATCCAGCGGACCGCCGCCTGCGGGTCCGGCACGAACGGGACGTCCGCGGGAGCCGGCGGTCTGCGCACCACGACCACGGGCAGCCCCGCCTCCCGGGCGGCGGTCAGCTTCGGCGCGGTGGCAGCGCCCCCGCTGTCCTTGGTCACCAGGACGTCGACGCGATGACGACGCAGCAGCTCGCGCTCCCCTTCGAGGGTGAACGGTCCCCGGTCGAGCAGTACCTCCATGTCGGACGGGCAGGGCGGATCCGGCGCTTCGACCGACCGCACCAGGAACCACACATCGTCCAGACCGGCGAAGGCCGCCAGACCCATGCGTCCCGTGGTGAGGAAGACCCGTCGGCCGAGCGACGGCAGCAGCGCGGCGGCCTCCGCCGGCGAGTCCGCCTCGTGCCAGCGGTCTCCTTCGACGGGCGCCCAGCCGGGGCGGCGCAGCGCGAGCAGCGGGACCCTCGCCGTGGCGGCGGCCTCGGCCGCGTGGAAACCGATCGTCCCGGCGAAGGGGTGGGTGGCGTCGACGATCGCGTCGACCGCGTGCTCGCGCAGCCACGCCGTGAGCCCTTCGACACCGCCGAACCCGCCCACACGGACCTGACCCGGCGGCAGCCGGGGGGCGGCCACCCGTCCCGCCAGTGAACTGGTCACCGTCAGGTCGGGCGTGCCGTGCAGCAGCTCCGCGAGCCGACGGGCCTCCGCGGTCCCGCCGAGTATCAGTACGTGCACGAGAGTCCGGGTCCGATCATGAGCAGCGACGGGGCGGGGGCGAGGCGCGCGTCGACGCGTGAAACGACACGCGGGACGGCACGACGGGCGGGACGCGGGGGCGGTACGAGGGCCGGCGCATAGGCAGTTCGAGCCGCGCCCCACTCAAGCACACCGACCCGCGGAGCGCCGCCCGTGGTCCGGGCTCCGACGTCTCGGGCTTCCGAGGGTCCGGACTACCGGCTTCGGGGCTTCCGGGCTTCCGGAAGCCGTTGTCCGCGTTCCGCAGGTCGGTCCGGTGACTTGAGTCCGATGGTCGGGACCCGCTGATCGGGGCCCGCTGATCGGGGTTACGGATCCGCCGCCCGTTACCGGACGTTCACGCCGGGCGGCTCTCCGGGGAAACAAGCGGCTCTTAACGTCCGCTCATGGATTCGACGCTGTATACGCATCCCGGCACGGCCCAGGATCCCACCCGGGCCACCGCACCCGGCGCGGCGCCCGGACATACGGCGACTTCCGCGCCGTCGCTGCGCGAGGCGGTCCGCGCCGAGTTGCGGGCGAGCGTCCTCGACGGCGCGTTCGGGCCTCGTGAGCGACTCACCGAGGGCCGGCTGCCGACCACGCCGACCGGGAGCGCCCCACCGCTCACCTCCCCGAAGGGCTGACCATGAGCGCCACGCAAGCACCGCAGTCACCGCAGCCGCCGCAGTCACCGAAGACGGCCACCGCGCCGCACCCCCGCTCCTCCGCCAGCCAGGCGACGAAGGAGACGCTGGAGGACTACACCCTCCGCTTCGCGCCCCGCAGTTACCGCCGCTGGACCCCGATGGTCGTGGCGACCACCGCCCTGGGCGGCATCGCGTACATGGCCGACTTCTCCATCGGCGCCGGCATCGGTCTCGCCCACGGCACCGGCAACGCGCTCGTCGCGATCGCCGTCGCCGCGGTCGTCATCTTCGTCACCGGTTTCCCGCTCGCCTACTACGGCGCCCGCTACAACATCGATCTGGACCTGATCACCCGCGGTTCCGGCTTCGGCTACTACGGCTCGGTGCTGACCAGCGTCATCTTCGCCAGCTTCACCTTCATCTTCTTCGCCCTCGAAGGCTCGATCATGGCCCAGGGCCTGAAACTGGGCCTCGGGCTGCCGTTGTGGCTCGGCTACCTGGTCTCCACGCTGATGGTGATCCCGCTGGTGATCTACGGCATGAAGGCTCTCAGCAAGCTCCAGGTGTGGACGACGCCGGTCTGGCTGCTGCTGATGGTCGCGCCGCTGGTCTATCTCATCGCCAACGACCCCGGCACGGTCGACCGGTTCCTCGCCTACAGCGGCACCGACGGCGACGGCGGCGTCGACACCGCTTCGGTCCTGCTCGGTGCGGGCGTGTGTCTCTCCCTCATCGCGCAGATCGGCGAGCAGATCGACTACCTGCGCTTCATGCCGCCGAAGACCGAGGCGAACAAGCGCACCTGGTGGACGGCCGTGGTCATGGCCGGTCCCGGCTGGGTCGTGCTCGGCGCGCTGAAGCAGGCCATCGGCGTCTTCCTCGCCGTGTACATCCTGGCCGAGGTCGGTCCGGCCGCGGCCACCGAGCCGATCCAGCAGTTCCGTGGGGCCTTCGACGCGATGATGCCGTCCTGGCTGGTCGTCCCGCTGGCCGTGGCCCTCGTCGTGATCAGCCAGATCAAGATCAACGTGACGAACGCGTACTCCGGGTCGCTGGCGTGGACGAACTCCTTCACCCGCGTCACCCGGCACTACCCCGGCCGCCTGGTCTTCGTCCTGGTCAACCTGGGCTTCGCGCTCGCCCTGATGGAAGCCGACATGTTCAGCTTCCTCAACGACATCCTCGGCTTCTACTCGAACTGCGCGATCGCCTGGGTCGTCACCGTCGCCACCGACATCGGCGTCAACAAGTACCTGCTCCGACTGTCCCCGCACGCGCCCGAGTTCCGCCGGGGCATGCTGTACGCGGTCAACCCGGTCGGCGTCGTCTCCTTCCTGGCCGCGTCCGGCCTGTCCATCGCGATGTACTTCCACGCCCTCGGCGACACCCTGCAGCCGTACTCCCCCGTCGCCGCCGCCGTCATCGCCTTCGTCCTCACCCCGCTGATGGCCGTCGTCACCAAGGGCGGGTACTACCTGCGCCGCACCGACGACGGCATCGCCGAGCCACTGCTCGACGCGGACGGCAACCCCAGCGCGACGACGTACGACTGCCACGTCTGCCACCTGCCCTACGAGCGTCCCGACATGGCCGCCTGCCGGACGCACGACGCGATGGTCTGCTCGCTGTGCCTGAGCACGGACGCGGTGGGCGATCACGTGCTGCCCGCCGGGCCGACGTCCGCCTGAACCCGGCGTCGGGCGGCGGGACTCGGCCCCGCCGCCCGGCCTGGAGCGCGGCACGCCTGTGGTAGCTTGCCGACGCCGGTCGCCCTCATGCACGTACGTTCGGGTGCCCGCGGCGGAGCAGCGGTGAGGGCGTCGGGCGGACCGGCCGACCACCGACCACCGGTCATGGACCGCCACCGACGGCCACCGGCCGTGGATTCGCGGCGGGAACTCCGCGCCCTTGCACACATCTGAAGGAGCACCACCACGTGACGAGCCGTGTCACCTTCGTCTCGCCCGCCATGAACGCGTCGCTGCGTCAGGCCCGCTTCGACGACGGAGGCTCGATCGACTCCGGCGGGGCCGCGCGAGCCCGGGCAGTGGCCGGCGCGCTGCCCACCGGCGTGCGTGTCGTGACGTCTCCCACCGTGCGCTGCCGGGAGACGGCCGCCGCACTGGGCCTCCATGCGGTCCGGGTGACGGGGTCGGCGGCGCGACCGGTGGAGTCCGGGGAACCTGCGGCGCCCGTCGAACCGGTGGAGCCGGTGGAGCCCGTTGAATTGGCCGGGCTGGACGTGGGGCGATGGCGTGGGCTGACCCTCGCCGAGGTCGGGGCCGCCGAGCCGGACGCGGTGGCGCGCTGGCTGGCCGATCCCGGATCCGCGCCGCACGGCGGGGAGTCCGTCGTGGATCTGTGCGCGCGGGTGGCCCGCTGGCTGGAGTCGTCGTCGCGGCCGGACGGCCGCACCCTCGCCGTGGTCGAGCCGGAGATCGTGCGGGCGGCGGTCGTCCATGTGCTGGGGACGCCCGCGACAGCGTTCTGGCGGCTCGACGTGCCGCCGCTCATGGCCACCTCGATCAGCGGGCGCGGCGGTCGCTGGAACCTGCGGCTCGGACATCCGCTGGACTCTCCCGAGGCCTCCTCCGAAGAATCCTGACGTCACGTCACGTCGCGTCACGTGACATGGCGTCACGTGACATGGCGTCACGTGATATCGCGTCACGTGACATCGCGTCATGTCACTTCCCTCCGGGTCGGCGACGTCCGGAGATCGCGAGAGGGCCCGCGGACGGTTCCGCGGGCCCTCTCGCGATGTCGGCTCCGGACGAACCGTCCGGGCGCCGGGTCAGTTCGGGGCGGTGACCGTCGCCGTCGTGCCCGCCGGCTTCCTCGCCGGACGGGGATTCAGCAGCCGCTCGGCCAGTTCACCGAAGCCGAGGCCGAAGGCCGCCCACATCGTCACCTGCATGGCGAGCGAGGAGAGGCGGAACCGCCACAGCAGGGTGGCCGGGAAGTCGGCCGGCACCTCGTTGACGGCGGGGAGGAACCCGTAGGCCAGCCCGATCACGAGCACGAAGCCGACGACGGCGACCACCGTGGCGTGCCACGCGCCGAGTCTCGGCGCCAGGCGCTTGCCGGCGATCACCGCACCGACCGCGAGGAGCACGCCGAGCACCATCATCAGGAAATACAGGGTGGTGCGCTTGGCGATGGTGTCGTGGTCGCCGACGGCCGGCGGGTTGGCCGGGTACTTGAGGAACGGCACGACGTACACGGTGAGCAGTGCGGCCCCGGACAGCAGCAGCGCCGTGGCCCGCGGGCCGAAGCGTCCGACGCGGCCCAGGGCGAAGCAGTAGGCCAGCGCGGCGATGCCGCCGAAGGCCACCCCGTAGACCAGGACGCCGGTGGCCAGACCGGCGGTGGACTGCAGGCTGCGGGAGACGAGTTCGACCTCGTGTTCGTGCGCGGGGGCGTGCGACTCCTCGAAGCCGATCGCGCTGTCGACGTTCGGCTCGCCGAGGAAGTAGGCGACGATCAGGGCGAGCACGCCGGCCCCGAGGCCGGCGAGCATGCCCCGCACGAGCAGGTTTCTTACTGTTGCGGAATTCATGCGGGTGCGGCGCCCCTCGTCAGTGGCAGGGGAAGCCGAGCAGGTGACGGGCGTCGTGCACCCACTCGTGGACGCCCTCACCGGAGACCACGGACGTGGCGCCCTGCTCGGCGCCGACGAAGTAGAGCAGGACCAGCATCAGGACGCCGAAGAAGACGGCCCAGGGGGCGATGTCCTTCAGCGGCAGCTTGGCGGGTACGACAGGGGTGGTGGCGGTCGGCTGGGCGACGTGCTGCGCCATGGCAGGGTCTCCTCTGGGAGTTCGCGTCCCATCTCGGTGGTGCACAGGACGACGGTCCCGGGTCTGACTCGCGACGCGCCCCCCTCGCGGGCGACGCATCGATCACAGTGGCGCGACCGTGCCGGATTCTCACCGGCTTCCGTGGCGCCGTCGTCGATATCAGAGCGACGGTACCGTGTGTCGCGTCCATGGCCAAGACCGCGTCACCTGGCGTGACGCCCCTCGCGGCCGTCGCGTGGCCTGATCACCCCTGCCCTGCCTGCCAGACCCGCGCAGGCCGGCGACTTCGGCGCGGCGAAACCCCCCGTGGGCGTGGAAGAGGAGCCCGCCGGCGCCATCCCCCGCGCGGCAAGCCCTTGCGCGCGGAGGGAAACGGGCCCGGATGGCGGCGACGTCCAAGGCCATGACCCGGACTCCGGCACCGGCCGCCGGGACCCACCAGTGGATCCGGCGACGCGCCATGACGCCGGCGGACTGTCCGCGTTCTTGCCCACGGCCGTGCGAACGGTGCGGTGCGGCGCGACGCACGCCGTTTTCCAGACTTGCACCGTTCGTTTTCTTGAACGGTTCGTGTTTATGCCGTAGGTTCGACGTCATGACAGCCCCCCGTACACCGACCACCGCAGAGGAGCTGCGCGGTGCCGGCCTGCGGGTGACGGCCGCTCGTGTCGCGCTGCTCGACACCGTCCGCGAGGGCGACCACCTGGACGTGGAGGCGATCGCGTCCGGCGTCCGTGACCGCGTGGGTCACATCTCCGTGCAGGCCGTCTACGAGGCCCTGCACGCGCTGACCACGGCAGGTCTGGTGCGCCGCCTGGAGCCGCCGGGCAGTCCGGCCCGCTTCGAGGGACGCGTCGGGGACAACCACCACCACCTCGTGTGCCGCTCGTGCGGCGTCGTCGCCGACGTCGACTGCGCGGTCGGTCACGCCCCCTGTCTGACCGCCGTCGACGACCGCGGCTTCGCCATAGACGAGGCCGAGGTCATCTACTGGGGCCTGTGCCCCGACTGTTCGCCCGCCCGCAGTACCTGACCACCCGCAGCGTCCCGACCTGACGTCCCGACCTGCGGTTTCGTGAGCATGTGATCCGACCAGTCCAGAAGGATTCCCCCATGACCGAGAACCATGACGCGATCGTGACCGAACCGAAGGCGGCGGAGGCAGGTGGCTGCCCGGTCGCACACGACCGCGCCCTGCACCCGACCCAGGGCGGCGGCAACCGCCAGTGGTGGCCGGAGCGGCTCAACCTGAAGATCCTCGCGAAGAACCCGGCCGTGGCGAACCCGCTCGGCGGGGACTTCGACTACGCCGCGGCGTTCGAGGCGCTCGACCTGGCCGCCGTGAAGGCGGACATCGCCGAGGTGCTCACCACCTCGCAGGACTGGTGGCCCGCCGACTTCGGCAACTACGGCCCGCTGATGATCCGCATGGCCTGGCACAGCGCGGGCACCTACCGCATCAGCGACGGCCGCGGCGGCGCCGGCGCCGGTCAGCAGCGCTTCGCCCCCCTCAACAGCTGGCCGGACAACGCCAACCTGGACAAGGCCCGCCGTCTGCTGTGGCCGGTCAAGAAGAAGTACGGCCAGTCCATCTCCTGGGCCGACCTCATGATCCTCACCGGCAACGTCGCGCTGGAGCAGATGGGCTTCACCACCTTCGGCTTCGCCGGCGGCCGCGAGGACGTCTGGGAGGCGGAGGAGGACGTCTACTGGGGTCCCGAGACCACGTGGCTCGACGACCGGCGCTACAGCGGCGACCGCGAGCTGGAGAACCCGCTCGGCGCCGTCCAGATGGGCCTCATCTACGTCAACCCCGAGGGCCCCAACGGCAACCCGGACCCGCTGGCCTCGGCCCGCGACATCCGTGAGACGTTCCGCCGGATGGCGATGAACGACGAGGAGACGGTCGCCCTCATCGCGGGCGGTCACACCTTCGGCAAGACGCACGGCGCGGGCCCGGCGGACCACGTCGGCGACGACCCCGAGGCCGCCTCGCTGGCCGAGCAGGGCCTCGGCTGGAAGAGCAGCTTCGGCACCGGCAAGGGCGGCGACACCATCACCAGCGGTCTGGAGGTCACCTGGACCTCCACGCCGACCCAGTGGAGCAACGGCTTCTTCGACAACCTCTTCGGCTTCGAATGGGAGCTGACGGAGAGCCCGGCCGGCGCCAAGCAGTGGGTCGCCAAGGACGGCGCGGGCGCGGGCACCGTCCCCGACGCGCACGACCCGGCCAAGCGCCACGCCCCGACGATGCTGACGACCGACCTGGCACTGCGCTTCGACCCGGTCTACGAGCAGATCTCGCGCCGCTTCCACGAGAACCCCGACCAGTTCGCGGACGCCTTCGCCCGCGCCTGGTACAAGCTGACCCACCGTGACCTGGGCCCGAAGTCCCTTTACCTCGGCCCGGAGGTCCCGGCGGAGACCCTGCTGTGGCAGGACCCGCTGCCGCAGGCCGAGGGCGAGACCATCGGCGCCGAGGACATCGCGGCCCTCAAGGCCAGGCTCCTCGACTCGGGGCTGACCGTCTCGCAGCTGGTGTCCACGGCGTGGGCGTCGGCGTCCTCCTTCCGCGGCAGCGACAAGCGCGGCGGCGCCAACGGCGCCCGCATCCGCCTGGAGCCGCAGCGCGGCTGGGAGGTCAACAACCCGGACGAGCTGGCGCAGGTGCTGCGCGTCCTGGAGGGCGTGCAGGCTGAGTTCAACTCCGGCGCGAAGAAGGTCTCCCTGGCCGACCTGATCGTCCTCGGCGGCGCCGCCGCCGTCGAGAAGGCCGCCAAGGACGCCGGTCACGACGTGGAGGTCCCCTTCACGCCGGGCCGGGTGGACGCCTCCCAGGAGCAGACGGACGTCGAGTCGTTCGCCGCGCTCGAACCGACCGCCGACGGATTCCGCAACTACGTCGGCAAGGGCAACCGCCTGCCGGCCGAGTTCCTGCTGCTCGACAAGGCGAACCTGCTGAACCTGAGCGCACCCGAGACGACCGTCCTCGTCGGCGGCCTGCGCGTGCTGGGCGCCAACCACGCCCAGTCCTCGCACGGCGTCTTCACCGACGCCCCCGGCACGCTGACGAACGACTTCTTCGTCAACCTGCTCGACCTCGGCACGACCTGGTCGTCGACGTCCTCGGACCAGACCCTCTTCGAGGGCCGCGACGCCGCCACCGGCGAGGTCAAGTGGACCGGCACCCGCGCCGACCTGGTCTTCGGCTCGAACTCCGAGCTGCGCGCCCTCGCCGAGGTCTACGCGAGCGACGACGCGAAGGAGAAGTTCGTGAACGACTTCGTCGCGGCCTGGGTCAAGGTCTGCGAACTGGACCGGTTCGACCTCGTCTGATCCCGCGACACCTGCCGCCCGCACGGCGAGCACCTGACACCCGGGGCGTCCTGCTCGGTCCACAGAACCGAGCCGGGCGCCCCGGCGCGTTGCGCGAACTGTCCAAACCATTGACGAGGACATGCACGCCCCTTATCTTCTGGCCGAAGTTACGAACCTTGTTCGGTATCGCGAACATGGGGAACAGGCTGCTTCACGGACAAGGGACGGTCCCGTATGCCCCGGATGTACCACCACAGATCCCTGCTCGTCTGCGTGGTGGCGCTCCTCCTCGCGCTGATCGCCGCGACCCAGCCGGTGTCCGCGGCCGACGGCCGCCCCTACACCAACCCGTTGAAGTCGGCCAAGGGCGCCGACCCCTGGCTGGAGTACTACGACGGCGACTACTACCTGATCACCACGACGTTCACGGGCGTCCTCGGCATGCGCAAGTCGCCCACGCTCGCGGGACTCGCCACCGCGCCCACGGTGCAGGTCTGGTCGGACACCACCGCGACCCGCAACACCAACATCTGGGCGCCGGAGATCCACCGGTTCGACGGCCACTGGTACCTGTACTACTCGGCCGGCCAGGGCGGCACCGCCTGCTGCGACTCCCAGCGCACCCACGTCCTGGAGAGCGCGGGCGCCGACCCGCTCGGCCCGTACACCTACAAGGGCTCCCTCACCGGCTCCAACCTCACTCCCGGCGGCTGGCTGATCGACGCCAGCGTGCTGCAGGCCGACGGAAAGCTGTACCTCGTCGGAAGCGGTTCCGTGAACGGGAGCAGACAGAGCCTGGTCATCGCCCCGATGAGCAACCCGTACACACTGTCCAGCAACACGTTCACCGTCATTTCCAGCCCCACGCTGAGCTGGGAGACCTCGGGCGCGCCGGTCAACGAAGGTCCTGAGCCGCTGTACCACGGCGGACGTACGTTTCTCACGTTCTCCGCGAGTTACTGCCAGACCGCCGACTACAAGCTCGGCCTGCTGGAACTGACCGGCCCGGACCCGCTCAGCCCCGCCTCCTGGACCAAGAAACAGACGCCCGTGTTCCAGCGCAACGACGCCGCCGGCGTCTACGGACCGGGCCACAACGGTTTCTTCACCTCACCCGACGGCACCGAGAACTGGATCGTCTACCACGCCAACTCCTCGGCGAGCGGCGGCTGCGGCAACGGCCGGACGACCCGCGCCCAGAAGTTCACCTGGAACGCCGACGGCACGCCGAACTTCGGCGCCCCGGTCGCGCTCGGCACGACACTGCCCGGCCCGTCGGGCGAGACGGCGACGACGCCGACGTCGTACAACCTCGTCAACCGCAACAGCGGCAAGTGCCTCGACGTGTCCGGCGGTTCGACCTCCGACGGCGCGAACATCCTCCAGTGGACCTGCAACGGCGGGGCCAACCAGAAGTGGCGGATCGAGGACCGCGGCGACGACACCAGCCGCCTGGTGAACGTGGCGACCGGCGGAGTGATGGACACCGCCGACTGCTCCACCGCGGACGGCGCCGACCTACGCCAGTGGTCATGGCTGAACAACACGTGCCAGCGCTTCCGTCTCGTCTTCACCGCGAGCGGCGACTACGTCCGCCTCGTCGGCGAGAACAGCGCGAAGGTCGCCGACGTGGCGAACTGCGCCACCGCCGACGGAGCCGACGTCCGGCAGTGGACCTGGCTGAACAACACCTGCCAGCAGTGGCGCCTCGTGCCCACCACCTGAACCCCGCACCCCCTTCCCCCTGGAGAACCCCCTTGAGACGCAACGCCGTTCGGCTGATCATGGCCGGCCTCGTCGCCCTCGCGGCCGTCCTCGCCTGCGTGGCCGCCCCCGCCCAGGCCGCCGTGCCCGACTCCCCCGCGGTGACGTACACCAACCCGATCGCCGAGAAGCGCGCCGACCCGCAGATCTACAAGCACACCGACGGTTACTACTACTTCACCGCCACCGTCCCCGAGTACGACCGCATCGTGCTGCGCCGGGCCACGACCATCCAGGGCCTGTCCACGGCCCAGGAGGTCACCATCTGGACCAAGCACAGCAGCGGGGTCATGGGCGCCCACATCTGGGCGCCGGAGATCCACTTCATCGACGGCAAGTGGTACGTGTACTTCGCCGCCGGCTCCACCAGCGACGTGTGGGCGATCCGGATGTACGTCCTCGAAGGCTCCGGCGCCAACCCGCTCACCGCGGCCTGGACCGAGAAGGGCCAGATCAAGACCACCTGGGAGAGCTTCTCCCTCGACTCCACCACGTTCGTCGTGAACGGGGTCCGCTATCTCGCCTGGGCCCAGCGCAACCCGTCGGAGGACAACAACACCAGCCTGTTCATCGCGAAGCTCGCCAACCCCTGGACGATCTCCGGCACTCCGGCGGAGATCTCGCAGCCGACGCTGTCCTGGGAGACCGTGGGCTTCAAGGTCAACGAGGGGCCGGCGGTGATCCAGCACGGCGGCAAGGTGTTCATGACGTACTCGGCGAGCGCGACCGACGCCAACTACTGCCTGGGCATGCTGACCGCCTCCGCGACCGCCGACCTGACGAACCCCGCGTCCTGGTCGAAAGGCACGCAGCCGGTCTTCAAGACGAACGCCGCGACCTCCCAGTACGGGCCGGGCCACAACTCGTTCACCGTCTCCGAGGACGGCAAGTCCGACGTCCTCGTCTACCACGACCGCAGCTACCGGGACATCACCGGCGACCCGCTGAACGACCCCAACCGCCGCACCCGGGTGCAGAAGGTGTACTGGAAGGCCGACGGCACGCCCGACTTCGGCATCCCGGTCGCCGACGGAGTGACGCCGAAGCGCTTCTCCTCCTACAACTACCCGGACCGGTTCATCCGCCACTGGGACTACCGCGCCCGCATCGAGGCCAACGTCAGCCCCCTCGCCGACTCGCAGTTCCGGGTGGTGGCCGGTCTCACCGGAACCGCCACCGTCTCCCTGGAGGCGACCAACTTCCCCGGCTACTACCTGCGTCAGAAGAACTCCGAGGTGTGGCTGGAGAAGAACGACGGCACCTCCACGTTCGCCTCCGACGCGACGTTCTACCAGCGCGCCGGACTCGCCGACGCCGCAGGGATCTCGTACGAGTCGTACGCCGACGCGGGCCGCTACATCCGCCACTACAACTACCTGCTGTACGTGCAGACGCCGAGCACCGCGACGGACAGGGGGGACGCGACCTTCTACGCCCAGTGAGACGCCCGCCACTCCACGCCTGACCGAGGCGCCCACCGCCCCACGCCCGAGCGAGAAGTTCGAGCGAGATCTTCGAGCTAGCAGTTCGAGCGAGGAGTTCGAACGGGGTGTTCGCCGCGGTGAGGACGGTCCGCGGACGGCAGGACGCCGAGACTATGCATGAGGTGTATACCCTCTCTGTATAGTCTCGGCATGCCTTCTCCGACCAGCAAGACGAAGAACGCGGAACTCGTCAGACGCATGGCGGCCGAGGGGCACGAGGTGGCCAGCCACACCTGGGACCACAAGATCCTCACGCGGATCGCACCGGAGGAGATACGCGAGGAACTCCGGCGTCCCAACGCCGAGATAGAGCGCCTCATCGGCCGGCGCCCCACCCTGATGCGGCCGCCTCAGGGCCGCACGAACAAGACCGTGCACGAGATCTCCCGCGAGCTGGGCCTCGCCGAGGTGCTCTGGACCGTGACCGCCAAGGACTACGCGACGACCGACTCCGCGCTGATCCAGCGCCGCGTACTCGCACAGGCCGACCGGGACGGCATCATCCTGCTGCACGACCTCTACGCCGGAACCGTGCCGGCCGTGCCCGGCATCATCGACGCGCTGAAAGAGCGCGGATTCGTCTTCGTGACGGTGCCCCAGTTGCTGGCGCCCGGACAAGCGGTACCGGGAGAGGTCTACCGCTGAGGGCCCGGCATGCCGCTGACACAGCCCGGCAAGTCGCTGAGCATCCGTGAGCCGGAGGCCATTCCCCCGTCCGCACGCTCCGCCTGCCTACGATCACCGGATGGTCATCTTCCAGATCCAGCGCACGGTACCGCTTTCTCCGGACGACGCCTGGCGCCGTCTGACGGAATGGTCCCGGCACGGCGACGTGGTACCGCTTACCCGCGTTGCCGTGCTCACTCCCCCGCCGACCCACGAGGGCACCGTCCTCGTGGCCCGGTCGGGCGTCGGCCCGCTGTCCTTCGACGACCGGATGGAGGTGACCGTGTGGCAGCCCCCGACCCACGACGAGCCGGGCCGCTGCCGACTGGAGAAACGCGGCCGGGTCGTCCTGGGCTGGGCGGAGATCGAGGTACGCCCGGAACCGGGCGGGCGTACCCACGTGCACTGGCGCGAGGAACTGGACGTGCGTTTCCTGCCGTCCGTCTTCGACCCGCTCCTCGGGGCGACCGCCCGCTCGGTCTTCGGCCGGGCAGCCAACCGCCTCCTGCGCATCCCGTGACCGAGCAGGCCGAGCAGGCCGAGCCGACGCTTCACGACGGCACGGACGGACGATACCCGGAGGCCCGGAGGCCCGGAAGTCTGGAGGCACTTCGCGACCTCGTGCCGCGCATCGGATGGGCCATGGGCGATGGGAGCTGGGAGATGAGAGCTGGGCGATCGGAGATGGACCAGGCGAGACGGGAGCTAGACGGTGGCAGACAGGCGACGGGAATGCGCGACGGGAGATGCGCGACGCGGGCAGCGCACGGACTGCTACGTCACGTCCGGTTGACCCGGGGCGGCGGCCCCCCGCTACGCCTTTGCATTGATCCGGGGCGCCGACCCCCACTACGCCTTCGCCTGACCGGACCAGACCGCCGTCCGGGGGCGCCCCCTCAGGCGACCGAGCCGATCCGCCCCGTCGGCGGAGACGTCACGTCGTGATGGATCGGCGTGTGTGCGCCCGTGAGCGCCGCTCCGCTGCCGCCACGCCGCTCGGCGACGATCTCCGCCGCGATCGACAGCGCCGTCTCCTCCGGCGTACGCGCCCCCAGGTCCAGACCGATGGGTGACCGCAGCCGGGCCAACTCCAGCTCGCTGACGCCCACTTCACGCAGACGCCGGTTACGGTCGAGGTGGGTGCGGCGCGACCCCATCGCGCCGACGTAGGCGACCGGCAGACGCAACGCCCGCCGCAGCAGAGGGACGTCGAACTTCGCGTCGTGGGTGAGGACGCACAGGACGGTCCGCGCGTCCACCTGCGTGCGCTCCAGGTACTCATGAGGCCACTCGACGACGATCTCGTCGGCCTCGGGGAAGCGGGCCGCGGTGGCGAAGACGGGTCGCGCGTCGCACACCGTCACGTGGTAGTTCAGGAACTTGCCGACCCGCACCAGCGCCGCCGCGAAGTCGATCGCCCCGAACACGATCATCCGCGGCGCGGGGACGGACGACTCCACCAGGACGGTGATCGGGGCCCCGCAGCGCGCCCCCTGCTCACCGATCACCAGCGTGCCGGTGCGACCGGTGTCGAGAAACGCCCGGGCCTCGGCCGCGACCGTACGGTCCAGTTCAGGGTGGGCGTCGAAGCCGCCTTGGTAGAAACCGGTCTCGCAAGCACGGGGACCGCGGGAACGGGGGTCGGGTGAGCGGCGGTCACGGAAACCGCTTTCGAAGGAGCTGTCCCCATCGGAACCGTTTGCTTGAGCGTATCCGTCACGGAAACCGCTTTCGAAGTGGTCGCCCGCTCCGGAACCGCTCTCGTGCGCGCGCCCGCCGCGGAAACCGCCCTCGAAACGACCGCCCTCCCCCGAACCATCCTCGTGCGCGCGCCCGCCCCAGATACCGTTTTCGGAACGACCGCCGTCGCCACCGGAACCGTTCTCAAAACGGTTACCCTCGCCGGAACCGTTCTCGACACGGTTACCCACCGTGCAACCGTTCTCGACACGGTTACCCACCGTGCAACCGTTCTCGACACGGTTACCCACCGTGGAACCGTTCTCGACACGGTTACCCACCGTGAAACCGTTCTCGAAACCGTCACCCCCTCCGGAACCGTCCCCGAAACGGTTACCCGCCGAGGAACCGCCTTCGAGACGGCCGCTGCCAGGGGAACCGTTGTCGATGGAACCGCTGCCGGTGGAACCGTTGCCGAAAGAGCCGTTGCCGGTGGAACCTCTGTCGGGCGAACCGTCCTCGGGAGCGGCGTCCGAGCGGACGAGCAGTGCGCGGCCCACGAGGTCGCGCGGACCGCTCACCACCCGCGCGAGCGCGGCCGCCGTGCCGGACGCAGCGGCCTTGACGGCGGCCGCGACCACCGGGCGGGCCGGGTCGCCGGTCCGCACCGGGGTGACGAGGATGTCGATGATCCCGCCGCAGGTGAGTCCGACGGCGAAGGCGTCGTCGTCGCTGTAGCCGAAACGCTCCAGGACGGGCTCCCCGTCCTCCAGCGCCTGCCGGCACAGCTCGTAGACCGCGCCCTCCACACAGCCACCGGAGACCGAGCCGATCGCCGTGCCGTCGGCGTCCACCGCGAGGGCGGCGCCCGGCCGGCGGGGCGCGCTGCCGCCGACGGCCACGACGGTGGCGACGGCGAACTCACGGCCCTGCCCGACCCACCGGTCGAGTTCCTCGGCGATGTCCAGCATGTCTCGGTCTCCTTGATCGCGGTCCGGTGGAGGACGGGTGCCCGTCGAGCGGGGCGGCTAGTGCACGCCCAGCCAGCTCTCGATGGGGTGGAGGCAGAAGTAGACGAGGAAGATCACCGTCAGGCCCCACATGAAGGCGCCGATCTCCCGCGCCCTGCCCTGTGCCGCCTTGATGGCGACGTAGGAGATGACGCCCGCGGCGACACCGCTGGTGATGGTGTACGTGAACGGCATCAGGACGACGGTCAGAAACACCGGGACAGCGGTTGCCCGGTCGGCCCAGTCGACGTGCCGGGCGTTCATCAGCATCATCGCGCCGATGACGACGAGGGCGGCCGAGGCGACCTCCTGCGGGACGATCGCGGTGAGCGGGGTGAAGAACAGACAGGCCGCGAAGAAGGTCCCCGTGACGACCGAGGCGAGGCCGGTGCGCGCTCCCTCGCCCACACCCGTCGCCGATTCGATGAAGACGGTCTGTCCCGAGCCGCCCGCCACACCGCCGATGGCTCCGCCGGCGCCGTCGATGAACAGCGCCTTGGACAGACCCGGCATGCGCCCCTTGTCGTCGGCGAGCCCCGCCTCGGTGCCGACGCCGATGATGGTGGCCATCGCGTCGAAGAAGCCGGCGAGGACGAGGGTGAAGACGATCATGCCGACGGTCATGGCGCCGACCTCGCCCCAGCCTCCGAACCGCACGTCCCCAAAGAGCGAGAAGTCGGGCATCGAGACGGCGCTGCCGTGCAGTTCGGGGGCGCCGCCCGCCCACTGAGCGGGGTCGACGACTCCGGCCGCGTTGAGGATCGCCGCGACCGCCGTGCCGCCGACGATGCCGATGAGGATGGCGCCGGGAACGTTCCGGGCCTGGAGCATGAAGATCAGCAGCAGGGTGCCGGCGAACAACAGCACCGGCCAGCCCGCGAGTTCGCCGGCCGGGCCGAGGGTGACCGGAGTCGCCTTGCCCTGGTGCACGAAGCCGGACTTGTAGAAACCGATGAGCGCGATGAACAGGCCGATGCCCATGGTGATGCCGTGCTTGAGAGCGAGCGGAATCGCGTTCATGATCATCTCGCGCAGGCCGGTGACGACCAGCAGCATGATGACGACGCCGTACATCACGCACATGCCCATCGCCTGCGGCCAGGTCATCTGGGGGGCCACCTGGGAGGACAGCACGCCGGAGACGGACAGGCCGGCGGCGAGCGCGAGAGGCACCCTGCCGAGGAACCCCATCAGCAACGTGGTGAAAGCGGCTGCGAAAGCGGTCGCGGTGATCAGGGCCTTCTGGCCGAGGGTGTCTCCGGCCGCGTCCTTGCCGGACAGGATCAGAGGGTTGAGCAGCAGGATGTACGCCATCGCCATGAAGGTGGTGACGCCGCCGCGCACTTCGCGGGCGACCGTGGAGCCCCGTCCGGATATGTGGAAGTACCGGTCGAGCCAGGACCGTCCGGCCGGGACGCGGGAGCCTTCGCCCGCGTCGTCGGCTGTGGTCCTCGGCTCCAGTGACTGCTGGGTCATGGGCCATCTCCCAAGGTTCATAGGGACACCCGCGTGGCGTCTGTGGCCGGGTGCGGGATTTGGGAACGGACGACCCGGGGGACGGCCCGAGACGAACAAGGGGGCCCGGGGGCGGAGGCCCCCGGGGAACTGCTGGTCGTGACTGCTGGTCGTGACCCCGGTAGGGGTCACGTTCCGGTGAGGTGCTCCGGACGGACGGGTGTGCGGTCGAGCTCCAGCCCGGTCGCGTTCCGGATCGCCGCGAGGACGGCCGGGGTCGACGACAGGGTGGGGGCCTCGCCGATGCCACGGAGCCCGTAGGGGGCGTGGTCGTCGGCGAGTTCGAGCACGTCGACCGGGATGGTCGGCGTGTCGAGAATCGTGGGGATCAGGTAGTCCGTGAAGGAGGGGTTCCTGACCTTCGCCGTCTTCGGGTCGACGATGATCTCCTCCATGACCGCCACGCCCAGACCCTGGGTCGTGCCGCCCTGGATCTGACCGATGACGGAAAGCGGATTCAGCGCCTTTCCGACGTCCTGGGCGCAGGCCAGCTCGATGACCTTCACCAGTCCCAGTTCGGTGTCGACCTCGACGACCGCGCGGTGCGCGGCGAAGGAGTACTGGACATGGCCGTCGCCCTGACCGGTACGCAGATCGAAGGGCTCGGTCGGCCGGTGCCTCCACTGCGCCTCGACCTCGACGGCTTCGTCGCCGAGCACGTCGACGAGGTCGGCGAGCACCTCGCCGCCGTCGGTGACGACCTTGCCGCCCTCCAGGAGGAGCTCTGCGGTGGCCCAGGCGGGGTGGTGGGAGCCGAACCTGCGGCGGCCGATTTCCAGCACCTTCTCCCGCACCAGTTCGCAGGAGTTCTTGACGGCGCCCCCGGTGACGTACGTCTGCCGGGAGGCCGAGGTCGAGCCGGCGCTGCCCACCTCCGTGTTGGCCGGGTGGATGGTCACCTGCGCGACGCCCAGCTCGGTGCGGGCGATCTGCGCGTGGACGGTGACCCCGCCCTGGCCGACCTCCGCCATGGCCGTGTGGACGGTCGCGACGGGCTCGCCGGCGACGACCTCCATGCGGACCTTGGCGGTCGAGTAGTCGTCGAACCCCTCGGAGAAGCCGACGTTCTTGATGCCGACCGCGTAACCGATTCCCCTCACGACGCCCTCGCCGTGCGTGGTGTTGGACAGGCCGCCGGGCAGTTGGCGTACGTCCGCGCCCTCGCTGCTCTCCCACTGGCGTTCGGGCGGCAGCGGCATCGCCTTGACCCGGCGCAGGAGTTCGGCGACCGGCGCCGGGGAGTCGACCCGCTGCCCGGTGGGCAGCAGGGCTCCCTGTTCCATCGCGTTGCGCTGTCGGAACTCCACGGGATCCAGGCCGAGTTCCTTCGCCACCTTGTCCATCTGCGCCTCGTAGGCGAAGCACGCCTGGACCGCGCCGAAACCGCGCATCGCGCCGCAGGGCGGGTTGTTGGTGTAGAGGGCGATGGCCTCGATGTCCACGTCGTCGACGACGTAGGGGCCGATGCCGAGCGAGGAGGCGTTGCCGACCACGGCGGGGGACGCGGAGGCGTACGCGCCGCCGTCGAGGACGATGCGGCACTTGACGTGGGTCAGCTTGCCGTCGCGGGTGGCGCCGTGCTCGTAGTACAGCTTGGCCGGGTGGCGGTGGACGTGCCCGAAGAATGATTCGAAACGGTTGTAAACGATTTTGACGGGTTTTCCGGTGCGCAGGGCGAGCACACAGGCGTGGATCTGCATCGACAGGTCCTCGCGGCCGCCGAACGCGCCGCCGACGCCGGCCAGCGTCATGCGCACCTTGCTCTCGGGCAGGCCGAGGACGGGGGCGATCTGGCGCAGGTCGGAGTGGAGCCACTGGGTGGCGATGTAGAGGTGGACGCCACCGTCCTCCTCGGGCACGGCGAGGCCGGACTCGGGGCCGAGGAACGCCTGGTCCTGCATGCCGAAGGTGTACTCGCCCCTGACGACGACGTCGGCCCGCCCGGCGGCCGCGCCCGCGTCGCCGCGCACGATCGGCTGGCGGTGGACGATGTTGGGGTGCGGGACGTGGCCGATGTGGTGGTCGTCGCGGTTCTCGTGGATGAGGATCGCGTCCGGGGCGGTCGCGGAGGCCTCGTCGGTGATGACGGGCAGTTCGCGGTACTCCACCTTGATCTTGGCGGCGGCTCGGCGGGCGGTCTCCGGGTGGTCGGCGGCGACGATCGCGACCGGCTCGCCGTGGTGGCGTACCTTGCCGTGCGCCAGAACGGGGGTGTCCTGGATCTCCAGACCGTAGTTCTTCACGTCGGTCGGCAGGTCGTCGTACGTCATGACGGCGTAGACGCCCGGGGTGGCCAGCGCCTCGGAGGTGTCGAGGGAGACGATCTCGGCGTGCGCGACCGTGGAGCGCAGGATCTGGCCCCAGAGCATGTCCTCGTGCCACAGGTCGGACGAGTACGCGAACTCGCCGGTGACCTTGAGGGTGCCGTCGGGGCGCAGGGTGGACTCGCCGACGCCGCCCTTGGTCCGGGAGCCCTGAGTGACCTTGACGGGGGTTCCGAGAGGGGCGCTGACGGTGGCGCCGTCCGTCCGGCCGGAGCCGAGAATGGGGGAAGGCATCGTCAGACCGCCTCTCCCTGCCGGGCGGCCGCCAGGCGTACCGCGTCCATGATTTTTTCGTAACCGGTACAGCGGCAGAGGTTGCCCGAGAGCGCCTCGCGGATGTCCGCGTCGGTCGGGTTCGGGTTGTGTTCGAGCATCTCGTCGGCGGCGACCAGGAGGCCAGGGGTGCAGAAACCGCACTGGACGGCGCCGGCGTCGATGAAGGCCTGCTGGATCGGGGCGAGTTCGCCGCCCTCGCCGGCCTGGGAGTCGGAGCCCTTGGCCTGCCATGCCCGGGCCTCGTCGAGGGAGGTCCCCGGGGCGGCGGCCCGGCCGTTGCAGGAAGCGGTCTCGCAACGGTCGCGCTCGGCGCGTTGCCGGGCGTGGTCGGCGAGTCCTTCGACGGTGACGACGTCACGGCCCTCGACCTGGCCGGCGGCGACCAGACACGAGCACACCGGGACGCCGTCCAGCCGGACGGTGCACGAGCCGCACTCGCCCTGCTCGCAGGCGTTCTTCGATCCGGGGAGTCCGAGCCGTTCGCGCAGCACGTACAGCAGGCTCTCGCCCTCCCACACGTCGTCGGCTTCCTGCGGGCGTCCGTTGACGGTGAAGTTGACGCGCATCACGCGGCTCCCTTCGAGGCGCGGCGGGCGCCGCGGTACGACTCCCAGGTCCAGGTGAGGGTCCGGCGGGCCATGACGCCGACCGCGTGGCGGCGGTAGCTCGCAGTCCCCCGGACGTCGTCGATCGGGTTGCAGGCGGCGGCGCACAGGTCGGCGAACTGCTTGGCGACCGAGGGGGCGATGATTTTTCCGTTGTCCCAGAAACCGCCTTCTTCCAGTGCCGCGTCGAGGAACTCCTCGGCGGTCCTGGCCCGGACGGGGGTCGGGGCGGCGGAGCCGATCCCCGTGCGCACGGTCCGGGTCTCGGGGTGCAGGGCGAGACCGAAGGCGCAGACGGCGATGACCATGGCGTTGCGGGTGCCGACCTTGGAGTACTGCTGGGGGCCGTCGGCCTTCTTCACGTGGACGGCGCGGATCAGCTCGTCGGGGGCGAGCGCGTTGCGTTTCACGCCGGTGTAGAACGCGTCGATCGGGATCCTGCGCGAACCGCGGACCGATTCGGCCTCGACCTCGGCGCCGGCGGCGAGCAGGGCGGGGTGGGCGTCACCCGCCGGGGAGGCGGTGCCGAGGTTGCCGCCGACGCCGCCGCGGTTGCGGATCTGCGGGGAGGCCACGGTGTGCGAGGCGAGGGCGAGGCCCGGCAGCTCGGCGCGCAGGTTCTCCATGATCCTGGAGTACGGGACGGAGGCGCCGAGCCGCACGCTGTCCTCGCCGACCTCCCACTCGTAGAGGTCGCCGACGCGGTTGAGGTCGAGCAGGTACTCGGGCCTGCGGTGGTCGAAGTTGATCTCGACCATCACGTCGGTGCCACCCGCAATCGGCACAGCGGTGGGGTGCTCTGCCTTCGCGGCGAGCGCCTCCTCCCAGCTGGCGGGGCGAAGGAAGTCCATGACCGGCTCTCTTCTTCGTCTCGTGAGTCTCGTGAGATGTCTCTATCGAGCCAGAATCGGGTGCGGCGGGCCCGGCTCGTTCATGTGCTGTTCACGTGGAGTGAGGCCAGTACACAGCGGCTTGCTCCGACCGGGTCAGTCACGGAAACCATGAAGGAGTTGGCTGGTCCGTTCGGGCATCTTGTAGATTCGTATGAACGGAGGTTCTCGGTAACCTCCTCGTTTTCCTGCAGAAACGCGGGAAACAGCCTGGCAGCCGAAGAATGCGGTTTCTGGCGTTCTCCCGCAGCCGCCCGGACTCCTGGGCGGGACCGGCGGCGGGCCCTTTCCCGACACATCCTTCAAGATTCATCGTAGATTTCGAGACAAGAAACGGCGGCGACGAGATGCGGCTGCGCGCACTTTTGGACACCGATGCGCTGGGCCTCGGGCTCCTCGGCGGCGAGGACGAGCTGGACCGCACGGTGCGCGGGGTCATGACCACCGACCTGCGGGACCCCAGCCGCTACCTCTCCGGGGGCGAGCTGGTGCTGACGGGCCTGGCCTGGCGGCGGGACGCGGCGGACTCCGAGCCGTTCGTGCGGATCCTGGTGCAGGCCGGGGTGGCCGCGCTCGCAGCCGGCGAGGCGGAACTGGGCGACGTCCCGCAGGACCTGGTCGCGGCCTGCGCCCGGCACCGTCTGCCGCTGTTCGCGGTGCACGAGTCGGTGGCCTTCGCCACGATCACCGAGCACGTCGTGCGGCAGGTCTCGGGCGAGCGCGCCGGAGATCTCGCCGCCGTGGTCGACCGGCACCGCCGGATGATGACCTCGGGCCCGGCCGGCGGCGGCCCGGACGTCGTCCTGGACCTGCTCGGCTCCGACCTGGACCTGCGCGCCTGGGTCCTGTCCCCCACCGGCCGGCTCATCGCGGGCCCGAAGACGGCGGGGCCGGGCCTGCCCGGCGACGTCTGCGCCAAGCTCGCGGCGGAGCAACTGGCCGCGGTCCGCACCGGCCGGCGTGGTCCGCACCGGGTGATCGTGGGCCAGACGACGTTCTCCCTGTTCCCGATCCGCAGCGGCGGCCGCACGCCGCCGAACCCCCCGGTCTCCCCGGTCCTCCCGGCCTCCCCGATCCCCTCGTCCCTCCAGGCGTCGCGGACCGGACACGATCCGGCGGGCGCACCGGGAGTGCCGGGCGCGCCCGGGGTGCCGGGAGTGCCGGGGGCACGGGATGTGCGCGAGAGCGTCCTGTCGGACTGGCTGCTGGCCGTCGAGGCGGACGCCGGCGACTGGGCGGACGAGCGCCTCGACCTGCTTCAGGGCGTCACCCAGCTCATCGCGGTCGAACGGGACCGCCGGGACGCGGCGCGCACGGTGCGCCGCCGGCTCGCGCAGGAGGTGCTGGAGCTGGTCCAGACGGGTGCGGCTCCGGCGGAGATCGCGGCCCGCCTGCGGGTCGCCGCTCCGGTGCTGCTGCCGGGCCTGGGAGCCGCCCCGCACTGGCAGGTGGTGGTGGCCCGTGTCGAGTGGGAGAACGGCGGCCTGGAGGCGGGCCCGGTCGCCCAGTCGCTGCTGGAGGAGATCCTGGTCGACCCCCTGGCCACCGGCCCCGAGCCGTCCGATCGCATCGCCGTCGCCCACACGGGCGACGAGGCCATCGCCCTCGTCCCGCTGCCGGCGATGTCCGGCGAGCACGACGGCGCCGAGACCGGCGTTCTCGCCGACGCGCTGCTGGCCGCCGTACGGGAGCCGCTGTCGGCGGGTCTCGACGGCGACGGCCGGCTCACTCTCGGCGTCAGCGCGGCCGTGCACTCCGCGGAGGGGCTGCGGGGAGCGCTGGAGGAGGCACGACACGCCCGCCGCGTGGCCGCGGCCCGTCCCGGCCGGGTCTGCGCGGCGGGGCACCAGGAGCTGGCCTCGCACGTCCTGCTGCTCCCGTTCGTCCCCGACGACGTGCGCCGGGCGTTCACCGCCCGCCTCCTGGACCCGCTGCGCGACTACGACCGACGCCACCGCGCCGAGCTGATCCCGACCCTGGAGGCGTTCCTCGACTGCGACGGCTCGTGGACCCGGTGCGCCTCCCGTCTGCACCTGCACGTCAACACGCTGCGCTACCGGGTCGGGCGGATCGAGCAGTTGACGAGTCGTGACCTGTCACGGCTGGAGGACAAGTTGGACTTCTTCCTGGCCCTGCGCATGAGCTGACGACAACCGGACACCGGTTACCCCTCGTTGCCGACCGCCCGCGAGCACCCGGAGGGACGCGGAGTCCCACGACTTTGTGAAATCCTTCACCCGCCCCCTTGGCCCGGTGCCGCGATCCGTGCTGAGATGCGGCCACCACTCAAAGCTCGACGGCGCGCTCGGGGAGGGCAACGTGGCGCACTCCGCCATGTCTGGTACCGGAACGACCTCAGCTGACGATCCCCTCCAGACCGCGGTATGGCGGCTGCGCTCGCGCGCCTGCTGGGCCGATGCGGCGGCCCTGATCCCACCCGACACGGCCGCAGGCGCGATCCAACGGGCCGCGCTGCTGGTGGAGCGGTGCCTGTACACCGAGCAGGGCTGGCAGGACGCCGAGGACGCGCTGCGCACGGCCGAGGCGCTGGCTCACGACGACCAGGAGCGCGGCGCGGCCGCTTGTGAACGCGGGCACCTTGCCTACGCGGCCACGCTGCACGGCGTGCGCGACCGGGTGGACGAGGCGCGCGCCGCACTGGGACGGGCGGCGGCGCTCATCCCGCCGGACGCGACGGGACGGGCGCTGCTGGACTTCCGCCGGGGCCTGCTCGCCGAGAACATCTCGCGTTCCCCGCAGGCCGCGAGGGCCGCGTACCGGCGCGCGCACACGGCGGCCGCCGCGCACTCGGACTCCCTGCTGCTGTCCTTCACCTGGCGTCACCTCGCCGGACTCGCCCTGCGCGACGGCGAGGTGGCCGAGGCACGGCACGGCTTCGCCGAATCCCTGCGCATCCAGGAGGAATTGGGCTACCTGGTGGGCACCGCTCCGGCGCTCGCCTCCCTGGCCGACGCGGAGGTCGAACCGGAGGCCTCGCGGCTGCGGGAGGAGGCACGACGGCTGTTCCGGCTGCTGGGCGGCGTACCGACCTGGCTGGCACGGCAGTTGGCCCCTCCGGCGACCCCCAGCCCGTCAGGCGTGTGATCCGGCGACGCTGGGGCGGTGCGGGCGTTCAACCGCGCCGTGAGGCCGGACGTTCAACCGCGTCGGGAGGCCGGACGTTCAACCGCGTCGGGAGGAACGGACGTCAGCCGCTCGATCCGGCGAAGTGTTCCCGGGCCAGTGTCTGCACGACGTCCAACTCGCCCGCCGTCAGCGCCGCCAGCAGGGCCATGTGCTCGGCAGCGTCGGCGACGAGGTCTGCCCGCCCGCGTCGTGCCGGTCCGCCGGCCAACGGCCACTGCGACCGCCTGTGCAGATCGTCGGCGATCGCGACCAGCTGCTCGTTGCCGGAGAGGGCGAGCAGCGCCCGGTGGAAGATCCGGTCGGCCTCCGCGTACGTGGCACGGCATCCCGAGGCCGCCGCGCGGACGCTCGCCTCGGCGAGGGGCCGCAGCTCCGTCCACCGCTCGCCGGGCACCGTACGGGCGAGCCGCAGCATCACGGGCACTTCGATCAGTGCGCGTACCTCGGCGAGCTCGGCCAGCTCGCGCGCGCCCCGCACGATCACCCGGAACCCCCGGTTGGGGACGACCTCGACGGCGCCTTCCTGCGCGAGCTGCTGCATCGCCTCACGGACGGGCGTAGCCGAGACGCCGAAGCGCTCGCCGAGGACCGGGGCGGAGTACACCTCACCGGGGAGAAGTTCGCCGGTGACGAGCGCGGTGCGCAGGGCGTCGAGAATCTGACCGCGCACCGAAGCCCGCTGGATCACGGGGCGGGGAGGCGCCGAAGCCGATTCCGCCCGAGCGAAGCCGAGAGCGGGGGCAGGGGTCTCACTGTGCGTGTGCTCACCGCGCGCGGCGTCGGCCGGCCCGCATCGTTCCCTGTCAGCGCCTTCGTCGAACCCGTCGTACCCGTCGCGTCCGCTGTACCCGCCGTATTCGACGGACCGGGAGCCCGAGCCGGAGCCGGCCCGGGAGCCCGAGCCCGAGCCGGAAGCAGAGCCGGAGCCGGAGCGCGACTGTGCCGGCACCCGGCCACATCCGCCGTCGGCCCCGGACGCAGCCGGGATCTCCGTACCGATGGAGCCCTGCGCGCTCGACTCCACGGGGCCTCCTCCGGCCTTGTCGGTACTTGGGGTCATTACGACGGGTTGTTACTCGTCCGTCAAGCACCTTAGGCGCACCCGCCGCTTTGGAGGTAATGGGGGCTCTTCCCTCGGCCGGGAGCGAGGGCGGCCCGGCAACTCCAGGGAGGAGTGGGTAGGTAACGCTTACCTGCCTGTAAACGCTCTCGAAACGCCGGTAACGACAGCCCCCAGCCCGTCGGCCACAGCCCGTCGGCCACAGCCCTTATGGCCCCGGCGGAGACCCACGACCGCCTCGCGCAGACGCTGCCGAGCCTGACCGTCGCGCAGCTGGGGCCCAGCAACCGTTTCTGCGGAGTGACGGAGGGGTCACCGTAAGCGAGCCGGTCGAGGGCGGTGCGGCCCCGGAGAACTTTCTGGCCTGGGACGACGTCCGGGTCGTCCGTGACTATGGCCGGAGGGCCCACCCGGACGCGACGGCGTGCTTCGGACTGCACCGCAGGCTGCACCGTTACTCCTGGCCCGCCTTGATCACCGTCCCATGATTTCCCGCACCAGCAAGCGCCCCGACCGCCTGTGACGGACGTCTCATACGACAGCGCCAGCGACGGCACCGAGTTACATGGCCGTCCGCGCCCTCTTCCCCACCTGCCTGCCGGACGACGCGGCGGTCCTCACACCTGGCGCTCGACTGCTCCCGGTCGAGAAGGCGCTGCAGACGGAGGTCCGGACGGCGACAGCCGAGCACCACGAGCCGGACAAGTTGCTGCATGTTCTACACCGCGCGACCCGACGACACCCGCGTCTCCCGCCCCCGCACCTGCGACGTCAACCGCGCCACCAGATTGACGACGCCTGCGGCCGGGCTGCGATCGCGGCTACGGCTACGGCTACGGCTACGGCTACGGCCAGCTGACGCCCTTTCCATCGCATTACTGACGTCTTGTCACCCGATTTGCCGACCCCGCCCCCCAGCCGGTCGCCTGACTCTCCGTCGAGTGACCCCGCCCCCAGGTCGCCCCTTGGTTGACCCCTTGGCCGCCCCCGCCCCCTACAGGGCGACCCCGAGGACGGGGAGGTGTCGCGCGTCCCGTAAGATCACCCGAACGAGACTCCCGTACGGTTACAGGCAATTCACAAATTCCTCACGCGTCACGGGAACTTTCCGAGGAACCACCCTTACGGGTAGTCTTATTCGAACTCAACTCCCGCCCCTCAAGCGGCAGTTCGAGCAGAACGTCGCCCTGGGCATCCCCTTGCACCTCCTTGGCGGCCTCTTGCCCCGAAACCCCCTGAGGGACGGCGGGATTGGGCCACTATGGCGGGCGTTACGCCCTATCCCAATGCAAGGGACCCCAGATGAGACTTACCGACATATCGCTGAACTGGCTGCTTCCGGGCGCCGTACTGCTCCTGGGCATGCTGGCGGCGGTGGCGGTGCTCGCGCGCGGCAAGCGCTCCTCCGGGGCGAGCGCGAGCGCGGACGACTCGTGGGAGCGCACCGAGGAGCGCCGCAGGCGCAAGGAAGCCATATACGGAACCGCTTCCTACGTCCTTCTGTTCTGCTGTGCGGCCGTAGCCGCCGCACTCTCGTTCCACGGCCTGGTCGGCTTCGGCCAGCAGAACCTCGGACTCACCAACGGCTGGGAATACCTGGTGCCGTTCGGTCTGGACGGGGCGGCGATGTTCTGTTCCGTGCTCGCGGTGCGCGAGGCCAGCCACGGTGACGCGGCGCTCGGCTCCCGGATACTCGTGTGGACGTTCGCCGGGGCGGCCGCCTGGTTCAACTGGGTGCACGCGCCCCGCGGCCTGGGCCATGACGGCGCCCCGCAGTTCTTCTCCGGCATGTCCCTTTCCGCCGCCGTGCTCTTCGACCGGGCCCTGAAGCAGACCCGCCGCGCGGCGCTGCGCGAACAGGGTCTCGTGCCCCGCCCGTTGCCTCAGATCCGCGTCGTGCGCTGGGTGCGCGCCCCCCGCGAGACCTACAAGGCCTGGTCGCTGATGCTGCTCGAAGGCGTGCGCAGCCTGGACGAGGCCGTCGAGGAAGTCCGCGAGGACAAGGCCCGCAAGGAGGAGACCAAGCTGCGTCGCCGCGAGCAGCAGCGGGTCGAGCGGGCTCAGTTGAAGGCGATCAGCCGCGGTCACGGCCGCTTCCCCGGTCGCGGTGGCGGCCGTCAGGTCGAGGCCCAGGCCGCCCTGGAGCGGGCCACCGCCGAACGTGTCCCCGCGGAGCCTGCCATAGCGAACTCGGCCGAGCAGCTGCCCGTACGCTCGCGGCCCTCCCTGCAGCCCGTTCGCCACGGCTCCGAATCGTCGATGACCGTCGACCTCACCGCGGAGGACGACACCATGGCGCTGCCGCGCCTTGACTCCCTGGAGCGCAAGCTCAAGGACCTGGAGCAGCAGTTCGGCTGACGGCCAGGCAGGCAGGACGGGAAGGGGGCGCGACCGTAACGGTCGCGCCCCCTTCCCGTCCGCCGCGCCACGTCACGTCCGTCGTCGAGCATCCAGGGGTCTGGGTGGCCACGTCCAAGAGGTGTCGTTCACCTCAGGCGGCTCCGGCGCCCAGTTCGAACCAGACGACCTTCCCGCCGCCCTGGGCCCGCACGCCCCATGTGTCCGCGAGGGACTCGACCAGGACGAGGCCCCGGCCGTGCGTCCCTTCGTCGGCGGTCGGCGCGCTCGGTCGCGGCCGGCGGGCGACGGAGTCCCGCACCTCGACCCGAAGACCGGACGACGAGACGGTGGCGGTCAGAACCGCGTCGTCGTCGGTGTGGACCAGCGCGTTGGTGACGAGTTCGCTGGTCAGCAGTTCCGCCGTCTCCGACCGGCCGGGCTTCCCCCACCCCTCCAACAACTCTCGCAGCGCCCGGCGCGCCTCGGGCACCGCCCGCAGATCCGCCCGCCCGAGCCGACGATTGAGCTGAGACGCCCGATCCTGATCTGCCGCGTCCCCGGTCGTGTCCTCCCCGGCCTTCCCCGTCCGTCTCATCGCCGAGCCGCCCACGATCGTCGTCGGACCGCTTCCCCGTGCCTGCCTCTCCATGACCCCCGCCCGCGTGTCGATGTCGGTTTCCCTCCTGCTCGAACACGTTCACGTGGATCCTTGCCCGGTCGACACAGCGCCAGTCATGTCGAATCATCAACGACCAGGTGTTCGGCCATGTTCGGACGAGCCGCGAAGCGCTCAGAACCGCGTTCGGCAGGTGGGCAGCACGGTCCGGGGCGGAGCGGTGGACGCGTCGGCGATCGTCGAACCCTGGTGCGAGCGGGCGGGGATGGGGCGATGCGCCGACTGACGGTCCCAGTGCGGCCCGTGCGCCACCGGGACCGATGGGACGGCGGACGGCGCCGTGTGACAGTCGTCGGGCGAGCGGCAACCGGGCGGTTGGACGCGCGGGCCGGCTCCGTGCCGTTCGCGCCCGGTACCCGGGGCAGAGCGAAAGCCCTGGTCGAGGTACCGATTCCGGTTGACGGGACGGCATCTGACGCGGCGGTCCGGCCGACGGGCGGAAGCGGTGCCGCGCCGCGCAGTCCCCAGCCACCGGCCGGGGCGTCCGGACGCCGAGCACGTCGCACGACGGCGCGGACGTACCCCTGAGGAGCGCGCACCCGCGCAGTCGGCCTCCGACGTTCACCCCCATCGCGAGCGGAGGTGAGCCGGTGCATCCTTCGCCCGGGGCGGCCTCCGACCTGGCCGTTCCGCACCCCCGAGACCTACACACCCGGGTGGCCCGCTGACCACCGGGGGTCGTCCTGACGGCCCAGGGCCCTCTACCGACCTCGTCGTACGCGCGGAACGGGTGTGGCGACCGCTGCGGGACGAAGAGGCACTCCAAGCGCGCCTCCCCCGTCAGAGAACAGATCAGAGAGCAGATCAGGGAACGGATCAGGGAACGGATCAGGGGGACCCGTGGTCTGGCGTCCGGGACACACCCCGCCCGCCGGACCACGGATCCCCCTCGATTCCCTCAGCCTTCCCGGTCCCCGCAGTTCGTGAGGTTGGCCTGATCTCTGCGGTCCCCCACGCGCCGCTCCCGGCGGCTAGCTGCCCTCGATGCCCTTGGTGCCGATGTGGAAGATCTTGTGGGTGCCCCGGGTCACGTCGACGATGAGCTTCGTGGTCTGGTTCCTGCTCCACGTGAGGGTGACGACGGCCTCCGTGTAGTCGGCGGTGCCGTTGTCGGTGACCTTCCAGGCGAGCGGAACGTTCTGGGCCTGCAGAACACCGTCGGCGTGGTTCGCGTCCTCCCAGGCGTTCAGTTCCTTCTGGAAGGCCGGCGTCAGGTAGTGCTTGCGCAGCGCGTCCGCGAGGTCGCCGCCGCCCTCGTCGGTCACCGCGTCGATGTAGGCGCCGTAGAAGTCGGCGACGCGGGTGATGTTGTCAGACGACTTGCCGCTGACGCTGCGCGGGCCGCCGGCGGAGGCCTGTGCCGTCACACCGAGCCCGAGGGCCAGCGCGAGGCCGGCGGCGACGGCGGTACGGCGAGTCGTGCGCAGGCGAGCGGCGCTCTTGCGGGTCGTGCCGGCCGGGCTGTTGGCATCGTTCGTCATGTCCCTGTTCCCCGTGTTTCTCGTGTGATCGTCGTGCTGGTCTGTGGTCTGTGGTCTGTGGTCTGCGAACTGTGATCTGCGACCGTGGTCTGCGGTCGTGCGTGGTGGTGCGGTCGGTCCTGGTGATGCGCTCGGGCTGGACCGCCGCCTCTCCCCACCCCCGTGGCGGGAGAGACGGCGGCCCTGCCCTTCTCAGCGGCTCGCGTCAGGTCCTACGGTCAGGCCGTGCGGGTCAGGCCGTAGGGGTCGCAGTCGCGCGTGCCCCAAGGATCTTGCGGGCCGTACGGGTCTTACGGGCCGTACGGGTCTTACGGGTGGCGCGGGTGGCGCGGGTGGCGCGTGGCCGCAGCCGGCGGGGCCGTGCGCGCCGAACGGTCAACGGAGCTTGGCGACGGCCGTGACAGTCGTCTTCTTGAACGCCTTGATCGGCGCGTCGCCGAAGCCGCCCATCTGGCCCCAGTCCACGACCGTCACCCTCGTGCCGTCCCGGCCGACGGAGAGGAGCCGGATGTCGGTCGCACCCCAGGACGTCTCGGTGTGCAGCCCGTAGACGTGGGCCCCCTCCTCGACGTCGAGCTGCCCGTAGTCCCTGAGCGTGGCCTCGACCTCCGGGTCGGCTTGCTCGATCCGCCCGGCGCAGGACTTGATGTCCTGGTTGATCCGCGCGTACCGGCCCTTTGCCGCGCTGACACTCGGCGACTGGACGCTGACCTGACGGGCGCTCGTGTCGAGGTCGGTCCGAAAGTCCCGGTACCAGGAGTTCGAGCCGTCGCCCAATGCCATACCGAGGCAGCGGTCCGTCTCCACGTCGGGCGATGCGCCGGCGGTGACCTTGCCCGCCGTCCAGGTGGAACTCGGGTGCGGAGGGAGGTCCGCGGCCGAGAGGAAGCCCGGCCTCTGCGAGGAGGCGATGCCCGCCGGCGGGGCGAGTACGGCACCGAAGGCGGGCCCCCCGCCTGTGAGCGCGGCGAGCCCGGCGAGCGTGGTGAGCGTGGCGGCTCGGATGCGCTTGGGCATGGGTGTCCCCCGTATGTCAGTGCTGGGTGGGTGAATGGGTGTGAGTTGCCGCCACAGGTCCGGTCGGTCGGTTCCGGCCCTGGTCGGTGCGACACCAAGAGCATCGGCGGTTCCGGCGGCGCACCGCAACGGTCTTCGCCCGATCGGCCGTGGTGGAACCATCCCAGCCCATCTGACGTGCAGGTATATGAGTGCCTGGGATGACCGCCCGGGCCGGACGAGCACGGGGGACCGGTGTCGACCGACGACTGCGTGAGCGATGTGGCGGAGTTCGCGTCGCTGCTGACGGAACTGAAGGGACGCACCGAGCGCAGCTACGGCTCTCTCGCGCGCCACCTGGGCATGAACACCTCGACCCTGCACCGCTACTGCGCCGGGGAAGCGCTTCCGCAAGATTTCGCCCCGGTCGAACGGCTCGCGGAGTTCTGCGGAGCGACGCCCGGTGAGCGCCTCGAACTGCACCGACGGTGGCTGCGGGCAGTGGAGGCACGACAGCGGCCTCGGGACACGACGGCCACGGAAACACCACTGCTAGCGGAAACGGCAGCAACCGCTGGAGCGACGGGAACAGAGAACGGCGCGGAAACGGCCGAACTCCGGGTAACGCAGGAAACGCAGGAAACGCGGGAGAAACGAGAAACGCACGAAACGCAGGAAACACCGCAGAGCTCGGAAGCACCTGAGGTGCCCGAAACACCTGGAGCGGCGTTGCGTGTGCGGGTCGTCGGACGCGCGACTCCGGCGCCTGGCACCACACCTGAAGCACCCGGAGCACCCGGAGCACCCGGAGCACCTGCGGATGCTCGGGCGCCTGCTGCATCCGGAATCTCTGGGGACGCGGAAGGCGTGGTTTCGCCGGTCTCGGTAACTGGGAAACCGGTTTCGATGCAAGCATTACGGCGCCGATGGCACCGTCGCCGCCGCACCCCCGTCCTCCTCGGCGCCGCGTGCGCGCTCCTCGCCATCCTTGGCACGTTGTCCGCGCTGCCCGGCGCCAGCCGCCCCTCAAGGCCCTCCGACACGGCCCGGTCCGCCGCGTCCCCCGCCGTCTCTTTCCCCGCGGCCGCCTCCGGCCGCTCCTCCACACCGGACCCGAAGAAGGCTCCCGCCTCCGCCAGGCCCACCGCCCCGTCGTCATCTCCCCACGAGTTCACCCCTGCGCCTGCCGGCCCCGACAGGAGCTCGTCCGTGGCCCAGGCCGCCCCGGCCGGCGGCGGAGCACCGGGCGCCTCCGCCGCAGGTGAACCGCTCACCTGGACCGCCGACTCTCAGGTCTGGGCACAGGGCTGCGGCCACGACTACGTCATCGACAAGCCGCCGACGCAGGTCCCGCCGCCTCCCGTGGCTCAGGACGCCGGGCCCTGGGCATCGGCGCAAGGCGCTGTGCACGGGCGGGAGACCAACGTGGAGATCACGGTTCAGGGACGCAGTTCCTCCGCCGTCGCGCTGACGGCGTTGCGTGTGCGAGTCGTCGGACGCGCGACTCCGGCGCCTGGCACCACGTACGCGATGGAGTTGGGCTGCGGGGGCTCGCTGAGCAAGCGTTACTTCGCGGTCGACCTCGACCAGGACCGTCCCCTTGCGCGTTCGGTGGCAGGCGACGACGCCGGCACGCCGATCCCGGCGGTGAGTCTGCCGTACCGCGTGTCCAGCAAGCACCCGGAGGTACTGCTGGTCACTGCACGGACGGAAGGCTGCGACTGCAACTGGTACCTCGAACTCGGCTGGTCCTCCGAGGGCCGTAGCGGCACGGTCCGCGTCGACGACCACGGCCGTCCGTTCCGCACCACCAGCATCAAGGGACTACCCCGCTACTGGTACGGCTCGGACGGCGGAGAACGCCACTGGGTCCCGGCTGTCGACTGATCCGGGGGGGGTGGGCGAACTGCTCGGCGACGTTCTGCTTGGCCATGGATCGACGCACCCCTTCGGTTTCCTCGGGCCGATCCCTCCGCAGCCGTCGGGGCAGATCCCTCCGCAGCCGCCGCGGCGGATTCCTTCACAGCGGCCGTGGCGGGGCGCTCACGCCTCCCAGACGGCAGCGGCCGTACGGTCGTCGGCATAGCCCTTCACCCGCACCTGCGTGTCGGCGAGGAAGGCGGCGAGGCCGGGCGGCGCGGGGTCCGACCAGCGGCCGGTCAGATACGCGGACAGACGCGGCTCCCCGCGCAGGGGGTCGGCCAACCCTCCGGTGCACATCAGGAGCGTGTCACCCGGGCGGGCTACGGAGGCCCGGAAGCGGAAGGGCGCCCGGGGCGGTCCCGGATCGGGGTCGTAGGGGTTGGGCGGTGTGGTGATGCCCAGGTCCATGGTGAGCCGGTCGCCCTCGGGCGTCTCGGAGGGGAGCGACCCGACCCCGACCACCGGCTCGCCGACGACCTCGCCCACCTGCGGTTCGATGTCCCGCCAGACACCGCCGCGCAGCCGGAACAGTCCGCCGGCGCCCACACCGAAGAACACGCGCGTACGGCATTCGGGGTCGGCGGGCAGCAACAGACAGCGCAGGGTGGCCGCATACTCGTCAGGTTCGAGCCCCTGTTCCGCGGCGCTGGCACGGAGCCGCCCGAGGCTGCGGTCGGTGAGGCGGTGCAGGCCCGACTTCAGATCGCCGCGCCGGGCCGCCCTTATGTCCTCGGCAAGCCGGACATGGCTGCGGCCCACGGCCTTCCCGATCCACCGGCACACCTCGGCGGCCGCACGGTGCGCGCCCGGCGTCGCTCTGGCGCCGGTCGCCATCGCGACCAGGATCAGCGCGTGCTCGCCCGTCCCGAAGCGGGCGGTGAGCAACGAGTCCCGGCGCGGCTCCCCCCGGTACCGGGCGGAGTCGCCCCGCACGGACGCGGCCCGCAGCGTCCAGGCCCCGTACCGGGCGCCCTCCAGGACGGTGTCGGCGACCAGGTCGTCCAACTCGTCCGGGTCGGCGGCCGGGAGAGCGGTGGGCTCGGCGTCGTAGGTGGGCGGCCCGGAACCGACGTGGTCCTTGGAGGCGGGGAGAGCCGGGAACGTGAGGACTGCGGGCGGGTGGTCGGGCACCGTGGGCTCGACGGGCCGGTCCGGCGCGCGGTCCGGAGCCGGGATCGGAGCTGAAGTCGGGGCCGGGATCGGGACGGGTGCACCGCCTTGGCCTCGGGCAGTGGCGGGGTCGGACGACGGACCAGCCGGGGTGAAGGAGGGTGCCGGGCCGTCGGCGTAGGCAGTGGGAGCCGTCGGAGGCGGCGGGGCATAGGCCAGTACAGGCGGCTGCACGGGCGGTGGCGGCGCCACGGCGGGAACAGGGGGTGCCGTGGGGGCGGGCGGTACGGGTGGTGCGGCAGGCACGGCAGGAGCGACGGGTGCGGCTGGCACGGCAGGTGCGGCGGGGGGCTGGGGACGGAGGGTCGTCTGCGCCGCCGTCGGGGTCGCTGCCGCGGGCGTGGTCGCTGCCGCGGGTGAAAGCCAGGGTGGCGCCTGTGCCGAGCGGCGCGGTGCAGGTGAGGGGGGTTGTGACGCGGGTGCTTCGACGGAGGTGGACGCCCCGTGCGTCGACGTATCGCCGTCGGGCGGGGCGAGAGCGGGCCCTCCGTCCCGGAGCGGCTGCTCGGCGAACCCGGGCGGCAGCGGACCGGGCGGGAAGTCCGCGGGACCTGGAGGCCCGTCCTCGGCTTCGGTTGGCCCGTCCGGCGGCGGTACCGACCGGGCGCCCCAGCCCAGATCCCCCCTGGCGTCGGTCGACGCATCGCCCCGGGCATCCGGGCCGACGCCACCGGTCCCCCAGTGGGAGCCGCGGCCGTCGGCGGCCCGCCCGCTGTCCTGCCCGCCGTTGTTCCGCTCCCCGACGTCTCGCTCCGCGCCGGGCGCGCCGGGCGCAACTGGCGGGGCGGCAGCGGCGGGCGGTCCGCTTCTCGGCTGCGGAACGATCGTCTCCGGCTGAGGAACGGTCGTCTCCGGCGACGAAGACGACGATGGCCCTGACCGCGTCACGTCCTGCGATGTCCACCAATCCGCTTGTGCGCCGGGACTGGACTCTTCGGCGCGCGGCGACGGCAGAGGACTGACGGCGCCGGAGCCGGCCTCGCCGCCCGCCGCGCCGCCGGTCTCGCCGCCCTCCGCAGAGCAGACCGCGTCGCCCGTCGCATCGCGCGTGGCCGACGAGTCGCCCGCGTCGCCGTCCGGGCAACGTCTCATGGGCGAGCCTTGCGCCCCCTCCCGGTGGCGTCCGGCCGACGCACCCTGCACGCCGTCCAGGTCTCGGACGTCTTCCAGGTCTCGTACGCCTTCCAGGTCTCGTACGCCGTCCAGGTCCCGTACGCCCGCCGGGGCCCCCGGTCCGACGCGGTCGCCGTCGCCCGGGCGCGCCCCGTCCGTCGCGCCCGCGGAGCGCACCGCGCCGGCGGCCGAGGCGAAGCGGTCGTCCAGGGAGTCGGCGGCGGGCGCGGGCCCCGTGTCCTCGGTGGCGTCGTCGTACAACTGCCGCCACCAGTCGTCCTCGCGACCGGTGGGCCTTCCCCCCTGCTGGCTCATGCCGCCAATTGTCCACCGCACGGGCCGTATGAAAACGGGGCATCCGGAAAATGCGCCACCCCACGGGTACCGAACGATTTTGCGAGGGATGCACGGAGCGGTCGGCGACCGAGCCGGTCGAGGTGCGACGGTGGCCGCCGGGCGGTTCCGCCCCCCACGGGAGAACCGCCCGGCGACTCGGGTGACCAGGACTCGAATCCCCTATTGCGCCCCTGCGCGTCACGAGCCCGGGTCACGTCTCACAGACCTCGGAGCGTGGCCTGGCGGCCGCGCCGATCCGGGTGTGCACGGCGTTGCCCGACACCCACCGTGGACGATCGATGGATGATCACATGTTCCCGCCGTGGCCACACATTGGCAGAGTGACCGGCGGTACGGCGATGATGTACGGCGGCGGGTTTACGCCGTGGCTGCTTCCCGCCACGCACGGGACGTCGGTCCGCCGCTCACGGGACGTCAGAAGGAGGGCCGGCACCCCATGCTGGGAGCGATAGGACTCGACGAGACGCACGAGTCGGCGTACCGGGCGCTGGTTTCGGTGGGCGCCGCGGACGTACCCGATCTCGCACGCCGGCTGACGTTGGGCGAGCATGACACGGAACGCGCGCTGCGCCGGCTGGAACGACACGGCCTTGCGGCTCAGTCCTCGGGTCGGCCGGGACGCTGGGTCGCCGCTCCGCCGGGGGTCGCCCTGGGCGCTCTGCTCACCCATCAAAGACATGAGCTCGACAAGGCGGAGCTGGCAGCCGCCCTGCTGGCCGAGGAGTATCGGGCGGCCGCCGCCGAACCGGCGGCCCACGACCTGGTCGAGGTGGTGACGGGTGCCGCCGCCGTCGCCCAGCGCTTCCTTCAGCTTCAGCTCGGGGCGAGCGACGAGGTGTGTGCGCTGGTCACGGGCTCTCCGGTGGCCGTGACCAGCAGCGAGAACGACGCCGAGGAGAGCGCCGCGTCCCGCGGAGTGCGCTACCGCGTCGTGCTGGAACGGGCCGTGCTCGATCAGCCGGACGGTATGCGGGAGCTGACCGCCGCTCTGGCCCGGGACGAGCAGGTTCGCGTGATGGAGACCGTGCCGACGAAACTGGTGGTCGCCGACCGTTCGCTCGCCCTGGTGCCGCTGACCGGCCGCTCGGCTGAGCCCGCCGCGCTGGTGGTGCACGCCAGCGGACTGCTCGAATTGCTGTCGGGGCTGTTCGAGTCGGTGTGGCGGGATGCGCTGCCGCTGCGCCTGGGTGCGGGCGGGGTCGCCGAGCGGGACCCGGCCGCACCCGACGTCGGCGACCTGGAGATCCTCTCCCTGCTGCTGGCCGGGATGACCGATGTCAGCGTGGCCAAACAGCTCGATCTGGGACTGCGGACCGTGCAACGCCGGGTGAAGGGGCTGATGGAGCTGACGGGAGCGACGACACGCCTGCAGCTGGGCTGGCACGCGTACGAACGCGGCTGGGTGACCCGGGAACGGTGACGACACCGCTTACCAGCGTTTCTCGGCTGTCCAGTCGCACGCCTTGACCTGCGCTTTCTCTCAGGCTCAGGCAGGCTGGGCAGATGGGAGTGTGGGAACTCCTGATGGTCGGACTGGTCATACTGCTCGGCCTGTGTGGAGTGCTGGTACCCGGCGTCCCGGGATCGTGGCTGGTATGGGCCGCGGTCCTGTGGTGGGCGCTGGACGATCCACGTCCGGTCTCCTGGTTCGTGCTGGTCGGGGCGACGGTAACGCTGTTTCTGTCCCAGGTGGTGCGCTGGGCCCTCCCTCCTCGCCGACTTCGCGCCAGCGGCGCGACCCCGCGGATGGCGGTGTATGCGGGAGTAGGCGCGTTTCTCGGATTTCTCCTGCTGCCCGTGCTCGGCGCGGTCCCCGGCTTCATGGGCGGCATCTACCTCTCGGAACGCCTCCGCCTGGGCCGCCACGGCGAGGCCCGCGCGTCCCTGCGCACGGCGATGCGCTCAGGCGGCTGGAGCGTGCTCATCGAACTGTTCGCCTGCCTCCTGATCGCGGGGGCATGGCTCGGGGCAGAACTGTGGGGCTGACGGGTGCGAGACCGACGGCTGTGAATCCAGTGCCGGGGCCGACGGCTGTGGCTCCATTGCCGGAAACCGACAGCTATGGGAGCCAAGGCCGGGACCGCCAGCTGGTAGGCGCCAGGCTTCAGGCGCCGGGGCCGAAAGCTGCGGTCACCAGGGCCGGGACCGACGGCTGACGCCGGACGGCGGACGCCGGACGGCTGACGGCTGACGGCTGACGGCCGACGGCAGACGGCAGACGGCAGACGGCAGACGGCAGACGACGGACGGCGAACGGCGAACGGCGAACGGCGAACGTGTATCGGGGTGATCACGGGCAATGGCTCGCCGTCGTCAGAGCCACGCCCGTCCGCGCCACGCCTGCCAGGTCCACACCCGTCAGCGCCACGCTCGTCAGGCCCACGCCGTGCTTCGCCCTCAGAACGACGGAGTCGGGAGCGCCCCCTCCAAGGTCAGCAGTCGCACCTTGCGGTCCAACCCGCCCGCGTATCCGGTCAATGAGCCGTCGGCGCCGATGACCCGGTGGCAGGCCCGCACGATCAACAGGGGGTTCGCCCCCACGGCGCCGCCCACCGCTCGCACCGCCATCCGCGAGGCGCCGACGCGCGCGGCGACCTCACCGTACGTAGTGGTCGCCCCGTAAGGGACCGACTCCAGGGCGGCCCATACCCGCTCGCGGAACGCTGTGCCCTCACTGCGCAGGGGAAGCGTGAACTCCTTGAGGTCGGCGGCGAAGTAGGCGTCGAGCTGTTCCCGCGCGGAGCGGAAGGGACCGGGATCGTGCCGCCAGTCCGCCCGGACGGTCCGCCCGCCCTTCTGCCCGGGCACGGAGAGCGAGGTCAGCGCACCGTCGGGATCGGCGGTGAGCAGCAGGGGGCCGAGCGGGCTCTCCACACTCGTCCAGTACGTCGTCACGTCCGCGCGCCGCTCCCCCGGTTCCGTCCGATCGGTCGGGTCCGACACCGCGGCCAGGTCGGCCAGGTCGGCCGGCTCGGTCGGCTCGGTCGGCTCGGTCGGCTGGGGCAAGGCGGTCGAGTCGGTCATCGTTCCTCCGCGGTGCGCAGATGATGCAGATGGTGCAGGGCATAGGTGCGCCAGGGGCGCCAGGTGTCGGGAACGTCCGCGTCAGCCGGCGCTACGTCGGGGTCGCCGAGGGCGCGGGCACGGATTGCCGCTACCGCCCGGGCGTCCAGGCCGGGCAGGGCCAGCAGCGCGGCCTGTGCGTCGTCCCGGTCTACGCCCGGATCCAGGCGTACGGTGCCGTCGGCGAGGGCGACGACGAGAGCGCCCAGCGGACCGTCCGGCTCGGACTCCGCGAGGACGGCCGGATCAGGGAAGACATGGGTGAGTGTGCCGCACGGGGCGTCGAGGACCTTGCCGTAGGCGTGCACGAGCCGCTCCGCCCGGGCCCGTCCGACGAGCGCCCGCACCGCGTACTCCTCCGGGTCGGCCGCCCCCGGCGCGCGCAGCCCCGGGCGGGCGGCGACCAGCGGGGCGAGCCGCGGATCGGCGCCCAGTCGCTCGTCGACGGCGTAAGGGTCGGCGTCGAGGTCGAAAAGCCGCCGCAGCCGCTGAACCGCGGTGGTGAGGTCGCGGGGGTCGGTGAGGTGCAGGCGGGCGTCGAGCCAGCCGCCGGGACGGACGGCTGACGACCGGCGCTGATTCCCCGCCCGCTCGTCCACGGCGGCGATGCCGGCGCCGTACGGCAGCCGCAGCGTACGGCGGTAGGTGCGCCGACCGGTCGGCCCGCTCACCTCCTCCACGCCGGCCACGGCCTCTCGTTGCAGCAGGTCGAACACGGCCTGCGCGTGATACGGGCCCCGGTGAGCCAGACGCAGCGGTATCCCGGCGGCGGGTGTGCCCGTACGGAGCGGCGCACGCACGGCGGCCCGCAACTCGCTCGGGGTCGTCGCGTACACGGCGCGGACCGTGTCGTTGAACTGGCGCACGCTGGCGAACCCCGAAGCGAAGGCGATCTCGGTGACCGGCAGTCCCGTCGTCTGCAGCAGGACCCGCGCGGTGTGCGCGCGCTGCGCCCTGGCCAGTGCGACCGGGCCGGCACCGAGCTCGGCGGTGAGCTGCCGCTGCACCTGCCGGGCGCTGTAGCCGAGCCGGTCGGCCAAGCCGCCGACACCCTCGCGGTCCACGATTCCGTCGCCGATCAGACGCATGGCCCGGCCCACGACGTCGGCCCGCGCGTTCCACTCCGCCGATCCCGGCACCGCGTCCGGACGACACCGCCGACAGGCCCGGAAACCCGAGCCCTGCGCGGCGGCGGCCGTCGCGAAGAACCGCACGTTGTGACGTTTCGGTGTCACGGCCGGGCAGCTGGGCCGACAGTAGATGCCGGTGGTCTCGACGGCGAAGAAGAACTCGCCGTCGAACCTGGCGTCCCTGCTGCGGACCGCTTCGTAACGCGTTTCCTGGTCCGTCATGAGTCCCAGTCTCAGCCCGCGACGAGCACCCTGCTAGCGGAAATCGGACACGACGTCCGTGACGGCCACACATCGATGACGAGAGCGCCGTCCGCACAGCCGTTAGCACGAATGGCATACGTGACATCCGTGAAGCCCGTTACGTCCGCGACCTCGGTGGCGTACGTGGCGTCCGTGATGCCGGTGACGCCGGCACCGGCTGGCACGAGACCCGCATCCCCACCAGCGCCACGTCGGTGTCGCGCGGCGCATACGCCGGGGTGACGACGTGAGGTCGGTGACCTCGGTGACGTCTGTGGCGACGGAGGCGACGGAGGCGACGGAGGCAACGGAGGCAACGGAGGCGACGGAGACATCCGTAACGCTGGTGACGTCGGTGACGTACGTGATGTTGGTGACGTACGTGACGCCGGTGACGTGGTTACGCATACGAAACGGAAACCGCGTTCGCAACGGAGCCAACGCTGCCGCGGGACGTAACCGGTTACCGAAGGAAACCCGATGGGAAATCGCTTCCCATGGGTAACCGGTTACTCGGCCTGTACGGTTGCTCAACCGTCAGTCAAACGGTTACCGGGGTGGTGCAGGCCACCACGGCCCACGCCCCCGCTTCGCCTCCCCCGCCGCGCGCCCCTCCGCCTGCCTGCGCTTCCAGTCCTGACGGACGTCGGCGCGCATGCGTGCGTCGGACTTGGCGACGATCCACTGGTTCTCCCGGACGAGTTTGCGGTAACTCTCCAGTCGGCGCAGCGACAGTTCGCCGTCATCGACGGCCGCGCGCACGGCACACCCCGGCTCTGCATCGTGCGCGCAGTCGTGGAACCGGCAGCCCCGGGAGAACTCCTCGATTTCCGCGAACACTTGGCCGACGCCCCCACCGGCGTCCCAGAGTCCGACACCTCGCAGCCCGGGCGTGTCGATCAGGACGCCACCGCCGGGAAGCGGCAGCAGGTTGCGGGTGGTGGTGGTGTGCCGCCCCTTGCCGTCCATGTCGCGGGTGGCCTGGACGTCCATCACGTCATCGCCGACGAGTGCGTTGGCGAGTGTGGACTTGCCCGCGCCGGACGCCCCGAGCAGCACTGAGGTGCCCCGCCCGATGAGCGCCGCCAACTCCTCGACGCCCTTGCCCTCCCGGGCGCAGACGGTCAGCACAGGTACGCCGGGCGCGCTGGCGACGACGTCCTCGACCAGGTAGGACAACGCGACCGGGTCGGGAACCAGGTCGTCTTTGGTGAGCACGACGACAGGCCGGGCGCCGGACTCCCAGGCCAGGGCCAGGAAACGCTCGACACGGCCGAGGTCGAGTTCGACGGCCAGGGAGATCGCGACGACGGCATGGTCGACGTTCGCGGCGAGGATCTGCCCTTCGGAGCGCTTGGAAGAGGTGGAGCGCACGAAGGCGGTACGGCGCGGGAGGAGAGCGCGCACGTATCGCGGATCGCTGCCGACGGGGTCGACCGCGACCCAGTCCCCCGTGCACACGACCTTCATCGGATCGCGGGGCACGACGAACTCGGTGTCGGCGCGGACGACGCCGGTCGCGGTGACGACGTCGCACATACCTCGGTCGACGCGCACCACACGGCCGGGCAACAGATTCTGCACGGAATAGGGAATGAACTCGGTTTCCCAGCCCTCGTCCCAGCCATACACGGCGAGAGGGTGTGAAGAAACCGATGAAGAGGAGAAATGCAAGGGAGACCCTTCACAGGGCAGCCTCGGCAGCACTCCGCTCCAGCACGTGAAAACCTACGTGAAAGCGTTCACGTAAGTGAATCAGAAGGGAACGGAGCGGATAATCCGGTCAGCCGGAGACCGCGAAGGTGGAGTGAACGAACGTCTGGCCGCTGCGCACAGCGCCCCTGGTGGTGACAGTCATCGGTCACACCTCCCTGTTCCTCGTACGGCTCACCGCGACGGCCGACTCGGCCCCGCGTAAGGCTCCCTCAGGATACGGACGACAGTAGTCGGTTGCCACTCATTTTCCGTCGCGCGAGACCGCAGACACGGCCCGGGCCGGCAGCAAACGCAACCGGCAGAAAGTGCACATGCATCGAAAGCAGAGCAAGAGGCGCAGGCATGCACGCGGCGAAGGCAGTGCAGGGTACGGGCGGAGTAACGGCGGCGTCGCCACGGCGGCGTTGGCCACCGTCCACCGGTCTTGAGCGCTCGCAAGAGAAAAGGCAAGAAGGTAATCCCCTCCTTGCCACTCTCAACCTATAGCGCACTGGGGGGCTTGCCGCAAGGCCCCCGTCCTGACCGAGAATTCCGGTCCAGGCAGGAATCTACGGACCCCGGGGGGTCGTGATGATCGATGTTGTCATCGTCGGCGGTGGGCCGACCGGATTGATGCTTGCTGCCGAACTACGGCTGGCCGGAGTAGGAACGCTCGTCCTGGAGAAATCGGCCGAACCGACCGGGCAGTCCCGCGGCCAGGGCCTGCACGTGCGCAGCGTCGAGATCATGGACCAACGCGGTCTGCTGGACCGGTTCCTCGCGGTCACCCAGAAATTCCGCGTAGGCGGTTTCTTCGGCGGTATCGCCAAGCCGTGGCCGGAACGGTTGGACACAGCTCACCCCTACGGCCTCGCCATCCCTCAGCCGGACACCGAGCGACTGCTCAACGAGCGAGCCCTTGAGCTCGGCGCCACGATCCGCCGCAAGTGTGAGGTGGTCGGGGTGAGGCAGAACGAGGACGGGGTGACCGTCGAGCTGGCGGACAGCACGCGATTGCGCTCGCGTTACCTCGTGGGCTGCGACGGCGGTCGCAGCATCGTGCGCAAGCTGCTCGGCGTCGGCTTCCCCGGCACGCCCGCCACTGTCGAGACTCTGCTGGGCGAGATGGAGGCGACCGAGGATCCAGCAGCGATCGCGGCCGTCGTCGAGAAGGTCCGCAGGACTCAGTCGCGGTTCGGCGTCATCCCGCTCTCAGGCGGGACGTATCGAGTGGTCGTGCCCGCCGACGGTGTGGCCGCGGACCGTGCGGCCACACCGACCCTGGAGGAGTTCAGGAAACAGTTGCGGGCCGTGGCGGAAACCGATTTCGGCGTCCATTCACCGCGCTGGCTTTCCCGGTTCGGCGACGCCACCCGGCAGGCCGAGCGCTACCGCGTGGGCCGCGTGCTGCTGGCGGGCGACGCGGCACACATCCACCCGCCCACCGGTGGCCAGGGACTCAACCTCGGCGTCCAGGACGCGTTCAACCTCGGCTGGAAGCTGGCCGCCGAGGTGAACGGCCGGGCTCCGGAGGGGCTGTTGGACAGCTATCACGAGGAACGGCACCCGGTGGGCGCCCGCGTCCTCGACAACACCCGTGCGCAGATCACGCTGTTGGGAACCGACCCGGGCGCGACCGCGCTGCGGGCTCTCTTGTCCACACTGATGGACTTCGAGGAGGTGAACCGGTACGTGACTGGGATGATCACCGCGGTCGACGTCCGCTACGACTTCGGCGAGGGCCACGAACTGCTCGGACGGCGACTGCGCGACGTGGAACTGCAACGGGGGCGCCTCTATGAGCTGATGCACGCCGGTCACGGCCTGCTCCTCGACCAGACGGGCCGGCTCTCCGCGCAGGGCTGGGCGGATCGGGTCGACCATGTCGTCGACGTCAGCGAGGAACTGGACGTACCCGCGGTCCTTTTGCGACCGGACGGACACGTCGCATGGGTCGGTGACGATCAGCGGGAGCTGACCGGCAGGCTGGAGAAGTGGTTCGGCGCCGCCGTCGCCTGAACCGTAGACCCGACGACGCCCGGCCGGACCACCTCCGCGACGACGACAGGCGGGTGAACGAACCACCTCCGCGACCACGACAGGCGGGCGAACGAACCACCTCCGCGACCACAACAAGTGAGCGAACGGACCACCTGCGCGACCACACAAGCGGGCGACCGGTCCCTGCGCGACCACAACGGATGCCCGACGACATCTCCGGCCGGACGGTGTGTTGGGACGAGGTCAGGTGCCCGACGGACAGTTCCGACCGACCGGACCTGTCGACCGGACCTGCCGACTGGTCCGACCGACTGGCCCGACCGACCGGTCAGGGCGGCCGGCCCGATAGGCCGCCGCACCTCAACACGCCGGCATACCTCGGCCGTCATGCCGCATCAGATAGGCCGTACCGGTCGTCCGCCGGCCTCGGTGGTAGCCGGCCTCGGCCGCCCGCCGGCCCCGGTCGTGCGTCGGCCTCGATCGGCGACCTCGCTCAAGAAACGGTGCACGTCTTCCCGTTGAGGGTGAAGGCGTAGGGCGCCGAGTTCTTCTTCTGCCAGGAGGCGAGGAACCCGAAGGTGAGGGTGCCGTTCGCGGAGACGGTGCGGTTGTAGTCGGCGGCGGTCGCGGTGACGCGCGAGCCGTTCTGGGCGAGGCTCGCGTCCCACATCTGGTCCACCCGCTGGCCGTCGCGGAAGGACCAGGCCACGCGCCAGGAATCGAGGGCGTCGGCAGTCGTGACGGTGACGGTGGCCTGGAAGCCGTCCGGCCACTGGTTGACCAGGTCGTACCGGACCTCGCAGGCCGCCTCGGTCTCGCTCCCCCCGGCGCCCGCCGTGGACGACGAGGTCCCCTGCGGCTCGGGGTCGGGCTTGCTCGCGGTGGCGGTTCCGGCGCCGTCCGCCGACGGTGTGCGGTCTGTGGACGGCGCCGGGCCGGACGAGGACGGCGCGGCGGAGGTGGCCGGCGTGCCGGACGGCAGGGCGGAGCCCGGTCCGGCCACCGGGCTGCTGTCGGTGGGGCCGCTCTTGGCGATCGTGTCGCCACCGCTGCCGCCGGGCATCATCGAGACGGCGAGCGCCAGCCCCGAGACGAGGACGGCGGCGGTGAGCAGTGCGTTGCGCCGTACGCGCGCCTTGCTCGCGGCGGCTCGTTCGGCCGCGCCCTCCGGGTCCGAGGTGTCGGGGCGTCCGGGGCCGAGGCGCACCTCGGCGGCACGGCGACGGCGCTCCAGATAGGCGAGGCCGCCCCAGCCGATCACGCCCTGGGCGAGGGCTGCGGGCAGCCCGCCCCCGTGCAGGCGCAGACAGGCTGCCGCCTCCGCGCACTCCACACAGGTGGCGAGGTGCCGGGAGAGGTCCGCCGGAGTGTCGGCGGCGGGCGAGCGGGTGACGGCGTCCAGCAGCCGGACGTAGCTGCGGCACTCCGCGTCCATCGGCGTGTCGAGATGGTTGCGGTGGCAGCGGTCTCGAAACAGGCCGCGGACTTCGTTGAGCTCTTCCACGGCGGCGGCCGGGTCCAGGCCCTGACGGCGGACGACTGCGTGCAGCGGCAGCGCCTCGACCTCCGCGAGCCACAGCAGAGCGGCGTCCGGTTCCTGCATGTCGCGCAGGCCGCGCAAGGCTATGGGACGGCTCAGGGGCGGTCCGACGTAGCGTGCGGCCTTGCCGGAGTTCAGCCACAGCCGCAGGTCGGGGTCGAGTTTGTGGCCTTGGCCCTGGGTCTCCCAGGCGGCCGCGGTGGTGCGTACGGCGGTCAGCAACAAGGGGATCCGCGGCAACCGGGACGAACGGCGGCCGGCACCTCGTGCGGTGCCGTCCTCGGCGGCGCGGGCCTCGCGTATGCCGAGCGCGAACGCCTCTCGGGCCAGTTGGTTCGCCGCGGTCGAGCCGGACGTGCACAGGTCCGCGTACGACAGGACGGCGTCCCAGCACTCGGAGAACAGCGCGGCCTCGGCGGCGTCCTTCGGGGTCGGCAGGTCGGGCATGGGTCTCCTGCATCCACAAGCAAGGTCAACTCACCACGACGGCAATGGAGTTGGGGGGAACCTCGCGGCAGGGGCAGAGCTTTTCACGTCTCCTGCACAACTGACAAGCGCCCTGTTCAGATGTCATGTCAGGACGCCAGGACAGGAAGCCAGAAGGCGGCCGCGCCCGCCACTCCGACCTGTTGTACGGGCACGGACGGCCTCGTGTTCAACGCCGACGCCGACTTTCGAGACCGGTTTCGCAGACGTTCCGCACAGACCACCTCGAACCGACCGTTCCGGACGGACCGCTTCGGACGGACCGCTTCGGCCAATCCTTCGGACGGACCGTCCCGGACGCCCGTCCCGAGCGGACCATACCGAAGGGCCCGTTCCGAACGGCCCGTTCTCCGAGCGGCCCGTTCCGAACGGACTGTCTCGACTCGCGCCGCCTGAGCCGCCTGAGCCATCTGCGCCCGGGTTGCATCCGAGTTGCTTCGGGGCTGCCGCGGATCGGAGTTGCTTCGAAACCGGTTCCTGGACCATACGTCCGGGGACTATACGGTCGCCGCGTCCTGGGCCGGAAGGCTGTCCATGAAAGAGCTCACCGAGAAGACCGCGCGACCGGGCCCGGGCGGGCCGTAGCCGGGCGGCGAGGAGAGGCCGAACTCGTCCATGGTGGCGCGGTAGGCCTGCAGCAGCCGGATGTGGTACTCCAGCGGCGCACCCTGCGGGTTGGCCTTGCCGAGCGGGGTCGTGGGCTCCGGACACCAGGTGGTGAAGCGTGGCGTGATGCCGTGCGACATGAAGAAACGCAGGCCCTCCGTGGTGGAGGCGATGGCCTCGTCGACGGTCCCGAAGCCGAACGGCTCGGCCATCTCGACCCCCGCGACGAAGTTGGGGATGACGTTGCGGGCGCCGAAGATCTCGGCCGAGTCGAGGATTCGCTTGTGCCACTCGTCGCGGCCGACGTAGCGCTCCTTGCCCGGGCAGTACAGCTCGAACAGCCTGCGGTCCCACACCTCGTAGTTGGGGTGGTAGATCTGCACCCCGTAGTCCTTGAAACGCTGCACGTCGTCGCGAGGCAGCGCCTGGGCGACGACCTTGCCGATCCAGCGGCCCGGGAACCGCTCCTCGATGGCCTTGGCGTAGTGGCCGTAGAAGTCGGCCTCGTCACGACCTGCGACGGTCTTGGTGATCGCGCCGCCGGTGAGCGTGTAGGCCGTGGACGCCTTCTGGGTGTCGTAGCGGTCGATGATCTCCAGGGCCTCCAGGACCTCCTCGACGTCCTTCACACCCGTGTAGGGCCGCCCGGCCGCCTTGTGCTGGCGCCAGTTGTGGTTGATGTCGCAGTACTGGCACTCCTCCTTGGCGCCGAAATACTGACACACCCGGAAAACGGTCAGGTAAATGAGGTAACCCCACTGGATGGTGGGTGCGACCTCCATGACGGACTTCCCGTTGGAGAGCTTGTGCCGGTAGTACTCGGGCATCGGAGGCACCCCGACGTCGGCGATGCGCTGCCCGTCGAGGTACAGGCCGAGCAGGCCCTCGTCGTCCGCCGCGACGCGATAGGGCGAGGTGGGGTTCACCCGGACCGAGACGACCGTGCGCCGCAGGTCGTAGGGCCCACCCGTGAGGATGATCTCCTCCGGCGGGCGGCGCAGCGCGGCCTCGCCGAGCTCGGGCAGGGTGCCGTGGTCGAAGGAGAAGATGAAGTACGACTTCGGCTTCACCTCCCCCGACTCGTTGTCGCTGAGGGCCGAGGCGTCGAAGGCCACGCCTCCGCGCAGGAGGTCCTCCTTGATGACGGCCTCCCGCGGAACATGCGGAAACCGCTCCATCAGATCCTCGACCAGCGCGGTACGGCTGTCCATCCGACTCTCCTCCCGGCTCAGGCGTACGACTCCTCACGGTATGCCCCCGCCGACGCGAGGGCGGGGGCGGGGGGCCTCGTGTTGCGGGCAGGGTAGGTTCCACCTGGGAACCGAGGGTTCTCGATCTCCTCGGAAAGGGCGAGCAGTCGCATGACGGAAACAGTTACCAACTGGGCCGGCAACATCGTCTTCGCCGCGAAGGAAGTACACCGCCCGCGCTCCCTCGACGAGCTGCGCTCGCTGGTCGCCGGGAGCGCTCGGGTGCGGGTGCTCGGCAGCGGGCACTCGTTCAACAAGATCGCCGAGCCGGGCGGCGACGGGGTGCTGCTGTCGCTGGACGGCCTGACGAGCGAGATCGACGTCGACACCTCGGCCCGCAGCGTGCGGGTCGGCGGCGGTGTCCGGTACGCCGAGCTGGCGCGCCGGGTGCACGAGCACGGGCTCGCGCTGGCGAACATGGCCTCCTTGCCCCACATCTCGGTCGCCGGGTCGGTGGCGACCGGTACACACGGGTCCGGGGTCGCGAACGGTCCGCTGGCCTCCTCGGTGCGGGAGGTGGAGATCGTCACCGCCGACGGCTCCACCGTCGTCGTCGGGCGCGGGGACCGGCGGTTCGACGGGGCCGTCACGTCCCTGGGGGCCCTCGGCGTCGTAACCGCGCTCACGCTCGACCTGGAGCCGGCCTTCGAGGTGGAGCAGCATCTTTTCACCGAGCTCCCGCTGGACGGGCTCGACTTCGAGACGGTCGCGGGTGCGGCGTACAGCGTCAGTCTGTTCACCGACTGGGGTGCGCCAGGATTCCGGCAGGTGTGGGTGAAGCGGCGCACGGACGCGCCGCTCGCCGACTTCCCGTGGGCCGCGCCCGCCGTGGAGGCCCTGCATCCGGTGCCGGGGATGCCGGCCGTGAACTGCACCGCGCAGTTCGGGGTGCCGGGTCCGTGGCACGAGAGGCTGCCGCACTTCCGGGCGGAGTTCACCCCGAGCAGCGGAAACGAGTTGCAGAGCGAGTATCTGCTGCCGCGTCCCCACGCCCTCCGGGCCCTGCGAGCGATCGACGGCATCCGGCAGACGGTCGCCCCCGTGCTGCAGATCTGCGAGGTGCGGACCGTTGCGGCCGACGAGCAGTGGCTGAGCCCCTCCTACGGCCGGGACACGGTGGCCCTCCACTTCACCTGGATCGAGGACACGGCGGCCGTACTGCCGGTCGTGCGGGCCGTGGAGGCGGCCTTGGAGCCGTTCGAGCCGCGCCCCCACTGGGGCAAGGTCTTCCAGCTGCCTGCCGACGTGGTACGCGGCCGTTATCCCCGGATCGACGATTTCACCGCTCTGGCGCGGGTGCTGGATCCGGCCGGCAAGTTCAGCAACGTCTTCGTGCGGGAGGTTCTCGGCGGCTGACGCCCGACCGGCTCCCCGACTTTATAAAGCCCCTTTCCTAACCCCTTGTCGAACCCTGCGGCACCCCATAGCCTGGCGCGGCGCCGGTGCCGTCGCAGTGCTGGCCCGCCGGTATGCGAAGGGACGGCAGGGATGAGGGGGGCACGTTCCATGAAGCGCGGCACATCTCGGGACATCCGCACCGCGAACCGCTACGAGGTGCTGCGCCAGATCATCGCCGCGTCGCCCACCTCCCGGCAGGAGCTCGCGGCCGCGACCGGTCTCTCGCTCGCCACCGTCGCCACCCTGGTCGGCGAGCTTCTCGATCTTCATATGATCACGGAGGTCGGGTTCGAGGACTCGGCGGGCGGCCGCCCCCGGGGGCTCGTGGCCGTCAACGCGTCGGGGGGCGCGTTGATCGGCGTGGACATCGCGGAGACGTACGTCCATGTCGAGCTGTTCGATCTCGCGCTGAACGTGCTGGCGCGCGCCGAGGAGAACATGCGGCCCGGTGAGAGCCGTCCGCAGCAGGTGGTGAGCCATGTCGCCGCGGCCGCCGGTTCGGTGGTCGCGCAGGCCGGGGTCGAGGCCGCGCGGGTGCTCGGCGTCGGGGTGAGCGTGCCCGGTCAGGTGGACCGCGCGACGGGTACCTCCGAGTACGCGCCCAACTGGGACTGGCACGACGTTCCGTTGCTCGACCTGCTCTCCGAACACATCGCGTATCCCCTGTACCTGGACAATCCGCTGCGGGCCGGCGCGGTCGCCGAGCTGTGGTTCGGAGCGGCGCGCGGGCACGGCGACGCCGTGGTGGTCAACCTCGGGACCGGCGTCGGCGCCGGCCTGGTGCTCGGCGGCGAACTGCACCGGGGGGTGAGCAACAGCGCCGGCGAGTGGGGGCACACCACTCTCGTGCTGGACGGCCGACTGTGCCGTTGCGGCAATCGCGGCTGCGTCGAGGCCTATGTCGGCGCGCCGGGAATCATGCAGAATCTCGGTGAACTCTTCCCGCACAGCCCCCTGTTGCACCCTGACGACCAGACCGCCACCATCGACGCGCTGGCGATCGCGGTCGCGGCGAACGATCCGGAGGCCGTCCAGGTCGTCCGCGAGACGGCGCGTTACCTCGGTGCGGGCATCGCCAACCTCATCAACATGCTCAATCCCGAGGTGGTCGTGCTGAGCAGCTGGGTCGCCGCTCGGCTCGGCGAGCCCCTCCTGAAGGAGGTGCGCGCGGCGGTGGCGAGGCATGCGCTGAAGCGGCCGCTGGCGGCCAATCGGATCGTCGTCAGCCCGATTCCGACCGACCCGGCCTGTCTGGGTGCGGCGACGTTCGCGCTGGAAGGGGCGTTGCAGTCCGTCGGTCAGCGTAACGCCAGACGCATCGCGTCGGCGGGCGCGCGCAGCCGTACGGCGCCGTCCGGATGAGCGGCCGTCCGCCTGACGCGGCACGACCGGGAGGGCACGCACGCGGTGCGTCCAGCCCGGGCCCGGGCGAACCCGGTCGTAAGCGTGCGCGTTCACGTCGAACGCGTCCGCCGCTCGACCACGGCACAGCGGAGGACCGAAGCTCCCCCACCGACACAGCGGAAGGCCGAAGCTCCACCACCGGCACGGCCGGGGCGCTTCGCCTTGCCGCGGCCTGGAGAAGGCGGCGGTGACTCGCCCCGGTGCGGGACGGATCCGTCGGGCCCACGCCACCCGGGCCGGAAGGGCCCACGCCACCCGGGCCGGGCGGGCCCACGCGGCCCGGGCCGGGCGGTAGTTCGCACGGCGTTCGCCCCCTTGGACCGAGGGCCGCCGGCTCCTGACACCGGCGGCCCTCATCTCCCCTCCCGCCTCACCCCAGCCTTGCCGCGCACCGCTTCTCCACAACACGCACCGGAAACCCGCCTGTTCGCCATGCCGAACCGATCACAACGCTTCGAACAGACTTCGTCCAACCCCTTGCCGAAGGCTTAGTCGAAGGTTAACGTCCCGCTCCGCAGCGTCATTTGAGCCACCCGGCACCGAAGCCGTCGAGCCGCAGCCGTAGTCGAGACAAGGACGTCACCATGTCGGCAATGAGCAACAGCAACTGGTCCCGCCGATCCCTCTTCCGGGCCGCGGCGGGCATGGCCGCGGCCGGCACCCTCGCCGCCTGCGGCAGCAACAACGGCAGAAGCGGGGGATCGGGTTCGGGCGTCGACCTGACGCAGTTCTTCCACGCGTACGGCGAGCCGGGCACCGAGCAGGCGATCAAGAAGTACGCGAAGGCCTACGACAAGGCCAACGTGACCACGCAGTGGATCACGAGCGCCGACTTCGAGAGCAAGCTCTTCGCCACGCTGCTCACCAAGAGCGCGCCCGACCTGTTCGAGTTCCACCCGCAGATCCAGATGATCAAGAGCGGTCAGGTGGCGGACCTGACCGACATCGTCGAACCCGTCAAGAGCGACTTCAATCCGGCCGACATCAAGTCGCACACGGTCGACGGCAAGATATACGGCGTCCGCATGATCGACGACCCGCAGTTCTTCTTCTACCGCAAGTCGATGCTGGAGAAGGCCAACGTCCAGGTTCCGACCACGCTCGACGAGCTGATGGAAGCCGCCGCCAAGCTCACCACCGGCAAGGTCAAGGGCCTGTACATGGGCGACGACCTGCACAGCGTCATCAACCCGATGATCTGGTCGGCGGGAGCCGACACCCTCGACGCGAAGAACCAGATCGCGTACCACACCCCCGGCGTCATCGAGGGCATCAAGAAGATGCGCAAGCTGTTCACCAGCGGCCACCTTCTCCTCGGCGCGCCGACCGCGTCCTGGGACCCCTCCTCGCTCAACCAGGGTCTGTGCGCCATCCAGTTCTGCGGCATGTGGGCGATGCCGGCCATCCAGAAGGCGCTCGGCGACGACTGGGGCGTCTTCCCCTTCCCCAAGACCGTCGACTCCGGCAAGCCGTCGGTCTACAACGGCGGTTGGTCGATGTTCGTCAACGCCAAGGGCAAGAACGTCGACGCGGCCAAGGAATACGTCAAGTGGCTGTGGATCGACCAGAAGAAGTACCAGGAGGAGTGGGCCACGTCCTTCGGCTTCCACATTCCGCCGCGCACCTCGATCGCGCAGACCGCCACCAAGCTCAAGTCGGGCAATGCCGCCGAGGGCGTCAAGCTGTTCAACGAGTTCGGGCACTTCGACAACATCGGCTGGACCCAGGCCATGATCACCTCGCTGGAGGACGTCTTCGCCAACGCGGTCCGCAAGGACATGGACCCGGAGGCCGCGCTGGACAAGGCCGACGCGGCCGTCAACCGCGAACTCAAGAAGCTGTTCGGATAGGCCGCGGGACGGACCTCGACATGTCGACGACCGAGACGCGCGACCTCGCGCGCCCCGCCGCGGGGAAGGCCTCACCGGCCAAGCCGCGGCGGGGACTGCGGGGCAGCCCCACCGTCAACTTCTGGCTTTTCACCGGGCCGTTCCTCATCGGACTGGCGATCTTCGTCTACGCCCCGATCCTGTGGAGCATCTGGCTCAGCTTCTTCGAAGCCCGCTTCACCGTCACGCCCGACAAGTTCGTCGGCTTCGAGAACTACACGTACATGCTGACGAACGACGACTTCGTCGGCTCCCTCGGCACCTTCACCGCCTTCGCCGCGTTCATCGTGCCCACCACCTGGGCGCTCTCGCTGGGCCTGGCCCTGCTGGTGCACCGGCTGCGCTTCATGCGGGCGTTCTTCCGTTCGGTGTTCTTCCTGCCGACCGCGTGCAGCTATGTGGCCGCCTCGCTGATCTGGAAGATGTCCATCTTCAGCGGGGTCCGCTTCGGCATGATGAACACGGTCCTCGGCTGGTTCGGGATCGAGAACATCGCCTGGCTGGTCGACCCCAATCCGCCCTGGTACTGGGTCGTCATCGTCTCGGCACGGTTGTGGTTGCAGTCCGGTTTCTACATGATCCTGTTTCTGGCCGCGTTGCAGAACATTCCGGGTGAGCTGTACGAGGCGGCCGCCATCGACGGCGCCAAGCCCGGCTGGCAGACGTTCCGTTACATCACGTTGCCGCAGCTGCGCGCCACGTCCACCGCGGTGATCCTGCTGCTCCTGATCGCGGCCTACCAGGCTTTCGACGAGTTCTACAACCTCCTGTCGAAGACCACCTGGGGCCGTCCGCCCCTCGTGGAGCTGTACTACAAGGCCCTGGGCGAGAGCCAGGACTACGGTTCCGGCAGCGCGGGCGCGGTGATCCTGACCGTCCTGATCTGCGCCGTGACCCTGCTCCAGGGCAAGTTCCTGGGCTTCGGAAGGGGGGAGGAGTCCAAGTGACGACCACGCTGCCCGAGGTGCGCGAACCCGCGCCCCCGACGTCGGACAAGGCCCGCCGCGGCAAGCGCGGCGGCGGCGTGATGAGCTCCACCGGCCTGTACATCGCCACCGGAACCGCCGCCTTCTTCTTCCTGATCCCGTTCTACCTGCTGATCCGCAACGCCCTCTCCACCGACGCCGAGATCACCGGAGAGAACTGGAAGTTCTTCCCCACGGACATCCAGTGGGGCAACATCAGCGAACTGTTCACCGACGAGACGGTGCCCTTCGGCCAGTCCCTGTGGAACTCCGCGATCGTGGCCACCCTGCACACCGCCGGCGTCCTTCTGGTGTGCTCCCTCGCCGGCTACGGCCTCGCCCGCATCCCGTACCGGCACGCCAACAAGGTCTTCTACGCCGTCCTGGGCACCCTGATGGTTCCGACGGCGGTCACCTTCGTCCCGAGCTTCGTCCTGGTGTCCTCGCTCGGCTGGGTGGACACCTACCGGGGTCTGATCATCCCGGGGCTGTTCAGCGGTTTCACGTGTTTTCTGTTCCGGCAGTACTTCCTGGGGTTCCCCAAGGAGCTGGAGGAGGCGGCGCGGGTGGACGGACTGGGCTACTGGGGCGCGTACTGGCGCATCGTGGTGCCCAACTCCCTGAACTTCTTCGCGGCGATGGCGACCATCACGTTCATCAACGGCTGGAACTCCTTCCTGTGGCCGCTGGTCATCGGCCAGGACCCGGGCTCCTGGACGGTGCAGGTCGCGCTCTCCAACTACATGACCAACCAGACCGTCATCTTCCATCTGATCTTCATGGCCACCGCGTTTTCCATCCTGCCCCTGGTGTTCGTGTTCCTCTTCCTCCAGCGCTGGCTGGTCCAGGGGATCGCCCAGACCGGAATCAAGGGCTGACCTAGGAGACCGATGTCTTTCCGCACCTCCCCCTCTCCCGGTTCGGCACGGGCGGGGGGAACCTCCCCCGTCGACTACGTCGAGGACGTCTCGCCCGGCGTCGGGGCTCTTGCGCCCCGCGCCTGGTACGCGGACTCGGACGCGAAGTCCCTGTCGCTGAACGGACGCTGGCGGCTGCGGGTGTCGGCGACGGCCGACGCCCAGGACGACGCGTTCGCCGGGGAGAGGTACGACGCCGGGGACTGGGCCGAGATCACGGTCCCCGGCCACTGGGTGCTGCAGGGAGAGGGCGCCTTCGGCTCGCCCGTCTACACCAACCACCTCTACCCCTTCCCGGTCGACCCGCCCCGGGTGCCCACGGAGAACCCGACCGGCGACCACCTCAGGGTCTTCGACCTTCCCGAGGGCTGGCCCGAGGTTTCTGAAGGCGGTTTCGTCCTCCGTTTCGACGGCGTCGAGTCCTGCGCGCGGGTCTGGCTGAACGGCACGGAGATCGGTGAGTTCAAGGGGTCCCGGCTGGCGCACGAGTTCGCGGTCGGGCATCTGCTCAGGCCGAGCGGAAACGTCCTCGCGGTCCGGGTCCACCAGTGGTCGGCGGGCTCGTATCTGGAGGACCAGGACCAGTGGTGGCTGCCGGGCATCTTCCGTGACGTGACGTTGCTGCACCGTCCGGCGGGCAGTGTGCTCGACTTCTTCGTGCACGCCTCCTACGACCACGTCACGGGCGAGGGCTGCCTGCGCGTCGACTCCGATGTCGACGGGCGGGTGACCGTGCCCGCCCTGGACATCGATGTCGCCACCGGGGAAGCGGTTACCGCACCGGTTCGGCCGTGGACGGCGGAGACGCCCACGCTCTACGACGGCGAGCTGGTGACGGAGGGCGAGCGCGTGCCCCTGCGCATCGGATTCCGCACCGTCGAGCTGGCGGACGGGCTGATCAAGGTCAACGGGCGCCCGATCCTCTTCAAGGGCGTCAACCGGCACGAATGGCATCCCGAGACGGGTCGCGCCCTCGATCCGGAGACGATGCGCGAGGACGTGCTGCTGATGAAGCGGCACAACGTCAACGCGGTCCGCACCTCGCACTACCCGCCCCACCCCGCCTTCCTCGACCTGTGCGACGAGTACGGGCTGTGGGTGATCGACGAATGCGACCTGGAGACGCACGGCTTCGTCGAGCAGGACTGGCGGGACAACCCCGTCGACGACGACCGCTGGACCCCCGCCCTCCTCGACCGTGCCGCCCGCATGGTCGAACGGGACAAGAACCACCCGTCGGTCGTCATCTGGTCCCTCGGCAACGAGGCCGGCGTCGGGCGCGGTCTCACCGCCATGGCCGAGTGGATCCACGCCCGCGACGCCTCGCGCCTCGTGCACTACGAGGGCGACGTCAACTGCCGCGACACTGACGTCTATTCACGTATGTACGCCTCCCACGAGGAGGTCGAGCGAATCGGACAGGGACTGGACGGCGGCGCCCTCGGACGACGTCGACTCCCCTTCATCCTCTGCGAGTACGCGCACGCGATGGGCAACGGCCCCGGCGGACTGGCCGACTACCAGCGGATCTTCGAGGCCCACGACCGACTCCAGGGCGCCTTCGTCTGGGAGTGGATCGACCACGGCGTCAAGCACCCCCGGCTGGGTTACGCCTACGGCGGCGACTTCGGCGAGGAACTGCACGACGGGAACTTCGTCTGCGACGGCCTGGTCTTCCCCGACCGCACTCCCTCCCCCGGCCTCGTCGAGTTCAAGAAGGTGATCGAGCCGGTCGCCCTGGAGGCCACGGACGAGGGCAAGGTCCGCGTCACCAACAAGCAGGACTTCGCCGACCTCTCGGCGCTGGCCTTCACCTGGACCTTCCAGGTGGACGGCGAGACCGTCGGGTCCGGCTCTCTCGCGGTGCCGCCGCTCGCGGCGGGCGACTCCGCGGACGTCGAATTGCCGAAGCCGCCGGCCGGCGCGCAGGCCGGCGCGGAGACGGGATGGACCGTCCGGGCCGTGCTGGCCGAGGACACCGCGTGGGCGCACGCGGGGCATGTGGTCGCCTGGGGCCAAGTGGCAGTGACACCACGGACGTTGCCGTCGCTCGGTCCGGCGGTCGCGCCGGTCGTCGGGGGACCGCTCATCACCCTGGGCCCTGCCTCCTTCGACGCCCGCACGGGCGAGCTGCGCACCCTCGGGTCGGTGGCGGTGACCGGGCTGCGCCTTGACGTGTGGCGGGCGACCACCGACAACGACGACGGCGCGGCCTGGCAGTCGGACGTCCGCCACGGTCCGCTCTGGCGCAAGCTGGGCCTGCACAGGATGCGGCACCGGCTGGACGCGGTCGAAGCCGGCGACGACGCACTGACGGTACGGACCCGGGTGGCCCCGGCAGGCTGGGAGGTGGGCCTGTCGACGGCCTACCGGTGGACGTCGGACGGCGACCGCGTGCGACTGACCGTCTCCGTCACCCCCGAGGGCGACTGGACGGTGCCGCTCCCCCGCCTCGGCGTCCGCTTCGGCCTGTCCGAGGCGGACCGGGCGACGTGGTTCGGCGGCGGCCCCGGCGAGGCGTACCCGGACAGCAGGTCGGCGTCCGCGGTCGGCCGCTGGCAGTCGACCGTGGACGCCCTGCAGACGCCGTACGTCCGTCCCCAGGAGAACGGGGCGCGCGCCGACGTCCGCTGGGCCGAACTCGGCGGACTGCGCATCGAGGGGGACCCCTCCTTCTGGTTCACCGCGCGGCGCTGGACGACCGAGCAGCTCGACGCGGCGGCCCACCGCACCGACCTGGTCCCGGGCGACACGGTATGGGTCAACCTCGACCACGGTCAGCACGGTCTCGGCTCCCAGTCCTGCGGCCCGGGCCCGCTGCCCCAGCACTGGCTGAACGCGGCGCCCGCACGGTTCTCGTTCGTCTTCGCGCCAACCGACTGACCGGCCGACCTGCCTGCCTGCCTGCCTGCCGACCGGGCTTACTCCGTTCCCGGCAGGGCCCGGCCGACGTGACCCGGCCGACAGAGCTCGGCCGACAGAACTCGGCCGACACGGCCCGGCCGGGGCCGCCTGGTCGGCGCCCTTCCGGCCACGTGGTGCGCCCGGTTCACATCGATTAATCGATTGACCGTTTGATCGACATTCCGACACGGTGATGACGTCTCCCGCGGCCGGCCGGCTCTCCCGCCGGCCGGCCGCGCTTCACTGGAGGTTGAACGAGTGATCGGCAGCATCGAGGTGCGCGGCCTGTCCCGCACTTTCCACACCACCGTCCGCCGACCGGGCCTCGTAGGAGGCCTGCGTTCCCTGATCGACCCGGAGCGGGTCGCCAAGCACGCCGTCCGCGACGTCACCTTCGACGTGGCCGCGGGCGAACTCCTCGCGCTGCTCGGGCCGAACGGCGCCGGCAAGTCCACCACCATCAAGATGCTGACCGGCATCCTCACCCCCACCTCGGGCGAGGCCCGCGTCGCAGGCGTGGTCCCGTACCGGGAGAGGGAACGCAACGCCCGCAACATCGGCGCCGTGTTCGGGCAGCGCACCCAGTTGTGGTGGGACCTTCCGGTGCGCGAGTCGTTCGCGATCCTCCGCGACATCTACGAGGTCCCGAGAGCAGAACACAGCGTCCGCCTCTCGGAGTTCGACGACCTCCTCGATCTGTCCTCCTTCTGGGACACCCGCGTGCGCCACCTCTCGCTCGGCCAGCGCGTGCGCTGCGACCTGGCAGCGGCTCTGCTCCACGACCCGCCCGTCGTCTTTCTCGACGAACCGACGATCGGCATGGACGTGGTGGTGAAGGAACAGGTCCGCGAGTTCCTGCGCCACCAGGTCGAACAACGCGGCAGAACCGTCCTGTTGACGACGCACGACATGACCGAGGTCGAGCGGCTCGCCGAGCGCGTCGTACTGATCAATCACGGGCGGGTGGTACTGGACGGCACGCTCGACGAGATCCGCCGCGCCTTCGGATCCACCTGGCAGGTACGGGCCACCCTCGCCGACCCGCAGGCCGAGGTGGTGGGGCTGCCGGGAATCACCGTGCTCCGGCACGAGGGCCCCCGGGTGGTGTTCGGCCCGGAGGGATCCGACGCGCCGACCGTGCACCAGGCGCTGAAATCGGTCATCGAACGTTACGAGGTGACGGACATCGCCCTCGACGAGGCCGAGTTGGAGGACGTCATGCGGACGGCGTACGCACAGGCCGGGGACGTGTGATGGCCGCCCTGCACGCCTGGCGCGCCGCCCGGGTGACGCCGCTGGGCGAACTGCACACCCCGCCCCGCATGACCGCGGCCCTGCTCCGGCTGACCGTCCAGGTCGTACTGGTGGCATCGCTGTGGCACGGCCTGTACGCCCACACGGGCGCGACCGCCGGCCTGACCCGCGACCAGGCGGTCACCTACGCGGTGCTCGCCGTGCTCGCCTCCCGGCTGAGGGAGCTGGATCAGTACGCCGCCCGGGACACGGTCATCCAGCACATGCACTTCGGGACCATCGTCTACTGGTACCTGCGCCCCTTGTCGCCCCAGCGTTACTACGCCCTTCGCGCGCTCGGCGAGCAACTGTACGGTCTCGTCTGGGCGTTGGCGGGGTACGTCGTCTGCCTCGCCGCCGGGCTGGTGCAGCCGCCCGGATCGGCCGCGGCGGCCGGGGTGTTCGCGCTGAGCCTGCTGCTCGGCCAGTGGATCCTGTACTACGTGATGCTGGCCATCGACCAGCTGTGCTTCTTCACACTCCGCAACAACGCCGCGATGCTCATCCTCCTCTTCGCGCAGAACCTGCTGGCCGGGGTGTACGCGCCGCTGTGGTTCTTCCCGGACTGGTTCGTCACGCTGAGCGGTTTCCTGCCGTTCCAGGCCACGCTGAGCGTGCCGCTGTCGCTCTATGTGGGCCGCATCCCGCTGTCGGACGCCGGCCCCGCGCTGCTGGTGCAGGCCGCCTGGGTGGCGGCCCTGGCCCTGTTCACCCGGCTGGTGTGGCGTCTCGCCGCCCGGCAGGTCATCTCGCAAGGAGGCTGAAGCCCGTGAAAGCCGCCCGCCTCGCCTGGCGCATCACCCGCCTCAACTTCCGCGCCCAGCTGGAATACCGGTCCGAGTTCCTGATGATGATCGCGATCGGCGCCGTCTGGCAGGTCTCGGTGATCGTTTTCGCAACCGTGCTGCTGACCCGTTTCAGCGGGATGGGCGGCTGGGACAGCTCGGACGTGCTGCTCATCCCGGCCACCCGGATGCTCGCTCACGGCCTGTTCGTCCTCTTCCTGGGACGGATGCACGGAATCGGTTACTACATCCAGGAAGGCAAGATCGACGTCTGTCTGGTGCGACCCATGCCGGTGCACCTCCAGGTGCAGTTGCGCGTGTTTCCCACCAACGCCATCGGCGACCTGACCGTGGCCGTGGGGCTGATGGTGGGCGCGCTCAGCCGCAGCGGCCTCGACTGGACGGCAGGCCGGACCTCGTACCTGGTCGCGGCCGTCCTCGGCGGCATGCTCCTGGAGGCCGCCCTCTTCACGGCGCTGGCCTCCGCCGCCCTGCGCTTCCCGGCCGCCGACTACTGGGGCCGCTGGCTGGAGGAACTCCTCGGCACATTCGGCAGCTACCCGCTCAACGTGCTGCCCAAGGCGGTGGGCGGCCTTCTGACGTACGGCCTCCCCCTCGCGTTCGTCGCGTACTTCCCGGCCGCCGTTCTGACCGGCCACGGCCACGACACCGGCGTCCCCTACTGGCTGGCGGCGATCTCACCCCTGCTGGGCCTGCTGGCGTACGTCGGCTCACGGCTGCTGTGGCGGTGGAGCCTCGGGCACTACACCGGGGTGAACGGATGACATCCGCGGTGACCGTCGCCCCGAGTGCTTCCCTCACCGCATCGCGCCCGGCGGCGCGGTTTCCGTGACGTTCGCCACGTCAGGAACCTGCGCGAGCTGCGCACACGACTGGCGCTGGCCGACGGCGGGGAGATGATCGACCGGATCGCCGCAGCCGTCGTCGGACTTGCCGCAAGGACGCGCTCGTCGCCTTCGCGCGCGCCTACCGGGATCACGCGCCCTGCGGCACCCGAGCCGACAAGCCCCACCCGGATCCGCTTCGATCAAGAACTCGACCGGGAACTCGACCGGGAACCTCGACCGGGAACTGACCGCCGACTCGGCCGCCCCGCGTCGGGCCGGCGAGATCACCTACGGAATCTTCCGGGCCTACGGCCCTCGACGAACTCGACCTCACCGATGACGTCCGGCTGCTGCGCAGCACGTTTCGCGGGTACTGCCTGCGGGAGTCCGGCGGCGGCTTCGGCGCACCCCGGGACGTGCAGCAGTCGTGGGACAAGGCGATCGACGCACTGCACATGGCACTCACGCATTGGCCACGTGCGGCCGAGTCCCGCGAGTGACGCGGCATCAGAAGTCTGTCGGCGCGGGGGCGCTGAGACTCAGCGTTTCCGCGTACGTCGGCGTACGCCCGCCCACTCGACGTCCCTCACTGATCTCGTCCATCGCCTCCAGCGCCGCACCGAGAGCCCTCCGGTACAGGAACGAACCGAGGCTGATGCGCCCTACGCCCAGGTCGGCGAGGTGGGAGACCGTGGGGCCGGAAGGCGAGTAGAGGACGTTGAGCGGAACGTCGATCCGGGCGACGAGCGCGGCGATCTGCCGGTCATCGGTCAGTCCGGGGACGAACACACTGTCGGCGCCGGCTCGTTGATAGGCGTCAGCCCTGGACAGCGTCTCGGCTTCGTCGTGTTCACCGAGCCAGTACGTGTCCGTGCGCGCGTTGACGAAGAGGCCGGGTGCGGCCGACTTGACGGCCGTGATCTTCGCGGCGTGCCGGTCGACCGCCCCCATCCCGTCTTCGAGGTTGATGCCGACCACGCCCACCGCCGCCAGCTGCCGCGCGAAATCGGCCACTTCGTCCGGATTTTCACTGAAACCGTTTTCGGCGTCGACCGACAGCAGAAACGGTTGTGAACCGAGGACCTGCGCCAGCTTCAGCGTCTCGGCCCGGGTGGCGGCGGCCCCGTCCGGTAGTCCCGCCGCCGCAGCGACGGCCAGACTCGTGGTGCCGATCGCCGGAAACCCCTGTCTCGCCAGGGCCACCGCAGAAGCGTGATCCCAGGCGTTGGGCAGGAGGAGCGGAGCCTCGGCGTGGTGAAGCGTGGAGAAGGAACTCGTGGTCGCACCGGGTGCACGCATGCTGCTCACGCTAACCGCGTGACGGTTCGGCGGACACCGAACCGTTCCCGTCGGCCGATCTCCGTCTCCACCTCCGTCTCCACCTCCGCCTCCATCCCCGTCAGTCCGGGTGATCCGTGCCGCACAGCCCGTTCCCGTGCCGCACTGCCGCCCTTCTCAACCGGCCGTCCGCTGCCCCGCACTGCGTTCCACGCAGAACTCGTTCCCCTCCGGGTCGGCCAGGACCGCCCACCCCGTGCCGTCCGGCTTCCGGCGGTCGTCGACGAGGGTGGCGCCGAGGGTGAGCAGGCGCTCGACTTCCTCCTCGCGAGTACGGTCCTGCGGCTGCAGGTCGAAGTGGATCCGGTTCTTCTGGCTCTTGACCTCCGGGACCGTGACGAAGAGCATGCCCGCGCCCGCGATCAGGGCTTCCGGGTCACCCGGCTTGTCGTCCTCGTGGAGTGGCAGGCCGAGCACCTCGGACCAGAAGCTTGCGAGGACGTAGGCGTCGGAACAGTCGATCGTCACGTGCCGGAGGGCAGAAGTCATGTGTGGATTCTTGTGGAAGCGGTTACGCACTGCAACGGGAATTCCCTCGCCATACGCCGACCTCCACGCAGTCACACAGCAAGGCCCCATCTTCGTTCCTGGCAGTGCCCGGTGCCTCGAAGTACACCGTCCGGCGACTATGTCGTCCTCCGTCACACCGACCTGCGCGACGGGGCTCACCGAGGCGCGACCGACCACGAGGGCGTCGCCGACAGCTCGTCCGGGGTCGTGCAGCCGAAGCGGAAGTGCTGCTCCGAGCCGCTCGACCAGCGGACGGTCAGGTCGTGGACATCACGGTCGTCATCGGCGGTCCCCTTCGTCACCTCTACGGACACCAACTCCGCGAGGGCAGGGAGGTCCTGCTCCCCGGAGAGACGGGCCAGCGCCACGAAGAGCGTCGGCCCTTCTCCCACCGCGCCCGAAAGCCTGGAGTCGCCCGTCAGCCCGCACACGCCTACCAGGTCGGCCCGTTCGGTTCCGCCTTCCGCAGGTGCCCACCCCGTGACCTGTACGACCGTCCCCAGGGCCGCGCCGGACACCAGATGAGCCCGCACCTCCACCGCTCCCTCGGCCACCACCAGGCTGGTGACTTCGGCGCCGGAGCTCAGCGCATGCCGGGAGGCCGCCCAGCCCTCGCCGACCCCGAGAGGGACGATGCCCTCACGGTGCGGATCACCACCGACGGCGATGGAGTTGTCCGGCGGCGAGGTCAGCGGCCGGGTGACCGTGGAGTAGGCGAAGCGCGTGTAGAACGGGTCGTAACGGACGTCCTCGCTGCCGTGGTTGTGCAAGCGAACCAGTCCGTCAGAGCTCGTCGACTGCAGCAGCCAGTTGGGGCCGGCGATGGACGTAACCGCATTCTGCCGTTCCGCAGGCCCCGCTTGCTCCTGCGCTGTCCACACCGGATGGTCCGACGGGAGCAGCAAGCCGAGGAAACCCTTGCTCGCCCAGTAGGGGGAGGCCGGTCCGGAGTAGCCCTGCAGAACCGACTCGTCTGGTCCGTGCCAGCCGAGCGTCAGCAGCCCCTGGTCGTCCACCGCGTCCCGCTCCAGGAAGTACTTCAACGCGCCCGAGGCCAGACGGCGGGTCTCGCCGGGGGACAGCGGGGTGTGGTCGGTCAAGGCGCCCAGCCACAGCGGCGCGGTGGTGGCGAACCGATAGGTGAGGGAGCGCCCTTGGTGCAGGGGTGCTCCGTCGGCGCCGAACAGACGGGCGTAGTCGGCCAGATGCGCCTTGAGTCGGCCTCCGTAGAGGCTGAGCAGGTCAGGATCGTCGGCCAGCCAGGCGTGCAGGACCGGGTAGAGATGCATCGCCCAGCCGTTGTAGTAGTCGTAGGCACGGCCGGGACCGTCGGTGTACCAGCCGTCGCCGACGTACCACTGTTCGATGCGTTCCAAGCCCCGGTCGATCGCCTTGCGGGAAGCCTCCGGCCGGTGACCGACCGCCTCCAGGAAACCGCCTACCGTGACCGGGAACAGCTCCCAGTTGCAAGGCCACGGTTCGGCGGTCAGCGCATCGCCGAGCCAGGCAGCCGCACGCTGCTGGACTCCGTCGTCGAGACGGTCCCAGAGCAGTGGACGGGTCAGGCGTAGCGCGAGGGCGATCGATGCGGCCTCGACGAGGGGCTGGCTCCGGTCCTCGATGCGGGGCCAGACGCCGGAGACGCCTGCTGCGAGACCGGTTGCGTAGCGTTCCAGCGCTGTCTCGTCGCGACGGAAGGCTGCCAGCAGCAGTGTGCGGGCGTACCCCTCCAGTCCGTCGGACAGGCGACCGGACCAGCTCTCCCGGGAGCCGGGAAAGTGGTAGAGGGCGCCATCATCGGTGGCATAGGGCTCCACCGCGGCGAGCAGGGCGTCGGCGGCGGCCTGCCAGTGGGCGCGGGTGTATCCGGTGCGAGGGCTGCGGGCGGCGTCGGGCCGGGGAAGGTGCATCTGTCGTTTCTTTCCTTGGCGACCTGGTCGGGGCCTATGTCAGGACCTGGGGGCGTCCCGGTTCCGGTCGAGGCGCCCCCAGGCGTTCATCCCACCCGCACGGTGCCCTTCGGCACCAGGTGCCGGGCGACGAGTGCGTCGCGGACCAGGCCCGCGTAGACCGTCGCGCCGTGCAGCGAGGTGTGCGTGTTGTCGCGTTTCTCGTTGTAGAGGTACAGCGCCTTGGAGCCCTCGACGCCCAGGGACTCCACCAACGCCTTGGTCTTGGCCGTCAGGTCGATCAGCGGGACGCCCTGCGCGGCGGCGACCGAGCGGATCACCGCCGGATGGTCGACGCCGAGTCCGTTGACCAGCAGAGCCGTTGCGTTGTTCAGCGTGCCGTCCGCATTGAACCAGCGGCGGACGACGGGGGTCACCAGGACCGGCCTCCCGCCCTTCTCCCTCACCCCTGCCACCAGAGTCTCCAGGTTCGCGCGGTACGTCGTCTCGTCGGTTGTCTTGTCGTTGTGGGCGAGCTGGACCAGGACGAGGTCGCCGGGACGGATCAGTGGCTGAACCGTCGCCCACAGCTGTGGGTTCCCGAGATACGTGACCGTACTCTCCCCGGAATCCGCGTAGTTGGCGACCGAGATGCCCTTACGCAGGTATTGCGGCAGTTGCTGGCCCCAACCGGTGTACGGGTCGGCGGGTTGGTCGCAGACGGTGGAGTCGCCGATGAGGAAGATCTGCCGGACGTGCCGCGCGGGAGTGACCCTGATGTCGGCCAGCGCCGGTGCGGAGCCGCCGAGCGCCAGGTCCAGTCCGGGAGTGCCGTTCGCGCCGGTCGGTTCACCCTCGGGAGTGCGTACGTCGACCGTGAAGCTGCGGACGATGCGCGCATCGGCGGGGGCGGCGGTCTCGGGCAGCAGGGCGCGCCGGGTCTCCGCGGTGACGCTGGTGCTCGATGCGACGTCGCCGCCGAGAACGACCCTCACGTCGTAGGAGCCGGGAGGGACGTCGAAATGGCATGCGGTGGCGGTGCAGTGGTCGATGCCCATGGCCGCTCGACCGCCGTGGGCGGATGCGGGTACGGCCGTCAGACCGGCCGTCAGGGTCAGTGCCGCCAGTACGGCTGTGTTGAAACGTCTCACTTGCGGCTCCTCCGTCACGGGAACAGGGGCTGGCGGCAGGACGGTACCGTCTTCGGCAAGCGCTTTCTAGACCTTGAACCGATCTCGCGCGTCAGCCGATCTCACAAGGGTGAAAGCCCTTTCGCGAAATCGATTCAACTGTCACTCTCTCAGGCATCCGCACCCCCACTCCACTCGAAGGAGGCACCCCCATGCCCGGATCCGACAGCAGCAGGCCGGTCCGACGCCGCACCTTCGTCCTCGGCGCGGCCGCCGGCTCGGCCGCGCTCGCCGGGCCGCTCGCCGTCCCGGCCGCCGCGGCGACATTCGGCTACATCGACGACGGCTCGAACTACGTCGTCGACACCGGCGCCGCCCTGGTCTTCAAGGTCAGCAAGACCACCGGCGATCTGACCTCGCTGATCTACCGGGGCACCGAATACCAGGGCTACGGCGGCATGAACTCGCACATCGAGTCGGGCCTCGGCAGCTCCACGGTGACGATCACACGGTCCGGGCCGACGATTCTGATCTCGGTCACGCACGGGACCCTCAGGCACTACTACGCAGCCCGCAGCGGCGAGAACAACGTCTATCTGTGGACCAACAAGGCCGATACATCCGTTTCCGCAACCCGTTACATCGTGCGTGTCAAGGCGGGCCGGTTCCTGAACGACGAGCCCGACTCCTACACGTACACGACCAGCACCATCGAGGCCGCCGACGTCTTCGCGAAGTCAGACGGTCAGACCCGCTCCAAGCACTACTCCAGGCTGCGGGTCATCGATTACGACTACATCGGCTGGACGGCCGGTGGTGTCGGGCTGTGGATCGTGCGCAGCAACCACGAGAAAGCCTCCGGTGGGCCTTTCTACCGCTCCCTCCTGCGCCACCAGAGCGCCGACGGCGGAGGCCTGTACGAAATCCTTTACTACGGCCAGAACCAGACCGAAGCGCAACGCTTCGGCCTTCAGGGTCCGTACGTGATCGCCTTCACCGACGGCGGCGCACCCTCCCCCTCGCTCTTCTCCGCAAACCTGACCACCTCCTGGGCCGACTCGCTCGGCATCTCCGGCTACGTCGGCGCCAGTGGACGCGGCCGGGTCGCGGGGGTCGGCATCACCGGACGCGACACGACCTACCCGTACACGGTCGGTCTCGCCAACGCGGCGGCGCAGTACTGGGGTTCGGCACGGTCGTCCGACGGCTACTTCTCGATCGCCGGGGTACTGCCGGGGACGTACACCCTCACCGTCCACAAGAGCGAGCTGGCCGTGTACAGCACGCAGGTGACCGTGTCGGCCGGCGGGACCACCACTTTGAACTCGATCTCCATCCCGTCGTCGAACGATCCGAGCAACGCGAGCGCGATCTGGCGCATCAACGACTGGACCGGCACGCCGAGCGGCTTCAAGAACGCCGCCCTCATGACGTACGCGCACCCCTCGGACGTACGGGCCTCCGCCTGGACCGGCAACGTGGTGATCGGCAGCGGCAGCGAGACTGCGGCGTTCCCCTGCTACATCTGGAAGGACGTCAACAGCGGTCTGCTCGTCTACTTCAAGCTGACCGCCGCCCAGGCAGCTGCCGCGCACACCCTGCGCATCGGCGTGACCACGGCCTACGCCAACGGCCGTCCGCAGGTCGTCGTCAACGACACCTGGACCTCGGCCGTCCCCTCCCCGCCCACCCAGCCGAACACCCGGTCCCTGACGAACGGGTCCTACCGGGGGAACAACCACACGTTCACCTACAACGTTCCGGCGAGTGCCTGGCTCACGGACACCAGCCAGTACAACGTGCTGAAGATCAACGTGGTGAGCGGTTCGGGGTCGACCTCCTACCTCAGCGCGGGCACCTCGATCGATGCGATCGACCTGTTGGTCTGACGGCCCTCATCAACCGCGCGTCCACTGCTGGTTGGCACCTCCGTTGCACGTGTACGTGATGATGGCAGCCGAGTTGGCGGTGGACGCGCCGTTGACGTCCAGACACTTGCCACTGGCCCGGGACTTGACGTTCACGTAGCTCCCGGCAGTCGTCAGCGACCAGTGCTGGCTGGTGCGTGTCGCGCTGCAGTCCTCCTGGGTGACGGTGCTCGCGTTCTCCTGCACGCACAGGGAGCTGTTCCTGACGATCAACTGGTAGTAACCGCTTCCGACGGGCTTGAACCAGTACTTCTGGTTGTTTCCGCCGTTGCAGTCGTACTGCTTGATCTGAGCCCCCGCCCACAGGGACTGGCTCGTGACGTCCGCACACTTGCTGCTGTGCCGGGCGATGAGCGTGTTGTACGTGGCGCTCGTGCCGGTGACCGTACCGGCGGCCGCGTCGACGGTGACCTCGGGCGTCCATGACATCGACAGCGACGTGGACGTGGGGAAGGCGAGCGGCAGCCAGACGTAGCGGGAGTCGTTGACGGTGCCGCCGAAGGAGTTGCCCCAGCGGTCGCCCAGGTAGAGATAGGACGTGCCCGAAGTGCCCTGAACCGGAAGGACGTACGCGGTCTGCGATCCGTACGCCGTCGAGTCTCCGACGTCGGTCATGGCCGTCCACGGGCCGGCGAGCGACGTCGCCGTGGCGTACTGCTGCTGATTGGGGTCCCAGCCGGTAGCAGCCGAGGTGAGCATGAAGTAGACGCCGTTCCGCTTGAACAGTGCGGGCGCCTCCCGATGGCCTCCGTGCCAGGGGTCGGCGACCAGACTTGCGATACCGGTGTAGTCGGCCGTCAGCCGGTAGATCTGCAGGTCGTAGTTCTCGCGCGCGGCAGAGGCCATGTACCCGGTGCCGTCGGTGTCCACAAAGACCGTGATGTCCCGGGACATGTGCTGGCCCAGCGGGCGGAAGCTGCCCTGCCAGGCGTAGTTCCCGTCGACCGTGTCCGACACTGCGACGGCGGCCCGGGCCTCGCTGTAGTCGACCCCGTTCTCCTTGTGCATCCACATCACGAACTTGCCGGTGGCGGCGTTGTACATGACCTTCGGTCGCTCGATGTTGGCGGTGGCCAGCTCGGAGGCGCTCGACTGGGTGAGGACGTGGTTGCGGAACTCCCAGTTCTTCAGATCGGTGGAGCGGTAGGCGTCCACGTACCGAAAGGTGTTGTCGGCGTTGCGGTCCTCGCCGAACCAGTAGTAGTAGGCGCCGACTTTGAGGACGCCTCCGCCGTGGGCGTGTACCGGGCTGCCCGAAGTGTCGGTGAACTGCGTGCCGTTGGCGATCGTCATGGGCGCCGCCTGAGCGGGCCCCGCGGTGGTGATGGCGCCGATCAGCGCCAGACAGAGGGCGAGCAGGGTCGCGTACACACGTCTCATCTCACACACTTTCTTCACGGTGTCGGCGACTGACGCGCCGAAGGACGGGGTGCTCTTCGGAGGCCGGCCGAGAGTTGGTCCACTCGTTCTCGACGGGCACGGGTGCGAACAAGCAGCCGTACCAGGAGCCGTCGGCACGACGGAGCTCCGGCGCCCGGTCGGGCTGAGCTCTTCGCTCCGGTGCGGCGGGTCGGCCGACCGACGGCCTCGGGTGGTGAGTCCACGAGCGACGCGGGACGCTCAGGTCGTAGCCGGGGCGGATCGCCGGGTCGTCGCAGAAGCCGTCGCTGTGACGGTCGATCCGAAGATCAGCGCGACGGAGTACGAGCGGGTCGGCGTGCAAGAGTTGCTGCCTCTCGTGCGAGGGGCGCGTTCGGGACTGCGAACGACATGTGGAATGACGAACGCCGAAAAGGTAAGGGCGTGTTACGAGCAGGTCAACGGGTCTGACGGGACTTGATGGAAAGCCCTTTCCGGAATTTTCCGTCCGGACGGTGGTTTTCTGGGTGCTGAGAGCCGGCCGCCACGCAGGAGGAGCAATTTTTCTGTTATCGGTCTCGCTGCGGCGCGTCTCCGTAGTGTGCGCAGCCCTCTTCACACCTCAACCGCGGCCATCGGCGCCCTCCTGGCCGTCGCAGCCCTCCTCGCCGTCGGCCCCCCGGCCATGGCCGCCGACGTTCGGGACATCACCGCCGACGTGCTGGCGAATCGGGACGTGACGCTCACCGGCGACTCGGCGGTGACCGTGCCTGCCGGGACCTCGACGTACAGCGGCGTGTTTCGCGGTCAGGGAACGCTGACCGTCCGAGGCCGGGGAACGCTCGTTCTGAGCAAGGACAGCGACTTCACCCTGCCCGCCGCACGCCGGCGACAGGTGGTGCGCACGCAGGGCGGCAACCACCCGTACACAACGGTCAGCACCCCCGATCCACCCGCGATCAGAGTGGAACGCGGGGCAACGCTGCAGTACGGCACCGGTGGAGGTACGGGCCTGATCGGTCACTTCCCGTACGCCACCCCCGGCTACCGTCTCAACCAGCTCAACATCCGTGTCGACGGCACGCTCCGTCTGTCGCTGACCCGCACTTTCAACATCGGCACGATCAGCGGTTCCGGCCTGGTCACCCAACCTCGCAACATGTGGGGCACTCTCGACCTGGCCGGCACGCATCCCTTCTCCGGCGTCATCGACAACGGCACCGGCATGGCGGTCGGCCGTCCCGAGTACCCCGTGTCACTGCCCAATGCCCGAGCGATACTCAACCAGGGCTCCTGGATCATCGACACCCCCCTGAACCGGACGGTCACCCTGCGGCAGGACTTCTATCAACGGCAGTACGGCAGCGACGTCAACGTCCACACGCGGCCGGGCAGCAAGGTCGTCCTCACAGGCCAGTACAGCTACAGCGACCAGGGTGGCGACACCGCGCCCACATTGAGCGACCCGGGCCTCAACTGGCGCGCCATCCCGCACCAGCTGAACAAACGCGGCACGAACATCGAGGGCGCGAATGTGCGGTGGGGCGACGGCACCACGCACAGGATTTTCATGCCGGGAACGAAAGACACCGTTTACATCAACTTGCACGAGGCCAGCGGACGGCGCTCGCTGCTGACGTTCGACTACGACGGCCCGGTCACCCTGGGGGCGCCGATCGGCGGCGGCAAGTACCACGACACGCTGGCCGCGCCCGGCGCCGGCGACGTCGTCATCGCCGGGACGAAGGGGAACGACGTCACCTTCGCAGCCGCGCAGTACTACGACGGTTCCACGACCGTGCAGAAGGGAGCGATCCTGCGACTCGGGTCGGCGCAGGGCGACGGTTCACTGCTCACCGGAACCGACCGGCGACGGATCGTGAACGACGGCACACTGGTGGTGCACAACACGAAGACCGCCGTTTCACTGTCCCGCCTCGGAGGCAGCGGCTCTCTCGTGCAGGCCGGGGCAGCGAGGACGACGCTCACGGGTCCGGCGGTGACATACACCGGGACGACCACCGTCGAACGGGGAACGCTCGCGCTCGAAGACGGAGCGATGCTGGTCAACAGCAGGTCGATCCGGCTGACGACCGCGGCAGCGCAGCTGGACACCGGCAGAACGACACTGCGGGTGACGAGCACGCTCAACGGCAAAGGAATCGTGCGCGGCACCGTGACGAATGAAGGAGTCGTCACGGGCGGTCTGACGATCACCGGGGCCTACACACAGCATGACGAGGGCCAACTGGTGCTGGCGGAAGCACCCTTGACGGTGGCAGGAACGGTGACCCTGGCCGGCGGACTCGACCTGTCCGCGGCAGGGACAGCCACTCCCGCAACGGATTCTGGTACGGCCTTCGACAAGTCTTCCGGGACACAACGGACCGATACCGCTTCCCACAAGGCTTCCCAAGCGACCGACCGAGGTCCGGTTCGCACCATCACCGTCCTGAATCACACGGGGAGCACACCTGTCAGAGGTACCTTCGACGGCCTGCGTGAGGGTGCCGAGGTGAAACTCGACGACACCGTTTACCGAATCAGTTACAAGGGAGGGGACGGCAATGACGTCGTCCTGTCTGCCACGGCCGCAAGCCCGTCGCTGAGCTCGAACAAGCGGGTTCCCTCGCGAGTGGTCACCGCCGAGTCGAGCGGCACCGATGCGGCCAGGTCCGGGGCGTTCTGGTGGTGGCCGTACGTGCTGGCAGCCGGCCTGCTCGGGGCACTGCTGGTCCCCAAAACCAGGCGCGCACGGAGCGGACCGCGCAACCGGGGCAGCCGGGGCAGCCGGGGCCGACACTCGGCGCCCAGGGAATGAGTCCGGAACGCAGGCCGTGTACCAGCAAGGCCCCTCGCCACCTCCACGCCCCGGCCGAGGCGCGGTTCAGACCTCGCCATTCCCGGGGTGCGGGCGCGTGCGGTCGGTCAGGGGCCAGCGGCATCAGATTCTCGGGTCCGTCCCGGCGCTACCGCACCGCTGAGCATGATCAGGGATGCGAGCTCATCCCACGATGCGGTCCTCCTGCTCACACCCTGGACTCATCGGGCTCTACCTCGTCCTGTCGACTAGCGTCGAGCCATGACCAGCGACATCCCTTCTCCTCTCGCGGAGACCCCCCTCGCCACGGCTCTCACCACCGGAGCCGTCGTCCTCGACGGCGGCATGTCGAACCAGCTGGAGTCCGCCGGGCATGACCTGAGCGACGAGCTGTGGTCGGCGCGGCTGCTCGCCGAACGCCCCGAAGCGATCATCGAGGCCCATCTCGCCTACTTCCAGGCGGGCGCGAACGTGGCGATCACTTCCAGCTACCAGGCCACGTTCGAGGGGTTCGCGAAGCGAGGTATCGATCGTCAAGATGCGACGCGGCTGCTTACGTCGAGCGTGGAGCTGGCGCGGGAGGCAGCCAGAAGGGCGCGAAGCACAGGGGCCACGCACCCGTTGTGGGTGGCCGCGTCGGTCGGACCGTACGGAGCGATGCTCGCCGACGGCTCCGAGTACCGCGGCCGGTACGGCCTGAGCGTCCAGGAATTGGAACGCTTCCACCGGCCGCGGTTGGAGGTGCTGGCTGCCGCCGCGCCCGACGTGCTGGCGCTGGAAACGGTTCCCGACGCCGACGAGGCAGAGGCGCTGCTGCGCGCTGTGCGCGGACTCGGAGTGCCGGCCTGGCTCTCGTACTCGATCACCGGGGCCCATACACGCGCCGGACAGCCGCTGGAGGAGGCGTTCGCTCTGGCCGCCGACGCAGATGAAGTGATCGCGGTCGGCGTGAACTGCTGCGCACCCGAGGACGTCGACGCCGCCGTGGCAACCGCGGCGCGGATGACCGGCAAACCCGTCGTCGTCTACCCGAACAGCGGCGAAGCGTGGGACGCGGAGGCCCGAGCCTGGAACGGCCGTTCCTCCTTCCTTCCCGAACAGGTGCTGGGTTGGCACGAGTCGGGGGCTCGCCTCATCGGGGGCTGCTGCCGCGTCGGCCCGGAGGCCGTCGCCTCGATCGCCCGGACGCTGTCCCCCGCGTAGACCTGCACCCCCTTCTGCTGATGGCCGTGATCGTGAAAGCGGTCACTGTCGCATTCCTCCGAAGGACGGAGCAGCGGGGTGAACAGGCACGCTGCCCGTTCGACGCCCGGCACGCCGTGAGAAACGGCGATCAGCGAGGAGTGATTGCGCAGCCACGCCCACCGGGTGCCGCCCGCGTGAGGTGCACCCGCGAGCACAGCTCCGAAGAAGTTGCCGCATCGCGGTCGTGGCGATGCCTACGCCCGGGTAGCGGCCCGCAACGATCCGACCGGCCGGCCACCCCTGCCCATATACCGGGACGAAGGGCTGTCCCGTGATGATCACGGCCCCTCCCTGGCCGCCTGAAGAGCCCATGACGTGCTCAGCCTGTGGTTCGTGGAGTGTCCAGGGAACAGGCGAAACCGACGAGCGTGTGGAAGTCGTTCTCCCGTAGCCCGACCCGAGGGTTGACGTGGTGCAGGAGCCCGGGCCCGTGATGGTGGGCGGTGACGTATTTCTGATCAAGCTCGCTCTGCTCGTCGTCCACCCAGGCGAAAGGACGACCAGCGGCGTAGTTCACCAGCGGGCCGGTCTTCCAGTGGACTCCGTCGGGGCGTTCTTGGAGCAAGACGCCGCCGAAGTCGACGAAGGGAAGGTCTGGAAGGCCAAGGACCGGTGCGATCCACCGGTTGGCCTCGTCCATCCATGTGGTCGCCCAGCACAACTCGAAGGCGAGCCGGAGGAGGAATCGTCCGTGCTCCGGGTTGAGCCAAACCCGCAGGGGGCGTCGCCGGACCAAGAGGCCCTTGCCCTCCTCATGGGTGTCGTTCCGGGGCACTCTGAGTGTGGTGTAGCCGTCGGGACGTTTCTCCGGCTTTGCCGCATAGGGGTTGAGCGGTCCATCCACGTCGAGGAAGAGCAGTGGTCGGTTCACGTTCCCCCGGTCTTGATCACCGTCACCGTGGTCTGCCCGGAGAAGCGTAGCTGCAGAGATCGTCTCGACATTGAGCCGGCCCGAATGGTGATCACGACGTGGTGAGTGTGATCACGGCGTCGGAGCCGTCCTGGACGGCCCCGTTCACTGGCTTGAGTCAGCACTGCTCAGACACGCTGCTGACCACTAATCCACCACGCCCCGATCGCCATCGACGCCGATATCCGGCTCGTAGTCGCGCCGTCGGCCAGCCGCTCGCCGGAGACCGCATTGCCTGCGATGGCCGCACCGCATGGGAGGAATCCGGTGCCAAGGCCGCCACCGCCAAGACCTGGACCATCGCTGACGGCGGCTACCCGGGCACCGGGCTCGTCTCCCCGCTCTGCCGAGCGCGGGCACGCCTAACACCCGGCCTGAAAGAAGAGCACAACAAGTCCCACAAGCAGGTCCGCGCCCGCACCGAGCGCGTCTTCGCGCCATGAAGAACTGGACGATCGTCTCCCGCCCAACGCAACAATCACGGGGACCAGCCCGAAAGGCGTCGCGAGGCACCCGAATAGCACCCCGAAGGCGCGGAAACAGAAGAAACACGTTCCCCCACCCACCAGGGCGATCCGACGATCAGCGCCCCTGCAGGCCTCCGGCGCGGCGCAGTCGCCGCACGACGGATCTCAACTCTGCGCGGCGTGCGGCCCTGCCCAGCACCGGGTCCCGCGCCACCCTCCCGTCGACGGGTTTGTCGGAAGCGACGGCTTCCGCTGCCTCGGTCGTCCACAGCGCCAACTCGCGGTCGCGCAGGCCGTACGCGGTATAGGCCATGCGGTCGGTGGCGTGCCGCACGCTATCCAACCCAGTGCGCCGACCAACGTCCGGATCGTGCGGGTCACCGACGCCGTTGAGCGCCGGTCCGCCCCTGGCGGCGGCCTCGTGAGGAACTCCGTCGAACGTATCCCGCCCCCCGCCGACCTCGCCGAAGACGCGCACCGGATGCGCCGCGCCCCACGCCTCCCAGCCCGGGCTGCCCGTCGTCACGAACTGTGTCCACGCCTCGTGCATCGTGTCGGCGAGCGCCTGCGGCGCCCCGTCACCCGCGAGCTTCGCGGACTCGGGCGTCTCACCGGTATCGAATACGAAACCGAGTTCCAGAGCGTGGCAGGCGCCGAGCCCGGGCCGCAGCGAGGGCCAGGCGAACTCGTACACGTACGACGACCCGGGACGTGCATCGGCCAGCTGCCGCAGCGGCAGCCGCAGCAATTTGTCGGTGACCATCTGGCCTACGAGTTCGGCGGTGCCGGCGTCGGGGTACAGGGCGCGGTAGCCGCGTGGCACCTCATGGCCGCAGTGGCAGCGGGCCATGGCTCCGGCGAGAGCGACGGGGCCCATCCGGTCGACGTGCTCCACCAGGCCGCCCGGCACCAGCCAGAGCCGGTACTCGTCGCGTGTCCAGCCCATGAGCAGGTCGACGCCGTCGGCCGCGTCTCCGCCGATGAGGGCCTGCAAGGGGTCACGCGGGACGAGGTCGCCGTCGACCACGATGCCGAAGGCGGGACCGCCCAGCACCGGACCGCTCAGCCTCCCGACCTCGGCCTGGGTGGTCAGCAGCAGATCCCGGTCGACGTCGGCGAAAGCTTGGGCAGTGGCGGGGATCTTCAAACGGTTCGCCATTCGGCGCACCATGCGCCGGACCTTGTCCCGCTCGAAGGCCTCTGGAGAACCGCTCTGCAGGACAGCTCGCCGGAAGAGTCCTTGTGCTTGAGGTGCCGCGACCAGTGCTCCCACGCTGATGGCGCCCGCCGACTGCCCCGCCAAGGTGACTCTGGTGGGATCGCCGCCGAAGGCTCCGATCGCACGGTGGACCCACTCCAGCGCGGCGAGCTGGTCACGCAGGCCCGGGTTGGCGGGTGCGTCCGGGAAGAGGCCGTAGCCCTCCACCCCCAGTCTGTAGTTGATCGATACGAAAACGATTCCAGCCCGGGCGAACTTCCCGCCGTCGTACACCGGAACCGCTGAAGAACCTCTGGTCAGCGCTCCGCCATGCAGCCATACGAGGACGGGCAGCCGAGCGCTCGGCGTGGGTTCGGGCGTCCAGACGTTGAGGTTGAGGCAATCCTCGCCCGGAATGACAGGGTCGGACAGATAGTCGGCGAAGGCATCCGAGTACGAGGGTTTGGGCGGCGTCGGACCGAAGGCGCCCGCATCGCGCACCCCGTCCCAGGGCTCGGGTGGGACAGGCGGCCTGAACCGGAGCCGCCCGAAAGGGGGCGCCGCGTACGGGATCCCCCGGAAGACGGAGATGCCGCGCTCGTGTCTGCCCAGGACAGCCCCGTAGGGAGTCCTGACCACGGGGTGGGAGTCGGACTCCCCCAGGAAGTCACCCACAGAATCTGTTCGGTCTGCTGCCACCCGCTCACCAGCCCTTCGCCGTGCCCGCGCACCGGTAATACCAGAGCACCACAACGACGCCCGGTATTCCGGTGCAGGAGCCCGCGGGAGGGCTGTTCGGCGTACATCAGTGTGCCGAATCGAGCCGGTCGTAGCGGCGGCTTCGACCGTTTGCTCCGACCGCTCGCTCGACCGCTCGCTCCGACCGATTGACCCTGCATGCAGACCAGATCTACGGTAGAGGCCGGTTACGGTAAGCGCTTCCTATCTGTTTCTACGCACCTCAGGAGAGTCATGCCCAGCGCCTCCCTGCCGAGGGCCGTGTTCGCCATGGATCCGGTGCACCTCCCCCTGCTGTTCCCGAAGCAGTCGATGGCCCGGTTGCGCCGCACAGCCGAGATCGACACGGATCTCGTCGTACGCGATTTCTCCGATCCCGCGGCTGCCACGGCACTCGCCGATGCCGAGGTCCTGATCACCGGCTGGGGCTGCCCCCGCCTCGAAGACGGCGCCGCTGCCTCGACGCCCTCACTACGTGCAGTGCTCCATGCCGCGGGCTCCGTTCGCTCACTGGTCGGCGAGGCGCTGTGGGAGCGAGGGGTGACCGTATCCAGTGCGGTCACCGGCAATGCCCTCCCGGTGGCCGAATACACCCTCGCGATGATTCTGCTGGCTGGAAAGGACGTCTTCGCTCACCGTGAGCGCTTCCGTCGCACCCACGCCCAGCCGACCCACACCGAGACCGCGGCCACGGGCAATCTCGGCCGCAGGGTAGGCGTCATCGGCGCGTCGCGTGTGGGTCGACGCCTGTTGGAACTGTTGCGCCCCTACGACTTCGACGTCCTGCTCCACGATCCGTACGTCGACGCGGCCGAGGCAGCCGAACTCGGCGTGCAGTCCGTCTCCTTGGACGATCTCCTACTACGCAGCGACATCGTCAGTCTGCATGCGCCGGACATCCCCGAAACCCATCACATGCTCGACCAGGCCCGCCTCGCCCTGATACGGGACGGCGGCGTACTCATCAACACGTCGCGGGGTGCGCTCGTGGACCATGCCGCCCTCACCGACGAGTTGGTCTCCGGCCGTCTGCACGCGGTGCTCGACGTCACCGAACCGGAACCGCTGCCGGCCGACTCTCCCCTGTACCGGTTGCCGAACGTCTTTCTGACCCCGCACATCGCCGGTTCCCTCGGCAACGAGCTGGAACGACTCGGCCGTATCGTCATAGAGGAAATGGAACGGCTGGCCGGCGGGCTGCCGCTCGCTCATGAGGTGCGCCACGTCGACCTGGCCAAAATGGCCTGACATCGCGGTCGGCAGGAGCCTCCACTGGGCTGTTTCAGCTGTTACCGAGGTTATCCACAGGCCGGTCCACCTGACGTGGCATCGGGATACGGTTCCCGAGCCGACGGGGGGCCAGGGCCCGGCCGTCCGGCGATCAGGCCGCGCCGTCGTCCGAGACCGTGGCCGCGATGCGCCCAAGGTGGCACGACGGTAAGGAGCTGAAACGTGAATCAGCGCAAGACGACCGGTGACACAGTCGGCCGGGTGACCATAAGGGACGTGGCCGAACGCGCCGGCGTGTCCGTCGCAAGCGTTTCCCGCGTTTTGTCGGGCAGCAACTACCCCGTTTCCGACACTGTTCGCAGCCGTGTGATGCAGGTCGTGCGAGACCTGGACTACGTGACGAACGCGCATGCGCGCTCTTTGGCCGGCGCGGGCACGCCGACGGTGGCGATACTGATCAACAACGTCACCGCCTCGGCGTTCGCTCACATCGCGAAGGGCGTCGAGGGCGCGGCCACACTACGCGGCTGGCTGTCGCTGGTCGGAACCACCGGCGACGACCCCGAACGTGAGCTGGCCCTGGTCAACCTGATGCGCCAACAGGGCGTCGCCGCCGTCGTACTGCTCGGTGGAGCCCACGACCACGACGAGTACCAGCTGCGCATGGCTCGCTTCGCACGTTCTCTCGACGCTGCCAGCTCGCATCTGGTCCTGGTCGGCCGGCCCGCGTTGCGTGGCGAGGTCCCTGCCACGACCGTCGACTACGACAACGAGTCCGGCGCCTACGCCATGGCGAGCCATCTGCTCTCGGCCGGTCATCGACGCATCCTGGCCTTGCCCGGGCCTGCTGAACTGAGCACGGCCCAGGCGAGGTTGAGCGGCGCACGTCGAGCCTTCGATGCGTACGGGGTGCCGTTCGACCGGGGGCTGGTGCGGCGCGGCCCTTATGACGACGCGTACGGGTACGCGGCAGTGGAAGCGGCTCTGCATGAGACGCCGGACTTCACTGCGGTACTCGCCGGTTCCGACATCGTCGCTGCGGGCGCCATGCAGGCACTGCGTGCGGCGGGACTACGGGTGCCGGAAGACGTGTCGATCACCGGCTACGACGACATCCCGCTGGCGTCCCAGCTCACCCCTCAACTCACCACGGTGCACGTACCTTACGAGGAGATGGGCCGAGTGGCTCTGCGCGCGGTGGCGGACCGGCGGAAGGGCGGCGGGGTCGCAGCCGGGCACAGGAGCTCGGATGCCGAGCACCTGGTGCTGGGGACCCATGTCGTCGTGCGGGACTCGGTGCGTCCCCCGAAACGTCGCCGGTGATTCCCGGCTGGTTCAGCCCCTGCCCGAGGGTCAGTTCGTAGGCGTTTTCTTCCCGCTCCACAGAGGGCGCAGGCCCCGGCGCACGCCTGCGGAAACAGTCTCCCGGAGCGCAACGCCGCCTACTGACCTTCGCCCTTCTTCTCGCTGAGCGCAACGCCGCCTACTGGCCTTCGCCCTTCTTCTCGCTTCTACGTGTCCAGCCGCGGGACGCGGGAACCGCGCGCGGATCGCCGGAACTATTTCCGCATGGCCTTCGATGTCGCTCGAAGTCTCGGTCCGGGTTCTGGCAACCGGCTGCTACCGGTTCTGCTACGCGCGCCAATGCCGTATGGACCTCCGGCCGCCGCTCACCGCGAGCGTGGAGCTTGCCGGACGCTCATGATCCCGTGTTACCCAGCGTCTTCCCGCCATGCCGAGGCACCCCTAGGATAGCAAGCGCTTTCTGTGAGCCGCCTGCTCCTGAAACGGCTCTCAGTTGGCGCTGGTCGAACTTTCGCTGGCCCTCGGGCGGGCCGGAGAGGTGATTCCGAATGGTGCGCACGGCGAGTGCGAGCATGACGGCCGGTCCGACCCTGGCGGTGGTGGCTCGTGAGGCGGGGGTGTCCGTTCCCACCGCCTCCAAGGTGGTCAACGGGCGAGAGGATGTCGCTCCTGAGACCCGGCGCCGAGTCACGGAGGCGCTGAACCGGCTCGGTTACGTACGTAGGCCTCGCTTCGACGCGTCCAAGCCGCCGCGGCTGGTGGATCTCGTTGTGCACGCGCTGGACAACTCACGGTCGGGCGCGGTCCTCCGCGGCGTCGAGGAAGCGGCGCACGACGCCGGTCTGGACCTGGTCGTCTCTGCCGCACTGTCCCGCAATCGCAACGGGCGACCGCAACGGGGTTGGCTGGACAAGCTGACCGTGCGCGGATCGGCAGGAGTCCTGTTCAATCTTGCGGAGTTGACGCGCTCTCAATATGCCTGGCTGGAGCAGCATCGCATCCCCTTCGTGTTGATCGATCCTGTTCTGGAGCCTCCCCCCGGGGTCATGTCGGTGGGTGCGGCGAACTGGCAGGGCGGGGTCACGGCGACCGAACATCTGCTGGGTCTCGGCCACGAACGCATCGCGGTGATCACCGGGCCGAGGCGGAAACTGTGCAGCAGCGCGCGGGTCGCCGGCTATCGCTCTGCTCTGGCCTCGGCCGGTGTCGAGCAGCGCTCCGACTACCTCCGCGACGGCGGCTTCGACGAGTCCGTCGCGTACCGTCGCATGCGCGAGCTCCTGGACCTGCCCGCGCCGCCGACGGCCGTCTTCGTCTGCTCCGATCGCATGGCCCTCGGCGCCTACCGTGCCCTGACGGAGCGAGGGTTGCGGATTCCGTACGACGTCAGCGTGGTCGGTTTCGACGACCTGCCGGAGTCCCGCTGGACCACCCCCGCTCTGACCACGATCCGTCAACCGCTCGCGGAGATGGCGGCGACGGCGCTGCGCATGCTGGTACGGATGATGGACGGTGAGCGCCCGGAGGGCACTCGGACAGAGCTGTCGACGCGGCTCGTACAGCGGGCCAGTACCGCGCCGCCGCGGGCCTGACGAATCGCGTCGGTCCCGCTTCGGCGGCCTGCCCGCCCACGCTCACCTCGGGCGTCCGACCTCACCGTCACGCACCCTGCGTCGTGAACCGTGCTCCCCCCACGCACCTCAGCGTCGTAGACGCTTACCCGTCACAAGCTCGCAGTCACCGCTTTATCCCATTCTTCCGTTTCGAGCTCACGTCCTGTTTCCTGCTTGTTCTGCACCCCTTGCGCGTCTCCCGTTCCAGTCCTTTGCGCTACGTTTTCTACGGCCGGGCGGCGGTGCGCGATGTTGCCCTCAAGGAGGCGGGTCGCGGTCGCCACCCCGACCCCGTTCGTGGCATCCGGAGTGGGCAACCGCCCATCTGCCCGCTTCAGTTCCGTGAGGGCTGAGTGCATCGCCTCATGGGCTGCGAACAGGCATGGGGTGCTGTAGATCGCCACGTCCACGCCGAGATCGGACAGCTCGCTCAAAGACAGGCGTGGGGATTTCCCACCGGCGATCTGGTTGAACAGCAATGGTTTGTCACCGACCACGGCACGGATCCGGCGAATCCACTCCACGCTGCGGACGCCGTCCACCAGAACGACATCTGCGGCCGTAGCGGCGAGAGTCTCGGCGCGGTGAAGAATGTCCTTCTCGTCCGTGGCATCCGTACGGGCGACCACGACCAGGTCCCCACGGGTCGCCAGCACCATTTCCAGTTTGGCAAGGTACTCGTGCAGCGGCAGAACCTGCTTGCCGTCTGCGTGCCCACAGCGGCGCGGTCGTTTCTGGTCCTCCAGGATGACGCCGGACGCGCCGATTCGCTCCAGGCCCTCCACCACGTGACAGGCAACCTCCGGGTCGACGTATCCGTCATCGATGTCGACGAGCAGGTGATGGCCGGGGAACGCGCCCCGCAACCGCTGAACGAACGCCATCATGTCCGGCCAGGCGATGAAACCGATGTCCGGCAGCCCGTAGTAAGAGGCTGCGAATCCGAATCCGGAAACGAACATCCCGTCGTAGTGTTGCGCAGCGATCGACGCCGAGTACATGTCGTACACGCCGATCAGCGGAGTCGTCCCGGGGCCGGCGATCCGCTCCCGCAGCTTGGTCCCGTAGGTCACCGTAGGGATCCTCCTGGATATTCTTTCCGGAACTTTTTCCGGAAACGTGTTTCGGAACAGCCTTCCGAAACACGAGGATCTCGATGCGTGCATGAGCACCGATCACTATGCGGCTCTCACTCACCCCGATGGCGCAAGCGGTTCACCGAAGAAACGTCACTTGTTCCCACTCGGCGTCGGCCGTCCGAGTACGCCCGCCACGCAGACGGGCGAGGAAGTCAGGGTCCTGGTACGCGTCGGCAGCGTGGCCGAGCGCCGGGCAGAGACCGCATCCTTGTCCATGATCACGACACCACGCCAGCGAGTGGTCGGGTTCCATCCCGCCGCCTGCGTCGAGGGCTCGTCGGAAACAGCCAGGATTCGCACTCGTGTACGCGGGTTGGCTCTGAAGTCGTACCACTCGTCGGTGAAGGACCAGACAGCCGGGCGGAAGCGGGCGGCGGGGTGCTCACTGTCCTCGATCACCGCCGCCGAGCAGAGGTAGAAGTACAGAGGCAGAGGCAGAGGCAGAGGCAGAGACAGAGACAGAGACAGAGACAGAGGTAGAGGTAGAGGTAGAAGCAGGGGCAAAGGCAGAATCAGTGTGTCCGTTTCCTTCAAGACCGGTTACACCAGTTCTGCCTACGGTGGCCGTATGAGTCCACGTTTCGATGCCATCGGCCTCGTCGTCTCCGACATGGCCGCTTCCGTCTCCTTCTACCGCCGACTCGGGTTCGCCTTCCCCGAGGACGCCGAGCGGGAACCACACACCGAGGCCGAGCTTCCAGGCGGGTTGCGGCTGATGCTCGACACCGAGGACACCGTCCTCTCGTTCCACGCTCAATGGCAGCCCCCGTCCGGGGGCGGCCGCACCTCACTCGCGATGCGCTGCGACACACCTGGCGAGGTCGACAGGGTGTACCAAGAAATGGTGGGCGCCGGCCACAACGGCGAGCTGAAGCCGTGGGACGCCTTCTGGGGCCAGCGCTACGCCGTCGTGCTCGATCCCGACGGCAACGGCGTCGATCTGTTCGCGCCACTGCCGGAGTAGCCCGACCGCACGCCATGGTCCCGCACACGCGCACGCTTCCGCTGGGGCGAACTGGTCGGCCACCGAGGCAGTCCGCCTGGATCGACCTGCCCGAGCCGCGCTGCTAACGCAGCAGTTCTCCCAGCGTCAGCCCGGTGAACTCCCGGACGTCCCGCGACAGGTGGGCTTGGTCCGCGTAACCGGATGTCGCCGCCGTTTCCGCGTACGTCACGCCAGACCGAGCAAGGGCGAGCGCCTGTTGCAGGCGCAGGATCCGGGCCAGCGTCTTGGGGCCGTAGCCGAACGCGTCCAGGGAGAGCCGATACAACTGGCGTGCACCCAAACCGAGTTCGTCGGCCGTCCCGGCGACGGGACGGCCTGCCGCAAGGGCGGAGACCAGTGTGCGCAACAGGGCCCCGGGTGGCTCGGCGCGCTCCAGCGTCAGTTCCTCCAGAGCGGACGCAGGGTGTGCTGCGTCAGCGATTCGGTCACTGAGGAGCCGCGCCTCACGCGCCGGCCACAGGTCGGCCAGCCGCACCCGGCGGTTGCGCAGTTCGTGGGCCGGCACGCCGAGGAAGGGGGACGCGGCACCGGGAAAGAACCGAATGCCCGACCAGGAAGCGGAGGGGCCTTCAGGGACGTAGGCCCGGGTGTCCGGTCCCGCGACCAGCAGCTCGCCCTCGCTCCACATCAGGTCCATGCAGCCGTCGGGCAGCACGGGGTGCGCGACGGGTTGCGTCGACGGTGTGTTCGTCCACACCACCGCCCCGCTCAGCCGGGAGGCCCGTTCCTGGTACACGCATGCCAGCCTACGCCGCGGACGACCGGGCATCCCTCTGCTGTCCCTTGACGTTCTTCGCTGTCCCTTGCTTCCTCTTGCTAAGCCGTCTTGCTATGTCTTTTCTCGCCTCCGCCTTGCCCGGCCTCGCCGCACCCCGCGCCTCATCCCGCACCGGCCAGTCCCCGCTCGTCCGCACGGCCCATGCGTTCGCATGTTCATGAGACGAGGAGATCTTACGAACCAGGAGTGGGCCCGGTTGAAGCCGCACGTGCCGAAGTCTGGAAGGACGCGGTGGTCGTCGGGCCAGTCATCGCAGGATCATCAACGGGATCTCCCACAGGCGCCGAACGGGGCGCCGTCGCAGGATCTGCCTGCGCGGTCCGAAGGTTGGAAGACCGTGTTCGAGTTGCGCGGGCACTGGTCTGCGGAAGGCACGTGAGACAGGCCCTTGGCGCACTTGCTGGGCGACGCGGACGCGGAGGGTCGCGCCGACTGGTCCATGGTGAGCGTGGGCTCGGCCATGTGCAGAGCGCACCAGCATGCGGCCGGAGCACGAAGGAGATCTTCCCCGGTGCCGGGAAAAAGGAGCAAGCCCCGGCGGCAGCGTCCCGATGAGGGGCCGCGACGCTCCCGGGGCGGTTTCACCAACAAGACTTCTCATGTCGTCGGCGGGTCAAGTCGAGTCGTCGGCTATCGGAAGGCTGGGCCTCCTGTGGTTCGCCACACGGTTTTCGCCGCACGGTTGAGGAAGCCGGTAGCGTCCTCGGCGTGCAGGACGGTCTTGATGTGGCGATGGCTCTGCGAGGCGGCGTGCGTACTCGCTCCCATGCCTGGGAGTTCGTGCGCTGGTTCGCCGACGCGTGGATGGGCCGTCCGGTGGGGCCGGAAGATGGCTGCACCGCTGATGAGTTGGCGGCAGTGGAGACCGATCTTGGCTTCAGGCTGCCGGCCGCTTTGAGCGAGGGGTATGCGCGCTTCGGCCGTCGGGACGACCTGACCCGGCAGCAGGACCCTCTGGTCAGGCCATCGGGTCTCTACGTCGATGACGCCCTGGGCGGCGTCCTGGTCTTCCGCCGCGAGAACCAGGACTGCGCCTGCTGGGGAATCCCCCTGAGCCGGATCGGGCAGAACGATCCACCAGTGGTGGTGGAGTCACACCAGGGCTGGATTCCCTTTCTCGATCGGATGTCCCTGGCGTGGATCGAGCTGGTGCTGAGCGAATCGCTCTTCGCCGCGGACAGCCTCTACGATGCCTGCGAGCTGCCCGACGCACTGACGCCGGATCTCCACTCCCGGTATGCCCGGGTCGGCCTGCCCGACCATCCCATGTGGGCGAGCGAGGACGACTCCCCCGTGCGCTGGTACGCAGCTCCCGGCCGACTGGTTCGCCGGGACGGCCTTGAGGACCAGTGCTGGATCCACGTGCGCGGGCGCACGATCGCCGATCTTGAGGCCATCCGTGAAGAGCTCCCGGGCCCCTGGGTCGGCTGAGGTCACCCCCACCATCAGCATGGGCATGCTCGTGAGGGGGGCCGGGCAGACGATCACAGCGAGGGCGACGGCGTGTGTGGAGGCGAGCGCGGGATCGGAGGGGGTACGCGCTTGCAGACAGCGGTAGAAACAGCCGAGGAGCTCGTTGAACCGGTTCCGCGGGGCAGCGGTGCGTCGCTTGCCGCCGGCGCGTCGGCCTTCGTGAAAGGGATCTGCAGCGCGAGTACGAGTACTACGAGGAGTGCTATGAGGTACGGCTCGTGGTGGAGTGCGGGATAAATCGGCTGAAGCGAAGCCGCGCCGCGGCAACCCGTTACGACAAGATTGCCGTCCGCTTTGAGGCGGCCGTGCTGATCGCAGCCATCAACGAGTTGCTGTGACCAGTACGTTCACAACCGACCCTAGACGCGTTCCAGTGCGCGGTGGGGGTGAGCCGGAAGTTCGATGTCCACGGGATCGTCGGGGGCGACCCTGCCGCTCTGGCGGACGACGGCCATGACACCGCATTTGAAGGTGAACTCGGCGGAGCGCGGGTCCACGGCGAACATCTCGCCCAGAAGACCGGTCCGGAAGTCGTTGATCTTCGAGCAGGGATTGCGCAGTCCGGTCACCTCAACCACCGCGTCGACTCCCAGGCGCAGCAGTGTGCCGGTGGGCAGGGCGAGAAGGTCCACTCCACGGGTGGTGATGTTCTCGCCGAGTTGTCCCGCGGAGACTTCGTAGCCCATGAGCGCGAGTTCCTCGAAGAGTTCCTCGTGCATCAGGTGGACCTGGCGCAGGTTGGGCAGGTCCGGTTCGTAGGTCATGCGGAACTGATGGCGGATGGTTTCGCCGGCGTGGACGTCCCCCTCCACTCCGAAGCCGGCGAGCAACCTGACGGACGGGTGGTTGGGCTTGCTGAACGCGTACGTGGCGTTGCGGCTCACCGCTGTGACGCGCCCCGCGCTCACGGCCCCTCCGGGGCGGCCTGGGCGGCCTGGGCGGCTTGGGCGGCTTGGGCGGCTTGGGCGAGGACTGTCTCGCGCAGGGTCGTGGGGTCGACCCGGAAAGAGGTCAGAACCTTCAGGGCGTGGCCTTCGGGCACGGTGAGCAGCCCCAGCAGGATGTGCTCGGTGCCGAACGTGTCGCGACCCAATGCTCGGGCCTCACTCAGCGTGTTCGTCAGTGCTGCGCGGGCCTCAGGCGTGTAAAGGGGCCTGGGGAACTGGAAGGCACCTGGGCCGAAAGTGGTGTCGGCCTGGCGTTGGATCTCCGCAACGTCGATGCCGAGCGACGACAGGGCGTCGCGCGCAGGCTGCGCTCCCGAGGCGGGGATCCCGGCCGCCTCCAGGACGCGTACGGTCTCTTGCCTGGCCTGCTCCAGGTCGACGTCGTACCCGTGCAGTACCCGGGCGGCCGTCCCCGAGTCGGCGGCGAGGAGGCCGAGCAGGAGGTGCTCGGTGCCGATGAAGTCGTACCCCAGGGCGATCGCCTCGTCCTGGGAGGCCGCTACAGCCTGTTTCCCGTGATCGGTGAAGAACTCGAACACTCCTACTCCTCCATGCCCATGGCCTTGCGCCTGCCTGAATGCTTCTCGTGCACCGACTGCCTGCTGACGTTCAGGGACGTGGCGATGCTTTGCCACGACCAGCCCTGGCGGCGGGCGTTGTCGACGTGCAGCCGCTCCAGCTCCTCCAGGAGACGGCGCAACGCGACCACGGCCTCCAAGCCGACGGCGGGGTCCTTGTCGGTGACCAGGCCGGCCAGCGAGGCCGGGGTGTCCTCAGCTCCCATGCGCGTCAGGCTGCCCTGACACATGGTGAATGTCAAGGAACCCTGACACGGGTACCCCAGATTCCGGATACCCGTGCCACGAATGCGGATCATGCCGACGCCCTGGGAACAGACACAGGACGCGATGTCACCGGCCCGGAAGCGGACCGTTCCGCGGGGTGTTCGCACGCGGCATGATCACCACGCCGCACGCTGTGGAACGGTTACGACAAACTCGCGTCCCACGAAGAAACGACCGCGCTGATCCCAGCTGTCGACGAATGGCCGTGCCCAGCGCTCTCGCAACAGACCATCGATCCCGCTCGCTTGAGAGAGCGACCTTCACCCAACGGCCCTGGCGGCCACTCCTGAGCAGTGGGATGACGCCCCGCAGGTCATCCCCGTTACGAAACGGATTCACGTTGCTCGACACGGGGGGCGGGTGCCCTCGCCCCCGCCCCGAACATCTTGCCGGAGATGAGGCGTACTCGTACCGCCGACGACCGTCGCTACGCGCGTCGGCGACAGATCGAGCACACCACGTCAGCGCCGCGGAAACTATGGGGTCGCCCCCCCCATGGCGCGGCAGCGACGGAGGCCACCCAACCGGCTCGAACAGATCGGTAGTTCGACCACGCGGCGACTGTCAGAGGAGGACGAAGCCGAGACGACCGTCAATGCTGCGAAAACCTCTTGGGCAGTGGCCTTGAGGTCGACAAGCGCGCCTTTGTCCTGCGCGGCACCGTCACTGTCGCCGCTACCGTCTGCGGCTCAGGCCGGGCCAGACCGGCCCGGCCCGGCCCGGTCTGGCCCGGCCCGGCGTTCCTGGACTGCTTCGGGAACACGACAAGAAGCGAGCGATCTCCGCGGCCACGGCTTGGGGGACGACCGACGGTGCGAAGTGCATCTGGTCGGGAGACGCCGTGCAGGTGACGTAGGGCAGTGCGGTCGCGAGCCGGTCGAGGGTTTCGGGCATCGGCTGCCAGGTGTCGGCGCCCCGCATCAGCAGCGTCGGGACAGTGGCCGTGGACCAGCGCTCCATGTCCACCGAGTCGGCGGCCATCGATTCGAGGTCACGGCACCAGCCAGCGCTTCCTCGGGTGCGTTCCCAGGTGTGTTCCCGAGTGTGTTCCCGGGCTCGTTGTCGGTGGACTCGCCCGCATCCATGAGGTCCAGCAGCGCAGCCGGGACGCGGGCCACCTTCTCCGCCAGCAGACGATCGGCTCGCCGCCGTCATCGTTTGCGGTCAGTTCCTCGAACTCGCCCAACACGGGCGCCAGTTCCTCGCCGGCCGCGTACAACGGGGGTTCCCACAGCACCAGCGAGCGAACCGGCGGTCCGGCTGTGCGGCGTGCAGGGCGACGGTGGCGCCGTACGACATGCCGACCAGGTGTACCAGGTGGCCGATCTTGGCGATCAGTGCCTTGAGATCGGCCACCTAGTCGGCTAAGCGCTTCGGCGACCGGCCCGGCCCGGCCCGCTCGGGGCGTACCCGCGGCGGGCAGGTGTCCAGAGCTCGCACTGGTCGGAGAGGTGTTCGGCCACCAGCTGCCGCGAGTGCAGTCCTCCGCCGGAGCCATGGACCATGACGACCGGTGGCCCCGAGCCGATGCGCCGATGCGCCGATAGCTGACGGCGGTGCCGTCGGAGGACTCAAACGATGCAATGGACGCGAAGGACTCTGACAACTCGATCTCGCTCGGTATGCCGGGACCGTTGCGCGGTCCATCCAGGCCGGTCCACCGAATTTCCGCGGCTGAAACAGGCATCCGCAACACGGCCCCATGATCCGCCGGACGGGCTCTGGGCGCCTGCGCCCCCGGACGGGCTCTGGGCGCCTACGCTTTTCGAAAGCGTTCTCTACCGACGTTGCTCCGCCTCCTGACGGCTTCCTCGGCCCGGTCGCCGCGTCACGGAGAGATCACTTCTCCGGAGGGTGGTCCTCGTCGTTTCCGCCTTCCGTGCCGTTCGTTTTCGGGGGGCTCTTCACGTGCGCGCGGAATCGTCCCGTCACGTCCTCCGGCGGGAGGAAGCGGGACCACCTCTCCGGGAACTCGGACGGTATGTCCGGATCGTCCGGGTCGTCGTCCTCGTGTGCGCGGGCCGCGGCCATGCGGGCGACGTACTCCGCGGCCTCCTCCTGGCGCAGCCGTTCGTTGGCGGCACGGGCGGCGGCCGTCGCGGCGGCCGGCCAGACCCGGTCGATCGCCGCGTTGACGGCAGCGCCCACCAGTACCGCGAAGGCGGACACGCCGATCCACAGGAGGACGGCGACGGCGGCGGCGAGGGAGCCGTAGATGGTGGCGCCCTCGATCGTGCTCGTCAGGTAGATCCGCAGCAGGAAGCTGCCCAGCACCCACATGGCGAGGGCGACGAGCGCGCCGGGAACGTCCTCGATCCACGGTGAGCGCACGGGTACGGAGACGTGGTAGAGCGTGGTCAGGAACGCCACCGAGAGGACGATCACGACCGGCCAGTACAGCACCTGCACGACGGTCGTCGACCACGGCACGATCCGCACCACCGCGTCCGGTCCCGCGACCATCAGCGGCAGCGCGACCGAGCCGATCAGCAGGGCGGCGACGAAGAGCAGAAACGCCACCAGTCGTGTCTTGACGATGCCGCGCACGCCGTCGAGGCCGTACATCACGGTGATGGTGTCGATGAAAACGTTTACCGCGCGCGATCCGGACCACAGGGCGAACAGGAAGCCGATCGAGATGACGTCAGGACGGCCACCCTTCAGCACGTCGTCGAGGATCGGCTGGGCGATCTGTCGCACGCCCTTGTCGGACAGCACCGTGCGGGAGGCCTCGATGAGGTTGATCTCCAGGCTGGTGATGGTGTCGGTGCCGGTCCAGTCGTCGACGTAGCCGAGCAGACCGATGAGGCTGAGCAGCAGCGGAGGCACGGACAGCAACGTGAAGAAAGCGGCTTCAGCAGCGAGTCCGAGGATGCGGTACTCGATGCAGGAATTGACGGTGTCCTTCAACAGCAGCCAGGCGGTCCGCCGCTTGGAGACGTTCCGGTAAAGGGCACGCGCCCGGTGGAGACGCCCGGCGGGGCTCCCGGGTTGCTCGGGTGAGTGACTTGCTGACTGCACGCCCTAAAGGTATCCGCCGTTCGGGGTCGCACTCACCTCCGGCAACCCAGCTTCACCGGGTCGGGGAGGGCGGCGCGGGCTCCGGACGGCCATGACCGCCGTACCCGGGGGTAGGTTCGGGCTATGGCAGGCAGCACGCACACCGTGACCAACCAGCCCCCGCCCCTGACGGGGTACGACGTGTACGGCACCGACCAGGCGCTGGTGGAGGCCGTGGAACGGCACCTGGATCCGGGGCTGATCGACGAGGCGCGCGCCGAGTTGTCGGCGCTCGGGCGGGCGGCGGGATCCGCGCAGGTGCAGGAGTGGGCGGTGCAGGCCGACGAGCACCCGCCGAAACTGCGCACCCACGACCGTCACGGTCGTCGTATCGACGAGGTCGACTTCCACCCGGCCTGGCACCGGCTGCTCGGCAAGGGCGTGGGGGCCCAGCTGACGGCCGCGTGGGCGCGGCCGGGAGGGCATGTTCGGCGGGCGGCCGGGTTCCTGGTGTGGACGCAGGTCGACGCGGGCAACTGCTGTCCGCTGTCGATGACCCACGCCGCGGTGCCGGCGCTGCGCGCCGACCCGGAGCTGGCCGCCGAGTGGGAGCCGCGGCTGACGTCCACGATCTACGACCGTGAGCTGCGGCCCGCCCGTCTGAAGGCCGGGGCCCTGTTCGGCATGGGGATGACGGAGAAACAGGGCGGCAGCGACGTCCGGGCGAACACGACGGTCGCCACTCCGCTCGCCGAGGACGGGACGTACGAGCTGACCGGGCACAAATGGTTCTGTTCGGCTCCGATGTCGGACGGGTTCCTGGTGCTGGCCCAGGTGACCTCTTCGCAGGGCGCGGGCGGGCTCACGTGCTTCCTGGTTCCGCGGGTTCTCGAAGACGGTACCCGCAACGTTTTCCGTCTCCAGCGGCTCAAGGACAAGCTGGGGAACCGGTCCAACGCCTCCAGCGAGGTCGAGTTCGACGGAACGTGGGCGCGTCGGGTCGGTGAGGAAGGTCGCGGGGTGCGCACCATCATCGACATGGTGGCGGCGACCCGGGTGGACTGCGTGCTGGGCACGGCGGGGTTGATGCGGCAGGCGGTGGCGCAGGCGATCCATCACTGCACCTACCGTGAGGCGTTCGGCGGGAAGCTGGTCGACAAGCCGTTGATGCGCAACGTTCTGGCCGACCTCGCACTGGAGTCGGAGGCCGCGACCGCCCTTGCGCTGCGGCTGGCCGCGGCCTACGACGACGGTGGCGAGCAGGAGCGTGCTCTGCTGCGGATCGCCGTACCGGCCGCCAAGTACTGGGTGACCAAGCGGTGTGCGCCGGTGACGGTCGAGGCGTCGGAGTGCCTGGGGGGAAACGGTTACGTCGAGGAGTCCGGGATGCCCCGGCTGGTACGCGAGTCGCCGCTGAACTCGATCTGGGAGGGGGCGGGTAACGTCCAGGCGCTGGATGTGCTGCGGGCTCTGCAACGTGAGCCGCAGGCGCTGAACGCCTATCTGCAGGAGGTGGGCCGGGCGCGCGGGGCCGATCACCGGTTGGACGGCGCGATCAAGGGTTTGCTGACGGACTTGGCCGATCTGGACGGTGCCGAGGGGCGGGCCCGGCGGCTGGCGGAGCGGTTCGCACTGGTGCTCCAGGGTGCGCTGCTCGTGCGATTCGGGCCGCCCGAGGTCGCCGACGCGTTCTGCGCCTCGCGGCTGGGAGGGGACGGCGGCGCGGCCTTCGGGACGCTGCCGCACAGTCTGGATCTGGCGTCGATCGTCGAGCGGGCCGCGCCTCGGTCGTGATGACTCCGACCTGCGGAGACCCGTAGAAAGTTGCCGAAAATCGAGGAAACAGGAAGCGGGGGTGGTGCTGCGCCGACACGGCACCACCCCCGCCGCAATGGCCCTGCGAGGCCAGAATCGCCGCTCGGGACGGCGTGGCTCAAGTTTCAAACAGTCTGTGGACGTCCACCAGGGTTGCAGGGGGTTGCAACCAGTCAGCGGTTGTGACCGGACTCTGCCCCTCCGGCACGCGTGGACGGCAAGATGGTGGTCTTCAGTAAGACCGGAAACAGTCGGCGCAAAAACTTGACATCCGGTCGTCGGCCTGTGTGCCCCCGGGAGGCCCAGTGATGATGCCACCGATGAACGTGCCGCAGCTCGCGGCCGTCGACGCCGCACGGGCGGCCCGGGTGCTCAACGAGGTGCGCGCCGCCCGGCTGGCCGGTCAGCGGGCGCGCGTGGCGCTGCGTCCGGTGATCGAGCAGTCCTGGGAGCGGATGCTGCGCAGCGGCGTCGATCCGGATCACGATTTCAGATCCGGCCTGCTCAGCTCGGACGAGGTCCGGCGGCGGCGCGAGGAATCGCCGTTGCGAGAGGTGCTTCCGGTGCTGCGCGAGGGGTTGCTGTCGGTCGCGGACGTGGCCCACCACATCATGGTCGTCGCCGATGAGGAGGGCCGGGTGCTGTGGCGGGAGGGGTGCAGCCCGGTGTTGCGCAAGGCCGACGGGCTCGGTTTTGAACTGGGCGCGGACTGGGGCGAGGCCGTGGTCGGCACCAACGGCGTGGGGACGCCGGCGGTGGTGCGCCGCCCCGTGCAGGTCTTCGCCGCCGAGCACTTCGTGCGCTCGCACGCGGCCTGGACCTGTGCGGGCGCCCCCATCACCGATCCGCGCAACGGCCGGTTGCTGGGCGTGGTCGATGTCAGCGGGCCGCTGGAGACGATGCACCCGGCCACCCTCGCCTGGGTCGACTCGGTGGCCAAACTCGCCGAGGCCGGGCTGCGCGAGAAGCATCTGGGGGCGTTGGAACGGCTGCGCGCGGTGGCCGCGCCGGTGCTGGCCCGCCTCGGCGGTCGGGCGGCGGCGGTGGACGCGGACGGCTGGACGGCGGCGGTGACGGGGATGCCGTACGCGAGCCGGATCGCGCTGCCCAAGTCGCCGTCGCCGGGGCGCCGGTGGCTGCCGGCGTTCGGGGTGTGCTCGATCGAGCCGCTGGCCGGCGGGTGGCTGGTGCGGTCGGTGGACGAGGCCGCCGAGCCGCTGCCGCGCGACGCGACGCGGATCGTGCTGGACCTGACCCGGTCCCGGCGTTGGTCGGTGACGGTCTCGGGAAGTGCGGGCTCGTGGTCCCACGAACTCAGTCCCCGCCACGCCGAGTTGCTGTATCTGCTGGCTGCGCAGCACGGTGGCCGCAGCGCGGCGGAACTGGCCGAGGACATGTTCGGCGACCCGGCCCGGACTGTGACGGTGCGGGCGGAGATGTCCCGGGTGCGACGGTATCTGGGAGGTTTTCTGGAACATCGGCCGTATCGTTTCTGCGAGGGTGCCGAGGTCGAGGTGCTGCTACCGACCGATCCACAGTGCCTGTTGCCCCATTCGACTGCACCCGCAGTGACGCGAAGCCGGATGTCGTCGCCGCAGCAACGATGACGCACCGTCGCTCTCCCGATGGCGTCTTCCGCATATTTGCGCAGTCTTCGTCCTCTGCGGTGCCCGACTGCCGTAGCATCCCTCTACGGGTCACCCCACCTGCTCCTCGGTCAACGTATGGATCACCAGGCGCAGTTGGCCCGCCTCGGGAGGACGAATGAGACATCGCGGCCGACACCGCCGACGTAGGCGAGGCAGGGCACTGCGGGCGTTTCTGTCCGGAACGGCCCTCGCGCTGACCGCCGCCGCCACCATGATCAGTGCCTCCCAGGCGACGGTCACCCACGACAGCCCGGGACGTCTGAAACCGATTGCTACGTCGGCCGAGACCCGAAAACTGCAGCTGAGGGAAGATCTGGTCCCACGGAGCGCTCTCGACCGGCTGGCCGCCGGAATGGGCACGCCGGTCGGCGTCAGCGCCGTGCTCGACGAGGCCGACCGCACTCTTCGGGACGCGATCGACTGCTCGCCCGCCGAGCGCGGGGCACTGCCGGTCTCCCCCACGGCCACGCGTGCGTACTGCTGGAACACGGACGACACCCAGGGGTGGCAGCCGGGCGCGGTCACCACATCGGGAGACGCGGACGACGACGGCGTCTGGGGCGCGAACCGGGTGATCCTCTCGGGCTGGTCGCGCAACGGCGGAACAACGGCCGACCGCGGTCTGGCCCGGGTCGGCTTCGTGAACGCGGGCGACCTGAACCACCCCTCCTACACCTGGGCGCTGCTCGCCGTCCCGGTCGACGGCGGGCGGGACTACCGAGGGCTGGTCTCCCACGTCTCCGGGATGGTCTGGTACCAGGACAAGCTGCTGGTCACCGCCGACGACGGGGATCGGGCCGCGCTCTACGTCTACGACATGAACCGCGTCCAGCGCGCCACGGTCGCCGGGGACGCCGTCGGCCGGGTGCCGGGCGGCTGGTCGGCACACGGTTACCGCTTCGTACTGCCGGCCGTCGGTTCCTACGAGCTGAGCGGCGGCTCCGACGCGCCGCGCCCAGCAACGGTTTCTCTGGACCGCAGCACCGCGCCGGACAGCCTGGTAGCCGGCGAATGGACTCTCGACGACGGCGACCGGGGAGCCCGTCTGTGGCGTTACCCCTTCAGCGCCGCCCCCGGGCACGCGGGGCTGCTCGCGACGGACGCCGCCGGGCGGGTCCACGCCTCGCAGGCGTACGAGACGAAGCTGACCGGAGTGCGGGGTGTGCTGTCCTACCGGGAGCAGTGGTACGTGACCCGCGCCGCCGGTTCGCACGACCGGCACGGAACGTTGTGGCGGCAGAGCACGGACTCCGACAGGGCGGACGGCAAAGCGAGCGGTTCGGGCGCCGCCGTGTGCGGTACCGCAGAAACGCACAGCTGCTGGAGCCCGCAGACGGACTCGCTGTCCTACTGGGAGGCCACCGGCGAGGTCTGGACCCAGTCGGGCCGGGCGCTCTTCGCGCTGCCGCTGGCCTCGATCGACAGAACGGCGGGGTAGATGGTTCCCTGGCGGGCATGGCCAACATCCCCGTGACCACCTGGTCCCTGGAGCAGACGGACCCGACCGACCTCCTCCCGGCCGCAGCGCCCGAGGGCGACGTCCGGATCGTCCGCTCCGAGGTCCCCTCCCCGGAGTTCAGCCGTTTTCTGTACGCGTCCGTCGGGGGCGACATCCGCTGGATCGACCGGCTGCGCTGGACGTACGCACAGTGGCAGGACCATCTGACGCGTCCAGGGGTGGAGACCTGGGCCGCCTATGACCGGGGCACGCCGGCGGGGTACGTCGAGCTGGAGCCGCAGGACGACGGAATCGTAGAGATCGTTTACTTCGGCCTGCTCCCCGCCTTCCGCGGACGGCGGATAGGCGGCCGTCTGCTCTCGTGCGGGGCCGCTCGGGCATGGGATCTCGCGGAGCGCTGGCCCGGGCTGCCGCAGACCAAGCGGGTATGGCTGCACACGTGCAGTCTCGATGGCGAGCACGCGATGGACAACTATCAGCGGCGCGGTTTCAAGCTGTTCGACACCAAGGTCGAAGAGCAGGCCGAGGTCCCCGCGCCAGGCCCGTGGCCAGGGGCGTTCCCCGCCTGACCCGCGTCTCTTACCTGTCCTGACCTGCGCGGACAAGAGGACGCGCAGCCATGTGATCGAGGACACCCTCGTCTTGCAGAGCGAGACAAGGGTGTCCGAATCGCGGACGAAGCTGGACTGTGTCCAGATCGCCGTGACACGCTTTCGTCATGTCCGGAACTGGAATTGCCTTGGTGAGTCGGCGGCACGTCGACCTCGGCCGCATGTCCAGCGCCATCTGTCCGGCGAGCTGACGAGTCGCAGCACCGCCGACGTCTTCGCAAGAGCCTTCCGCCTGCGCAATGATGCGCACGGTTTTTCCATGCGCCCGTACGCGCAGGTCAGAGCCGCTTCCCGCCTGTCCCGAAGGACGTATCACCCATGGCCGCCACCCCGCAGAACCCTGCCGCCGCGACTCCCCGCCGCAAGGTGAGCCGTCACCGCGGCGAGGGCCAGTGGGCCGCGGGTCACTTCACCCCGCTCAACGGAAACGAACAGTTCAAGAAGGACGACGACGGTCTCAACGTGCGGACGCGCATTGAGACGATCTACTCCAAGCGGGGCTTCGACTCGATCGACCCCAGTGACCTGCGGGGCCGGATGCGCTGGTGGGGCCTGTACACCCAGCGCAAGCCCGGGATCGACGGCGGCAAGACCGCGATCCTGGAGCCGGAGGAGCTGGACGACAGGTTCTTCATGCTGCGGGTGCGCATCGACGGCGGGCGGCTGACCACCGAGCAGCTCCGCGTGATCGGCGAGATCTCGCAGGAGTTCGCGCGCGGCACGGCCGACATCACGGACCGGCAGAACGTTCAGTACCACTGGATCCGCATCGAGGACGTGCCGGAGATCTGGAATCGCCTGGAGGCGGTCGCTCTGTCCACCACCGAGGCCTGCGGCGACACTCCCCGCACGATCCTCGGCTCACCCGTCGCCGGCATCGCCGAGGACGAGATCATCGACGGCACGCCCGCCGTCGAGGAGATCCACCGCCGCATCGTCGGCAACCCGGCGTTCTCGAATTTGCCCCGCAAGTTCAAGACCGCGGTTTCCGGCTCACCGCTGCTGGACGTGGCACACGAGATCAACGACGTTGCGTTCGTCGGCGTGCACCACCCCGAGCACGGCCCCGGCTTCGACGTCTGGGTGGGCGGCGGCCTGTCCACCAACCCGAAGATCGGCGTGCGTCTCGGTGCCTGGGTCCCGGTGGACGAGGTGCCTGATGTCCACGAGGGCGTCGTCTCGATCTTCCGTGACTACGGTTACCGCCGACTGCGCAACCGTGCCCGCCTGAAGTTCCTGGTGGCCGACTGGGGCCCGGAGAAGTTCCGGCAGGTTCTGGAGGACGAGTACCTCAAGCGCAAGCTGGTCGACGGCCCGGCCCCGGCGCAGCCGGTCGAGCGCTGGCGCGACCATGTCGGCGTGCACCGCCAGAAAGACGGACGTTTCTACGTCGGTTTCGCACCGCGCGTCGGTCGCGTGGACGGCGCCACCCTGACGAAGATCGCCGAACTCGCCGAGGCGCACGGCTCGGGCCGGGTGCGCACCACCGTCGAGCAGAAGATGATCGTCCTCGACGTCGAGGAGACGCAGGTCGAGTCGCTGGTCGAGGCGCTGGAGGCGCTGGACCTCACCGCCCGGCCCTCCACCTTCCGGCGCGGCACCATGGCCTGCACCGGCATCGAGTACTGCAAGCTCGCCATCGTCGAGACCAAGCAGCGCGGTTCGCAGTTGATCGACGAACTGGAGCGCCGCCTCCCGGAGTTCGACGAGCCGCTCACCATCAACATCAACGGCTGCCCGAACGCCTGCGCCCGCATCCAGGTCGCGGACATCGGTCTCAAGGGCCAGCTGGTGCTGGACGACCAGGGCCGCCAGGTCGAGGGCTACCAGGTGCACCTGGGCGGCGCACTCGGATTGGAAGCCGGCTTCGGTCGCAAGGTCCGGGGACTGAAGGTCACCTCGGACGAGCTGCCGGACTACGTAGAACGCGTGCTGAAGCGGTTCCAGGACGAGCGCGAAGACGGCGAGCGGTTCGCCGCCTGGGCCTCACGGGCCAGCGAGGAGGCCCTCTCATGAGCGAGCGGGCGGCCCCTTTCTACTGCCCATACTGCGGCGACGAGGACCTTCGGCCGAGTGAGGCGCCGGAGAGCGGTCACGGGGCCTGGGAATGCGCGGCATGCAACCGCGCATTCCAGCTGAAGTTCCTCGGGCTGCTCGCCCGGGGCGTTCAGCGCACGGACACAGGAGGGGACCGGATATGACCACCACTCAGGAAGGCCGCACGACCGACGAGTTGAGGGCACTGGCCGAGCAGGCGGGCCGCGACCTGGAGGAAGCCTCCGCCCTGGAGATCCTCCAGTGGGCGGTGGACACCTTCGGCACGCAGTTCTGCGTGACGTCCTCGATGGAGGATGCCGTGGTGGCGCACCTGGCCTCACGCGTCCTCAAGGGCGTGGACGTCATCTTTCTCGACACCGGTTACCACTTCCCCGAGACCATCGGCACCCGGGACGCGGTGGACGCCGTGATGGACGTCAACGTCATCACACTCACTCCGCGCCAGACGGTCGCCGAGCAGGACGCCGAATACGGGCCCAAGCTGCACGACCGCGATCCCGACCTGTGCTGCAAGCTGCGCAAGGTGCGGCCGCTCGAGGAGGGACTCCAGGGCTACCGGGCCTGGGCCACAGGGCTGCGGCGCGACGAGTCCGCGACCCGGGCGAACACTCCGGTCGTCGGCTGGGACGAGAAGCGGCAGAAGGTCAAGGTCTCGCCCATCGCCCGCTGGACCCAGGACGACGTGGACGCCTATGTCACCGAGCACGGCGTGCTGACCAACCCCCTGTTGATGGACGGTTACGCGTCGGTCGGATGCGCCCCCTGCACCCGTCGGGTCCTGGAGGGCGAGGACGCACGAGCCGGACGCTGGGCCGGACGGTCCAAGACCGAGTGCGGGCTGCACGGCTGACCGCCATGACCGCCGATTCCTTGAACGTCCCCAAACCCAACCCCACTTCTACGAACCGGGAGAACCACGTGACGACCGGAGCCACCGTCTGGCTCACGGGTCTGCCGAGCGCCGGCAAGACCACCATCGCGTTCGAGCTGGCCGGACGGCTGCGCGAGGAGGGCCACCTCGTCGAGGTGCTCGACGGCGACGAGATCCGCGAGTTCATCTCCGCGGGCCTCGGTTTCAGCCGCGAGGACCGGCACGTCAATGTGCAGCGCATCGGATTCCTGGCCGAGCTGCTCGCCCGTAACGGTGTGAAAGCGCTTGTGCCGGTGATCGCCCCGTACGCGGACAGTCGCGAGGCGGTGCGCAAACGGCACCAGGAGAGCGGAACCGCTTACCTGGAGGTGCACGTGGCCACCCCCGTCGAGGTGTGCTCGGTACGTGACGTGAAGGGCCTGTACGCCAAGCAGGCGGCAGGCGAGCTCAGCGGCCTCACCGGGGTCGACGACCCGTACGAGGCGCCCGAGACGCCCGACCTGCGGATCGACTCCCAGGAGCAGACCGTGCAGGAGTCCGCGGCGTCGGTGTACGCCCTGCTCAGCGAGAGGGGACTGGCATGACCACGACCGTCGCCCAGACCGAGGAGGGCACGGTCAGCCCGTACGCCCTGAGCCACCTGGACTCCCTGGAGTCCGAGGCGGTGCACATCTTCCGCGAGGTGGCAGGCGAGTTCGAGCGGCCGGTGATCCTTTTCTCCGGCGGCAAGGACTCCATCGTCATGCTGCATCTCGCGCTCAAGGCGTTCGCGCCGGCCACGGTCCCCTTCTCGCTGCTGCACGTCGACACCGGGCACAACTTCCCCGAGGTGCTGGAGTACCGCGACCGCGTGGTCGCCGAGCACGGACTGCGGCTGCACGTGGCCTCCGTGCAGGACTACATCGACCGCGGCACGCTGAAGGAACGTCCCGACGGGACGCGTAACCCGTTGCAGACGCTTCCGCTGACGGAGAAGATCCAGTCGGAGAAGTTCGACGCGGTCTTCGGCGGCGGACGTCGTGACGAGGAGAAGGCCCGCGCCAAGGAGCGCGTGTTCTCCCTGCGGGACGAGTTCTCGCAGTGGGACCCGCGCCGGCAGCGGCCCGAGCTGTGGAACCTGTACAACGGCCGGCACGCGCCCGGCGAGCACGTCCGCGTCTTCCCGCTCTCGAACTGGACCGAGCTGGACGTCTGGCAGTACATCGCCCGTGAGGGCATCGACCTGCCCCAGATCTACTTCGCGCATGAGCGGGACGTGTTCCAGCGCAGCGGCATGTGGCTGACCGCCGGCGAGTGGGGCGGCCCGAAGGACGGTGAAACAGTCGAAAAGCGTCTCGTGAGGTACCGGACCGTCGGCGACATGTCGTGCACCGGCGCCGTCGACTCCGACGCCGTGACCCTGGACGACGTCATCGCCGAGATCGCCGCTTCCCGGCTGACCGAGCGCGGCGCGACGCGCGCCGACGACAAGCTCTCCGAAGCCGCGATGGAAGACCGCAAGCGCGAGGGGTACTTCTAAGCATGAGCACCATCACCACCGAGGCACTCTCGGAAACGACCCTGCTGCGGTTCGCCACCGCCGGCTCCGTCGACGACGGCAAGTCCACCCTGGTGGGCCGGCTGCTGCACGATTCGAAGTCGATCCTCACGGACCAGCTCGAAGCCGTGGAGCGCGCGTCGGCCGGCCGCGGCCAGGACGCCCCCGACCTGGCGCTCCTCACCGACGGTCTGCGCGCCGAGCGCGAGCAGGGCATCACCATCGACGTGGCTTACCGCTACTTCGCCACTCCGCGACGCCGGTTCATCCTCGCCGACACGCCCGGCCATGTGCAGTACACCCGCAACATGGTGACGGGCGCCTCCACGGCCGAGCTGACGGTGATCCTGGTCGACGCCCGCAACGGCGTCGTGGAGCAGACGCGTCGGCACGCGGCCATCGCTGCCCTGCTCCGGGTCCCGCACGTGGTGCTCGCCGTCAACAAGATGGACCTGGTCGAGTATCGCGAAACCGTTTTCGCAGCGATTGCCGAGGAGTTCACGGCGTACGCGAGCGAGTTGGGCGTTCCCGAGGTCACCGCCATCCCCATCTCGGCACTCGCCGGAGACAACGTGGTGGATCCGTCGGCGAACATGGACTGGTACGGCGGGCCGACCTTCCTGGAACACCTGGAAACGGTTCCGGTGAGCCATGATCTGGCGCACTGCCACGCACGTCTTCCCGTGCAGTACGTGATCCGGCCGCAGACGGCCGAGCACCCGGACTACCGGGGATACGCCGGTCAGATCGCCGCGGGCACGTTCCGGGTGGGCGAGCCGGTCACGGTGCTGCCGTCCGGCCGCACGTCGACGATCTCCGGCATCGACCTGCTGGGCGAGCCCGTCGACGCCGCGTGGACGACCCAGTCGGTGACCGTGCTGCTCGCGGACGACATCGACGTCTCGCGCGGCGACCTGATCGTGCCCACCAAGGACGCGCCGGCCACCACGCAGGACGTCGAGGCGACGGTGTGCCACGTCGCAGACCAGCCGCTGACGGTCGGACACCGCGTGCTGATCAAGCACGGCACCCGCACGGTCAAGGCGATCGTCAAGGACATCCCGTCCCGTCTCACGCTCGACGACCTGTCCCTGCACCCGCACCCGGGACAGCTCGTCGCCAACGACATCGGCCGGGTGAAGATCCGTACCGCGGAGCCGCTGCCGGTGGACTCCTACGCCGACTCCCGCCGGACGGGCTCCTTCATCCTGATCGACCCGTCCGACGGCACCACGCTCACCGCGGGCATGGTCGGCGAGTCGTTCGCCGCGCCGGAGCCGGTCAAGGACCCGGCCGACGAAGATGGCTGGGACTTCTGAATGATGAAATCAACCGATTTCTACTCGACGTTCGCGAAGGAGGGCGGCCGTGTCGGCAGCGGCGCCCTCGGGAGCGGGCAGGGCGGAGTGGGCCGATGTGCGCTCTGACGTACGCGCACTGCCTGCGCGCCCCGTCCCCCCACCTTGCCCCACACGCTCGACTTCGCCCGCCGGCCGGGGGACCCCCGCCCCGGAAGCGACGAAGACCTTTTGCCGATTTCCCGGCCACGACCTGAAAGACCGTGACCGCCGGGCCAACGAGAGGAACGCCTCCCGTGCCTGCCAACCGCTCTGCTTCTCTTCGCCGCACCGTCGCGGCCGCAGCGGCCCTTCCCCTGCTCACCCTCGCCGCCTGCGGCTACGGGTCCGAAGCCAAGGAAGACAACGCCAACGAGAAGGTAGCCGCCGGATCGAAGAAGATCGACGGGCTCGACACCGTCAAGATCGGGTACTTCGGCAACCTCACCCACGGGACCGCGCTGGTCGGCCGTGATCAGGGCATCTTCCAGAAGGCGCTGGGCGCGACCAAAGCCTCGTACGCGACCTTCAACGCGGGTCCCTCCGAGATCGAGGCGCTGAACGCCGGTTCCATCGACATCGGCTGGATCGGCCCGTCTCCGGCGATCAACGGTTACACCAAGTCCGGCGGCAAGAGTCTGCGCATCATCGGCGGTTCGGCGTCCGGCGGCGTGAAGCTCGTCGTCAACCCTGACAAGATCAAGTCCGTCAAGGACGTCAAGGGCAAGAAGATCGCCACGCCCCAGCTCGGAAACACGCAGGACGTCGCGTTTCTGAACTGGATCTCGGAGCAGGGCTGGAAGGTCGACGCGCAGAGCGGCAAGGGTGACGTCACGGTCGTCCGCAGCGACAACAAGGTGACGCCCGACGCCTTCAAGTCCGGCTCGATCGACGGTGCCTGGGTGCCGGAGCCGACCGCGTCGAAGCTGGTCGCCGAGGGCGGCAAGGTGCTTCTCGACGAGGCGTCGCTGTGGCCCGACAAGAAGTTCGTGATCACGAACATCATCGTGTCGCAGAAGTTCCTCACGGCGCACCCGAAGGTCGTCGAGGCGGTGCTGAAGGGCTCGGTCGAGACCAACAAGTGGATCAGCGCCAATCCGGCGAAGGCGAAGGCCTCCGCGAACAAGCAGCTGGAGGCCGACTCCGGCAAGGCGCTGCCGACGAACGTCCTGGACCCGGCGTGGACGTCGATCCAGTTCATCAACGACCCGCTGGCCTCCACGCTCAACACGGAGGCGGAGCACGCGGTGAAGGCGGGCCTGCTGAAGCAGCCCGACCTCAAGGGCATCTACGACCTGTCGATCCTGAACAAGGTCCTCAAGGCCGAGGGCGAGTCCACGGTCGATGACGCCGGTCTCGGCGCCAGCTGATCGAATCCGATGAGTTCCCAGGAGGTGACGACCATGGCCACGACCCTCGCCGAGGCCGCCGAGACCGCTGAATCGGTGGAGTACGCGGCACGCCTTGAGCACGTCTCGAAGTCCTTCGCGGGACCGGGCGGGCAGCAGCTCGTCCTGGACGACATCACCCTCGATGTCGCTCCCGGCGAGTTCGTCACCCTCCTGGGGGCCTCGGGCTGCGGGAAGTCCACGCTGCTGAACCTGGTGGCAGGGCTCGACGAGCCCACCGCCGGCACCATCACCACGGACGGCCGCGCGGCGCTGATGTTCCAGGAACACGCCCTCTTCCCGTGGCTGACCGCCGGCAAGAACATCGAACTCGCCTTGAAGCTGAGGGGGGTCGCGAAGCCCGACCGGCGCGGCAAGGCCGAGGAACTGCTTGAACTGGTCCGCTTGAAAGGCGCGTACGGAAAGCGTGTTCACGAGCTTTCCGGCGGTATGCGACAGCGCGTGGCGATGGCTCGCGCATTGGCGCAGGAAAGCCAACTGCTGCTGATGGACGAGCCGTTCGCGGCGCTGGACGCCATCACGCGAGACGTGCTGCACGACGAACTGACCCGGATCTGGGAGGAGACGGGACTGTCCGTCCTCTTCGTCACCCACAACGTCCGCGAGGCCGTGCGGCTCGCGCAGCGCGTCGTCCTGCTGTCCTCCCGGCCCGGGCGGGTGGCGCGCGAATGGACGGTCGACATCCCGCAGCCGCGCCGGATCGAGGACGCCCCCGTGGCGGAACTGTCCATCGAGATCACCGAAGTCCTGCGTGGGGAGATCCGCCGTCATGGCCAGCACTGAGACGAAGTCGACGGCGACCCCGAAGCGGGCCTCCACGGCGCTGGCCGGTGTGGAGGCCGGTCTCGACGCGCTGGACGTGGTGACGCCCACCGGTCGCGTCCCCTTCCGGCGGACGTTCGTCGACAAGATCCTGCCGCCGATCATCGCGACCGTGCTGCTGCTGGTCGTCTGGCAGATCACCTTCAAGGTGGTGGACGACCCGACGAAGCTCGTCTCCCCGCTGGACGTCTGGGGCACGCTGCGGGACGCCTGGCTCCAGGGCGAGCTGCTCGGTTACATCTGGACCAGCGTCTCGCGCGGTCTGCTCGGCTTCCTCTTCGCCCTCGCGATCGGTACCCCGCTGGGGCTGGTGGTAGCACGGGTGAAGTTCGTACGGGCGGCGATCGGGCCGATCCTGTCGGGCCTGCAGTCGCTGCCATCGGTGGCATGGGTGCCGCCGGCCGTGCTGTGGCTGGGGCTGAACAACTCGATGATGTACGCGGTGATCCTGCTCGGCGCGGTGCCGTCCATCGCCAACGGGCTGGTGTCCGGCGTCGACCAGGTCCCCCCGTTGTTCCTGCGCGCCGGACGCACCATGGGCGCGACGGGGGTGCGGGGAACCGTTTACATCACGTTGCCGGCTGCGCTGCCTGGCTACGTGGCGGGTCTGAAACAGGGCTGGGCGTTCTCGTGGCGTTCGCTGATGGCAGCGGAGATCATCGCGTCCTTCCCCGATCTCGGCGTGGGCCTCGGCCAGTTGCTGGAGAACGGACGCAACGCGAGTGACATGTCGATGGTGTTCGAGGCGATCCTGCTCATCCTGTTCGTCGGGATCGCCATCGACCTGCTGATCTTCAGCCCGCTGGAGCGCTGGGTGCTGCGCAGTCGCGGTCTGCTGGTGAAGAGCTGAAGCCCCATGCCCAAGAAACCGATTCTCCCCGTCCTCGTGGTGATCGCCCACGGCAGCCGCGATCCGCGGCACGCTGCGACCGTCGACGCCCTCGTTCGGCGCGTACGGTCGCTGCGGCCGGGGCTGCGTGTGGAAATCGGTTTCCTGGATTTCAACGTCCCCTCCGTGCACGGAGTGCTGGAGTCGCTCGCCGCGGAGGGCGTGCGTGAGGTGGTGGCTCTGCCGCTGCTGCTGACCCGCGCCTTCCATGCGAAGGCGGACATCCCGGCGGTGCTGCGGGACGCTCCGTCGCAGCTGCGGATTCGACTGGCCGACGTGCTCGGCCCGTCCCCGCTGCTGCTCACCGCTTTGGAACGGCGTTTGTACGAGGCGGGTTTGACGCCCGCCGACAAGTCCTCGACCGGGGTCGTCCTGGCCTCGGCGGGGTCCACGGACCCGGAGGCGATCGCAGTGATCGCAGAAATCGCGCGGGAGTGGCGGCGCACCGGTTGGTGTGCCGTGCGGCCTGCGTTCGCCTCCGCATCTCTTCCCCGCACCGAGGACGCGGTTCGCGAACTGCGAGAGCTGGGCTGCTCCCAGGTCGCCGTCGCACCGTACGTCCTGGCTCCCGGTTTCCTGCCGGACCGCATCGCGCGGGGCGCGACCGAGGCCGACATCCTGGCCGGCGTACTCGGCCCCGCCCCGGAGGTCGCCCGGGTGCTGCTGCGGCGCTACGACTCGGCGCGGACGCCCGTGCTGGCGGCCGTCGGAGCCTGACCGCCGAGGACGCACACAGCGACGGCCGCCGACGGCTGGGGCGGTGAGCGCCAGTGGTGGACGGGCATGCGGATCGCGGGACGGCGGATGGCGGATGGCGGATCGCGGATGACAAGCCGCAGGGGTCAGGCGTCGGGTGGCGCACGACCAGTAGTTGGTTCGCCATCCGGACTTGCTGTACTCACCGACCGCATACCGACGACAGGTTTGACCTATGGCAGACGGCAGACGGCAGACGGCAGACGGCAGACGGCAGACGGCAGACGGCAGACGGCAGACAACGCCCCGGCGCAGGGAATTTGGGCGGTAACCATCGCCCCTTTTTGCAGCTCGTCGTTGTCCGCCATCGCCCGATGAGCGGACGGCAGGCGACGGATGGCCGGACAAGGTCCGATGCTGAGTTCGTCGCCGAGGTGGGTGCGGGGTGTGCGTGCGGGCCTTCGGCCGCGGCGGGGCGGGGCGGCGCGCAACAGCTAGAAAGCTCTTACGACTCCTCTCCGCTCCTGACCTCCAGTAACGCGTTGCTAGCCGATCACTGCACCCAACCTCTCGAAATCGGTTACCGCCCACCCGCCCACACGCATCGCCCGTAACCGGTTACTACCGGCATGCATGCACATACCATCTGTAACCGGTTACTTCACGCCCACCCCACGCACTATGCGTAACCGGTTACCGAC
>NZ_JAHHIU010000010.1 GCF_024539815.1 Streptomyces hayashii
GCCGTAGGACGCCGGGGCCACGGCAGCCGGGGCCATGGCGGCCGGGGCCATGGCAGCCGGGGCCATGGCGGCCGGGGCCGCCGGCGGCCTGCCGCCGGTCCGCTGACGCGCCCCGGCCAGCCCCGGTTGAGGCGGTTCCGCGAGGTCGGCCGAGCCGCCGGCGAAGGCCTCCGGGTAGGCGCTGACGGGGAGCGGCACGGAGGGGGGAGCGCCGTAGCCCGCGGGCGCAGCCGCCGCGAGCGGCCCGCCGCCGCCCACCGGCATGGAGCCGGGCCCGCAGGCGCCCGCCCCGTCGGTACGGGCGCCACCCCCGTCGTAGCCGGCGAACAGGTCGGCCAGGCCCGTCGGCGGCTCGCGCCAGCCGGACGGTGCGGGGGAGGGCTGACGCCGTCCGATGCGCGTCGAGCGGAGTCTGGGCAGATCGGTACGGCGGCGCAGGTCGGCGGTGGCCAGGGCGATGTGCACGCCGGTCCAGTCCTCGCCGGTGCGCTGGGCGACGGAGGCCCGCAGCACCAGACGACCGCTGCCGTCGCCGGGACGGTGGCTGAGCCGGTAGGCCGGCGCCCACACGGCGCCCGGTACCGCGTACTCGACCTCCACCTCCACCTCTGTCCCGGCCTCGCCGTCCGTCCCGGTCTCCGCGTCCGCTGTCGCATCGACGCGGACGTCGAAGGTCAGGATCGCCGAGACCGTCGTCCGCACTGTCGAGGACGGCGCGTCGGTGGAAGCGCGGTCGAGCCGGTCGGCGGCGAGCAGGAACGCGTTCTCGGCGCGCTCCAGCGACTCCTCCAGCTCGACGAGACGGGTGTGCAGGCCGGTCAGCCGCTCGTCGACGAACTCGGCGAGACCCAGCCACGCGTCCACGGGGGTGCGGCGGTGCGGGTCCTCCCGCCGGCGCGCGGGAGGGACCGGGCGCACAGCCCTGACCTCCTCGATCAGAGCCAGTTGCCGGTCCCTGCGACCCTGAGCCGCCGCCCGTGCGTCGCGCAGCCGCTCCACCTCGCGTCGCAACGTGTCGGACCCGGCGCCGCCGTCGAGCGGCGCGGCCTCGATGTCCACGCGCGCCTCGACGACGCGCGCCACCCGGGCTCCCGTGACCCGGGCCCGCAGGGAACCCGGGTCCAGCGAACGCGGCAGTCCCGTCACCCGGACCCGGCCGTCCGGCGGCACGACGCCCCGGGCCAGCCGGTGGCAGAGCGCCCCCTGTGCGTACACCACGACCGCGTCGAGGGCCGACCCCCACCGCTGTGCCGTCTCAGCCGTCATGTGCTCCGTCCCCCGTCACGCCGGTCGGAGGTGAAGCCTACTGGTGGGCCCTCGGGCGCGGGCAGGCGGACGGAAGACACGCGGTGGCCGTCGACGCCGGGGAGGCTCAACCGGCGCGCAGGCCCCGGTCCACGAAGGCGATCAGCCACTCGAAGCTCTCGTCGACGTCGGCGCTCCACTGGAAGCCGTTGGACGACTGCAAGGTGGCGAAGCCGTGGCAGAGGCTGCGGAGCATGCGCAGGGCGTGATCCACCTCCGACTCCGCGATCGCGTAGCTGCGCAGGACCGCCGTGAACGAGGCCAGCAGCCGTTCGCCCTCTGCGGCCGGCGGATCGGCGGGGCCGGACGGTTCCACGCCGATGGTGGCGGCGTACCGGCCGGGGTGTTCCACGACGAAGGCGCGGAAGGCGCGCGCCGCGGCCGCCAGGGCGTCTCGGCCCGCCCGTCCCTGGACCGCGACGCCGACGGCGTCGGCGGCCTCGCCCAGCGCCAGGGCCGCGATGCGGCGGTTCAGGTCTTCCTGGCCGCCCACGTGCTTGTACAGGGACGGGGTGCGCACGCCGACGCGCTCGGCCAGCAGTCCCATCGTCAGCCGGTCGAGGCCCACCTCGTCGGCCAGAGCGGCGCCGGCCGCGACCACGGCGGCCCGGTCCAGGCCGGCCCTAGGCACGAGCCGCGTCCGATCGGAGGAACGCGAGCACCAGGGCAGCCACCCGGTCGGGGAACTGGTGGTGCGGGTAGTGTCCCGCGCCCTCGATCATCTCCAGCCGGCCGAGGCCGGACGGCAGGGCGTCGACGACCGCCGAACCCTCGGCGTGCGGGTCGGCCCAGTCGGGGTCGTGCGTGCCCATCACGACCAGGACCGGGCAGCGCACGGCGCCGAGCTGGGCGCCCGCGTCGGTGGGGGCGCTGCGACCCATGCCCTGCATGGCCTTCATCCGGCCCGGCTCGCGCAGCCGGGATTCGATGAGGCCGAGCCGCTCGGCCCAGTCGGCCGGCTTCGCGCCGGGGTAGGCCACGTCGAGGTACGAGCGCCAGAGCGGCACGCTGCCCAGGACGCCCGCGCCGACCAGGCGCGGCATGGCCTGCCGGAAACGCTTCACCCGCAGGTCGCCGAGGCGCGGCGACTGCTTGCGGGTGAAGGGCGCCAACTCGACGACGGCGGTGATCAGGGACGGGTCCTGCGCCGCGGCGATGGTGGCGGCGCCGCCGGACACGGAGTGGCCGACGAGGACGGCGGGGCCGCCCAGGTGGCGGACGACGGCGAGCAGATCGCCGGCGATCGCGGTGCGGCTCCAGTCGGGCCAGTCGACGCTCGACTCGCCGCAGCCGCGCAGGTCGACGGCGGCGACCCGGTACCCCGCCGCGAGCAGCGGGGGGACGACGGCACGGTAGGCGGCGCGGCTGTCGCCCATGCCGTGCGCGAGCACGACCAGGGGCCCGGATCCCGCCACTTCGTAAGCGATCGTGCCGCCGTCGACGGTCAGGTACTCGGTCATGGCATCCCCCTGCGCGGTGGCTAATGCTGTTAGCTTAAAGCTAATGTCGTTAGCCTCGCTTGTCAACGGCCGAGTTTTCGGGGGGTGTCGGCCGCGCTTGCGCGGGGCGGCGGTCGGTCCCGGCCGGGTGGTCGGCCGAGCCGTGGCCGGTGATCGGCATGGAGAAAATCTGTAGCGGCGGGAGTAGACATGGGCTCGCTGCAGAGCTAGAGTTTCTGGCGTACTCAGAAAGTCGAACGAAGAGGGCGCGGCCGACACGAGCTTGCCGCGCGTGCACGACCAGCAGGACGCGGCCCCACGCGGGTCGTGAGCAGTATCCGCGGTATCCAGCAGTGCAACCGAGTGATCGAAGGTAAGGAGCGCACGCCATCAGGATCGCCCGGGCGAGGAAGCAGTCCGCCCGGGTACCGCAGGCCCCGGATTGGAAGGTGGTCCCCGGTCACGCATCCGCGATCCCCGCAGCCGCACCCTCCCGGGTGCACCCTGCGGAACAAAAAACCGGCGCAGTCGGTCGGCAGATGGTGTTGAAGGCTCGGGGCCCGGGTGCCGGCATGGCACCCGGGCCCCCCGACGCGTCTTTTGGAAGAAGAGGTCTATGCCCCCTCGCAGTACCCCATCCGTCGCCCCCATCGACGACGACGACTATCCCGCCTACACCATGGGCCGGGCCGCCGAGATGCTCGGCACCACCCCCGCCTTCCTCCGCGCCCTCGGCGAACACCGGCTGATCACCCCGCTGCGCTCCGACGGCGGCCACCGCCGCTACTCCCGCTATCAACTGCGCGTCGCGGGCCGGGCCCGCGAACTCGTCGACCAGGGGACCCCGATCGAGGCGGCCTGCCGCATCGTCATCCTTGAGGACCAGCTCGAAGAGGCTCAGCGCATCAACGACCAACTGCGCGCTCAGGACGGCCCGCCGCATCCCACGGCCTCGACGACCTCCGCCTCGCCCTGATCCGTCGGCGGGCGCCGGCCTCGGCGCCCGCCGGGCCCCGGTCCCGCCGTGTGCGCCGCGTCGGCGCGGGTATCCGCTCCGCACACCGCCAGTTTCGGGGACCCTCCCCGAACCCGACCGGGAGAGGTGCTCATGTCCGCGTCCCTCGTGGAGACCGTCGATGTCGAAGCCCCCGTCAGCGTCGCCTGGGGGCTGTGGAGCGATGTGACACGGTGGCCGTCCTTCCTGAGCCATGTGCGTCTGGTGGAACGGCTGGACGACCGCCGTTTCGCCTGGCAGCTCCAACTGCCCGGCGTCGACAAGAACTTCGTGGCCGAACTGGCCGAGGTCGTCCCGCAGGAGCGCATCGCCTGGCACACCGTGGAGGGCGTCGACCATGCGGGCGTGGTCACCTTCCACCGGCTGAGCGACACCACGAGCCGCGTGACGGTGCAGATCGCATACGACCCCAAGGGGTTCGTCGAGCATCTCGGCGCGCTCACCAACCTCGACTCGGTCCTGGCCAACTACGACCTCGGCGAGTTCCAGAAACTGGCCGAGCGGACCGCGGCGTCCTGACCGGCGCGAACGCCGGGCCCCTGTGCCGTCGGCGGCAGGCTGCCGCACACGCCCCGTCTTCGTGTCGCTTGCGGCGACGGCCGGTCGGTCCGGCCCCGACCTCCCTCGGCGGGCTACGCGCTGTGCACCAGCTGGATCAGGTTGCCGCAGGTGTCGTCCAGGACCGCGGTGGTGACCGGGCCCATCTCCAGCGGCTCCTGGGTGAAGCGCACCCCGAGCCCGCGCAGCCGGTCGAACTCCGCCCGTACGTCGTCCACGGCGAAGGAGGTGGCGGGGATGCCGTCCTCGACCAACGCGGTCTTGTATGGACGCACGGCGGGGTGGCCGGAGGGTTCGAGCAGCAGCTCGGTGCCTTCTGGATCCTCCGGCGACACCACGGTCAGCCATCGGTGCTCGCCGAGGGGCACGTCGTGCTTCTTCACGAAGCCCAGCACGTCCGTGTAGAAACGCAGCGCCGTCTCCTGGTCGTCCACGAAGACGCTGGAAAGGTGGATCCTCATGGGGTGCTCTCCCGTGGGTCGGGCCTGAGCCACCGGGTCGCGATGCGCTCAAGGGGTTCGGTGTTCAGGTCGTGGAACTTGTAGCGGCCCTCGCGCCGGGAGACCACGAGGCCCGCCGATTCGAGGACGGCCAGATGCTGGCTGACGGCCTGGCGGGACAGTCCGAGGCCGTGCCTGGTCGTCAGTCGTGAGCAGATCTCGAACAGTGTCTGCCCGTCGCGCTCCACCAACTCGTCGAGGATGCGCCGACGGGTGGGGTCGGCCAGCGCCTTGAAGACGTCCTCCGCCATGGCGCCCATGATAGGCAAGTGCTCACTTGCCTATCAAGTGGCGTCGCCGCAGGACGGAGCAGACACGTCCCGTACTCGTCGAGCCCGTGACTTCTCCCTCACGGGCGTGAGGCACGGCCGTCCGCGGGAAGGAGAGTCCGTGACCCAGGAGGCGGAAGTGACACGTGACCGAATCGGACTCGCAGAGGTGCTCGCCGCTGCGGAGGACGCCGCTCCGGTGGGCTCCCTCGACGTCGTGGCGCGCAACCTGCGCGACCGGTTCGGCGCGCGCTACGTGTCGTTCCTCTTCCTCGACGTCGTCGGCCGACGCCTGCTGCGGGTCAGCGACAGGACGGCCGGACAGGACGGGCAGCGCACCGGTCAGGTCCCCCTCGCCGGCAGCAGCGTCTACGACGACGTCCTGCGCACCCAGAAGCCGATGTGTGCGCCGCAGGGCGACCAGGGGCAGCGGGTGCTCGCCCCCGTCACGAACCGCGGCGACGTCATCGGCGTGCTGGAGCTGTTCCTCACCGAGGTCACGGAGGACGTCCTGGAGCAGGTGGAGGAGGTCGCGCACGCGCTGGCGTACATCATCGTCACCGACCGGCGGTTCACCGACCTCTACCACTGGGGCAACCGCACCACCACCGTGAGCCTGGCCGCCGAGATCCAACGTCAGCTGCTGCCCTCGGCCCCGTCCTGCGAGGCCGCCGAGTTCGCCCTCGCGGGCGCCCTGGTCCCCGCCTCCGACATCGCCGGCGACACCTACGACTACTCCCTCGACCAGGAGTCCCTGCACCTGTCCATCACCGACGCCATGGGTCATGACGTCGACGCCTCGCTCATGGCCACCCTCCTGGTGAACGCCTCGCGCGGCGCGAGGCGCGCCGGGGTCGACCTCGCCGAACAGGCCCGCCAGACCCACCAGGCACTCCTCGACCACGGCCGACGGACCTTCGCCACCGGGCAGTTGCTGCGCATCGCTCTGGACGGCACCGGCGCGCAGCTCGTCAACGCCGGCCACCCCTGGCCGCTGCGGCTGCGCGACGGCACGGTCGAGCGACTGCGCCTGACCGTGAACCTGCCCTTCGGCGTCGTCGGTCAGGGCCTGTATCCGACGCAGGACGTCGACCTGCGCCCCGGCGACCGTCTCCTGCTCTACACCGACGGCATGCAGGAACGCCAGGCGGAAGCGGTCGACCTGCCCGCCCTCCTGCGCGACACGGCGTCCGAGCACCCGCGCGAGGTGGTGCGCACACTGGTCCAGGAGGTCACGCTGGCCTGCCGCGGCCACGTGAAGGACGACGCCACCGTCCTCTGCCTGGACTGGCACGGCCCCGACCGCGGCGACCCCGTCGCGAACGCCGAAGCCGACGCCTGAGCGACGTGCACGCCGTGCGCGCCGCCGCCGGCCGTGCGCAGCGGTCCGGCCGCCGGCCGACGAGGCGTGCGGTACGGCGCGACAGCCCCTCCTCACAGGGTCTCCTGCGGTTTGCGTCCCCAGGCGGTGAACATGCCGGCCGACAACGCGGCGCAGTCGTCGGAGTCCAGGTAGCGGACCGCCTCGTCCACGCCCGCGTCGTCGATCAGGCCGGTCGCGACCATCGCCGTCCTGCTGCGCTCCCAGGTGTCCGCCCAGAAGCGGCTGAGGGGACTGCCCGGTGTCAGCGGCGGCACATGGACCTCGGCGGCGACGGACACCAGCCCCGCCCCGCGCAGCAGCCGCGGGTACGACAACACCCAGGAGACGTCCGTGCCGATGGTGGTCCGCAGGCCCTGCCACATCGCCCGCATCGCCGTGCCGTACGGCGTGGCGGGCGTGAGGTCGCTCGTGAGGTCCACCGCGTCGCTGAGCACCAACAGACCGCCGGGCGCGACGAGTTCGGCCAGCGTGCCGAGCAGGCGTTCACGAGCGGGCAGATGCATCAGCACGAAACGGGCGTGGACGAGCGAGAACCGGCCCGGCACGGACCGCGGGTCGGTGATGTCGGCCTCCAGCACGTCGAGCCCGGGCGTCGGCCGTGCGTCGAGGAAGCGTGTGTCGCGGTCCACGGCGAGCACGCTCGCCACTCCGGCCTCCTCCAGCAGCCGCCGGGAGACCGTGCCGGTGCCGGCGCCCACGTCCAGGCAGCGCATGCCCGGGCCGACCCCGAGTGCCCGCAGCCGAGCCATGGTGATGTCGTCGTAGGCGAGCGCGCCGAAGTCGATGCGCTCGCCCTCGCCCGCCTGCTCCGGCCGGAAGACGGCCTCGCCGTAACGGCCGTCGCCCGCCGCGGCCCCGTGCCGAGCGGCCGTCATGGCATGGACCGTGGGCCGCCGTCGATCCTGACCTGCCCGCGGGACCGGCCCGCGAGCGGCGCCGACGGCGGATCGCCGTCCAGGCGGTCGTCGAACGGCGGGGTGTCGAACAGGGGGGTGTCGAACAGGGGCATGGCGGGCCTCTTCACGCGGTGGGACGGTCCGGCGGAGCCCCTCCCGGGCCGCCGCCCCGGCGATCCTTCACCAGCGGCCGCCCGGACGCCCGAGGCGCGCCGAGCCTGAGCCGATCGGCCCTGCGGCCTTCCGACCCACGGTGCCGCGCCGGACGTCCGCCGACGTGGTTCGTGCCGCGCGCCCGCAGGTCCCCGAGGAGACCCGCGGGCGCACGCGGAGGGCGCGACCTCAGCAGGTGGGGACGTCGGAGAGCCAGGCCGGGCCCTTGATGTAGATGTTGGTCAGCCAGGAGCCGTCGGTCAGCTTCGACCAGGCGTCGTTGGTGTACCCCTCCGCCGTCACCTCCTGGGCATGCGCCTGGCACACCACGTTGATCGTGGTCGGCTGCGCGAAGTAGCCGACGACCGCGGCGTTGACGTTCGGCTCGCTGTGGGTGCGCACCCCGGTGCCCCAGGTCTGGTGCGCCTTGCTGCCACCGGTCGGCGGCGGAGTGCTGCTGCCGCCGCAGTCCGGGATGCCGGGCAGCTCGGCCGGCCCCTTGATGTAGATGTTGGTCAGCCACGAGCCGTCGGCCAGTTTGGACCAGATGTCGTTGGTGTAGCCCTCGGCGGACACCTTCTCCGCGTGCTCCTGGCACTGCACCGACACCTGCGTCGGTCCGGCGAAGGTGTCCACCACCGAGGAGTTCACGCTCGGCGTCGAGTGGGTGCGCACACCCGTCCCCCAGGTCTCGAAGGTCGTGCCGCCGTCCGCGGGCGGCGGGGTCGGGGTGCCCGACCCGTTGATCCGGACCGCCCCGGCGTAGTCGCCGCCGGTACGGACCGGCGCGACCCGGATGTGCGTGCCCGACTCGTACGCCTCGACCATCTGCCCGCCCCCCAGGTACATGGCGACGTGGTGGACGTGCCCGGCGCCCCAGAACATCAGGTCGCCCGGCAGCAGCGGCGCGGTGCCCTGCGCGGCGGAGAAGCGGGCGGACGCCTGCGAGCTGTGGAACTGGTCGTTGGCCGTGCCGTTGAGCAGGTCCTTGCCGGTCGCCTGGTAGTACGCGTAGCGCATCAGGCCGGAACAGTCGAAGCCCTTGCGCTCGTTGTCGTGCGCGCTGTCGGGGTCGGAGCCGTCGTAGTAGCCGTAGGTGGCGCCCGGCGTGGCGCCGTGGCCGCCGCCCCAGCTGTACCAGACGCCGATCTGCGAACAGGCCGCGGCCACGGCGGCCTGCGCCGTGGCCGTCGCCCCCGGCGCGAGGACACCGCAGGAGGCCTCGGGCGCGGCGTGGGCCGGGGCGGAGAAGAACGCGGAGAGGGCCAGAACCGAGGCGCCCAGGATCGCGCCGCTGGTCCGGCGGCGCGTGCTGGTGATCTTCAAGGAACTCTTCCTTCGTCGACGTGACGTCACCGGCGTCTGCGGTGACGGCGGAGAGAACGGGCGTGTCGCACCCACCCCCGTGGGATGCGACACGCGGGCTAGAGGAGGAGTGCTGCGCGCATCTTGGCGAGGCCGCGCATGCGGTTGCGCTGAACGGTGCCGCGGTGCGCGCCGAGCCGCTCCGCGGCAGTGTCGTGGCTGAGGCCTTCCAGATCCACGAGAATCACCGCGGCGGCCTCCTTTTCGGACAGCACCTTCAGCAGCGCGAGCGCGGTGGCGGACGCCTCGTAGCCGCCGAGTCCGCCGTCCCAGCCGGACTCGGGCAGCCGGTCGGTGGTGTGCTCCCGCCGGGAGGGCCGGGTCCAGGAGTCGCGCAGCAGGTTGGCCGCCACGGCGCACGTGTAGGCGTACGGATGCTGCTGCTGGGTCAGGCTCCGGGCGCGGGCTCGCCGGGAGAGCCGCAGATACGTCTCCTGGAGCAGGTCGTCGGCGTCGTGCGGATTCCCCGTCAGGGCCATGAGCCGTCTGCGCAGCCGCGGCATGTCGGCCGTGAAGGAGGCGTCGAACTCTCCCGGACTCATTCCCTCGTCGTCCGCGCACGGTGGCGGCGGACAGGAGGCGTTGCTGAACTCCACTTCTTCTCCCCGTCGGTCGGATGTGTCGTGCTCGGCCGAGTGATGCCCGCGGTGGTCAGGCCGTCGAGCAGGGCCGGGCGGCGGGGCCGTATCGGGCGGCCGGGGCGCTGAGCAGCAGGGCCCAGTACCGGTCGCCGTAGGACCAGTGCCACCATTCGGTCGGGTAGTTGACGAACCCCGACGCCGTGAGGGCCCGGGCCATCAGCGCCCGGTTCGCACGCGCCTCGGCGGCGATGCCGGGAGCCCCGGTGCGACAGGCGCCCGCGCTCTCCTCCGGAGTCGCGTTGACCTCGGTGCCCAGCGGCAGTTCACGGCCCTCCCGGTCGCACAGCGTCAGGTCGACGGCCCCGCCGCTGACGTGCGGCGCCACCTCCGGAGGAGAGATGTAGGCGCTCGCCAGCTCCCGGATCCGCTCGGGCGCCGCGTCCGGATGTGCCCGACGCATCGTCGCCGCGTACTGATCGAAGTAGCGCCGCTGGAGGTCCGGCGGCCGGTAGCCCTCCACCACCAGGAACCGCACACCGGCCGGCAGCATGCGCTGCGCCCGGACGAGCCGCCGCAGCGCGCCCGACCTCAGATGGGCGTAGCTGCCGTCGGCGTCGGCCTGCCGGTGGTCGAGCCGCAGGCCGCCGCTGCCGCGCAGGTCGACGAGCGGCTCACCGCATTCGTCCTCCGCGACGGCGGCGACCCGAGGGTCGGAGAGCGTGATGATGTCTGTCACGGGAGAAGAGTCCCCCCGGCCGCTGCAAATGCTCTGCAGGTTGCCTGCAAGCACTCGACCAGGCCTTCTGCAGCGGGGTCGGGCTACCGCGCGTCGACGGCCCGCTCCCGCGCCTCACGGCAGCCCAACTCCCGGAAGACCGCGATCGCCTCGGACCGGGCCGCCCGCGCGCGGGCCTCGTCCCCGTCCGCCGCCCACACCTGCGCCAGATCCCGGACCGTGCGCGCCCGCCACAGCGGCAGCCGCAGCGCCTCCCAGCCCGCCAGCGCCCGCTCCAACGGCTCCCGGGCGCGGTCGGGTTCGCCGGCCGCCAGGTGCCGTTCGCCGAGGGTGCGCAGCACCAGCGCCTCGCCGAACCGGTCCTGTCGCTCGTGCGCCACCTCAAGACACCGGCCCAGCCGGGCGGCCGCCTCCTCCAGCCGGCCCTGCCGCAACTCCACCTTGGCCAGCGACTGTTCGGCGTACATCACACCGAACGTGTCCCGCAGGCCCGTGAAGATGCGCAGCGCGTCGTGCAACAGCGGTTCGGCCCGCTCCAGCGCACCCTCCGCCCGGTGACACAGAGCCAGCGAACGCAGCGTGAGCGCCTCGCCGTGCCGGTCGGCCTGCGCGCGGTACAGCTCCAGCGCCCGGGTCAGGGCGTCCCAGGCCCGCGGACCGTCTCCCTGCTCCCGGTGCACGTAGCCGATGCCGTACAGCACGCGGGCCAGAGCGCCGCGCTCGGCGTCCGGCCCGTACCGGTCGAGCGCCGCGTCGAGCAACCCCAGCGCCTCGGTGTACCGGGCCTGTTCACGCCGGGCCGTGCCCATCCCCGCCAGCGCCACCGCCGCCCCCTGCGAGGGACCCCCGCGCTCCTCGAACAGGCGCAGGGCTTCGCTGAACCGCGCGTACGACTCCTCGAACTCGTCCTGCTCGTAACAGAGTTGGCCCAGGCCGTTGAGCAGCCATGCCTCACCCTCGCCGTCCCCGCTGCGACGCACCGCCGCGATGGCCGCGGCGTGCGACCGGGACCAGGCGTCGAACTGGTTGTACAGCGCGGCCGAACTCGCGATCAGGGCCCCGGCCAGGTCGCGCGCGGGCCGGTCCAGCCCGTTGGCGGCGCAGTACTCCACCGCCGCCAGCAGCGAGGCCTGTTCGGCGGCGAACCACGCCGCCGGCCGCTCCAGCAACGACGCCTCGGTGTCCGCGTCCAGGGGGTGCACGGTCGCCGGCTGCGGGAAGTACCTGACCGCGCCGCCCGGGCCGCGCGCGGCCGCCTTCCTGGCGAGCCCCAGCCAGCAGCCCACCAGCCGCAGCACGGCCGCCTCGCGCTGCTCCGCGCTCTCCTCGGACAGACAGCGCTCACGGGCGTGTTCACGGGCCAGGTCGTGGATGCGGTAGCGGTTGCGGCCCGTGTCGTCCACGCCGATGACGTCGATGAAGTGGCAGTCCACCAGCCGCTCCACCGCCTCCTCGGCGTCCTCGGTGTCGATGTCCAGCAGGGGAGCGGCGATCCACCCCGCGAAGTCGGGCAGGTCGAGCAGGGCGAGACGGCGCAGCGCCCGGCGCTCCTGCGGGTCGAGGTCGGCGTAACCGAGCTCCAGGCTGGTGCGCAACTCCAGATCCCCGGCGCGCAGTTCGTTCAGCCGGCGGCGTTCGTCGCGCAGCCGCCCCGCGAGCTGTCCCGGCGCCCAGTGCGGGCGGGCGGCCAGCCGGGCTCCGGCGATGCGCACGGCCAGCGGCAGCCGGCCGCACAGCGCGACGATCTCGGCCGCCCGCTCGGGTTGCGCGCCGGTGCGCTCCCGACCGGCCACGCGCCGCAGGAGTTCCAGCGCCTCCTCCCCGTCCGGCACGGTCAGGTCCAGGTGGGCCGCGCCCTCCAGGGCCACCAGCCGACGGCGGCTCGTCACGAGCACCGCCGAGCCGGGCCCCGGCGGCAGCAGGGGCCGTACGTGCGCCTCGCCGGCCGCGTTGTCGAGGATCAGCAGGATGCGCCGGTGCCCGATGTGCGTGCGGTACAGGCCCGTGAGCTCCTCGGCGGAACCGGGCAGCGTCTTGGGGTCGACGCCCATGGCCCGCAGCAGCCGGGCGAGCGCGTCGGCCGGCTGAAGCGGCGCGGTGTCGGCGGCCCGCAGGTCTATGAACAGCCGTCCGTCGGGGAAGAGTTCGGCCGTGCGGTGACCGACGTGCACGGCCAGCGCGGTCTTGCCGGTACCGGAGCGCCCCGAGAGCACGCCGATCGGCGGCGCGGTGCGCTCGGTGTCGTCGACCTCGCGCAACAGCGCGTCGGCCCACTGGATCTGCTGCGTACGACCGACGAAGTCGGCGATGTCGGGCGGGAGATGGGAGGGCGCGGGGGCCGGGCGCACCGTCTGCCCGGGGAGCGTGCCGGGGGGACCGGCTGCCTGCCGCGCCTTCGCGGGCCCGGCCGGCTGCGGGGCGGGCGAGCGGGCTTCCGTGCCCAGCAGCGTGCTGTCGTTGGTCAGCACCGCCTTGTGCAGCGCCCGCAGTTCGGGACCGGCGTCGATGCCCAGTTCGTCGCGCAGTGCAGCGCGGCCCTCCTGGTACGTGCGCAGCGCGTCGGAGACCCTGCCGGTGCGGAACAGCGCCGTCATCAACTGGCCGCGCGGCCGCTCCCTGAGGGGGTGGGCGGCGACGTGCGCGAGAAGCGGTGCGATCGTCCGGTCCGCCCGTCCGAGCGTCAGATGCAGTCCGAAGGACTCCTCCTGCGCGACGAGGCGCAGTTCCGCGAGCCGTGCCGCCTCGATCCGGGCGAACGACTGGCCGAGGCCTTCGAGGGCCTCCTGCCCGCGCCACAGTCCCAGCGCCGAGGCCAGCAGGTCGGCGGCCTCTTCCGGACGGCCGCCCGCGGCCGACGCCCGGCCCGCCGTGAGCAGTTGCTCGAACCGGCGGGCGTCGACCTGGGAGGGGCCGAGTTCGGCGAGATAGCCGGGCGGCCTGGTCCGGATCGTCTCGGCGCCGCCCACGCGGGCCAGCGCACGGCGGACGGCGGAGACATGCGTGGCGACCAGGGCGGCGGCGGTCGCGGGAGCCTGCTCGTCCCAGACGAAGTCCACGAGCCGTTCGGTGGAGAGCACCTGGCCGAGGTGCACGACGAGCGCGGACAGCACGGCCAGCGGCCTGACCCCACCGAGCGGGGCCCGCCGGTCCCCTTCCCACACCTCGACCGGACCGAGTAGACGTACCTCGAACATGAGTCCCCGATCGCTGTACCGTTCCCGCACCGCGGAGCGCGCCAACGATATCGGCGGACGTCGTTCGCGGGACGCCGGGCGCCGGGCCGCCTGGCCGGATCCGGCCGGTGCCCCGCAGCGGACACCTCCTCGCGCGCGCCGGGCGCCGGGGCGGACACCGCGGCCCGTCAACCCCCGCCCGTGACGGCACTTGGCTGGATCCGGTGGGCGCGAGACGGGTGGCTCGTCCGAGGGACGGTGCGCGGACGGCGTTCGTATGAGTCCGCCGGCCCGGAAAAACCGTTCGGATCCGGCGTCATACGAACGCGCCGCCGAGAGCGTCAACGGCTCGAAAGCACCGCCTCGCTCGATCGTGCCCCTGCTCGATCAGCTTCCGTTTTCCACCGCTCTCCGTTCGATCCGTCTCCGGGAGGGAGCCGATGAAGCGCACCGACGCCGCCCGCCGGCCGACCGTGAACACCGTCGCCGACACCACCGCGACCGCACCGTCCACGGCCTCGCGCCCGGCACGACCGGCACGCCTGCCGGGGCGCCTGCCACGGCGCGTGACCGCCACGATGTCCGTGGTCGCGGCCGTCGCCTCCCTCGCCCTGACCGCCTGCACGGCGGACGGCGACACGGCCGCCCGCACCTCGCGGGCCGCCGTCGCCGAAGCCTCCGCGGCGCGGCCGGAACTCAGCTGGGCCGAGGATCTGCGGATCTCCGACGCCGAACAGCACCTCATCACGCAGTGCATGAAGGCGCACGGATTCCGCTTCTGGGACGAGCAGCGGCTGAGCCTGGCCGAAAGCCGCCCCCTCGGCTATGTCCAGGACGACGTGCACTGGGCGCGCACCTACGGCTACGGCAGCCGGATCCTGTCCAAGGAGGACCGAGCCCGCCTCGGAAACCCCAACATCGCCTACCGCAAGGCCCTTTCCGCGGACCGGCAGCGCGCCTACGACGCCGCGATGGACGGCGGCCGCGAGGCCGAGCTCCTGAGGGCCGAGGCGCCCACCGGCGGCACGATCACCAAGCCGTCCGGCGGATGCACCGGCGAGGCCGAGAAGACGCTGTACGGCGACCCGGCGAAGTGGTTCGCGGCCGACACGACCGTCAGCAACCTCCGCCCCCTGTACGTGGACAAGCTGCTGAAGGACGGGCAGTTCACCCGCGCGGTGCGCGCATGGTCGCGCTGTATGCGGGATGCCGGCCACCCCTACGCCGACCCGGCCGAGGCCCGCCAGGCGACCCGCGAGCACAGCGCACAGCAGAGCCCGGCCGAGGAGGCTCGTGCCTTCGCGACCGAGACCCGTATCGCGGTCGCCGACGCCACCTGCGCCCGCACCGCCTCCCTCCGCTCGATCGGCCAACGCCGAGAGGCGCACTACGTCGCCGAACTCACCGGCAGGTACGGCAAAGCCCTCGACGCCTACACACGGACGAAGCGGCTCGCGCTCACCCGCGCCGAGCGGATCGTCACCGCCCGCACCTGACCCGGCTCGCCGCCCCTGCTGAACCGGCTTCCAGCCCGCTCCTGTCCCGGCTCACCGCCGGCACCCTCCCGATCAGGCAGAACAGGAAATCCGACATGCGCAAACCGACCGCCTCCCTCGCCACGCTCGGACTGGCCACCCTGGCTCTCACGGCTCTGGGCGTCGCCCTTCCCGCGACCGCCCAGGCGAGCGCGGCCTGCGACGCCAACTGGAACAGCCACGGCCGCGACGGCAACGTGCGGGCCTGGCGGGACATCAACTGCCAGGGCGAGCTCCTGGGCGTGACCCCCGGCAGCGACCCGGACTGGTGGGACACGACAGGCCCCTTCCAGGGCAACGACGGCGACGCCGCCTCCTCCGTCATGAACAGCGGGTACGTCGGCGGCAAGGACGTGGTCGCCTTCTACTTCCGCCTCAACTACCTCGACACGGGATACGGCTGCCTCAAGCCCGGCGAGCTCTACGTGGACGACCTGACGCGCAACCGGTTCACCAACGGCCACACCATGAACGACAGCATCGTGTCGCACACCTGGGTGAGGGAGAGCGCCTGCGCGCCCGGCTCCTTCATCAGCTGAGGCGCGGGGGCCGCGCCCCGGCCTCCCCGGTCTTCCGGGCCCTCGTGCCACGGATCACGCTCCGCGACGACCTTCGCGGCGATTCCCTCTCATCACCTTCATCACTTTCACCACGCCTCCGACGAGGCAGAACAGGACGTCCGTCATGCGCAAACTGACCATCTCCCTCGCCACGCTGGGTCTCGCCGCGCTCGGCATCGCCCTCCCGGCCACCGCCCACGCGGGCCCCGGCTGCAACGCCAACTGGAACAGCCACGGCCGCGACGGCAACGTGCGCGCCTGGGACGGCACCGACTGCGGCGGCACCCTCCTCGGCGTCACGCCCGGCAACGACTCCGACTGGCAGGACGCGGTCGGCCCCTTCCAGGGCTCCGACGGCGACGCCGCGTCGTCCGTCATGAACAGCGGCTACGTGGGCGGCAAGGACGTCGTCGCCTTCTACTACCTGAAGGGGTACGACGACCACGCCTACGGCTGCCTCAAGCCGGGCGAGCTCTTCGTGGACGACCTGAGCCGCTCCAAGTTCACCGACGGCGTGCACAACATGAACAACAACATCCGCTCGCACGTGTGGGTGGCGGCGAGCGCCTGCGCGCCGGGCTCCTTCATCAGCTGACCCGCATCCGGGCACGGCATTCGGGCACGGTCCGCCGGACTCACGTCGGCGGGCCGTGCCGGCGGCCCCACGGGGGAGGGCCGTCCGCCCGGCGTCAGCGGCCCTTGCGCACCCGGGCCGCGGCACGGGCTTCCGCCGCTTTGCGGGCCTCGGCGGCCTTGCGGGACTCCTTGGCGGGGCGGCCCGGACGGGTGCCGATGCCGCGGAAAGGGGCGTTGCCGCCACCGCTCTTCGTTCCGGTCGGCGGTCGCTTCGCCCCGGTGATGGCGCTGAGCTTCTCCTCGCCCGAGCGCACCTGTGTGACCGTGGGCCGGATTCCGGCCTCGGACATCATCCGGTTCACGTCGCGCCGCTGGTCGGGGGTGACCAGGGTGACCACGCGCCCGGACTCCCCGGCGCGGGCCGTGCGCCCGCCACGGTGCAGATAGTCCTTGGCGTCGGCCGGCGGGTCCACGTTGACGACGAGGTCGAGCGCCTCGATGTGGATGCCCCGCGCCGCGACGTTCGTGGCCACCAGCACGGTGATGTCGCCCTCCTTGAAGCGGGCGAGCGTGTGCGTGCGCTGCGGCTGCGACTTCCCGCTGTGCAGGGCGGCGGCCCGGACGCCGGCCGCCCGCAGATGGCGCGTGAACTGGTCCACGCCGGCCTTGGTGTCCAGGAACATCAGCACCCTGCCGTCCCGCGCGGCGATCTCGGTCGCGGTGGCGTACTTGTCGGCCGCGTGAACGTTCAGGACGTGGTGGTCCATCGTGGCGACCGAGCCCGCGATCCGGTCGACCGACACGACGACCGGGTCGTGCAGGTGGTCGCGGACCAGCTGGTCGACGTTGCGGTCGAGCGTGGCCGAGAACAGCAGCCGCTGCCCGTCGGCGCGGACCTGGTCCAGAAGCTCCGAGACCTGCGGCAGGAATCCCAGGTCGCACATCTGGTCGGCCTCGTCCAGGACCGTGATCCGCACCTGGTTCAGCAGGCAGTCCCGGCGCGACACCAGGTCGGTCAGCCGACCCGGGGTGGCGATGAGCACTTCGACGCCGGCCCGCAGCTGGGCCTGCTGACGGTTGATGGACAGACCGCCGACCACCGTCGCCAGCCTCACGTTCAGCGTCTGCGCGTACGGCGCCAGCGCCTCGCCGACCTGCTGCGCGAGTTCCCGGGTGGGCACCAGCACCAGCGCGAGCGGCCGCTTCGCCTCCGCTCGCGCGCCCGCCGTCCGCGCGAGCAGCGCCAGACCGAAGGCGAGCGTCTTGCCGGAGCCGGTCCGCGCCCGCCCGAGGACGTCACGGCCGGCCAGCGCGTTCGGCAGGGTCGCCGCCTGGACGGGGAAGGGCTCCGTCACGCCGAGGCCGGTCATCGTCTCCACCAGAGCCGGGGGCAGCCCGAGTGCGTCGAAGGAGGCGGCCGGCGGCAGGCCGGGGGACACCGCCTGCGGCGTGGACAGGTCGTCCTTCGAAGCCGTCGTCCGGCGGAGCCTGCCGGCCTGCGGGAGTCCGGATTCCGGCAGCTGCGCGTTCATGGGGAGCCTTCCTGGTCTGACGCCCGGAACGCGCCGGGGCCCGTACCCCTCGGTACGGGCCCCGGCGGTGTCGAAGCGTGCCCCCAGTTTACCAGCGGCCGGCGCGCGGACGGCCGACGAGCAGGCGCCCGGACGTCCGCCGCGCGGGCGTCGTCGGCGGCGCCGCATCCACACTCACTCGCCGTACCGGGCGTCGTGCGCCCGCGGCCGTGCCTCCGCCGCCGCTCCAGGGCGCCGTACGCGTCGTCCTCGAACCGACACCGCGCCCCGGGCCATGCGGGCCGGTGTCGGTCTGCGGGAGCGGGACCGTGGCGTCAGGAGGCGCTCGGGCCGGCCGCTGCCACGGCCTCCCTCGCCGCCCGCCGCAGCGAACGGGTTGTGACCCAGCGGTTCTTTCCGCCGGCCAGGTGCGCCACGGCACGGCCCACCCATTCCGGGTCGCCGAGGAGATGGAGCTTGCCCTCGTCGACGAGCTGCCGCAGCAGGTACTCCAGCCGGAGGGCGTCCACCGCCCGGTACGGGCGCTCGTGCTGGTCGAAGCGCAGCAGGCAGTCCTCGTGCGGCTGGCGCAGTGTCATGCGCAGCCAGCCGCCGTCGCGCGTGGCGACCGTTCCCTTCGGCGTGTACACGCCTCTGCTGTTGATGTTCCAGGAGTGTTTGCCCCAGGTGATCCAGACCCCGGTCATGATCCTGGACCACGGGACCGACCGTCCCTCGCTGTCCGGCTCGTGCTGGTAGAGCCCGTCGGGGCGGAACTCCACCCAGTGGGCGCCCGGTTTCGCGGCGTCCCCGACCCCCCAACGGCCGTCACTCAGTTCCAGTGGTCCGAGGAATGTACGGTCCTTCACCATGCGGTCATTGAATCATGTCCGCTGTGCGCCGCAGCGCTGTCCCCGCCCGTCGCGCCCCTCCCCGCCGCGCCGTCAACTCCCCGCCGTACAGGGCCACTTCGCTCGGCGTCCGCAACGATCCGATCGGGGCGGGGGCTCGTCGGGACCGACTCAGGCGGACGGGTCGAGGTCGTTGCTCTGGTCGCTCGTGGCGGGCGCGGTGGCCCGCCATTGTCCGGGAGTCAGCAGACGGGTCCGCGCGGCCAGGCGGCGCAGCGCGGCGACGGCGCCGTCGTCCAGGGACGCTCCGCTGTAGCCGACGTACGCCACGACGCCGGGGGCCGGCTCCCAGACCAGCGCGCCGTTGCCGCCGAGCGCGGACGTGACGACCGCGGGCTTGCCGTGCACGGTCCCTGCCGTGCGCACGGGGGCGGCGTACAGCGCGTCTTCGAGGCCGCCGCACCGGGCGACGCCGGTGAAGGTGAGTCCCCCTGACAGTTCCTCGGATTCGCCGGTCGCCTTCGAGCTGTACCGCGTTTCGAGCAGCTGGACCGGTCGGGAGACCTCCTCGGAGGCGACGGAGAGCCCCGGCGGCGGGTCGACGGCGGGGCGGCCCGAGACGACGCCGGTGGCCGCGGCGACGGCGATCAGGTCGGATTGCGGCAGATCCCCGCGTACGCGCGCGTACGCGCCCGCGAGGGGCCAGGTGATCTCGCGCTCGCGGGCCCGTCCCGGGACGTCGCCGACCCGGACCGGGCGTCCGCCGTACGGCGCCGCCACGGGGAAGGTGACCACCGCGCCGTGCCGGCCCAGCGACCCGTCCGCCCGTCGTACGATCACGGTCCGGGGTCCCGCGTGCGCCGTCCGGTCCCGCCTGGTCAGGGTGGCGTCCCGAGGCAGCGGCAGCCCCGCGATCACCAGGCCGGGGGTCTGCCCGGCTGCGACGACGGCGTCCGGGCCGCCGGGAAAGGGGTGGCCGGACGGCGACGCAGGCGGCGAACTCCCGATCGCGGCGCGGCCCTTGTCGGCGGACCCGCCCGCGGCCACGATGCCTGCCACGAGCGCCGCGGACAGGGCCACGGACGCGGAGACGACGACCAGTGGGCGCGGCGGTCTCCAGGGCGGTCGCTCCGGGCCGTTGCTCAGCACATCCCCCATGGGCGCAGTCTGCCCCACGCGGCGTCCCACCACGAGACCCGGACACCGACTTCACCGGGCCCGAACGTTCGCGGCGTTCCCGTCCCGGTCGGACTCCGGGACGGGCGGACCCGGCCCGTGCAGCTGGAAGACCCGAAGTGACGTCCGCCCGGCAGGAGTTCCCTGCCCCGCGGTCGCCGTGTACGGCGGTCGTCAGCCCGCCGGCAGGGCCTGTGGCGGCGTCTCGGGTTGCGGGGAGGGGGCGGCGGGAGCGGCGGCCCGGCGTTCGTTGCGCCAGGACGCCGCCCAGGCGAGAACCACCCCTCCCACGGCGTACGCGCCGAGCACCCAGAGCGCGGGGGTGACGGCGTGGCCCGAGAAGTAGACCGTGTTGCGCACCAGGGTCGTCCCGGCCCCCGGCGGCAGGAGCTGTCCGATCGCGCTCCAGAACGAGGGGAGCAGCGGCGCCGGGTACACGCCCCCGGAGCTCGGGTTGCCGAGCACCACGAAGAGCAGGATGACCACGCCGGTGCCCAGGAGGCCCAGCAGCGTCTGGAGGGCGAGCGCCGTCGCGGCCGAGGCGAGGACGACCAGGGCGCCGATGCCGCTCAGGGCCCAGAAGTGACCGTCGAGCGCGTCGAACACGGGTCCCACGACGGCCGCTCCGGCGACTCCCGACACGGCCGCGTACAGCGCGAGCACCGCCAGGCGGATCAGGGTGCGCTGACGGTTGGCGGGCCGGGAACCGGCCGCCATGCCCATGATCGTCGCGGTCAGATAGCCGCCGATCACCCAGCCCAGCACCAGATAGAAGGAGGTCATGCCGCGCCCGTCCCCGGCGTTCGGGGGCCGGATGTCGGTGACGGTGATCTGACGTTTCTGCGCCGTCTCGATCTTCTGCGCGATCTGTGTGGCGGTCTGCGACACCGACGGCCCGCCGGCGGAGGCGACCAGGAGGGTGTCCTCGGCGCCGGTGGCGTCGAAGAGGAAGGCGGCGTCCGCCTTCCTCGTGAGGACCCACTGCCGGGCGGCCGCGGCGTCCGGCGCCGCCGTCGCGTCGACCGGGGCGCCGGCGAGGGCGTCGAGCTGGGCGACGATCTTCGCGGACGCCTGCTGCGGCGCGACGACCGCGACCGGTATCCGGTGCGGCGTGGGGGAGTGGAAGGCTCCGACATAGGACACGACGAAGGCGAGCTGCACGAGCAGGCCCCCGAGGACGAGCCCGAAGGCCCGCAGGGTGACCGCGTCCTTGAACTCGGCTGCGAAACCAGGCGACTTGGCGTCCTGCTCGGCTGAAGACACGCCCGATGAAGGGCTGGAAGGTGCGTTCACGGGCGAATGATCGCACAGACAGGTGAATCCGGCGCTCCGCTTCGCCCGGCGACGGCAGCGCCTCGACGAGCACGACGCGTGGACGCCGGGGACGAGGGCCGTTCACGGCGGCGGCTCCCGCCCTGCGAACAGGGGGGAGCCGGCCAGGTGCCCGAAAGCGTGCGACGTCCGCGCGTCACGCGTGGCGGTGCGAGTGCCGGTTGCCGGTGACGAGGCGGTAGAGGGCGAGCAGGATGAAGGATCCGACGATCGCGGCGATCCAGGTGGAGAGATCGAAGAACCCGTCGATGGAGTCGACGCCGAAGATCACCTTGCCGAGCCAGCCGCCGAGGAGACCGCCCGCGATGCCGATGAGCATGGTGATGATGATGCCGCCGGGGTCCTTGCCCGGCATCAAGGCCTTGGCGATGGCGCCGGCGAGCAGGCCGATGATGATCCACGCGATGATGCCCATGATGCGTCTCCGCTTCGTCTTGTAAGAACGGTGTTAGCTTTCGTGTGCACCATCCGCGCCCGTACAAACGTCTCTTTTATTGAGTCCTCGACCGGACGGCGGAAGATCTCCGGCCGGCCGGGGTGAGCCGCCGTCAGTCCGGCGCGTCGGTCGGACCGCGCAGCGCCTGGTACACGGACCAGCCCACGGCCACCAGCGGCACGGCGACCACGGCGCCGATGACCCCGGCCGCGACCGCTCCGCCGACGACGGCCAGCGCGACCACCACCGGGTGCAACCGGACCGCCCAGCTCATCACGAGGGGATGCAGGAGGTGGCCCTCGATCTGGCCGATGACCACGATCAGCACCACGACCAGCAGAGCGATGAAGACCCCCTTGGCCGCGAGGGCGACCACGGCCGCGACCGCCAGGGCGATCGGCGAGCCGATCAGCGGGACGAAGGCGGCCAGGAACTCCAGTAACGCGAGCGGGACGGCGAGCGGCACCCCGAGAGCGAACAGCGCGACGCCCACGAGGACGGCGTTGGTCGCCGCCACCAGCAGGATGCCGCGCGTGTACCCGGTGAAGGTCCGCCAGGCGGCCCGGCCCGCCACCGTGAAGTGCCGCCGCCCTCCGGCCGGGAGCTGATCGCACACCCACTGCCACTGCCGGTCCCCGGAATGCGTGAAGAAGACGGAGCAGAAGACGGACAGGGCGAGCACGGTCAGCACCTCGACCAGTCGGCTCGCACCGCTGAGCGCCGTGCTGAACAAGGCCGAGCGGTGGCTCGACAGGAGGTCACCGATGCGGGACCGGAGATCGTCGAACGCATGGGACGGGAGTCGGAAGGGAGGCCCTTCGAGCTGACGCTCGATCCGGTCGACGCCCGTCACGAACTCCTTCTGCAAGCCGCTGCGCTGACCTGCCGCGGACTTGCCCACCAGCGTCAGCACACCCAGGACCAGGACGACGCCGCCGACGAGCGCTGCGGCCACCGCGAGAGCACGGGGCATGAACCGGGCGAGGAGGTCGGCCACGGGGCGCAGCACCGCGGTGATGACCAGGCCCAGGAACACGGCGACGGCGATCTGGTGGAACTGCCCGAGCACCGAGAAGACGACGCGGACGACGATGCCGACGGCGATGATCCGCCAGGCGTACCCGGCCGCCGTCCGCAGCAGCCCCGGCACACGAGGATCCGCGCCGCTTCGGCGTCCGGGCGGCGAGGCGGGCTGATCCGGGGGTGTGGACACCTCATGCCCGTACCACCGGCCGATACGGCGATCGCGGCGCGGACGCGGAGTTCCCCCGAAGGCCGGTACCGGCCGGGTGAACGCGGGCGGCCGTTCGCGCGCGACGGGCGACAGCCGCCGGTCGGCGGACGGCGGCGGCCGGCGAGGTCCGGGAGCCGTAGTGATCACCCCACGCCGACGCCGCGGGTCCGCCCGCGCATCGCCGCTCCGATCCGGTCTGCGCCGAGCCGGATCCGCCCCCGTGTCACGCCCCCGTGAAGGCCTGGTCACAGCCCTTTGCCGATCCCGCTCCACCCCGCGTCCGCGCCCGGGCCGTCGTGGCACCATGCTCCCTCAAGCATCACGTCCAGGGGGGACACATCATGCGCAACCGCGCCACCATCGCCACCGGGGCACTGCTCCTCGCCGCTCTCACCGCCTGCTCCTCGTCCACGTCCGACGACTCCGCACCGGCCGCCAACGACTCGGGCGCCCCCGTCGCCGAACCCACCGTCAGCGTCCCCGCGGCGCACCAGGGCGACGATCTCCAGGCCGCCGTCGCCGTCTACACCGCCGCCTACTTCGCCGGCGACGCGGACACCGCGTACAGCATGCTGTCCACCCGGTGCGCGAAGAAGGTCGCCAAGGGCGCGTACGCGGACGTCGTCAAGCGGGCGTCGGCCGACTACGGGGAGGACCACGCGGTGAGCGACGTGCAGGCGCAGGTGTCCGGCACGACGGGCCGTGCCACCTACAAGGTGACGGGGCTGCCGAAGTTCGACCAGAAGTCGCAGCCGTGGGCGCTGGAGGGCGACGCCTGGAAGTACGACGCCTGCTGACCGGCTGACGAACGCCCTGGCCGCCGCATCGGCCGCCGTCGACGTGTCGCCGTGCGTCGACCGCGACGTCGGCCGCGCCCGGTCTCAGCCGCGTCCGGTCTCCGCGGCGAAGGCGTCGAGCAGGGCGAAGGTCCGCGCCGGCTGTTCGAGGTGGGGCAGGTGGCCCGCTTCCGGCACGGCGGCGAAGCGGGCGTTCGGGAACGACGCCGCGTACTCCTTGCCGTAGGCCGGGGTCACGATGCCGTCGCTCTCGCCCCACACGACGAGGGTGGGGACGGTGACGGCCGCGAGCCGGGCGCGCAGAGCGGGGTCGCTCATGGCGGGGCCGCCGGAGAAGAGGCGCAGGGCCGCCATGTCGGTCCGGATGCCGGCGACCCGCTCCGTCGAGAAGGTCGCCGGGTCCACGTAGAAGCGCTCGGAGTCGTGGTAGGCGTGCTCGGCGACGCCGCGCGCGTCGAGGCCGAAGAAGTCGCGCACCGGCTCGCCGTCGACCTCGATGCCGACCGCGTTCACCAGCACGAGTCCGCTGATCAGGCCCTCCGTGTCCGCTGCGGCCAACTCGGCCCCGATCCAGCCGCCGAGGGAGGAGCCGACCACCAGGACGTCGGACAGGCGCCGTTCGCGCAGGAGGCCGAGGTACATGGCGGCGAGGTCGCCCACGGTCGTGAGTCCGGCGGCTCGCGGAGTGCCGTTCCAGCCCGGATGAGTGGCCAGCAGGGCGTGTGCGGTCGCGGCGAAGTGCTCGGCGATCGGGGCGACGGTGAAGGGGCCGCCGCCGCCGTGCAGGACGAGGACGGGACGGCCGGCGACGGGGCCGGATGCGGTGAGCGTCAGTTGCGGAGTCATGTCCGGGACCCTAACTAAGGATGTTTATATAAGCAAGCTTAGTCAGAGTGCTAACCTGGCGGACATGGCCGTTGAACTGCAGACCCTCGGAAGGGCCGTGAAGGCCGTCCAGTACCGCCAGCACCGGGCGCTCGACAGCCGCCTCGCGTCGATCGGCAGCACGCTCGCCCAGTGGGACGCCCTCAGGGCGATCGGCCGCACGCCGGGGGCGAGCGCGCGCCGACTGGCGGCGGTGACGTTCCAGACCGAGCAGGCGTTCGGCACGCTCGCGGGACGACTCGTGGCACAGGGACTGGTGGAGCGGCGCCCCGGACACGGGCGGCGCATCGAGCACCACCTCACCGCCGAGGGGGAGCGGGTGCTGAACGCGGGCCACGACGTCGCGGACTCGGTGCTCCGGGAATGCTTCGGGGGCCTGACGGCGCCCGAGCGGGAGACGCTGCTGGGCCTGCTGCGCAAGATCGAGGAGTCGCAGCCCGAAGCCCCGGCCGGCTGACGCCCGGGCCGGACCGGGGAGGACCGACGGCGCCCTGTCCGCCCCGTGCCGAGCCGATCGCCACGGCACGCCCACGTCGTCCGGCCCGGCGTCGCGGGACGCCGCCGACCTGCCAGAACGAGCAGATCAGGTGACGTTGCGGAGATCCGGGGAAGAAGTTGCGGCAGCCGATGGGAGGTTGTCGTGGTGGGTGGAGATCTGGAACTGGGTGAATTGCTGGCCGCCGCCGAGGCGGCCCCGCCCGGTGAGTCCGTCGAGGTGGTGGCACATGATCTGCAGAAGCGGTTCGGCGCCGAAGGCGTGTCCTTCCTGTTCGCCGATCTCGTCGGCCGGCGGCTGGTGCGGCTCGCCGCGGCCGGTGGCGACGTCGCCGACGATGCCGGGCCGATCGAACTGCAGGGCAGCGTCTACGAGGAAGTCCTGCGCAGCCAACGCCAGCACGTGGAAGCCGACGGCCAGGGCGGGCAGCGCGTCATCACGCCGGTCACCAACCGCGGTGACTGCATCGGCGTACTGGAGGTGACCCTGCAGACCGCGCACGACACCGTGCTGCGGCAGGTCCGCGAGGCGGCCCACGCGCTGGCGTACATCATCGTCACCGACCGCCGCTTCACCGACCTGTACCACCTGGGCCGCCGCACCACCGATACCAGCCTGGCCGCGGAGATCCAGCACCAGTTGCTGCCCTCGGCCCCCTGCTGCGAGGCCGACCAGTTCACGCTGGCCGCCGGACTGATCCCGGCCGACGACATCGGTGGCGACACCTACGACTACACGCTCGACCGCGACACCCTGCACCTGTCCATCACCGACGCCATGGGCCACGACACGAACTCGGCCCTGCTGGCCACCCTGCTGGTCGGCGCACTGCGACGGTCCCGCCGCAGCGGCTGTGACGCGCTCAAGCAGGCCCAGCACGCCCACCAGGCCCTGCTGACCCACAGCCGCGGCCTGGCCACCGGGCAGTTGCTCTGCGTCGACCTCGACACCGGCCTGTGCAACCTGGTCAACGCCGGTCACCCCTGGCCGCTGCGGCTGCGCGACGGCGTCGTCGAGGAGGTCAGGCTCGCCGTCAACCTGCCGTTCGGCGTGGCGGCGCCCACCTCCTACCGCGAACAGGAGCTGCAACTGCTCCCCGGCGACCGGCTGATCCTGCTCACCGACGGCATGCAGGAGCGCGGAGCCGCGGCCGCCGACCTGGCCGCGGTCGTCCACGACACGCGCGAGCTGCACCCGCGCGAAGCCGTCCAGAGTCTGACCGCCGCCGTGATCGAGGCCTGCCACGGCCGTCTGCGGGACGACGCCACGGTCGTGATACTGGACTGGCACGGCAACCGCCGCAGAGCGGCCGGAGCCAGACCGGGTCCTAGACGGTGACCGAGAGCGCACCGCACCGGGACCGGTGGGGGCCGTCAGCCCCGCAAGGCCTGCTCGACGGTGGGACGGCAGGGGATGAGCATGTCGATGCCGACCAGGTGCAGCACACGGGAGACGGGCGCCTGCGCGCCGGCGATGCGCAGCCACCCCTGAGCGTCGCTCGCCCGCTGGTGCGCGGCGACCAGGACGTTGATCCCGCTGGAGTCCATGAAGGTCACACCGCTGAGGTCGGCCACGATCCGGGGCGGGACAGCGCCGTCCTCGGACGTCAGAGCCCGGCCGAGGACATCCGTGACGTCGTGGTCGATCTCGCCGCGCACCCGCACGACACGGATACCGTCGACCACTTCGGGCCGGACGGAGAGCCGTTCCGGCCGGTCCATTTGCTGGTTGTCGGTCACTGTCCCCTCGGCTGCGCTTAGGCTGGCCCCCGGAAAACGGGCGTGCGCGGAATTCTGCCCCAATGCCACGGCGGCATGCACCCGGGCGGCTGCGCTGAACAACACCCCCGGCATGAACGACGCCGTTGTGGGTACCGGCGCACGTGAACGGGGGAGTGAGGGCGAACGCGTGGAATCCCATGCCGACGACGACGGCTGTAGCGGTCCGCAGGAGTATCTGATGCGGGCCGGCTACGCACTGGGCGCGGACGACGGCTGCATCGCCGACGCCCGCCACCACGCCGTGGCCTTCCTCGACCGGGCCCACTCCGAGCATCGCATCCCCCTGCCGGCGCGCGTGAGGGATCTCACTCAGCTCGTGGTCAGCGAACTGGTCACCAACGCACGCAAGTACGCCCCCGGACCCGTGCTGATGGAACTGCGCATCACCGCGGGGAGAGTGGACGTCGTCGTGTGGGACAGCGACCCGACCGTTCCCGCGGCCCGGGCCGCCAACCCCGGGCGCATCGGCCAGCACGGTCTGGAGATCGTCAAGGCCGTCACCGAGGACCTCTTCGTCGAGCAGGAGGCGGTCGGCAAGCGCATCACGGCACGCATCGCCCTGGCCGAGACGCCCGGCAGCGGCACGCCCGCGGCCCGCACCCTGACCTAGCATTCCGCCACCGCCGGTCCGCCCACTACCGAAGCCGGAGCCTGCGCGCCAGGCGCGGAGCGTTCCGTGTCGACCAGGCGCTGCCCAGCCCGATGACGGCGCCGGCGGCGACGTCGGTCGGGTAGTGGGCGCCGCTCTGCACCCGCTCGACGGCGACCAGCGCGGCCGGGATCGCGCACAACGCGCCGGCCACGGGCAGCGAGGGGGCGACCGCTGCCGTGAAGGCGACGGCGGCGGCGGTGTGCCCGGAGGGGAAGGACGACGAGTCGGGCCGGTCCTCCACCTCGTCGTGCGGGATCCACTCCTTGGGCGGCCGGGGCCGGTCGGCCAGTTGTTTGCACAACGCGTTGGCGGCGAACTGCGCGACGGCGAGCGCCGTCAGCCCCGCGGCGGCGGCCTTCCGACCCCGCCACCCGCCGCAGGCCGCCATCAACGCGGCGGCGCAGCACCACAGCTTCGAGCTCTCCGCGCTCTCCTCCACCGCCGACAGCACCTTGCCGAAGGCGGGCGGAATCCGGGAGGCCGCCCGCAGGGTCAGCCGCCGGTCCGCTTCCCGTACGGTCCTCGTCGCGCTCATGATCTGCAGGTATCCCTGACGGCACGAGGTCACACCGGCGAATGGCGAAGTGCCGTCCCCTCCTTCCTCGGCGACCGGGACTCAGGACACGGTCCGGGGCGCGCCGATGACGCGCTCGGCCGTCGTCGGGCGGGTGCAGCGAAGCACGGCCTACTGGTCGCGCTTGGGCCAGAGGATGCCTTGATCGGTCCAGACGACACCCTTGTTGCGGCAGAGGCAGAAGGGGTGGCCGATGGGGTCGGTGTAGACGCGGAAACCGTAGCCGTCGGGGCCGACGCAGTCCCGCTGCAGAGTCGCGCCGAGGGCCAGGACGCGGCGCTGTTCGGCCTCGATGTCGTCGACTTCGAAGTCGAGGTGGAACTGCTTGGGGTGCTCGCTGTCGGGCCACTGCGGAGCGCGGTAGTCATCCACCCGGATGAAGGCCAGTTCGACCTCGCCGTACTGGATACCGGCCCAGTTCCCGTTACTGCCGTCCTTGACCGGGAGCCCCGTCACCTCGGAGTAGAAGGCTGCCAGCTTCATCGTGTCCGGGCAATCGATGATGAAGTCGGTTAGTCGTAGCATCCCGCGATCTTGTCACAGGACCGATTGGGCCGGGAGGCCGATACAGGGCGGCCGAAGAGCGGGGAGCGCAGGGAGGGTACTGAACAGCTACCGCGTGCGACCCGTAAGGAGACTGAACAGCTCCCGCGTCCGACGTGTAGGGCGCGGGCGGGTTCGACCAGGGGGTACCAAGGCGGTGATGATCGTGCGCAGGCGCGGGGAGAGGTCCCCCGCAGGCATGACACCATCTGCCGGCATGAGTGCGTCCATGGCGGTGCGGAGCCTGCGCGCGGCCGTGTTCGCCGTTCTCTGCGTGCTGCTCGCGGCGGGAGGCCACGCGCTGGCCACCGGTGTGGCGCCAGCGGCCTGGGTGCAGATCGTCGCGGCGGCTCCGGTCTTCGTCGGTGCGTGCCTGCTCGGCGGTCGGGAGCGGTCCCTCGTCGGCATCGGCGCGGGCACCCTGGCGTCGCAGGGCGCGCTGCACGTCGCGTTCCACACCGCCCGCCCGCACTCCGCGATGCTCATGCACGGGATGCGGATGTCTCCTTCCTCCGCGCACGCCCCCGGCCCCCACGCGCTGACCTCCCACGCCACCGCCGCTCACCTCGTCGCCGCCCTGGCGCTGACGTGGTGGCTGCGGCGCGGTGAGGCCGCGCTGTGGTCGCTGCTGCGGTGGGCGGTCGCCTTCGTACCGGGGCTCGCCGCCTGGTGGCGCCTGGTGAGGGACTTCCCCGGCGGGTCGGGGACGCCCGCGCGCGTGCGCATCGCGACCGGCGGGACGCGCCCGCTGCGCCAGACGAGACTGCGGTACGCGGTGCACCGGCGGGGGCCGCCGACGAGGACGTCGTACGCGATCTGACATCGGACGTCCCTCCCCCAGTACGGAGACCTGCTCAGTCATGTCCACCACTCGCACCACCACCCTGCGCCGCACCACCACCCTGCGCCGCGCCGGCGCCGTCGCCGCGCTCGCCGCCGTCGCGGTCCTCACCGCGGCCGGCGCCGCCTCGGCGCACGTCACCGTGCACCCCGAGAGTTACGCCAAGGGCGCCACGGACGGCGTCCTGACCTTCCGCGTCCCCAACGAGGAGAACGCGGCCGCCACCACGAAGGTGCAGGTCTTCCTGCCGACGGACCACCCGGTGCTCGGCGTGCTCGTCGCGCCGCGGGACGGCTGGACCGCCAAGGTGACGAACACGAAGCTCAAGACGCCGGTCAAGACGGACGACGGCACGATCACCGACGCCGTCTCCGAGATCACCTGGACCGGCGGGAAGATCGGCGCCGGACAGTTCGAGGACTTCGACGTGGCGTTCGGTCAGTTGCCCGACAACGCCGGCCAACTCGCCTTCAAGACCCTCCAGACGTACTCCGACGGCAAGACCGTCCGCTGGATCGAGGAGGCGGAGTCCGCAGGCGAGGAGCCCGAGAACCCCGCCCCCGTCCTCAAGCTCACCGCGAAGGCCGCGGAGGGGGCTGCCGAGGGGGCGACGGCGGGGACGACGCAGAACGGCGCCGACGCCCCGGCCGCCCCGGCGGCCACGAAGAGCTCCGTCACCTCCGCGGCCGCCGACGACTCGACCGCCCGCGGGCTCGGTGTCGCCGGACTGGTGGTCGGCGTGCTGGGCTTGGCGGCCGCGGTCTTCGCCGTCGTCCGCGGTCGCTCCGCGGGATCCCGGCCGCTGTAGTGCGGTCGTCGGCCCTGTCGTCGGACACGTGACGGCGGGGCCGACCTCCCTCCCCGGGCCGCCCCGGCCGCGGGGCGGCCCGGGGATCCGGGCACCGCTGCCGGAGCCTGTGTCCTGTATCACTCCCCGGGAAGTGAGTGACGGGACCGGGTTCCGTGCGTACCCACCCGTGACGGGCGGTGGCCGGATGCGAGGATGAGGCGGTCATGACTGCTGGGCGGGGTGCGCGCACGGTACGGGCCGCGGTGTTCGCGGCCGTCTGCGTGCTGCTCACCGCCCTGGGCCACGTCCTGATGTCGGGGTCCACCGTGCCCTGGTGGACGATGTCCGCCGGCTTCGCCGCCACGAGCGCCGTCGGCTGGACCCTCGCGGGCCGTGAACGCGGGCTCCCGACGGTGGTGTCCGTCGTGGTCGTCGCGCAGGGGGCGCTCCACTCGGCGTTCTCCTGGAGCCGGTCGCCGGGGTCGGGATCCCGCACGGGCCCGTCGGCGCAGAGCATGTACGGCATGTCCACGGGCTCGACGCCCCTGGACGCGATGGACTTGGGCTCGATGGGTTCGATGGGCTCGATGGGCTCGATGGGCTCCGGTTCCGTGGACATGGGGCGGGCAACGCACTCCGTGTCTGCCGAGCACCTCGGCCACATGGCACACGGCGAGGGCATGTCGTCGCTGGGCATGCTCGCCGCGCACACGGTGGCCGCCCTGCTGACCGGTCTGTGGCTGGCGTACGGCGAGCGGGCCGCGTTCCGTCTCCTGCGGGCCGTCGCCGGGTGGCTGGCCGCTCCGCTGCGGCTGCCCCTCACCGCTCTGCCCGTGCCCGCGCGCCGGCCCAGGCTGCGGCCGACGCGCGAACGCGCCGAACGGCTCCCGCGGCTGACGCTCACCCACACGATCATCTCTCGGGGGCCTCCGGCCGGGACCGCTGTCAGCTGAGACAGCCGGTTTCCCGAGGCCGTCGTGTCGGCGCCGCGTCAGTCGGCGCCGGGGCCCCGGGTGCGGGACGTGCACGGCGCACGCCCCTCCCACTCCCCTCCCGGGACCTCCCCGGCGGCGCTCGCGCGCGCCCGGCGTGCAGCTCATGCCCGGCGTGTCCAGCGTCCGCTCGTGCGCACGGCGCGCCGCACGGGCCCGGTCCCGGACCACCCGAGAAGGACTTCAGGTGATCACTCCTGTCCTCCCCCTGCCGTCCGAGAAGCGCGACACGGGTTGCGTGACGGCGGACCGACCCGTCGCGACCACGCCCACCGACGACCCGGCGACCGTCTGGGCCCTGGCCGCCCGCACCGGCGATCCCGACGCCGTCGACCGCTTCGTGCGTGCTCTGCGGCCGGACGTCGTCCGCTATGTCACCTACCTCTGCGCCGACCGCCAACTGGCCGACGACCTCGCCCAGGACACGTTCCTGCGGGCGCTCGGCAGCCTGCACCGGTTCGAGGGGCGCTCGTCCGCCCGCACCTGGCTGCTGTCCATCGCGCGCCGCACGGTCGTCGACAGCCTGCGGTACGCCGCCGCCCGGCCGCGCTCGGCCGACGTGGACGACTGGACGACCTGGGCCGAGCGTGCCCAGCCCGGCGGTCTGCCCGGATTCGACGACGGCGTGGCGCTGCTCGACCTGCTGGACGCGCTGCCGGCCGAGCGCCGCGAGGCTTTCGTCCTCACCCAGTTGACGGGGCTTCCCTACGAGGAGGCGGCCGTGGCCAGCGGCTGCCCGGTCGGGACGATCCGCTCACGGGTCGCACGGGCTCGCGCGGCCCTCGTGGTGCTCCTCGACGAGGCCGAGAGGCCCGGGGTTCCGAGCGCCGCCGCCTGAGGAGAGCGCGCCGGCGCCCACGCGTGGGGAGGCGTCGGCGCTCTTCCGGGCGCAACGGACGCCGACCGGGCCTCGGACGTGCGGTGTCGGTGGTCTGCCGGGGCTGTCGGCCCGATGTCGGCGGCCTGTCGGCGAGCTCTGGAACCTTGCAGGAGACCCGCCGGCGTCCGCCCGGCGGGCGTGCGACCCGTAAGGAATCACCATGACCACTGACGTCACCATCGTCGGCGCCGGACTCGGTGGGCTGCTCCTCGCCCGCGTCCTGCACGTCAACGGCATCCCTGCCACCGTCTACGAGGCGGAGGCCTCGCCGACGGCTCGTGCGCAGGGCGGGATGCTCGACATCCACGACCACAGCGGTCAGCTCGCTCTGCGGGCGGCGGGCCTGACGGACGAGTTCCGCAGCCTCGTCCTGCCCGGCCGCCAGGCCCTGCGGCTCCTCGACCGTGACGGAACCGTCCTGTTCGAGGAGCCCGACGACGGCACCGGCGGGCGCCCCGAGGTGCAGCGCGCCGAGCTGCGGCAGATGCTGCTCGACTCGCTTCCGGCCGACGCCGTCCGGTGGGGCCGCAAGGCGACCGCCGTCCGCTCCCTCGGCGAGGGACGCCACCAGGTGACCTTCGCCGACGGCGCCACCGCCGTCACGAGGCTGCTGGTCGGCGCGGACGGCGCATGGTCGCGCGTCCGCCCGCTGCTCTCCACCGCCACACCCCGCTACTTCGGCCGGTCGTTCGTGGAGACCTACCTGTTCGACTGCGACACCCGGCACCCGGCCGCCGCGAAGGCCGTCGGCGGCGGATCGATGCTGGCCCTCGCCCCGGGCAAGGGGATCCAGGCCCACCGCGAGAGCGGCGGCACCCTGCACACCTATGCGGCGCTCACCGCACCGCAGGACTGGTTCGCCGCCGTCGACTTCACCGACCCCGCCGCGGCGATCGCACGCATCGCGCAGGAGTTCGACGGATGGGCGCCGGAGCTCACCGCGCTGATCACCGACAGCGACACCGCGCCCGTCCTGCGCCCCCTCAACGCGCTGCCCGCCGGACACCGGTGGGACAGGGTGCCCGGGGTGACCCTGCTGGGCGACGCCGCCCATGTGTCGGCCCCGGACGGCGAAGGCGCCAATCTGGCCATGTACGACGGCGCCCGGCTCGGCGAGGCCCTCGCCGCGCACCCCGACGACGTCGAGGCGGCGCTCACCGCCTACGAACAGGCCATGTTCCCCCGCAGCGCCGAGAGCGCCGCCGACGGCGCCCGCCTGCACGAGCTCATGTACGGCGACGACGCCCCCCACGGCCTGATCACCGCGTTCACCCGGGACGAACGGAGCGCCTGACCGGGCGAACGCCGCCGCCGGCCGGGACGCGCCGGGCGGTGACCTGGCAGGCTCCGGCCCCGCGGCGAGTTCCTTGACCATTTCATGAGCCGTTCGGGTGGCGACGACGTGCATGGGAAACGCCTGGCGGGCAAGGTGCGAAACGTGACACGCGTCGGAATCGTTCTTGTGACTCTGCTCGTCGCTCTCGGGGCCGTGGCGGCAGCGGTCGGGATCTCGCTCTACTGGCTCCTCGCCGCCGTCCCGCTGCTGCTCCTGGGACTCCTGGGAGCCTGGGACCTGCTGCAGCGCCGCCACTCGGTGCTGCGCAACTATCCCGTCCTGGGCCATGCCCGCTACCTCATGGAGCGGATCCGTCCGGAACTCCAGCAGTACTTCATCGAGCGGAACTACGACGGCCGCCCCTTCGACCGGGACGTGCGCAGCATCGTCTACGAACGGGCGAAGGGCACCGCCGCCGAGGAGCCGTACGGCACCGAACGCGACGTGTACCTGCCCGGCTACGAGTTCCTGGTGCCGTCGATGGCGCCCCGCGAGGTGCCCGAGTCGCCGCCGCGCGTGCACATCGGCGGCCCCGACTGCACGCGCCCCTACGACATGGCCCTGCTCAACGTGTCGGCCATGAGCTTCGGCTCGCTGTCGGCCAACGCCATCCTCGCGCTCAACGGCGGCGCCGCGGCCGGAGGCTTCGCCCACGACACCGGAGAGGGCGGCCTCTCCGAGTACCACCTGCGCCCCGGGGGCGACATCGTCTGGGAGATCGGCACCGGCTACTTCGGCTGCCGCACCCGGGACGGCGACTTCGACCCGTCCGAGTTCGCCGACAAGGCCGCGCACGACCACGTCAAGTGCGTGTCCCTGAAACTGTCGCAGGGCGCCAAGCCGGGGATCGGAGGAGTCCTGCCGGGGGCGAAGGTCAACGCCGAGATCGCCCGGGTCCGGGACGTGCCCCAGGGGCGGACGGTCGTCTCACCGCCCTACCACAAGGTCTTCTCCACCCCGCGCGAGCTCGTCCGCTTCATCGCGCACATGCGTGAGCTCGCCGACGGCAAGCCGACCGGGTTCAAACTCTGCGTCGGATCGCGCCGGCAGTTCCTCGCCGTGTGCAAGGCCATGCTGGAGGAGGGCGTCACTCCCGACTTCGTCATCGTGGACGGCGCCGAGGGAGGCACCGGCGCGGCGCCGCTGGAGTTCGCCGACCACGTCGGCACCCCGCTCACCGAAGGGCTCCTCACGGTGCACAACGCCCTGGTCGGCACGGGCCTGCGGGACGTGATCAAGGTCGGCGCGAGCGGCAAGATCGCCACCGGCACCGATCTGGTCAAACGCATGGTCCAGGGCGCCGACTACGGCAACGCCGCACGGGCGATGATGTTCGCCGTCGGCTGCATCCAGGCCCAGCGATGCCACACGAACACCTGCCCCACCGGCGTCACGACCCAGGACCCCCGGCGCGCCCGCGCCCTCGACGTCCGCGACAAGACGCCCCGCGTCCAGCGCTTCCAGGAAGCGACCGTGGCCAGCGCCCTGCAGATCATGGCATCCATGGGCGTCACCGATCCGGCCCAGCTGCGTCCGCACATGCTCCGACGGCGCATCGACCCCTACACCGAACGCTCCTACGCGGAGCTGTACGAGTGGCTGGAGCCGGGGCAGCTCCTCGCCGAGCCACCTCTGTCCTGGGCGGCCGACTGGAAGGCCGCAGACCCCGACCGATTCACCGTCTGAACTGGAGTGCCAAGTGGCCCGTACCGTTGCCCGTGTCATCGTGGACGCACTGAGCGAACTCGGCGTACGCCAGGTCTTCGGCGTCGTGGGAGACGCGCTCAACCCCGTGACCGACGCCATCCGCACCACCGAAGGGCTGGAATGGGTGAGCTGTCGGCACGAGGAGGCGGCGGCTTTCGCCGCGAGCGCCCAGTCGCAGCTCAGCGACACGCTCGGCGTCTGCATGGGCACCGTCGGACCCGGTTCCGTCCACCTGCTCAACGGGCTGTACGACGCGGCGAAGAGCCGTACCCCGGTGCTGGCCATCGCCGGCCAGGTGCCCCTCGCGGAACTGGGCAGCGACTACTTCCAGGAGGTCGACAACGACGCCCTCTTCAGCGACGTGGCCGTCTTCCGCGCCACCATCACCTCGCCCGACCAGCTGCCGCAGATGCTGGAGACGGCGGTGCGCAACGCCCTGGGCCGCAAGGGCGTCGCCGTCCTGACCGTCCCCGGCGACCTGGGGGAACAGGAACTGACCGCCGACCGCCCGGCGCGCTTCTCCCTGAACCCGCCCCTGAGCCGCCCCGACGAGTCGGCCGTGGGCCGGGCCGTGGAGCTCCTCGACGGCGCCGAACGGGTCACCCTGCTCGTCGGCCAGGGCGCGCGCGGCGCACGCGCCGACGTACTGGCGCTGGCCGACCGCCTGGCCGCGCCGATGGTGCTCACCCTGAAGGCCAAGGCCGGTTTCGAGGGCGACGCCAACCCCTTCCAGGTCGGCCAGACGGGCCTGATCGGCAACCCGGCGGCCGCGTCGGCGCTCCAGGACGCGGACACGCTCCTGCTGCTCGGCACCGACTTCCCCTACCGGGACTGGTATCCCGAGGGCCGGACCGTCATCCAGGTGGACACCGAGGCCGCGCACATCGGGCGCCGGGTGCCCGTCGAGGTCGGGCTCGTCGGCGACACCGGCGCCACCGTGCGCGACATCCTGGCCCGACTCCACGTCGCGCCCGCCGGGACCGAGGGCGCGCGCGACCGCTCGCACCTGGACAAGGCCCGCGAACGCTTCGACAAGTGGCGCGCCGGACAGGCCCGGCTGGCCGACCCCTCGCACGACAAGGGTCTCGTGGGCCGCGTCCGCTCCGCCCTGGACAACCGCGGTCACGACATCCGCCCGGAGGCGCTGGCCGCCCTCGTGGACCGGATCGCCGCCGACGACGCCGTCTTCACCTCCGACACGGGCATGGCCACGGTGTGGCTCTCCCGCTTCGTCGAGATGCGCGGGGAGCGGCGGCTGATCGGCTCCTACAACCTCGGCTCCATGGCCAACGCCATGCCCCAGGCCCTCGGCGCCCAGTGCCTGGACCGTGAGCGTCAGGTCGTGGCGTTCTGCGGCGACGGGGGGCTCAGCATGCTCCTCGGCGACCTGATGACGCTCAAGACGCACCGCCTTCCCGTCAAGCTGGTCGTCTTCGACAACCGCCGGCTCGGCATGGTGAAGCTGGAGCAGGAACAGGCCGGCCTCCCCGAGTTCGGCACGGTGCTGGACAACCCCGACTTCGCGGCCGTCGCCGAGGCCATGGGCATCACCGGCATCCGCGTGAGCGACGCGTCCCACCTGGAGGACGCCGTGCGCCGCGCTTTCGACACCCCCGGCCCCGTGCTGCTGGACGTCCTCACCAACCCCGACGAGATCGCCGTCCCGGCCAAGCCCACCGTGGAGCAGGGCTGGGGATTCGCCGTGGCCAAGGTGAAGGAGGTCGTACGCAGCCACGGCGACGCCGGCGACGACTGAGAGGGGAGCGGGACGCGGCCCCCGCGTGGCGCGGAATCGCGGGGCGGCGGCCCTCCGCTCCGGGCCCCGGGAAACCGGTCGGAAGAACACAGGCATGCATGCCGGGACCCGGGGTAGACGCGGTCATGCCGGAGCAGTGACCGGCGCGAACGAAGCTGATCGACAGGGAGGGGCAGATCATGTTGACGACGACCGCGTCGGCTGCTGGGCGGACCGTGGAGGTTCCGGAGATCGCGGATCCGTCCAAGGTGGCGCCGAAGGACGCGCGGGAGTTGTCGAAGGTGTTCTTCGACCAGCTCACGGTGCTGGAGGAGGGGACGCCCGAATACCAGTACGCCCGCAACACGCTCATCGAGATGAACATGTCCCTGGTCCGCTACGCCGCCGGCCGCTTCCGCAGCCGTGGACCGGAGGAGATGGAGGACATCGTCCAGGTCGGCATGATCGGCCTGATCAAGGCGATCGACCGGTTCGAGCTCACCCGCGAGGTCGAGTTCACCTCTTTCGCCGTGCCGTACATCGTGGGCGAGATCAAGCGCTTCTTCCGCGACACCTCCTGGGCCGTGCATGTGCCGCGCCGGCTCCAGGAAGCGCGCGTCCAGCTGGCCCGCGCCAACGAGGAGCTGCGCAGCCGACTGGGCCGGACGCCGACCACCAGGGAACTCTCCGAGCTGATGAGCCTGCCGGAGGAGGAGGTCGTCGACGCCCAGCTGGCGTCCAACGGGTACCGGTCCGCCTCGCTGGACGCGGCGATCAGCGGCAACGACGACGGCGAGTCCGCGCTCGCGGACTTCATCGGCAACGAGGACGCCGCCCTCGGTCTGGTCGAGGACTTCCACGCCCTCGCGCCGATGATCGCCGAGCTCGACGAGCGGGACCGCCAGATCATCCACTGGCGCTTCGTCGAGGAGCTGACCCAGAAGGAGATCGGCGAGCGTCTGGGCGTCTCCCAGATGCACGTCTCCCGCCTGATCACCCGCATGCTGACCCGCCTGCGGGAAGGAATGCTCACCACCCGGTGAGGGACTCGGGCGTCGCCGCGCCGGAGCGCGGAGGGCGCACGCCGCAGGGACGGACCGGCCCCGCCGGCGCCGGATCGGTCCGGTTGCCGGCGGGGCCCTTCGTGCTCCTCGGACCGCCGCGCGCGAGGCGGACGGTCACGGCAACTCCCTTACCGGGGCTGCCCCTTCATCAGCTTCTACAGTGATGTAGATTTCAGGTCCGGGCCGCGACGGCCCGGACCTGTCGTACGACGAAGGAGTTCACCGTGGGAGTTTCCCTGTCCAAGGGCGGCAACGTCTCACTCAACAAGGAGGCGCCGGGCCTGACGGCGGTCCTCGTCGGCCTGGGTTGGGACGTGCGCACCACGACGGGCACCGATTACGACCTCGATGCCTCGGCCCTGCTTCTCGACGCGTCCGGCAAGGTCCTGTCCGACCGGCACTTCGTCTTCTACAACAATCTGTCCAGCCCCGACGGTTCGGTCGAGCACACCGGCGACAACCTGACCGGCGAGGGCGAGGGCGACGACGAGTCCGTCAAGGTGAATCTCGCGGCCGTGCCCGCCGAGGTCGACCGGATCGTCTTCCCGGTGTCCATCCACGACGCCGAGAGCCGCGGCCAGAGCTTCGGCCAGGTCCGCAACGCCTTCATCCGGGTCGTCAACCAGGCCGGCGGGGCCGAGATCGCCCGCTACGACCTGTCCGAGGACGCCTCGACGGAGACGGCCATGGTGTTCGGCGAGCTCTACCGCAACGGCGGCGAGTGGAAGTTCCGCGCCGTCGGCCAGGGCTACGCCTCCGGACTGGCGGGCATCGCCGCGGACTTCGGCGTCAACGTCTGATCCGACCCCCTGCCGGGCCCGCCCGCCGACCTGCCGCCCGCACACCGTGCGAGGGCGGGGTCGGCGGGCGGCGCCGCAGAGGCGGTCCGGCCTCCCGTCGCGTCCGCGGCGGCGAGCCCCGGGCGGCGACGGCCCGCGGGCCGTCGCCGGGCGTTCGGGCGGGGGCGGGTCAGCGCTTGGTGTAGAGGAGACCGAGTTTGTCCAGCTCGTCGGCGGCGCGGCCGTGGAATCCGGCGACCTGCCATCCCGACGGCGCGGTGCGCGTCACGCAGTCGGAGGTGGCCGTCCCGCCGGCCAGGCTTCGGCCGAGGTTGGTGGTGAACTTGGCGTAGAAGATCCGGGTCAGGCCGTCCTTCTGGCCTTGGCAGAGCTGTGCCGAGGTGACGTACTCCCCGCTGCCGAGGGTGAGGGTGGACGCCGTCCCGCCGGTGCCGCCGTGGGTGAGGACCTGGCCGTTGCCGAGAGTCAGGCTCACGCCGTCGACGCGGGCGCCGCTGCGCAGCGACAGGCTGACAGCGCGCGCGCCCGCCGGTACGGCGTCGATGTCGTTGTAGTAGTCGCCGTGGGGGCCGCCGAACTGGTCGCTGAGCTGGTAGTCGGGGTTGCGGGTCCAGGTGAAGCCGACGGTGATGGGGTCGTGGTCGGAGAGCATGAGGCCGGCGTCGGTGAGGAACTTGGCGTGCTCGTTGTTGTAGGCGGTGGCGTCGAGGGAGACGAGTGTGCTGCCGCGGTAGAGGACTTTGTCGACGACTTCGCAGGTGTTGGGGACGGTGGGGCCGCTCTGGTCGCAGACGAGGGCGTCGGCGCCCTTGGCGGGCGGGGTGCCGCCGCGGATGAGCTCGACCCAGGCGTCGGTGAGTCCGTTGGCGGCGGCGAACTCGGCGATGGTGTCGCCGCTGCGGGTGTAGCGGGTGTTGGTGTCGCCCATGACGACGACGGCGTTGCCCGCGGAGTGGGTCTTGATGAAGGCGGTGAGCTGGTCGAGGTTGTCGGCGCGGGAGGCGAGGTCGCCGGGGTTGGTGCCGGCGTTGGTGTGCAGGTTGTAGAAGTCGACGTAGACGCCTTCGGCGAGGCGTTGGCGGGTGAAGGTGAAGCCCTTGGGGGTGAGGCAGTCGCCGGAGTCGATCTGGCAGGAGTTCCAGTGCACGCGCTCGAAGTCGTCGGCGTCGTAGGGGAGTTTGGACAGGGTGTTGAGTCCGCTGCCGATGCCCGCGCCGCCGCTGGTGGGGGTGCGGTAGGGGTGTGCGGTGTCGCCGGCGTAGAGGTAGGAGTGGTAGTTGAAGTCCTCTTCGACGTGCACGATGTCGTAGGGGGCGATGCGTCGGCCGATGGCCGTGGTGCTGGTGTCGCGCGGCGTCGAGGCGCTGGAGATGATCTCGGGCAGGCCCGCCACGTTGTAGCTGAGCACGTTGAAGCCGCCCGAGTCCGCGGCCGCCGTGTTCGTGGTGGTCGCTGCGGCCGCCGCGGCGGGCGCGGAGACGGCGAGGCCGCCGAGCGTGGCGGCCGCCGCCAGGCAGGCGAGGAGTCTGCGCATGCGGGAGTGTCTCCTGGGGAGTGAAAGCGGTTGCGGGGGAGCGGATCCGAAGTTACCGCCGGTTACCCAACTTGTCGTGCCCCCGGCAAAACTTTCCCCGCGCTCTTGTCCCGCCCGTGGGCGCGGCGTCGGCGCTCGTTTCCGCGGCGTTCGCCGTGGGCACTCGCGAGGGCGAGGCCGGGAGGTGGCTCATGCCCCAGAAACCGCAGCCCCGCAAGGGCGATCGCGTCGCGTGGAAGAGCCACGGGACCGAGACCACGGGCCGGGTGGAGAAGAAGCTCACCGAGCGGACCGAGGCGGCCGGACGCACCGTCGACGCCTCCGCCCACGACCCGCAGTACCAGGTCCGCAGCCACAGGTCCGGGCGCACGGCGGTGCACAAGCCGGAAGCGCTCCGCAGGACGAGTGGCAAGGCGGAGAAGGCGGAGAAATCGCAGAAGGCCGAGAAGAAGGGCGGGAAGGGCGGGAA
>NZ_JAHHIU010000011.1 GCF_024539815.1 Streptomyces hayashii
CCCCGACCCATTCCGAGCCGGCCCCGCCCCCACCTGCGCGTCCTTTCGGCCCAGAGTCGGTAACCGGCTCCGGGGGACGAAGGGGGCACGGTGCGCAGGCTCAGATGCGGGGGAGCCTCGACAGGCTTTCCCACAGGGTCGACGGTGTATCGAAGGTCTCCATGACCAGCATCTCGTCCGGCAGTTCCACCGAGAACCTCTCCTCCAGCGCCGCCACCAGGTCCAGCAACGTCAGCGAGTCCAGGCCCAGTTCCGTCAGACTCGCGTGCGCGTCGACGGGTGTCTCCTCGTCGAGGAAGGGGAGTGACTGCCGGAGCGCGGATTCGAATTCGCTGTAGGGAAGGTCGTTCACGGGCTGCTCCTCGATGCTGTGGGCTGCGGGCGACGACTGCGCCCCCGTACCGGCCAGGGTAGTCACGATCACCCCTGCGGTTCCGGCAGTCGGGGTCGCCCCTGCGGGATTCTCCGAGCACGTTCGAGGGCATGGCCGTGAACAGGGTGTCGCTTTGCATGAAGCCGTCGAAGAGGGACCCCTGACGGTGGTCGACGATTCTCAAGGCACGCGCCTTCTCCGCGCGGTTGCCGTCTACGGGGTGGATGACCCGCCGGTGGGAATGGTGCCGTTGGCCGTGGAACGAGCTGTGGGGGACGTGGAAGGTTTCCACCCAGGCGGTTACCGGATTCCTGTCCGGCAGCCGGCCCGAATGTGTATTCCTCGGCTCGTCGTGAGCCGGGGTGATGAATATGCTCGCTGGCGCGGCCGTACCACTCGCTCAGGATCTCCTTGGGCGTCCGACGGCGGATCCCGATCTGTTCGACGGGCCGTTCGGATTCGACGGCGTCCCTCCTGGGGTGGTATCCCCAGTGATCTCCCAGAACGCTCGGGTCGTATCCGAGCCAGGCCGCCGTGATGCCGATAGGCCGCCGAAGTGCAGTCGAATGCCAGGACATCCCGTTCCGATGCGCCCTGCTGGTCCAAGAACCCCGCTCCTGGGTCGTCCATCGCCGTCCGCAGTGTTCCGGCCAATCCGACACGCTCTCCCGTGATCCCCTTGACGCAGGGGGCCCGAGGCTCCCTCAAGCGCGCCGGATGCTACGCTGCGCCCCGCCGGGCGGTCCGTGAACCGGCCTCGCAGACCTTCCACTTCGGCCGTCGGACCAGCACATTCCTATCTGAAAGGAGACGGGGGCCGGCCTTGAGCGGCCTCCGATTTCCCCATGACCGACTCCAGCAGTCCCGCCACCGAGGACATCAACGTCGACGATCTGTGCTCGTACGCAGTCGACGTGTGGGTGAGCGACCACAGCATCCTGACCGACGAACAGCGCCTCCTTGAGGTCCTGCGCACGGCCGCCGAGAAGGGGAACGCCACGGTACTCGGTGAGTCCTCGCACATCTTCCCGAACGGCGCCGTCACCGCCATCCTCCTTCTCTCCGCCTCGCACCTGAGCATCCACACCTGGCCGGAATTCAGCCTCGCCAACATCGACCTGCTCGCGTACGGCCGCCTGAACGGCGAACGGATGATGCAGAGCGTCGAGGCGGGACTCTCGCCCACGAGGATCAACGTGACGCGCATGCTGCGCGCGGTGCACTGACCGCGCTGTTCACAGCCACCCCGACAGGGACGCGAGGAACGCGTCGAAGCAGTCCCGGTGGATCGCGTGCGTGGCGTCCGGCACGGTCCGCACCTCGAACCCCCGCCGTGTCAGCTCCGCCCGCATCTCCTCGCTCACGAGCGTGCTCGGCTCCGCCGCCTGGACGAGGGAGCGGACGACCGGCTTCTCCGGGGTGTGATCGGCGGCACGGTACGCGGACAGGGCGAGCGCCGACCTCTCGTCCCAGGCGTCCAGCGCCGCCAACTCGTCCGCTACCTCCCGCTCTCCCCACTGCGGGCGCAGACTCCTGAGCAGCGGCCGGGGAGCGCGCTTGAAGAGGGTGAAGACGGCCGGGTCGAGGGTGCCGTCCGGGCCGCCGAGCCGCCAGGCGGGCTCGGAGTAGACGGCCCGCTCCGGCTCCAGTTCCGACACGGCGAGGGCAAGGGCCAGGGCGCCGAGCGAATGGCCCAGTGCCAGTTCCGGGCCGCGGGGCAGTGTTTCCAGCAGGTCCTGGGCGAACAGGTGCGGCGCGTATGCGCCCCGGCCACTGCCGCCGTGACCGCGCAGGTCCACGGCGACGACGCGATAGCCCCTGCCGGTCAGGACCGGGACCAGCTCGTGCCAGGTTCGGTGGTCGGCCATGAGGCCGTGGACGAGGACAGCGAGGCGGTCGCCGGTGCCCCACTCCCGAGTGTGCAGTCGCATGCCGCGCCCGCTCTCACCCGGCCGCCGCGGCTTCCTCCGCCGCCGCGGCCGCCAACTCGTCGAACATGCCGGCGGATTCCGGCAGCACCCACAGGCGCTCCGCCCACGCCGGCGCGCCGAGCTGCCGGCCGTGCCGGACGATCCGCTTCGAGACCGCCTCCAGCACCTGGAGCCGGTAGGGCCACAGCGCCTCCTGCTTGGTGCGCACTGCCGCCTCCGACGCCGGGATCAGCACGGGGACCGGCGCGACGTGCTCGGGGCCGACCGCGAGACGACAGGCTTCGGCCGTGGCGTCGGCGAACAGCGAGTACGGCATGTCCTCGTAGAACGCGACCCGTTCGGGCTCCAGCGTCCTTTGGGCGATCAGGTGCAGCGCGGCCTGCCGGGTCAGGACGTGGTCGACATGCCCGCCCACGGCCAGCGGGACAAGCACCGGGCCGCCGCCCGCCACCTCGGCGACCAGGTCGGCGGCGACGCGCTCGAACAGGTCCGGCTCCGTCGCGCGAGCCGTGTCCACGGACTGCGGCCCGAGGAAGTAGCCGTCCCGCCAGGCGGGCCGGTCGGCGGCATCCGTGTGTCCGAGCACGGTCAGCTCCGCGCCCAGCACCCTGCACGCCACGTGTTCCTCTGCCAACAGCAGGCGCGAAGCGAGCGCGGGGCGGCTCCGGTAATGAGGGCGGCGCGTCCACGTCTCGTGCGAGAACACGTCCACCACCCGGCCGCCGAACCGGGCGAGCAGTGCGCCCAGGGCGAGTTGCGCGTCGTCCGGATGCGGAGACAGGACGGTCAGCCCGCGGGACGGCTGCAAGCGGGGCGGCGGAGCGGCGACCACCAGTCCCGCCGTGTGCCAGCCCGCGATCAACTCCCGTTCCTGGGAGGGCCAGGAGCGGTACGGCCGGGTGCCGTCGCATGCGTGCCACAGAGCCGTGGCCGACGAGGGGAAGAGGGCCGAATCGACCGGCTCACCGAGGAACCGTACCCCGGCGCCGTCGAACTCGGTGTGCGGCAGCCGGATCGGCCGGTCGTCCGACAGGAGCTTGTGCGTCGTGCGCCGGACCAAGGGGGTGGGGGAGGGGCGCTCTGGCATGCGCAGGAGTGTAGACCAAGGGTCGATCATGGAACTATGGGAAGGAGTAGGCGAGTTGGAGCACGCGAGAGGTCTGTGTCCACTCCGCGGTCCGCACGCGACGAGAGGCTCGAACAGCATGTACGTAATGCGCCGGGGACCTGCTGCTCCGGAAGTCACCCGTCTGCGAGGGGCCTGTGAGCGGACCGGACGGCCGCTGGAGGAGACGGCGGCGCAGGACCAGCGGGAGTTGGCCGCGCGCGTCGCCGACGACCTGCTCGACGAGTCCGGCGCGCTCACCGCACCGTCCGCGTCCGTGCGGCTGCCGCACGCCGAGGCCAGGACGCCGCGCGCGCTCGCCGACCGCGGGGCCGTCATCGGCCCCGGGCCCGACCTGTTGCGGCTGACCGGCGAGGATCCGCGTGACGTCATCGAGTCGCTGCGGGCACGGTTCCGGGAGGTCGGCTCGGGCGCCCAGATCCTCAAGGTGCCGCACATGGGGTTCCGGCTGGTCGGGGAAGTGCGGCCGAAGGCCGGCGCGTGACCGCGGCGGCCCTGCCGCGCCCGGTGCAGGTGTGGTGGGCTCGCCCGGCCGACGCCCACCCGGACCTGCTGGGACTGCTCGATCCCGTGGAGCGCGCCCGCTACGAGGCCACGGCCGACCCCGGCAACAGGCTCCGGTTCCTCGCGGGCTGTGCGGTCAGCCGGGTGGTCCTCGGTGAACTGCTGGGCCTGCGGCCCGCCGACGTGCCCCTGCGGCGCGTGTGTGGGCGTTGCGGGGGGCCGCACGGCAAGGTCACGCTCGGCGTACCGACCGGGAGTGTGCACGCGGACGTCCGTTTCTCCGTCTCGCACAGCGGGGATGTCATAGGGTTCGCCGTCTGCCGGGGCGCGGACGTCGGGCTCGACGTCGAGGACGGCGTCGGCGTCGATGTGGAGAAGGTGGCCCGCCGTGTCCTCGCCGACACCGAACTGGCCGCTCTGCAGCGCCGCGCGGCCGCCGAGCGGCCGGCGGCCTTTCTGCGGTACTGGACGCGCAAGGAGTCCGTGCTGAAAGCGATCGGTGTCGGTTTGCGTGTTCCGCTGCGCCGACTCGAAGTGTCGGATCCCGATCTGCCGCCGGCCGTGCTGAGTTGGCCTGAAGAGTTGGATACCCGTCATGAAGTGCGTATGGCGGATACGGTGGTCGACGCGACGCACCTCGCGTCGGTCTCGGTGACGGGAACAGCCGAAGTGGCGCTGGTGCAGCACGACACGTCGGTGATGCTCCGGGCGTGGCGGTAACTCCGTTTATTCTGCATCGACTTCGTTTACGGAGCACGGGGAAGGGTTAGGGTCAGATGTCGGACGTCGTGCTGTTGACCCCGCGTGAGATGGCCACGGGGACGCTCAGCCCAAACAACCTGAACGCGGCCCGCAGGTTCAAGCGCAAGGGCCTCGGCCCTGGTTGGACCGTGATCGAGCCGAAGACCACCATCGACGGCGAGTCGTTCATGCAATTCGGCGAGCGGGTGGAGCGCGTCCGCGGCGCCGAGGCCCTGGTCGCGGCGGGAGCGGGCCGATGACCCTGCGCTACGGAGTGGTCGGCTGTGGGCGCGTCTTCCAGCGCTATCACCTGCCCGTCGTCACCGACCACGAGGACTACACCCTCGTCGCCGCCTGCGACACCGACGCCGACAGCGCGCGCTCGGTCCTCGGTGCGGCGGCCGACGGCGTCCTGGTCACCACCAGTCTGGAGGAGTTCCTCACGGTCGGCAGGCCGGACGTGGTGGCGGTGTGCACCCCCAATGACGTCCACACCGAGCCCGTGCTCGCGGCACTCACGGCTGGGGCGCACGTCCTGTGCGAGAAGCCGCTGGCCGCCGACGTGGCCGAGGCACGCCACCTGGCCCGATCGGAGGGCGCCGACCGGCTGGCGGTCAACCTTCCCTACCGCTTCCACGAGCTCGTTCCGGCTTTCCTGAAGATGCTGCCCGAGGGCCCCTGCGAGATCACCCTGACCTTCACCACCGCCGGCCAGCGGCTGTGGCGGCCGGTGACGAACTGGTACGGCGATGCGGCGCGGGTCGGCGGCGGGGCACTGGTCGACCTCGGCGCGCACGCCCTGGACCTGCTGATCACCGTCTTCGGCAGGCCCCGCCCGGTCTCCTGCCGGGTCGACGCGGTAGGGGTGGAGGAGCGGGTCGTGGCCGGCCTGGAGTTCCCGGCTGGTCATGGGACGCTGCGCATCGACCGTCGCAGCCGGGTCATGGGCCTCACCCTGGAGGCCACCGCCGCCAGTGGCGAGAGCACTGTGCTGGACCTGCGACGCGGCGAGGTGCGCAGCGCCGCGGGCACGATCACGGCCGAGGACCGCCGGCCCGAGCTGGCGGCGATCCGCGGCTTCCTCGACACGGTGGCGGGCCGGGCCCAGGGCCGCGTCGTGGCCCCGGCTCAGGCGCTGGAGGTGCAGGAGCTCATCGTCGCGCTGTACGCCGACGCCGAGTGCGATCAGGAGCTGACGCTCTGAGCGACGCCCGGTCCGGTTGCCGAAGGGTCGGAGATGACCGGCCGGAACGTCTCCTTCAGCTCCCGCAGCCGGGCGCGTGAGCGCTCCCCCGAATAGAGGTGCGTCGCGCCGATCTCCTCTTCCGTGATCCGGTCCAGGAAGAACAGGTTGATGACGTCGGACGGCGTGGCGCAGGTCTTGCAGAAGCTGAACCGCGGCCGGTCGTGCATGAACAGGTCGTAGTGCTGGTGCGAGCCGTACTGGTCGAGCAGCAGCGTGCGGTCCTGGGCCAGGTTGCCCATCGGTTTGACCCAGGCGTGCGGGCATGCGGAGACATCGCCCTGACCGAAGAGCTGGGCCATGGTCGCCGTGACGAAGCAGCCGAGGGTGCGTACGTTCGTTTTCAGCTGTTCGGCCATGTGCTCGACGTATGCGCGCGGCGGCAGGACGTCCGCGAACTCGTCGTAGCGCTCCACCAGAGGCATCAGGTGGTCGCCGGGCGGCGGGCCCATCCGCTCGGCGGTGTCGCCGCGCACGGGGAAGAAGTACAGCGTGGTGCTGCCCGCGACCTCGTCGCGCAGGTACTGGGCGAACTCCAGCTGGCCCGCGTAGTTGGCGTCGGTGAGCACCGACTGGATGTCGATGCGCAACCCGGCCTCCGCCGCGGCGTGGAGACTGCGCATGATGACGTCGTGCAGCTTCGCCTGCTTGGGGGGCAGGCGGTGCCGGTTCAGCGTCAGCGTGTGTCCGTCCAGGGAGATGTTCAGCTGGACGTTGCCCATCGCGGCGAGGGCCTCGATGCGAGATTCGGTGAGGAAGACACCGTTGGTGATGACCTGAACGGTCTCGTAGCGGCGGCTGGCCTCCTGGACGAACTCGGTGGACCCCTTCAGCCAGAAGAACTCACCGCCGGAGAGCCGCAGGATGGGCGCGTCCACGTGCTCGTGGTACATGTCCAGTATCTCGTGCCAGTCCTGACGGCGATCAGTCGTGAGCCGCAGGCGTGCGTCCGGCACGTTCATGAGGAGGTTGTACTCCTCGGTGAGGCAGTAGGAACAGCGCATTTGGCAGAGCTGTTCCTCGATGACCATGTCGTTCATCAGGAGGGGGAGTCGACCGCCTTCGGGCGCCAAGGCGGTGAGTGCGGCGCGAAACTTTTCCTTGAGGCGCATGAAATTCCCCGTTTTGCGGTCGGCTTGAGATTTACGGCCAGGTCGCTCGACCGGTCAACCCTAACGGTTCGTCAACCGTCCAGCCATAGGGCCGGGTTGGCATTCCATGCACGTGAAACCATCTGTGCGTGTGGGGAACCCGCGGTCTTCTGCCGGGGGGTGGACCTTGATCGGCACCGTTGGTTAGCATGCCGTCGGTGAAGGCCGGACAGCCACGGGGGCACTGAAGGCATGAACGCAATCCGCCGTATCGACGTCGCGCTGAAAGATCACGACCACGAAGTCCACGTCGGATCCGGCGCTTTTCGACTGCTGCCGGCCGTCCTGAAGGAACCGGGCGTCGGCTGCGTCGCCCTGGTGAGCGCCCTGCCGGAGAGAGAACTTGCCGATCCCGGTGTGCCGTTCACGGTAGTACCGGAGGCAGGCGGCGAGCAGCACAAGGCGCTCGCGTCGGTGGAGTCGTACTGCCGCGCCGTCGTCGGGGCGGGGCCGGCCCGGTCCGACGCCGTGGTCGCCGGGCAGCTCGCGGGCCGGCCGGCCCGCGTCGAACGGAACAGGCCGGCCGAGCACCAGAAGACAGCGGAGAGCTTCGGAGTGCCCAGCCGGCTGCCGTCCGGCGTGGCCGTGGCGCCCCTGGTGGAGCTGATGCGGCGTGACAAGAAGGGCCAGGAAGCCGACGCCGGACCGACGTTCGTCCTGGACGGCCCCCGGGGGGTCGAGCTGGTGCACGGCGTCGACGAGCACCTGGTCCCCTCCGTCCCGGCGGACCTGCCTTCGGGCTCCGCCCCCACCTGGGCCTGAGGAGCGCCATGCCCGACGCCCCGCCCGGCCCGAGCGGCATCTCGGGCACGACCCGCCTCTACGTGGTCCTGGGAGACCCGGTGGCCCAGGTGCGAGCCCCCGGCCTGTTGAACGACCTGTTCGCCCGTACCGCGCGGGACGCCGTCCTGGTACCCGTGCATGTCGGCCCCGACGGCCTCGCGGAGGTGATGCGCGGACTGCGCCGCATGCGCAACCTCGACGGCATCCTCGTCACCGTGCCGCACAAGATCGAAGTGTGTCGGTACGCCGACCTGCTGGGTCCGGCCGCCGAAGTGGCCGGCAGCGCCAACGCCCTGCGCAGGAACCCCGACGGGACCTGGCTGGCCGACAACTTCGACGGCGCCGGCTTCGTCCACGGGCTGCGCGACAACGGCCACGACCCCGCGGGCGCGACCGTCGTCCTGGCCGGGGCCGGCGGCGCCGGACGGGCCGTCGCCGCGGCTCTGCTCACCGCGGGCATCGCCCGGCTGCGGCTGTACGACCCCGACTCGATCCGTCGGGAAGAGGTGCTGACCCGGCTGGACGCTCGTTGGCCGGGTCGCGTGACGGTCGGCGCGGAGGGCGCTTTCGACGGCGACGGCGCCGACATCGCGGTGAACGCGACCCCGCTGGGTATGCACTCCGGTGACCCGCTGCCTTTCGGCCTTGCGGGCCTGCCGCGAACCTGTGCTGTCGCCGACATCATCATGAAGCCGGCCGAGACCGCCCTGCTCAAGGCCGCCAGGGAGAGCGGACGTCCCGTCGTGTACGGCCGCCACATGCTCGACAGCCAAGTGCTGCTGTACGAGGAGTTCTTCGGTCTGCGCGCACCGGAAGGCAGCGGGAGGTGGGAGCCGTGATCGACCATGCCCAGGCCGTGGCCCTCGCGCCGCGGGCCATGGTGCCACCACCGCCGCGTCAAGCTGGGCCCGGCCGGAACCGACAGCCGACACCGCTTCCGCCTCCAACGCCACCCCGCACTGCGGCACGGTGTACCCGGTCTTCTCCGACGTGTCGATCGCCCGCACCTGGGAAGAACACGGAGGCGTCTCCCGAATCATGCACGGTCCGGTCGTGGACCGAAGCAGCACCGTGCGGACCGTCCCGACGCGCGCGCCCCGGTCACCGAGGAGGACCGGCGCTGCACGGCGGAGTTCAGCGAACTCGTCGAAAGGGGTGTGGCGGACGACGACTGTCGCACTGCATTTGACGTACAGGCAGCTTTGTCCTTCGGGACGAATATGCGCCTCTTGTTCGAACGCGACGAGTTGGCGCTGCCTCACCAGCACTGGTTGGACCGCTTGCTTACAGACGGAACTGGCCAGTGCACAGGTGTTTTTGAGGCTTAGTCAGGATAGACAGCCTCTGACCCACCGACTAGATTGTCACTCGTCCGATCGAAAGAAAGGCTGTCTGTGAACCGCGACGAAGTGCTCCAGGAGATCCACCAAATCGCCAAGGAGTTTGCCGCCTCCAGTGGTCGCACGGTGAACGAGAACAGCAGCAACTTCCTCGAAGCCTATGGATTCACCTCGCTGGACGCGCTGGAGTTCCTCCTCCTCCTTGAGGAGCGCTTCGGTGTGACGTTCGAGGACGAGGACCTCACCGAGGACACGCTCACCTCCGAGGACCGGCTGGCCGACTACGTGGTCGAACGCCTCGGCTGACCACCGGGAGCCCCGCCCCATGACACCCTCCACGCTGACGGAAGTCGCTGAGGGACCCTCCGGGTACGCCGTCAGCGCGCTCGACGCGCGCTTTCCGTACCGCGAGATGTTCGAAGGCGGAACCTGGCCCGGTATTTCCCTTCCCTACGAGCCGTTCGTCATCGACGTCGGGGCGAACAGCGGGCTCTTCACGCTCTTCGTGAAGCAGCGGCGGTCCAAGGCGCGCATCGTGGACTTCGAGCCGCTGCCCGAACTCGGCGCGGGTCCCGCACGCCAGTGTGGCGGAGCTCGGCCTCCACGACGTGTCCGAGCGCGAGACGGCCCTCGGGAGCGAGCGAGGAGGCGGACGGCGTGTCCTTCCGCTGTTACCCGCAGCTCCCCAGCAGCTCGACGCTGTCCCCGCAGGATCAGGGCCGGCTGAGGGAACTGCTGGGACCCGAGGGAACTGCTGGGACAGAGCTTTCTGGCGCGGGTCGTGGAGCGGATGTTCCAGGGACGCGAGACCACCGTCACCGTCGAACGGCTCTCCCGTCACACCGAAAGAGGGGGAACACAGGAATGCTGACGCTCGGCCTGGGCGGGTCCAACCACGACTTCGCCGCCTGTCTGGTCTCCGACGGCGTCATCGCCGCAGGAATCGAGGAGGAGCGGGTACGCCGGGTCAAGTACTCGGTCGGAGTCAACTCCCTGTTCAACGAGTCGTGGCGGTACTGCCTCGACATGGCTCAGGCACGCCTCGCGGACGTCGACGTCGTCGTCGCCGACGACACCTTGCTGGCACCCGCGTACTTTCCCTTCCGCAAGCGTATTCACCTGATACGTCACCATATGGCGCACGCCGCCAGCACCTTCTTCCCTTCCCCCTTCGAACGGGCCGCGATTCTCGTCGTCGACGGAGCGGGCAGCCTGATCGACGACCAGGGCGTGGAGACCCTCACCACCGCCGTCGGCGAGGGCACCACCATCACCGAGCTGTCCAAGGTGCTCGGCACCAACTGGTCCACCGACGGCCTCAGCGCCCTTCGGGTCTACCAGGCCGGCGACAGCGACCACTCCCTCGGCTACATGTACAAGGCGGTCAGCAAGGCCATCGGCTTCGTGCTGTACGAGAACGAGTACGAAGGCCGCCAGTGGTACCTGTCCGAGGACGGCAAGACAATGGGCCTCGCGCCCTACGGAACCCCGCGCTACTGCAAGGAGTTCCGCGAATACCTCACGCTGCTGCCCGACGGCCGCTACGAACTGCACCTCAAGAACGGCGGACTGCTCGACTTCATCGAGCACGCCCTCGCAGGCTACGAGGGCGACGAGCGCTTCGCCCGGGCCGCCGACCTGGCCTACGCGGCCCAGGACACACTGGAAGAGACCCTCCTGCACGCCGCCCGCCGGCTCCACGCGGACACCGGGCTCACCGACCTGTGCCTGGCCGGCGGAGTCGCCCTGAACTGCGTGGCCAACGGCCGGCTGCTGCGCGAGACCCCCTTCGAGAACGTCTTCGTGCAGCCCGCCGCGGGCGACGGCGGCTGCGCCGTCGGCAACGCCTACTACGGCTATCACGTGATCGCCGGCCGACCCCGTGAAAAGCCCGCCCGTACCGCCCAGCGCCACGCCTACCTGGGCCGCACCTACGACGACGGCGAGGTACGGGCCGCGCTCGACGCCAGCGGACTGCCCTACCGCAAAGTGGACGAGCCGTCCCGCATCGGGGCCGAACTGCTCGCGCAGGGCAAGCTGCTGGGCTGGTTCACCGGCGGGTCGGAGTTCGGACCGCGCGCCCTGGGCCACCGCAGCATCCTGGCCGATCCCCGGCGCGCCGAGATGAAGGACATCATCAACGCCCGCGTCAAGCACCGCGAGCCCTTCCGCCCCTTCGCCCCTGCGGTGCTGCGCGAGCACGCGTCCGACTACTTCGACCTCGACATCGAGTCGCCGTACATGCTGATCGTGGCCCCGGTCCGGCCCGAGAAGCAGAGCGAGGTCCCGGCCATCGTGCACGTCGACGGCACCGCCCGGGTGCAGACCGTGACAGCCGACGACAACGGCGCGTACCACGGGCTGATCGCGCACTTCCACCGGCTGACCGGAGTTCCGGTGGTGCTCAACACATCGTTCAACGACAACGGTCAGCCGATCGTCGAGACCCCGCAGCAGGCCCTCGAATTCTACGGCGGCAGCCGACTGGACTGGATGATCATCGAGAACTACGTGGTGGCGCACTCGGCCGACGACCTGGACGCCTTGGCGCCCTCCCTGTCGTCGGCGACCGGCAGCCCCGCCACCGACTGAGACCGACTGAGAGGGACGCACTGTGGCTCTGGCACTCGACGGTGGGAATCCGGTCCGCCGCCATGACTTTCCGGCCTGGCCGTACCATGACGACACCGAACGCGCGGCGCTGATCCGCGCAATCGACCAGGGCCAGTGGTGGCGAGTCGGCGGGTCCGAGATCACCTCTTTCGAGGCCGAGTTCGGCGAGCACCACGGCGGCACGACGCTCGCCGTCACCAACGGCACCCACGCCCTGGAACTCGGCCTGGAACTGCTGGGCCTGAAGCCGGGCGACGAGGTGGTCGTGCCCGCCTTCACGTTCATCTCCACCTCCATCGCGGTACAGCGCGCGGGCGGCGTCCCGGTCCCGGTCGACGTGGACCCCGTGACGTACTGCCTCGACCCGCGGACGCTGGAGGCGGTCCGCACACCACGGACACGCGTCGTCATCCCGGTCCACATGGCCGGTCACGTCGCCGACATGGACGCCATCGGAGCCTGGGCCGACCGGCACGACATCGTCGTCTTCCAGGACGCCGCGCACGCGCACGGCGCCGTCTGGTCCGGTCGGCGCATCGGCGACTTCGGCACGCTCGCCGCGTTCAGCTTCCAGAACGGCAAGCTGATGACCGCGGGCGAGGGCGGGGCGCTGCTCCTGCCGTCGCAGGAGTGGTTCGACGAGGCGTTCGCCCGGCACAGTTGCGGCCGGCCCCTCGGCGACACGAACTACGAGCACCGCAGTCCGTCCTCCAACTACCGCATGACGGAGTTCGCCGGGGCTGTCCTGCGTGCCCAGCTCGCGCGGCTCGCCGAACAGAACGCCCGCCGCGAGAGCCGCTGGAAGACGCTGTCCGCGGCGCTGCGCGAGATACCCGGCGTGGTCCCGCAGGGCCGCGATCCGCGTTGTGACCTCAACCCGCACTACATGGCCATGGCCGCCCTCGTCCCCGCGGCGCACCCCGGGACCGACCGTGACCTGGTGGTCAGGGCGCTGGTTGCCGAGGGGATCCCCGCTTTCATCAACTACCCGCCGGTCTACCGCACCCAGGCCCACGAGGCGCTGCGCGGCAACGGACTGCCGGACACGGCCGAGCTCGCCGAGCGCAACCCGGTCAGCGAACACCTGGGCGCGCACGGCTTCTGGCTGCACCACCGGGTGCTGCTCGGCACGGACGACGACTGCGCCGACGTCGCGGAGGCCGTGGCCAAGGTGCTGACCGAGCTGGCGGGGAAGAAGCGTTCCGCTTGATGAGGGTCGCCGTCATCGGGCTGGGCTGGGTGGCCCGCGAGGTATGGCTGCCCCGGCTGGTCAAGCACCCGGACTTCGAGGTCGTCGCCGTGGTGGAGCCGCGGCCCGAGGCCGTCGAGCGGGCCGCCGCCCTGGTGGGCGGGGCGCGGGTGTACGGCGGCTACCAGGAGCTCGGACCGCGCGAAGCCGACCTCGTGTTCGTCCTCACCCCGAACCACACGCACGGCGCCCACGCGAGTCACTACCTGCGCCAGGGCCTCGCCGTGTTCCTGGAGAAGCCCACCGGCACCGACTTCGCCCACGTGCGACTCCTTGAGGACGCCGCCCGCGACGGCGGGGGGCGGCTGCTGCTGTCCACCGCCGCCCGCCACCGCGCGGACGTGGGAGAGCTGGCGCGTCTCGTCGCCGACGGGGCGCTCGGCACGCCCCGCCACGCCGAGCTGAGCTGGGTGCGCTCCCGGGGCATTCCCGGCAGCGACTGGTTCGCCCGCCGGGAGACGGCCGGCGGCGGGGTCCTGGTCGACCTGGGCTGGCACGTCATCGACGTACTGCACCACCTGTGGGGCGCCTCCGGCGTGCGCCACGCCACCGCCCTCGCCTCCAGTGACTTCCTCGCCCGGGCGGGCTGGGGCGCGGACTGGCACACGGGCACGGCCGGCCTGGAGAACGCCGACGTGGAGGACCAGCTCACCGCCCTGGTGGCCACCGAGCGATACGGAATGCAGCTGCGCTTCGCCTGGGCCTCGCACGAGGCGGTCGACCGTACCCGGCTGGTACTGCACGGCACCGCGGGCACCGCCGAGCTGACCACCACGTTCGGCTTCAGTCCCCGACGTGTGAGCGAACCGACGCTCACACTCCGACAGGAGGGCGGAGAGCGCCGGGTACCGCTGCCGCCGGCCTGCGTCGGCGACGAGTACGACCAGCAACTCGACGCGCTGACCGACGAACTGGCCCGGCCCGACGCCACGGACCGGGCGCTGCGCGAGGCCCGCGAAGCCCTGGCCGTCGTCGAGGCCTGTTACCGCGCCACGTCCGCCCGATGGACAGCACCGGAGACGAATTCATGACTGCATCCCTGTCCGAGCCCTCGGCGCTGCGCTACGAGCCGCTGCGCGGCCTTGCCCTGTGGGGCCGGGAGGAGAAGGACGCCGCACTGGACGTGTTGGAGAGCCGCTCCCTGTTCCGGTACTACGGTCCCGCGTTGCAGCGCCGCGTCGAGCGGTTCGAGGAGCGGTTCGCCGCCCTGCACCGGACACCCCACGCGGTCGGCGTGTCCTCCGGCACCGCCGCCCTGACCTGCGCCCTGATCGGCCTGGGGATACCCGAGGGCGGTGAGGTCATCGTGCCGTCGGCCACCTTCATCGGCTGTGTCAACGCCATCGTGGCCGCGCGCGGCATCCCCGTCTTCGCCGACATCGACGATTCGCTCACCCTGGACCCGACGGCGTGGGAGAAGCTCGTCACCGAGCGGACCTTCGCGGTCATGCCCGTTCACCTGAACAACGCGGCCGCGGACATGGATCCCATCCTGGCCGTGGCCCGCGAGCACGGCATCCGGGTTCTGGAGGACGCCGCCCAGGCCTGCGGTGTCAGCTACCGGGGGCGCCCGGTGGGTTCGATCGGTGACGTGGGAGCCTTCAGCTTCCAGCTGGAGAAGAACATCACCGCCGGCGAGGGCGGTGCCGTCGTGACGACGGACCCCGACGTCCACGACCGGGTGGTCCGCTACCAGGATCAGGGCGGGCAGTTCACCACCTCACGCAGCGGCGAGCGTGGCGGAGCCGCGGGTGAGGCCTTCCTCGGCGCCAACCTGCGGATGACCGAGATCGCCGGCGCCGTGTTGTCCGTGCAGCTGGAACGGCTCACGCCGATGCTGCGACGGCTGCGCGACATCGCCCGTACCGTCCGCGCGGACCTCGCCGACCTGGAGCTCGATTGGCGGCGGCTGCCGGACGAGGAGGGCAGCGGCGGCGATCTCACGGTCCTGCTGGCCGACCGCATGGCCGCCCGCCGGTTCCTCACCGTGCTCACCGCGGCCGGCATCCCCGCGGCCACGCTCTACTCGGGGCGCCTGGTCCAGCAGAACCCCGCCGTCCGCGCCGGCCGCACCCCCTGGGGCGTGGCCTGGGACGCCACCGCGCGTCTGCGCGCCAGTGAGGCCGTGCTGGGCCGGTCCGTCACCGTCGGACTCGGCGCGACCATGACGGACGACGACGTCGCCCATCTGGTGGCGAGCATGCGGACGGCGTCCGAGGCCGTCCGAAAGGGAGCGAAGGGTGAGTGACCTCTGGCCGCGGGCCGTCGTCCTGGACCTGGACGGCGTTCTCATCGACAGCATCCACGTGATGCGCCGGGCTTTCCAGCGGGCGTACGACCTCACGGTCGGCGACGGCGAGGCGCCCTTCGAGGAGTACCTGACCCACCTCGGGCGGCACATGCCGGACACCTTGGCGATCATGGGCCTGCCCGCCGGGATGTACGAGCCGTTCGTCGTCGAGAGCCGCAGGCTGGTCCACGAGATCGAGCCGTGCCCCGGCGCCGCGGAGCTGCTCGCCGGACTGCGCGAGGCCGGCGTTCCGACCGCCGTCGCCACCGGCAAGACCCACGGCCGTGCCGTCGAGGCACTGGCGGCAACCGGCCTGCGGCACCTGGTGGACGCGGTGTGCGGCAGCGACGAGGTGGCGCACGGCAAGCCGGCTCCCGACATCGTCCTGCTCGCCCTGGAGAAGATCGGAGCCGCTGCCGAGGGCGCCGTCATGGTCGGCGACTCCGTGCTGGACCTGCGGGCCGGCCGCGCGGCCGGCACCCGTACGGCCGCCGGCCTCTGGGGCCAGGGCGACCGGGAGGAACTGCTCGCCCACCGGCCCGAATTGGTGGCCGGCTCGTGCGCCGAACTGGCCGCCCTGCTGCACCGCCGTGAAGGGACCCCCGCGTGACCGTCGCCCCGACCTCCCGAGACCTGCTGCTGCTCAACGGCCCCAACCTGGGCACGCTCGGCACACGCGAACCCGGGATCTACGGCACCACCACCCTCGCCGAGGTGGAGGAGTCGGTGGCCGAGCTGCTGGCCCGCGCCGGATACGGTCTGCGCTGCGAACAACACGACGGCGAGGGCGAGTTGATCCGTGCCCTGCACAAGCACCGGGACACCGCCGCCGCGATCGTCAATCCCGGCGCGCTGATGATCGCCGGCTGGAGCCTGCGCGACGCCCTCGCCGACTACCCGGCGCCGTGGGCCGAGGTGCACATCTCCAACGTCTGGGCCCGCGAGTCATTCCGGCACAACTCCGTCGTCTCGCCCCTCGCCGTGGGCGTCATCGCGGGCTTCGGCACACACGGGTACGAACTCGCCGCCGAGGCACTGCTGCGGCGGCTGGAGACGGCGGCGCAGGGTACCGCGAAGTGAGCGCCGCGGACCTGTGGGAGGCGTTCTCCCGGGCGGAACTGAACCCGGACGCACTCGCACTCGGGGACCTGACCCGCCGGGCGGCCGTCGTACGGGTGACCGAGCTGGCCGAACGGCTGCGCGCACAGGGCGTACGGCCCGCGGAACCCGTCGGACTCCAGGGGCCCAACCAGCCGGAATGGGTGCTGGGCCTGCTCGCGCTGACGGCGGTGGGCGCCTGCCCCCTGCTCCTGCCCGCGGACTCGCCTCCGGCGGAGATCCGCAGGCTGCTGAGGACCGCCGGGGCGCGCCGGACGCTGGTGACGGACCCGGGCGAAGCCGACCGTACGGTGCTCAGGGCGCAGGACGACGGCGCGGGAGACGGGCTCGTCGGTGACGGGATCACCGCAGCCGACGCGGACCCGGCTCCGGCCGCCCGCGCCCCGGGCACCGTTCTGCTGGTCTCCTCCGGGTCGACCGGAACGCCCAAGCTCGTGGCCCGGTCGCCGCGTTCCGTGCTCGACGAGGGCGTGCGTTACCACCACGCCGGACTGGCGCGGCCCGACGACTGCGTACTGCTGCCGCTGCCACTGAGCCACGCCTACGCGCTCGGCTGGCTGGCCGGCGCGCTGGTGGCCGGGGCGCACGTGGACCCGGTGCCGCCGCGGGCCGTCGGTGCCGTGCACAGCCGACTGCGCGAGCGGGCGACGGTCCTGGTGACCGTGCCCGGCCTGGCCCGTGTGCTGGCGCGTCGCCGGGCTCTGACCGACGACGCGCCGTTCCCGGCGCTGCGCCGGGTGATGGCCGGCGCCGGATACGTGGACGCCGAACTGGACGCGCTGTGGACCCGCGCCATCGGCGTGGGAGTCTCCCGCAACTTCGGCTCCAGCGAGACGGGCTCCGTACTGTGGGGAGACCCCGGACTGCCGTCGGGAGCCGTCGGCCGTGCGATGCCCGGCGTCCGGGTCGACCTGCTGGACCCCGACGGCACGCCTCTGCCCGGCCAGGGCGCGGCCCAGGGAGAGCTCGCCGTCGTCCTGGAGGACGGCACGGCCCACCGGTTGCACGACCTCGCGGATCGCGACGGGCACGGCGTTCACCGCATCCTGGGCAGAGCCCGGCTCGGAGTCGTCCGCCGGGGGGCCCGCTGGGTCTCCACGATGGAGGTGGAGTCGGTGCTCCGGAAGGCCCCCGGCGTCGCCGACGTCTCGGTCACGGCGACGGGTCCGGACGACTCGGACGACCAGGGGCTCACCGTCGAGTACGTGCCCGCCGACGCCGAACTGGCCGCCCCGTCACGGGTGCAGGCGTACGCCCGCGCCGAACTGGCCGCGTACAAGGTGCCCGACAGCTTCCAGCCGCGCTACCGGCTGCGCCGCTCCGCCGTCGGCAAGGCGCAGGCGGCCCCCGTGTACCGCGTCGCTCGCGCCGCCCGCCCGGGTTCCACGGCCGAGCAGGTCCTGGCGGCGGCCCTCACCGAGCTCGGCCTGCCCCCGCGCCTGGCCGTCGGCGGCACCGCAGCCGACCTGGCCGGGACGGCGGGGCTGCGCGCGGACGTGCTGTCGCCCGTGCTGGACACCGCCTGCGCGCTGGGCCTGCTGGTCACGGATGCCGCGTCGGCGGGTGCGCCGGACGCTTGGGCGTGTTCCCCGGACGTCGTGCCGGCCGGCCGGGAGCTGGCGGCCCGGGTGCGCGGCGAGGCGCCGGGCGAGCGATGGACGCTGCCGACCGCGCTCGCCGGATCCCCGTCGCCGGAGAAGGCCCTGCGCGGGAGCGTCGAGGGGCTGCTGGCCGAGACCGCCGTCGACGGTGCGGTCCTGGAGATCGGCGACAGCGGGGTCCCACCGGCCGACGCCGAGTACGGCGTCTGTGTGGTCCTCGGCGCTGTCCACGGCCCGGCCGCCCAACTCGGCTCACTCGCCGCACTGTTGAGGCCGAAGGGGCTGCTCCTGGTCGCTGACGCGTTCGTCCCCGACCCGCTCGCCCTGACCGACGACATGAGCCGTACGACGGCCGTCCGCTGGCTCGTCGACGGACACCTCCACTGGTGGACGACGCAGGAGCTGCGGGCAGGGCTGGAGGCCGTGGGGCTGCGGGTGGAGGACGGCCATGGCGCCGAGCAGGCGCCGCACGCGATCCTCGTCGCCCGCAAGCCGACATGACCGGCACCCGCCGGCGCACGCATCCCGGCACGGCGGACGGCGTCCTCGCCGTGGACGTCGGAGGCACCAAGATCACCCTGCGCGCGGTCGCCGCCGGAGCGGCCGTGTATGAGCGCACCGTTGCGTGGCCCGCCGGCGGTGACGCGGGAAGCGAGTCGGAGCTGCTGGAGGCGTCCGTCGCCGAGGCGGTCGGCGCGCTGGGGGGAGCCCCCGTCCGGATCGGCGTGGCGGCGGCGCCCAACGTCGACGCCGACGGGTCCGTGGTGAGCTGGCCCAATCGGCCCGACTGGGTGGGCCGTTCGCTGAGCGCCCCCTTCGCGGGGAGCGGCGCCGAGGTCCTGTTCGGCGACGACGCGACGCTCGCCGGGCTGGCGGAGGCCCGTTCCACGGGCAGCCGGGACCTGGTCTACCTCGGCATAGGCACCGGCGTCGGCGGCGGTCTGGTCAGCGGTGGCCGGCTGCTGACCGGCGCTTGGGGCACGGCGGGCGAGCTGGGCCACCTGGTGGTCGATCCGCAGGGCCCGCGCTGCCGGTGCGGCACGCGCGGCTGTCTTCAGGCCGTGGTCTGCGCCGAGGCGCTGGCCGCTCACGCCGCTGCGGCACGTGGACTTCCCACGACGACCGCCGAGCTGGTGGCGGGCGTGGACCGCGCCGAACCCTGGGCGGAGCGCACCCTCGACCACGCGGCCGACGCGATCGCCCGCGCGCTCCGGGTCCTCGTGGAGCTCGTCCAGCCCGCGCACGTACGCATCGGAGGCGGCCTCGGAGCCGCGCTAGCACCCCTGCCCCGCAGGGTTGCGCGACGCCTGTCCGCGACGGCCCGCCCGGGCCGTCCCCTCCCCGAGGTCGGTCCGGCCGTCCATGGTCCGCACTCCTCCCTCGCCGGCGCCGCCCTGCTGGCCGCCCACGGCACGATCCTGCTCGGCGGGGCGGACCTGTTCCGCGAGGGGAGCCCGTCGTGACCCGACCGACGGTCAGCGTGGTCATCCCGACCCGCGACAAGGCGGACAGCCTGCGGCTCGTCCTGGCCTGCCTGGCCCGCCAGGTGTGCCCGGAGCCCCACGAGATCGTGGTCGTCGACGACGGCTGCACCGACGGCACCGCGGACGTCCTGGCGGCCGTCGCCGCACAACTGCCCCTGCACACCGTGCAGGGACCCCGGGCGGGCCGCGCCGCCGCACGCAACGCAGGGGCGGCCGCGGCCCGCGGCGATCTGTTGATCTTCCTGGACGACGACATCCTGCTCCCGCCGCCGGCCCTGGCGGCCCATGTCGCCGGACACGCCGACCGAGAGCCCGGTTGCGTCCACGGACCGGTGCGTGAACTTCCCGCCGCCCGGCGTCTGTTGGCCGCCGGGACGGACGAACTCCTGCCCGACCCCCATGCGGCGGCGACGAGCGGCCGGTTCGGGCGCACGGTGGCGAACGCTCTGGAAACCCTGGTGACGGGCATGGCCACGGGTGAACTGGAGGCGGTGGCACCCTGGTTGACCTGCATCGGAGCCAACACCTCCATGCCGTACGGACTGTGGGAGCGATCCGGAGGCTACGACGAGACGTTCGGTACGACATGGGGATGCGAGGACCTCGAACTCGGCCTGCGCCTGTGGTCGTCGGGCGCCGAGATGCGCCTCGCTCCCGACGCACCGGGCGTGCACCTCACCCACGAACGCGCCGACCGCTGGGAACAGCACACGGTGAATCTCACCCGGTTCACCGAGAAGCACCCCGTGCCCGCCGTTCGGGCTCTTCCGGAGCTGCTCGGTCCCTCGGGAAGCAGCCGGCGGTACGTCGCGGCCGTACGGACTTCGGAAGAGAGCGCCCGCCCGTGAACCACCAAGTCGGCACCCGTCCTCCCACGGGGGCCTCGCCCCGCCTCTGCGGCGCTGTCTGCTGTCTGCCTCCTGCCTCCGCCTCCTGCTTCCTGCCTTCGCCCCGGCGGGCCGTGCCCGGCGGCGCGCCGCGTGCGAAGCGGGCAAGGACGGGACGCCATCCGCGGGCACAAGATGATGCCTCCGGCGGGGGATCGGCAGGGAATCGGCAGGGACTGGGATGGAGGGGGCGCCATCGCCGACCGCGGGTCGGTAGGGGCGTGCGCGGGGAGCTCCCCTCCCGTTCACCGTCCACCGTCGACCGTCGGCCCGGCAGAGCCGAGCAGACGCGGCCCATGGCGTCCACGTCGTTCGTAAAGCGGTGCGCTCCACCTGGACGCCCCTGAGCCACGCCAGCTCCACGGTGAGTGGGTCGACGGCGGAGGGGATGGGAGCTGAGGTGAAGGGTGGGCGAGGCTGCGAGGCCGTAGTGCAGTTGATACGGCTCTTGTGATCAGCTCTTGTGATCAGGTCACAAGCCCTCGCTGTACAGTCCTCGCAAGTGATCACGGGGGAGGGGCATATGGTCAGCCGGTGGCCGATTGTCGTGGGGATGAACCTGCTTCTCGGCATACCGGGGATGGTGCCGTTCTGGCTGCTGTGGTTCCTGGCGGCAAGCTGGCACAACCCGCCACCCACCGAGAACGACGGCATGGCCCTTTGGTTGGTGATCGTCGTGCCCATAGTCGGCCTGTATACGATGCTGTGGTGGGCTGCCAACAGAGCCCTTGTCCGTCGAATGTCGCTCGCTCGTCAGACCTACTGGCTACTCAGCGCGCTAGGCACGTTTATGCCCACCATCGCGCTCATCCTGCTCAACCCCTGAGGCGCCCGGCTCCGTCATTGACCGGGAGACGTGGCAGCGGATCCGTCAAGGGGGAGCCAGTCGCCTGACATCAACGGCTGACGCCAACAAGCGCGGACAACGCCGACCAGCGCCGGATGGCGCCGGATGGCACCGGATGGTCAGCCAAGGACGCCGGGCGTGTCAGCGGACCGTGTTCTCTCCCAGTTTCCTCGCCCAGTCCCGTAGTTCGGGTTCGGCCAGGCTGGCGCCCATCCAGTCGTGGTCAAGGTCGGATCCTGGAAGGGACGGTACGACCGCGACGTAAAGCCCGGCAGCACGCGCCGAGGCGATGCCTGTGGCGGAGTCCTCGAAGGCGACGGAGCGCTCGGGAGCCGTACCAAGTGCCTTGCACGCCGTGACGTAGAGCTCTGGTGCGGGCTTGGGGGAGTGCACTTCGTCGGCGGCGAACGAGTGAGTGAAGCAGTCGGTGAGACCGGCCGACCACAGTGCCGTGTCCAGCAGTTCCCGAGGGCTGTTGCTGGCTACGGCGATGGGCACGGCTGCCCGGCAGGCGCGCACCAGCTCGGCCGCTCCGGCGAGGGCTGTGGCGCCTCGCGAAAGCTCCTTGCGGACACGTACGAGGAGTTCGGCGGCGAGTTCGGCACCAGCGTCGGGGTACCCGAAGTAGTGGGCCATGGCCTCGCCGGCGGCCTCCAGGGTACGGCCGATGACCAGGGCCTTCTGTTCGAGACCGAAGGGATGGCCGTGCGCCGCGAAGATGGCCGTTTCCGCAACAGTCCAGCAGGCTTCGGTATTGACCAGCAGGCCGTCGCAGTCGAAGACCACGGCCTCGACGTCGGTGGGGAGCGAGCACATACAGATGTCCTTTCACTTCGGGTGATGGATGGGTTGCCCGTTTCGGCTGCTGTCGGTGGCCTTGCGGTTTCGTCGGCCGGTGACTCACCTTCCGAGCGCGAGCCGGATGCCGAGGGCGGCGCTGACTGTGCCGGTGCCGGTGCCGGTGACGCGTTCGAGGCAGCGCCGGGCTGAGGGCCGCTGCAGGCGGTCTCGGAGCACATGCGAGAAGGCGATCAGAGCACCTGCCCAGACACAACGGCCAGAACGATGTGTACACCGACCGGCCTTGGTCTCGGCGGTCTTGGCCTCAGCGGTGCCCACGGTCCCTGCTGGCTGCGGCTCTCGCCCGATGCGTGGCGCCAGTTGGCCCACAGGAGCAGCCGCCCATCCCCACCAGTTACGCCGCTCCGGCCCAACGAAGAGTCTGGTAACGCGGGATGAGACGTGGTCACAACGAGCGAGTGAACACGCACCGGACCAGCGTGCCGCCCTGGATGCCGATGACCACGGCCCAGATACGACGGCGGTGATCGAAGGCCGCAGTGCGCAGGATGAGTGCGGTATCCAGGCCCTGAAGCAAGCGTCAGGAGTCTCACTGGCAAGGCGAAACTGCCTAACGCGTCTGGAGTGATCATGAGCGAACACCCTAGTACTGCAACGGTGGTTGTTCTGAGTGCTGGGCAGTTTTCAGGGACTGTGTCCGCGTCGTTTGTAGTGGCTGATGCGGGCTTGGTGTTGGCGTCGTCGTCGCCAGTGTGACCAGTGCAGAACGTCATCGACCGGGGTGGGGCGGCGGTTGGTGAGGCGAGTGATCAGGCGTCGGATCTCGGCGAGGCTGAGGTGGATGAGCTGGGAGGATCCGTTTCTGCTTTGTCCGTGTCCAGCTGGCGGGCCCGCAGGACGGTCAGACACGCGTGGGCGGCCATGGCGAGGGTCATGTGGCGGTGCCAGCCGGGGTAGCGGCGGACCTGGTAGTCGTCCAGGCCGCATTCCTGCTTCGCGGTCTGGAAGCATTCTTCGACTGCCCATCGGCTGCCCGCGATGCGGATCAGTTCGTCCAGCGTGGTGTCGGCGGGGCAGTAGGCGATGTAGTAAGAGATCTCCTCTGGCCTGCTGACGCTGCGGCGGGCGAGGACCCAGTGCCGGCGGTCCTCGCGGTGCCAGGGCCTCACTTCGACGCGAGCCCAGTCGTAGATCCGCCGGCCGTGGGCGCCCTCGCCGCAGGAACGGCGTTTCCACTTCTGCCGTGGCAGGCCGGGGAACAGGTCGTGGACGGGGTGGTCTATGGACCAGCGGGTGACGACCGTGTCGTGCCGGGTGGTGGCCATGACGTGGAAGACGTCGGCCTGCTCCAGCTCGAACCGCCAGCCCTTGCTGTAGCCGTAGGCGGCGTCCGCCGTCACCCAGCCGAACGGGACCTCCTCGGCGATGGCCCGGCGGACCATCGCCTTGGCCATGGCCACCTTCGTCTCGAAGGCAACGTCATCGTCGATGCCGGCCCGCCGGCACCGCTCGCGGTCATCGGTCCAAGAAGTAGGCAGATACAGCCGCCGGTCGATCAGCGTCCGTCCCCGCGGTGCTGCGTAGGCGAGGAACACACCGATCTGGCAGTTCTCGGTGCGACCCGCGGTGCCGGAGTACTGCCGCTGTACCCCGGCCGAGCGGATGCCCTTCTTCAGGAAGCCGGTGTCATCGACGATCAGGACCGCGTCCCGGTCTCCGATGTGCTCGACGACGTAGTCGCGCACGTCGTCCAGGACCTCATCCGCGTCCCACTCGATCCGGTTCAGCAACCGGTGGATGCGATCGGGACCCGCATGCCCGGCCTCCTCCGCCAGCGTCCAGCCGTTCTTCCGCTCCAGCGGCGCGACCAGACCCCGCATGTAAGCCAGCGCCGACTGACGCGGCTCCTCCCGGTTGAACCGGTGCACGAACCGCTCATGCAATGCGTCCAGTTCACCCGCCCACAACCTGACTCCAGCAAGGTCCCCACCCATACCCGCACCAACGACGGAACTGGCCAGCAGTCACCGAAAGGACCGTTGCAGTACTAGCCCTCCGGTGACGTCAAAACAAACCGACACCGCAAACTCGGTCAGGAGGTGACTCCCATCCCACCCTCGGTTACATAGCCAGCCGTAGCGGCTGCCAGATGAGGCCCTCGACAGCGGAGCACGTTCCAGTTGCGCTTGCTGGAGAGCCGTTTGCGAGCCGAGGATGCACAGCGAATCGAAACTCTGATCCTCAGGAGGGATGAGCCGGAAGAACCGCAGACCGACTACTGAGACATCCGCACGCCTGCGCGTCGAGGCAGGCCGCCCAGATCATCGAAGGCCCTTGTCAGTGCCGTACGGCACGATGCCCGCCATGCCAACCTTGGATGATCTGCCCCCGTACCGGCGGGCAAGGCTGCTGTGGGAGTACGCCCACCTCGGCGTGGAGGGGGTCTACGCCATGGTCCTGGAAAGGGCCGGGGAGCCGTGCCCCTTGTCCGGTGTGCCGAAGCCGTCCGCGCCCCGGGCGGCCGTACTGGGGACGGACGGCCGCTACCACCTGACGAGCGACGGCCAGATGAGCTGCGCCGAAAACCGTACCGGGCAGAGCTGGAGCCACGAGCAGTGGTGCGGGTGGACACGGACGGTGGCAGGGCTGGTCTCCGGCTCCGTCGCCGACGGAACGCACGACTCCCTCACGCACCGCTGGCTCGTGGAGACGACGACGCAGGAGAGCGTCCCTCTCGACTCGGTGCCGCCCGAGCGACGCTGTTTGGGGGGCAAGTACGGCGTTTTCCACTACTGGCCTCCGGCTCCGGCCAGGACAGCCGTCGTGCGGCAGTTCCGCGCGGCGCTGATAGATGACCTCGGCCCGGACTGCCACCTGTGCGGCGCGCTGCCCGGCGCGATGGTCGACCACGATTACTCCACGGGCCTGGTGCGCGGCCTGCTGTGCAAGTTCTGCAACCGGACCGTCGAGGAGTGCCCGCACATATCAGGCTGCCCGAAGGCCGCCTACATGGACTACCCGCCCGCAGAGCACCTGTTGCTCAGGTACCCGCCCTATCTGGCGTACAAGCCGAGCGAGGCGGCGAGGAGGCAGAAGATAGCGCTGCTCGGGTTCGATCCGCTGGCCGAGTGGAGACCGGGACGCCCGGGACGACGCCCGCGGCATACTCCGCTACGGCCACTGAAGCTTGGCCCGCGTGGGAATGATCGGGCTTAGCCGAGCTATCAGGAGGCGCACCCTATGGCTGCTGCGGACCAGATCTTCACACTGACTGGTGTCGCGTTGGGCGCGACAATGTCGTTCATTTCCGGTGCTTTGACTGAACGATCCAGGACTCGGCGTGAGCAGGATTTGCGATGGAGAGAGCGACGGTTGGACGCCTACTCCGCGTATGTGCATGACGTCAAGCACATGAGTGCGGTGGCTCGTCGCGTTGGAGCAGCGCGCGGCCTGGCAGGTCGGCCCACAGACTTGTCCGTAGAAGATGGGCAGCGTCTGTTTGTCGAAGCCGAGATGTGCCGCAGTCTCACGTCAGAAGCGGTAACGCTGGTAGCAGGCCCAGAGACGGTGGAAGCTCTTCGGCTTCTCAACCGTACCGTTTGGGATCTCGAATGGATCGCTCGAGGACTGGGCGAAGATATCGGTCCTGAAGCCTGGGACCGTTGCAGGTCGCGGTTCACGGACGCCCTTGACGCATTCCATAAGTCCGCTCGCAGTGAGCTAGGCGTCCCTGACAGCTACCTCTCCCGCGATCCGGCGTGGGAGCCGCCGGAGACCATCTGACGACCAATCTGAGCTGGGAGTGTACCGGATCGGGCGGCCGGAGGTCGTCGTGATCCTTTCGGAACCACCAGCTCACACCCTGGCACCGTAGCAAGATCGACCGCCTGGACGCCGCACGTGGCTGCGGTGCCCCCACCGGTAGCCGGGCCGATCACCCAACCGCGCCTCAAACCACAGTTCACGCAGGTAGGACCGTCCCTCGAAACGAGCCGTACCCATCCGCGAGTGCCAGGGCGTGCCTCGATCCTCGCCGACTGGTCGGAATCGCTGAAGCCCCGACTGAGTGAACCTTGGACGGCTAGGGTGCGCATGCCTCGTGTGACGGCTGGGAATGCAGTCCAGCGGCTGAAAGCGGGGGAACAGCGGGGCGACATCATGCTGAGTGATGAACTGCTGGCGCTCGCCTCAGCGACGGGCGCCGCAGTCGCGACCGCCGCGGGCACGGATGCCTGGGAAGGGTTGCGTGCCCGCCTGGGCCGTTGGTTCGGCCGGGGCGACGCCGGCCGTGAGGAAAGTCTGGTCGCGGAACTCGACTCCAGTACTTCCGAGTTGCTTGCCTCCGATGCACCGACCGAGGCGGAGCTCGAACGGTTTCGGGCAGCCTGGCGGGACCGAGTCGTTGCCGCACTGGTGCGGCTGGACGAGACCGACCGGGAGGATGCGGCACGCGATCTGCGTCGGCTGATTGCGCAGGAGACGCCGCCCCGGGTGCGCAGCGGTGACGTGAACGCTCAGCGGGACGTGCAGATCCGTGCCGAGCACGGGTCGCTGGCCTCCGGCACGATCAACGGGAACGTCACCTCCAGCCCCCCTCCGCCGCCGGTTCGGCAGACGTCAGCAAGTCGCTGCGGAACGTGACCCGCTGGAACCGACCGCGACCCGCAACTGTCCCCACTGCCACCAGCCGGTCACCATCGTCGTGCTTCTCGCAACCCCCGAAGCCGCACGCCCTTCCGTCCCCACCGCCAGCCCCGACATCGTTCCGCTGCGAAGGAGTCAGTGACCGTCCTCCACTGACCGTCACTGATCACCGAGCCCGCCGACCTGACGGTCGGCGGGCTCACGCCGTCAGCCCATCGAACGCAACCGGTCCAGTTCGCTCCCGATCCCGTCCCGCAGCACGTCGTGCTGCGGACCTGAAGCCCTCGTCACTCCACCGGTCACCCGGATACAGCCACACAGGCTTGCCCACCAACTCGGCCGGCTCCCACTCGAAGCGCGGCCAGACGTGGGCATGCAAGAACGGGTCCGTGTTCCCCAGAATCTCCAGGTTGACCCGGCGGAAGCCGGGGTCCAGCCGTCGGCAGACGCGCTCAACGGCTTCTCCGAGCCGGTCCATGTCAGACAGAAACGACAGCCGCCTCGCCCTCGGCAAATCAGACAGCCGCTGAACACCTGGCTCGTCCACGAGGAGAACCGAGTAACCCGGCAAGAACTGAACGTCGCCGATCACCGCGAACCCCGACACAAGCCGCCGCAGCACGGTCGGGTTCCCACCTCGCAGAGCAGCCCCGATCCGATCCATCCGCCAGTCACCAGTCATGGCCCCAACTTAGCCACCGGTTGATCAAGGCCCGCTCTTCGCTCCCCAACCTCGCCACATACATCAAGAACCAACCAAGTGAGGCGAGGAGCCAACCCGGCCATTTTCACGAATCGCCATCACGGTCGGCGGTGGGCGAATCCCTAGGCCCCGAACAGGCGCAGGCCGTGGCGGAGGAAGCCCGGGCATGGCGTGGTGCGAATGCCTTCCGCCTGGTGCGCTATCTGTCCGACAGGCCCGACGCTCTGAGCGTGCCCAGCAGCGACTGCCCGACCTGTGTGGTGCGTTTGCTGGCTGTGCTGACCGCCGTCGGCCACGGTGACAAGGTCGTCCTGGTGGCCTGTGGCGACTGCGGACGGACTGACCCTCTTCCCACCAACAACGGGCCGGCGGGACGACTGTGTTCACGCTGCGCCGGCCGACGTGCCAAGAAGCCGTGTGCACGCTGCGGCAAAATGGCCAGCATCTACGCCCGCCGACCAGAGGGCGGCATCTGTAATCCGTGCAGGAACAAGGAGCCGGATGCCAAGGAAGAATGCGCCGACTGCCACCGGATGATGATCTCCTACCGGCGCCTGCCCGACGGCACCAGCCTTTGAGAAGACCTGCGTCATCTGTGAGAGGGTCCGCCCCGGCCACCACATCGACGGTGGCCGGGGCCTGTTCCACTGCGACACGTGCCGTCCTCGCGAAGAGTGCGCATGTGCCCTGTGCGGCCGGATCGGGAAGGTCAAGGTTTTCTGGCCCAAGGGGCCGGTGTGCGACCCCTGCTACAGAACAGCCCTGTCGACCCCTGCACCGTGCGCGTCGTGCAATCGACAGCGCATCCTGATCGGTCAGACGGCCGAGGGAAGCCCTCCGTGCAAGGCGTGCTCGTTCCCCGACGAGCCGGTCGAGCGGTGTTCAGCCTGCGATGAGCCGGCGGACCTCTACTCCGGCCGCCGCTGTCCCCGCTGCACCCTGGCCGCCCGCGTGACCGACCTGCTCGCCGCAGACGTGGCTCAGCCGCTCCAACCCCTCGCCGCGGTACTGACCGGTGCGGACAACCCCTACCGCGTACTGCAGTGGCTGCGCCGCAGTCCTACCGCCCGCCTACTGGGACGCCTGGCTCTCGACCCCGAAGCACTGGACCACAAATCCCTCGACGCGCTGCCGCAACGGACTGCCACCGCCTACGTGCGCGGGCTACTCGTCACCGCCGGCGTCCTGCCGCCACGCGATGAGAATCTCGCCCTCCTCACCAACTGGGTCGCGCGGACCGTGGCCGAACTGCCACCACGGCACGCCAATCTCATCCGCCCGTTCGCCGAATGGCACATCATCCGCGACGCCCGCCGGCGCTCAGCCCGCGGCCGTTACACCTACGCCGCACACAAGGGCGACTGCGGCAACGTCCTCGCCGCCATCAACTTCCTGAACTGGCTCGACACCCAGCACCTGAATCTCCCCCAGCTCCAACAGCAGCATCTGGACACCTGGGCGATCGGCCGGCCAACTCTGCGCTCCCGTTCCATCCCCTTCCTCCGCTGGAGCACTGCACGACGCTTGTGCCCGCCCGATTTGGTCATCGAGCGCTCAGCTGCCCGACTCCCAGGCCACTTTCAAGCCGAGGAGGAGCACCGAAAAGAGCTGCTGCGCTGCTTCAACGACACGGCGTTGCCGCTGGAGGTCCGCGTCGCGGCTGCTCTCGTCCGGCTCTACGCCCTTCCGCTGACCCGCATCGTCGAAGTCACCGACGACCACGTTCGCTGCGACCAGGGGCATACCTATCTGACGGTCAACCACCACCCCTTTGTGCTCCCGCCGAAGCTCGCCCGCCTCATCGACGACCAGCTCCAGCAAAGCCCCCGGCACAGCAACGCGGCCGGGTGCAGGTACCTCTTGCCCGGTCACAGCCCTGGACGCCCGCGTAACCCTCTCGGTCTCGCCGACACCCTGAGACACCACGGTCTGCCCGCCCGCGCAGCACGGAACACTGCCATGATGGACGCCCTGGTAGACCTGCCGCCCATGGTCATCGCCGACTTGCTCGGTATCCACCCCAAGACAGCCGAACGCTGGGCCACCCTCGCCGGCGGGAACTGGTCCGAATATCTTGCAGTGCGACGGGCCGCTCCGCAGGGCTAGGCAGCCAGCAGGGCGTGTTCCGACTCTGATCATTGTCCTGGCCGGTGGTTCCGTCCGGCTGCGGACACACCTGTTGACTCCGGGCGCTCCGCTAGGCCGTTTGACTCACGTGCGGGCCGCCACTCTGCGTCACGCTTCTGCGGTCTGCCCGCAGTAGCCGCAGCGTCCTGGGTTCAGGACCGGGCGCGGTAGCGGGTGAGCATGAGGGCGACGGCTTCGTCCACGACTGTGCTGTCGACTGGGTCGGCGGGAGGGACGAAGTCGGTCCGTACGAGTTGAGGCCACAGGAGTTGGCCGCAGATCATGCCGAGGAACTGCTCGGCCACTGCAGATGCCGTCTGCGTCTGTCCGTGGGTCGAGGGGAAGGCGAGCGTGCCGGCCTGTTCCTCGGCCTCGAGGTAGTCGCGGAGCCGGTCGAAGAAGGGGCCGCGATCGATGGCGAAGCCTGTGCCGACGATGTCGGCGAGTTCCGGCATCTGGGGAAGCTCGGTGATGACGAGCCGGCACAGCGCCGCCGTGCCGGGCCGCGAGACCAGGCAGGCGTAGTCGCGGCCGATGTGCGTCAGGCCGTTCCGGGGATCGCCGGGCGCGGGGGGCTCGACGTACTGCACATCCAGCTGCCACTGCTCGGAGGTGACGGCCGCGAACAGCGCAGCCTTGGAGGGGTACCGCTTGAAGAGGGTGCCGGTGGAGACGCGGGCCTCCCTGGCGATCTGGGCCAAGGAGGTCTTGTCGTATCCCTGGGCGAGGAAGAGGTCGCGGGCGGCGTGGATGATGCGCGCGCGGTTCTCGGCTTTGATCTGCGCGTGATACCCGGCCTCGCACGTATCGCCACCGTCACGGTCCGCCACCGACATCCCTGCGCCCCTCGCCCGTCTTCCAGCGCATCCTCGCTGTCAGAGGACGGTCTGGCCACCGTCCAGGATAAGGTCCTGGCCCACAGCGAAGGCCGAAGCATCGGAGGCCAGGTACACGACGGCTTCCGCGACCTCCTCGGGCAGACCCATGCGCCCCAAGGGGATGCCGGAGCTGATCGCCTCCAGAACCGCCTTTTGCTGGGCGGGATCCTCGACCCCGATCTTGGAGTACAGCGGGGTGTCCACCGGGCCGGGGCTGATCGCGTTGAATCGGATGCCGTGCGACCTGAGCAGGTCCGCGTTCCACGACCGCATCAGGGAGCTGACAGCCGCCTTGGTCGCGGCGTAGGCGTTCGAGTGACCGTAGCCGCCGTGTGCGCTGTTGGACGCGTTGAGGATGACCGAGGACGGGTTGGCCAGCACAGGTACCAGGGCCTGGGTGAGGAAGAAGACGCTCTTGACGTTGATGTCGAAGAGACGGTCGAAACTGTCCTCTGTGTGGTCCTCGAACGGCCGCCAGTCCGAGACACCGGCGTTCAAAAATGCCACGTCAAGCTCTCCGAAGTGCTCACGCACCCGCTCCGCCAGACCGCGCTGCGCATCGAGATCGCGCGCATCGGCCTGCACCACCGGCACCTTGTCCCCGAGGATCTGCCTCGCCTTCTCGATGCTGGCCGGGGTGACCCCCGTGACCAGCACATCGGCCCCCTCCGAGATAAAACGCTGCGCGGTCTCCAGACCGATCCCGCTCGTGCCGCCGGTGATGAGGGCGCGCTTGCCCGCAAGACGAATCATGTGGCTGTTCCTTGCCGAGAATGGAGGTAAGTCGATGGACTTACCTAATAGAAGGTAGCTGTCACACCCTCCTATGGCAAGTCGACCCACTTACCATCGAGGGGGATCTGTTGATCATGTAGACGTGAGTGAGGTGCCGCGCATGCGTGAGCTGCCGGAACCCATCGGAGGTACGCACGCTGCACGATGTGCTGGTTCGAGCCGATCGGCATGAGGTGTGCGATGACCTTGTGGTGTCCCGCGATCCGTTCTCAGTCGTCCAGGACGACGACGTGCTTGCCCGGTGTGGTGCCGGACTCGAGGTCGGCTTGGGCGTCACGGACCTGTTCCAGGCCGTGGTAGACCTTCGCGACCGGGACGTTGAGGCGTTCTTCGGCGATGGCCTGGAGCTGGTGGGCGAGGACGTCGGACGGAAGGTCGGCGGCCTCGCCCGCGTAGCTGGTCAGCCGCACCCCGCCCGGGATCATGAACGGGCTGAAGTCGGGGATCGTCCACTGGCCCGCCAGGGCTCCGGTGAAGCAGACCGTGCCGTGCCGGCGGACGGCGTTGAGGGTGTCGGCGACGACCGAGCAGCCCACCAGTTCCAGTGCGGCGTCGACGCCGTCCGGCATCAGCTCGCGCACCTGGTCGGCGAGGCTTCCGTTGTCGACGAGGGGATGGTCGACGCCCGCGGCCCGCAGTTCCCCGGCCCGGCCGGGGCTGCGGGTGGTGGACAGCACGGTGGCTCCGAGGTCCTTCGCGATCGTGGCCGCGCTCAGGCCGACGGCGGAGGTTCCGCCGCGGATCAGTAGCGTCTGCCCGGCCTTGAGGTCCAGGCCGGTGGTCAGCGATCCGTAGGCGGTCTGGAACATCTCCGGAAGCGCACCGACCACGGCCCACGGCAGGCCGGTCTCGAACGGGATGACCTGCGCCGCGGGGACGGTCACGTACTGGGCGTACGCGCCGTCGTACGAGCGGCCCATGCCTCCCATCATCGTGGCCACCTGCTGACCCGGCCGCAGCTCGCTGTCCTCGTCGGCCGCGTCGACCACGCCGACACCCTCGATGCCAGGGATGCGCGGGTAGGTGGCCTCCGCATCCGACTCGCCCTTGCGGGTGGTGACCTCGGACTCATTGACGCCGAACGCCTTCACCCTGATCCGCACCCAGCCGGGCTTGCGGACGGGCACCGGCACATCCTTGATCTCCAGTGCGTCGAGGCCGCCGGGCCGGGTGATGACGACGGCCCGCATCGTCGCCGGTGCGGCGTCGCCGGCTGCTGTCGGTTGGCTCATACCGAGTACCTCACTCCGTCTCGTCGTCCCCTGCGCTCTTCCGTATCGCCCGCAGGCCGTCAGGGGCGGCCGATGCCTTCCCACAAGTCGAGGACCTGCTGGTAGTGGGCGGTGCCCTCGAAGGGAGAGTTGCCGACGGTTTCCGAGGTCGGCTGGTCTGCGACGGCGGGCCACAGGCGGGAGTGCTCGCCGGTGGCGAAGTCGAGGACGATGTCGCGGATACGGGTGTCACGCTCGGCCTGCTCCGCGCTGCGGCCCGGCTTTTCCTGGCCGACCAGGGCGTACATCTCGGTGCCGTGCACGGCGGGCGCGCCCTCGGCGGGGCCGATCACCAGGAGGTGGGCGTTGCCGCCGGCGGCGGCGTGGGCCAGGGCGCCGCGGGCGGCGGGGATCGCGAAGAGGTAGTCCGCCATGACGGCGGCACGGACCTCGGCCGGGGTACGGCCGCCCTGGTCGTAGAAGTCGACGATCTTCTGCGCGCGGGAGCGGGAAATACGCCATCCCGCGACCTCGTCGACGACGCGGTCGACAGTGCCCGGGTCGTAGCGGTCGAGGTCGTTCGCCACCCACCAGCCCATGTCGTCACTGGCCATGCTCAGCAGGACGTCGACGTCGTGGTGCGCGCCCGAGGCGAGGACGTCCATGGGGTGGGCGTGCACCACGGCGCCGGGCTGCCCGATGTCCAGGACGACGCCGGTGGCCTTGTTGTCCACCCCGCCGCGGACTCCGAGGTCCGTCGGGGCGACCTTGCGCAGGGCGTCCCGCAGGGAGAGCGGGTCGAGGTCAAGCAGCTTCTCAGGTTTGTCCGCCACGCCGAGTTCGGTGACGAACAGGTGCGCGAGTTCCTCGGCCCACCAGGCCGGGATGGAGCGGGCGGGCCCGCCGGAGAACCCGGCCAGGCGACGGTACAGGCCGTCGGCGGAGGAGGCGCCGAGCAGTCCGAAGGTGCAGTAGGCGCCGGCGCTGTGGCCGTAGACGGTGACGTTGTCGGGGTCGCCGCCGAAGTGGGCGATGTTCCGCTGGATCCAGGTGAGCGCGGCGATGATGTCCTGGAGGAAGAGGTTGCTGGCCTCCGCGAGCTTCCCGCCGTAGTGCGACAGCGAGAGCGGACCCAGGGCGCCGAGCCGGTAGTTGACCGACACGCTCACCACCCGCCCCGTCGCAGCGAGACCGGCGGCGTTCGAGGTGATCTGCGTGTTCGCCCCGACCTCGAATCCGCCGCCGTGGATGTATACGGTCACCGGGAGCGCCGCCTCGCCGGCCGGCTCCTCGGGGGCCCACACGTTCAGGTTCAGGCAGTCCTCACCCATCCCGCTGTCCGCTTCGAGCCAGTCGCCGCTGTCGGGCTGGATCGAGACGACGCCCTTGCGGTCGTACGGGAGGCTGGGATCGAAGTCCGCGACCACGGGACGGCGGTACCGCTCGGCGGTGGCGTACGGGATCCCCCACCAGGACCGCACCCCTGGTGCAGTCGGAGCCTTGGGAGTGGAGGCGGTCATGACATGTCCTTCCAGCGCGATGCGGATGCTTCGCGCGGTGAATCGGCGGCTGGTCGCTCGCGGTGACCTCTCCCATCGTTTCCCGGGATACGACAAAACGCCTGGTATGCAGCGGTCACCTGGTGGTCAACAGGTGACACTTCCTTGCCTGTCTTTCTCTCGTGGCCCAGGCAGCCGAGGGGAGGTCGAGGGGACTGGGCTCTGCCATCGGCGGGACCGGAGGAGCTGGGAAGCCAGCCGAGCAGGCACGGCATGGGGCGGCGGCACTGGTGAGCTGCCGACGAGGCCGGGCCTCAGCGATACGGCAAACGGCTGATGAGCCGCGCTCTGCCAGCCGGGTTGAAAGCGAGAAGGCGGTGCGCGACCCGGCGTTCGCCACCCACCGCAAGCCAGGCCCCGGCAAGGTGGTCGGCCTGTGGGTGGTCAGAGGTGCGCCAGCCGCCGCGCTCCACTCACGGGTGGGTCTGGGCCTCGCTGGCCGTGAAGGCGGCCGGGGTGAGACCGGTGCGGTCGCGGAAGAAGCGACCGAAGTTCGCGGGATCGGTGAAGCCAAGGTGGACCGCCACAGCCCGGGCATCCCACCGCGCACCTCCCAGCAGGCGCCGGGCTTCCAAGAGACGCCGCTCGTCGATGAGTTCACGTACCCCCTTGCCCGTGGCGTCCCGGGCGGTACGACTGAGGGTGCGAACCGAGCAGCCGAGCAACTCGGCGTAGTCCGAGGCCTGGTGTAGCTCGCGGAAGTGCAGCTCCAGGGCGTCGAGGAAGCGTCCGTACCTGTCGGCGCGGCCCGTGCCGGCCGGGGCCGTGCCGATGGGGGCGATGCCCGGGGAGTTGGCCAGGCGCAGCAGCAGCGATTCGAGCAGGCTGCGGCGCAGGGCGTGGTGGATGTCGAGGGGGCGGCGCCCCAGTGCGCGGTGTTCGTCCAGGAGTTGGAGTGCCGTCTGCTGGAGCCAGGCGGTGTCGTCGGGGTGCGGGCTCAGCACCGCCGGGGCCTCGTGCGCGGTGAGCGGGGCCAGGAGACGGGCGAGGTCGGGCCGCAGCACGTCCGGTTCGAACAAGATGAAGGCGCCGCGGGCTGCGCCGGGCGGATGCCAGCACTGCGCGTGCCCGGGACGCACCCACAGCCACTGGCCGGGGCCGACAGTCCGCGTGACGTGGTCGACGTCGTGCAGCAGCTCACCTTCGGTGACCGCGATGAGGTAGTGGAAGGTCGCACGGCCCGGACGGGGCGGGTTCCACGGCCAGTCGTCGTGCTGGGCGAAGAAGTCCTCGACGGTACTCACTTCCAGGCCGTACGGAGTACCGACCGGGGGCTCGAAACCGTACAGCGGAACCGCAGCCGGTCCAGCCTGCCCACTCGGCCCGGAGTGTCGCCGATCGACCATCATATGTCCGCAGCCTACCCCCTTCGCAGTCGGCTTCGACGGAAGGATGGGACCTGCCACCGCGCCCGCGCGGCGCGCCCTCCCCCTCTTCGATGCCACCATCCGACACCGCCCGAGGAGACCCACGGCCTATGAACGGATCGACCCTGCAGAAGACGGCCGCCGACTGCGCAGACGAACTCCCCGGAGCTCAGCTGGAGCACCCCTTCGGCCCTGACTGGGAGGTCTACAAGGTGCGCGGCAAGGTGTTCATGCTGATGACCGAGGTTCCGGGGCGGCCCGTCGTGATCCTCAAGGCGGACCCCGGCGAGGCCCACGCCCTGCGGGAGCAGTACAGCCACATCACCCCCGGCTACCACATGAACAAGAAGCACTGGATCACCCTGGAGAGCGGGGAAGACGTCGACAAGAAGCTGGTCGAGGAACTCGTCACCGACTCCTACCGGCTCGTCGTCGCCAACCTGCCCAAGGCGGAGCAGCCCGTCGACCCGCACACCTACGGCACCGGTACACGGGCGGCCCCGTGAGCGCGGCCGGCGACCGACTCCAGGACACCGCCCGCCAGGCGGCCCTGGCCCCCCCGACGTCAGCCACGGATACCCCTTCACCCCCGGACTCGACGTGTACAAGGTCGCGGGCAAGGTGTTCCTGATCGTCACCGACGACCCGGACGATCAGATCATCACGGTCAAGTGCGAACCCGAACACGCCCGCACGTACGTGCACGACCACGCCTCGATCACACCGGGCCGCTACCTCGACAAACGGCACTGGATCTCCCTCGGTCCTGGACCCGGCGTCACCGAGCGGCTGGTCACCGACGCGGTCGAGGACTCCTACGACCTGGCCGTCGAGCGGCTGCCGCGGCGCGACCGCCCCAGCGCCCGATGAGTTCCGCGAACTTCCCCACGCTCGGCTGGGCCGCAGCCTGTCAGTGTCCCGTGCAAAGCTCGTCATGTCCGCACACGTCCGCCGGCGACCCGAGAGACCGATGGAACCGACCCTGCCGCTCTTCGGCGAGGAGCCCGCTCGGCCCCTCGCCGACCGCCTGCGCCCCACCCGGCTGGACGAGGTCGTCGGGCAGGACCAGCTCCTGGCCCCGGACGCTCCGCTGGGCCGCATGGTCGCCCAGCAGCACCTCAGCTCCGCCATCCTGTGGGGCCCGCCCGGCGTCGGGAAGACCACCATCGCCCGGCTCCTCGCAGACGCCGCCGACCTGGCCTTCGAACCGGTGTCGGCCACCTTCTCCGGCGTGGCCGACCTGCGCAAGGTCTTCGCCGCCGCCCGCAGCCGGCGCGGCATCGGCCAGGGCACCCTGCTGTTCGTCGACGAGATCCACCGCTTCAACCGTGCCCAGCAGGACAGCTTCCTGCCCTACGTCGAAGACGGCACCGTCACCCTGATCGGCGCCACCACGGAGAACCCGAGCTTCGAACTCAACGGCGCCCTCCTCTCCCGCACCCAGGTCCTCGTCCTCAAACGCCTCGACGAAACCGCCCTGTCCACGCTCCTCGCCCGCGCCGAGCAGCTCACCGGCCACCATCTGCCCCTGGACGACGACGCCCGCCGCGCCCTGATCGCCATGGCCGACGGCGACGGCCGCTACCTCCTCAACATGGCCGAACAGCTCCAGGCCCTCCCCGATACCGGGACTCCCCTGGACACCGCCGGGCTCGCCCACCACATCCAGCAACGTGCCCCGCTCTACGACAAGGCGCAGGAGGGCCACTACAACCTGATCTCCGCGCTGCACAAGTCGATGCGCGGCTCCGACCCGGACGCGGCCCTGTACTGGCTCGCCCGCATGCTCGACGGCGGCGAGGACCCCCTGTTCGTCGCCCGCCGCCTGGTCCGCTTCGCGAACGAGGACATCGGCATGGCCGCCCCGCACGCCGTCCAGCAGGCCCTCGCCGCCTGGGACGTGTACGAGCGGCTCGGCTCCCCCGAGGGCGAGTTGGCGATCGCCCAGGCCGTCGTCTACCTCGCCACCGCCCCCAAGTCCATCGCCGTCTACCGTGGCTTCAACGCCGCACACCGATCGGCCCGGCAGACCGGCTCGCTCATGCCGCCCGCCCACATCCTCAACGCCCCGACCCGATTGATGAAGAACCTCGGCTACGGCAAGGACTACCAATACGACCCGGACACAGCCGACGGCTTCTCAGGTGACAACTACTTCCCCGACGGCATGGACCGCGAGACGTACTACCAGCCCACCGACAACGGCCACGAAGCCCAGATCGGCGAACGCCTGCGCCACTGGGCCAATCTGCGTGCCCGCCGACAACGCGGCTGACGCGGACATGTGGGTAGGGCTCAGAGTCAGCACACGGTGTCGAGCACCGTACGTAGCAGCAACCTTGCGGGCGAATACTGCAACTCTCGAATACTGACACTCCACCAGTGGCATGTCGCCACGGTGGACACGGAGATCGTGGCGATCGCGGGCTCCCCGGCCCGCCCCGCCTACCTCGTGGTCCGGCTCCCGGACGGCACCCTCGCCCACACAGCGCAGCTGGACAGCAGCCAGCGCGCCGCCGTTGGCCGGGCACTCGCGGACGGCGTCCGGGAGGCGCTGCCCGGCGGGGGCCACCGGGTAGTAACGGCCGCTGCTCGCCGAGGTCGAGGTGGGAACCACCCGGCACCGCACCGTGCGGTTCATTCCTCTTCGCGAGGACCTGGGGCCGGCCGAACAGGGGCCGTCCGGGTGAACAGGGCGGTGTCGCCAGCCACCTGGCCGGAGCCCGGACGCTACAAGGAGGGGGAACCGGCGCAGGAAGGAACGGGGGGAGGGCCGATGGCGACATGGCAGGACGAGTCGGGCGCCCGGGAATGGCGCCAGGCCGCGGACAAGGCCGACCGTTTCCACGGCCCAGGCGAGATCGGCTTCGTGAGGATCCAGGGTGGAGGCGTTGGCACCGGATCTGCGCTCGAGAATATGAACTGAATGAGCAGGTCAACGGGGAGCCAGGAGGCCGTCTACCAGGGCTCGCAGCCCGTCCTGGTAGGTGTCCTCAGCGGTCAGTGGTGACCAGCGGTCCGCGACCTGTGCCAAGCGGGGGAGCTCGCTCGGGTCGAGATCGGCGAAGACTCGCTCCCGGTAGGTGGGACGGTCGTCTGTGCGCCTCCGGGCCGCTGCCGCGCGGACCACGATCTCTCCGGCCGTGTAATACCAGATCGCACGGTAGCCGTGTACTGAAGCCGCACAACCGGCGCAGCACCATGACGTCGAGCTGGCTGGGGGGAAGGCGGCTTGGGCGCCTCGCTGGCCGCCGTGCGCTTCGACGAACGCCACGCCATTCGCTTCCTGGAAAGCGTCCTGTGCCCGCCTCACACCACCGAAGGGAACACCCCGTGACCGGCATCGAAGACCTCCTCTCCAGAACCAGGCTCGTCCGCGAGCGCACCGTGCCCCGCGACATCGTCCCTCACCCCACCCCGCCCGCCGCCGGCACACGCCCCGCAGATACGCCCGCCCCCAGCCCCAACCACAACGCGGCCGCCCAGGACCTGCGCGCCCTGTGCGAGACCCTCATCCTGCACACCCCGCCGGCCACCGTCGCCCAGTTCGTCACCGACCAGGTCCCGGAACCCCGCAGCGCTCTGGTTCTCGCCTGCGTGCTGCAGCTGACCGACACCGACGAGGGCGCCCGCTTCTGGTGGCAGTACGCCGCCGGCGGCGGGCAGGCCGCCGCCGCGAACTGCCTCTATCTGCATCACCTGGCGCTGGGGGAGCGGGAGGCCGCCGACTGGTGGCACCGGCAAACCGACGAAGTCCAGCCCTCGCCCGAACCACCGGCATGGGACGACGGTCGCAGCTGGAATCCGGCGGAGCACCAGGTCACCAACGCCTCCACCACCCACTTCATGCGGATCCTGCGCCACCTCGCTCAGCAGACGGTCCGTTCCCGGCCTGCCCCGCTCGGCGAGCTCATGGCCTACATTCCGGCAGCCGTCACCGCCGGATACCTCCGCGAGCCCGATACGGAGCTCCCTCTCCCCGGAGACGAATTCGCCCGCCGAATCGCCGGCCTGCTCGCCACAGCTAACCGTCCGCACACCTGGGACCGGCGCCCCAACCAACCCGCCCCCGACCCCCGTGACTCCACGGACGCCGAGGCCGTCGAACGGGGATACCTTCAACCGGTCCCCGAACAGATGGGCACAGCGAAACGCTGAACACAGTGTGGCCGCGGGCGGTTTCGCCAGGGCAGACGTCCGAGCACGCCCGGAGACGCTCATGGGCAGCGCAGGCAGTGACCTGAGCGCATCAAAGCCCGTTGCCCTACTGGGGCTGGCCATGTGGATGAGCGGTCCCGTGGACTGGGGAGGGGGACGTTGCACGAAGGCAGGACTGTCACGCTGCTGCAGGCGGTGGCCGAACGTCAGGAGGCGGCCGGCCATGGCTGGGCCCTGGACTGGGACCTCCGCCCGGTCAAGCAGCGTGTGTTCAACCTTGCCGCGCGGGGCCTGGTGGAGCTGGCGGGTCGGGAGGACCGAGCGGAGCTGTCGGCGTGGGAGGGGCGGGCCGTGCAATGGGCGGCGCGCCCCACACCGTGCGGCCACACCCTCCTCCTCTACAGCTGCCTGCGTCCCCAGCCCGACCCAGATGCGCCCGGACCAGGGCTGCGGCGGGTGGAACTGATCCCGGCACAGATGACGGCGGTGCGCCTGTTCGTCGCCCTTACCGGCCGGCTGCGGGTGCCGCCCGCCGACGGGCTCGCGGATCGGGTGCGCGGGGCCCGGGGTGAGGCGGGAACGAATCGGCACGTGCTGTACCTGTCGCAGGACCAGATGGAGTCGGTGGCGTACGGTTTCTGGCTGCACAAGCTGTCCGGCTCGGCGCTTCGAGGCCAACCGCTTCGCCCGCGCCTACGGCATCACCCGTCACCCGCCACCCGCCCCGAGGCATGTGGGCGGGATGCTGTCGGCTCGCCCGGTCCTGAATAGGCCGCTCCGGGGCGCGGTCGGCGCATCCAGAGAACACCGCCCTCCCCGGCGCGCAGTCCCGGAGCCAGGAGACTCTGGCTCCAGCTTGTCTTTGTCACGGAGTCGATCCCTGACCAGCGCCCGCCACAGGCCTACAGCAACAGGCCGCGCCGGCCGCGCAGTCATCGGTGTCGTCGCACGGCACCCAGCGCTGGCACCAGCTCAGGCCAGTTGAGCCTGCTCGGATCACGGATCGTTGGATCTGTGTGTCGTTGATGGGCGCCTCCTGGGCGGGCGCGCATTGAGCCGCTGCTGCCAGACCGGACTCCGAAGCGGGTGGACGGCGGATGGAGCACGGTAGGACTCCCAGGCGATGGCTCATCTCTTTCTGTCGCCACTCAAACCATGATTTCGCTCATAGTTCTCGATGTGAGCGCCTGATGGGATCGCACTGTTGTTCCCACAGGGAGGCCACAGATTGTTACGCCATACGGCAAGAAGACGTCGCTTAGCCCTCAGTGCGATCCTCGCGGTCGTCATTGGATCCGGTGCGACCGGCACCAGCCATGCGGCTGGCTCCGACAGTCCGCCGCCTGTGCACGGTCCCGGCGCGCGCGCCGTTGCGGCTGCCGAGCCGAACACTCCCAACGGCCCCGAGGTCGGCCCGCCGTTCACCAAGACCAGCGGGGTGTGGCAGGTGGGCACCACCACGCCGACGTTGCGCAACACGGTCACTGCCCCCAGCGGCCACAAGACCACCGCGACGTTCGAGGTCCACACCACCGATTCCAGCGGCAAGCCCACTGACACGGTCGTCAAGGTGAGCGACGACAACCAGTGGGGAGTCCTCGTCTCCGGTGAGGTCACCGCCGGCCAACCGGCCTCGATGCCGGTTCCCGCCGGCAAGCTCAAGAACGGTGTCACGTACGCGGTCCGCTCTTCCGGATACGACGCGACCAGCAAGGTCTACGAGAGCGACTGGTCCCCGTACTCCACCTTCAAGATCAACGTTCCTCCGGCCGAGAAGCCATACGTCACCTTCCCGGCACCGCAAGCCACCTCCAGCATCGACTCGCTGGCGCAGACTCCGATCGAATTCACGCGCACCGATCCTGGTCCGATCGCGGGAGCACGCGGCGTGAACACCGGCCGCACGTGTTCCGCCCCGGATGCCGAGGGGCGCAGGGTGTGCATCGAAATCAGCCGTGATGCGCCGACTCCCGAGGACGCGGCGGTCGCGAAGAGGACGACGAGGCAGAGTATTCGGGGCGCCGATCTCGTTGCCTGGTGTGCTTCGAAGCCGGACGGCAAGGCCTACATGAACCGGACCGAGGCGTGCCTCAAGAACGTCGGCTACGCCACCCTGATCTTCGTCGACGCTGATGAACTGCCCGTATTCGGCACCGCCACGTTCGCGCTGGCCCAGCAGATCAAGCTCTACAACAAAAAGGCGGACACCGGCACGGACCGGGCGGAGTTCGATCAGCAGCTCACCGTGATCCCGACGCACATCGACGCTGCCACCGAGGGCGTTCACCTCACCTGGGTGGCGTCCGACAACTGCGCGGACTGCACCAACTCGCAGGTCCAGTGGTCCAGCAGCGACGGCCTCAACCACACGCCACACTGGGCGGTGGGCGAGGTCGGCGCCCAGTACGCCATGACCGCTACCCTGCAGACGATCTGGAACGGCACCGGCAAGGAGCAGTTCGACCTCGGCTGGATCCTTTCCGGCTCGGTCGACGCCGGAAACGCACACGCCCAGACCAGCCTGGGCAGCAGCGGCGACATTCGCGTCCGGGAGCTTGCGCCGCGCTGTGACGACATCGCCGGAGGCAACATCAAGACCGGCTGCGTCTTCCCGTTCTTCAAGCCTACCTGGACGGTCGACACCAACCTGTACCCGGCGGCAGGCGCCTACTACTGGCTGATGCAGGAAAAGCTCCCCTCCCACCCCGGCAGCCGGAAATGGGACTCCCTCGTCACCTACCTCGGCCCCGGCAACAAAGCCGGCCCGGACGAAAGCGACTGGACCAACGTCAAGAGCCGCAGCAAGGTTTGCCCCAGCAGCTGGGCGCCGAACAGCGCCACACCGAACGGATCATGTGACGAGTTCGCCCCCGCGAGCACATACCAGAGCGGCGGTATGCCGAAAGGCCCGAACCAGGTCAACTCCGGCAACGACTGCGCCCAGCTCTACACCAAGCCGATGACCGGCGGGACGTGGGGCCTGCTCGCAGAGAACCGCGACGGCTACACCGGTCCCAAGTGGAACGAGAAATGCGGTCGCGCCTCCGTGCCGCTGGACCAGAACGAAAGCGCGTTCCGCGACCTCGGCCTCCAGCTCGTCCCGCAGATGAGGCTGCTCGACAAGGACGGCTTCTTCATCAGCGACCCCGGCTTCGAGCACTGCAAGAACGCCGACACGGTCTGCGCGTGGAAGAAGATCGGCTGAAATAACTGACCGTGGAGCGACCGCTGCTGTGGCCGGGCACCCCCGTAGGGGCCCGGCCACAGCGCTATGCGAAGCGCACCCAGTCCTCATCCAGCGGATGAACGGGACCGTCCCACATCAGTGCCTGATCGACGAGACCGGGTACGGCGGCGTCCTGACGTCCGTCCGCGTACTCCACGCCGCGGTTCTCGTACAAAGCGTCGGCGACTTCGATGAGATAGTCAGCAAAGGACGGCCACACGCCCAGTTCAGGGATGCCGGCCTCTTCAAATGTTCCGATCCGCCCGTAGCCAGGTCCCAGCGTGCAGTCGGCGAACAACCCGTACAGACCACTGCGGTCGGTCGCGGCGAAGGCCAGGTACCTCACCGCGGGGTCAGCGGACTGCCCGATGGTGTGAGGGCCCTCGTCCCAGGTCGGAAGATGCTGCACCGGGGGGATCGCGTGCTTCATCGGCAACAACCAGGACGTTCCCTGACCTTGCGAGGGAAGCCCGGTCTCGGCTTCGGGCGTCCAGCCGAAGTCCCCAGGGTGGCCCGTTCCGTTGCGGAGACGGTAGAAGGCCTTGAGCCCCGGCGGGATGGTGAGGTCGAGTTCCTGCTCGACCTCATGAACGTCGGCTTCCGGGGCGGGCGGAGGAAGCATCCGGTAGGAGCGCGGAGCGTGCTGCCCCAGCCACTCCTCGATCCTTGCCCAGGCGCCCATCACGGCCTGCTCCTGCTGCTGATCGTTGGTCATACCCGTGACCCTATGCCGCTCTCTGCGGAGGCGATGACGTACGGGTTCTGGGTAGGTGCTTGAAAGCAGCCACTTCGTTCGCCACTACGGCATCACCCTGCACCCGCCACGAGGCCCTCGGCATACACGCGCGACGTTGTCGCCTGCCCGGCCGGGAGCCCCCAGAGCTTGGCGGCGTGCGGGGACCATGCCGAGCGGACCACAGCCCTCGACAGCTTCCTCCACACCTACAACTACCATCGCTGCCACACCGCACTCGGAGGCCAGCCACCCATCAGCCGTGTGAACAACGCTGCGGGTCAATACAGCTAGGACGCGGGGGAGTGGGAGATAACCTGCGTCCCGCTGCAGTACGAGCGAGCTGTCCTCGTCGGTGCGGTGGTGCGGGAGAAGCTGCAGGCCGCCACCACCGTGCGGGGCCGGGCGTACGACGTCGTCGCCCATGAGCGGGCGGCGATGCCCGAGCAGATGCTCGGGTCCACGGCCGTCGAAGTCGAGCACGACGACCAGGAGCCGGAGGCAGGACGCCGGGAGGCGATCGACCTGACGGCGCTGTGGGCCTTGAGGGAGTCCCGCACGGAGTGGAAGCCCTCGATCTCCCGGCCGACCGGCTGCGCCGCCTCCAGGAGGCGTTCACCAAAGCGCCGACGACTCCCGCGCCCGCGCCGACCGTTACACCGAACAGGACGACGTCGATGGGGCGCACCCGGTGTGCCAGGACGACCAGCAGGCATACCGCCCGTGCCGGTGCCTGTTCGACGCGGTCGGGCAGGCACCGGCACATATTCAAAACAGGCAGATTGGCTGCCGAATTATCGGAGCGCAAACTGATTAATTTGCTGGCTACCTGCCAAGAGGCCGGTAAAACGGAGCCCGGTCAAGGGGTCTTCCAGAAGCCTCGCTCTTCCAATTCGCCGAAACGAACCTGCCCCGAGGAGAGGTTGACCAGAATCGGCCAGCAGTCCAGCAACTGATTCTCTCCTGTGGTCAAGAATTCTGAAGAGTTGTATGGGGCGATAAGGATCCCTTCTTTCACTCGGGCGTTGCGCCAGTCGATGGCCAGCTCGGGTTCGCGAGGCTTTCGGCTTGCCTGAAGGTATTCCTCTGCGATCAAGCGTCCTTGTTCTTCGGAAATCATCAGTTCGTCCTCAAGAGAGAGTAACTATCCCAGGTTGGCGCATGGCTCGCGTTCCCTGTTTGTCCGTCTAGGAAGGTCACTCTACCGTCAATGTTAACCACGTTGAATACGTGGCCACCTTGAGGGTCTCTGCCCCATACGATGCCCCGGGTGCCGGGCCCGGCCTTTTGTATGTCAGACACGATATTTGAGAAGCTCCTGTTTCGAAACTTATTGCCGAAATACTTCTCGATCACCTTCTCGGAGCCGCGCTCGATGTTGGGGATAGCGTTTGAGTGTGCTCCATTGGCCATGAGTTGATCGAGTGAGATCACGCATGCTCGGCAATTCGTTTTGCCGCCGGCCGGATTGATGAGTGCCTTGAGTCCCGTTTCCGGGGTGAAATACTTCCCGCTAAGGCGTGTAGAACGGGCTGCGCTGTAAGCGCCGACGCCAACTGCTGTCCCGCTGCCGACTACCGCGCTTCCCCCGGATGCACCGCCGGTTATCATCTCTGCGATTTCTGCGGCGCATACCGGAGCTGTGGCCAAGCAGCCGTCGCCTAGGGCGACGGCCGCAGGTGCGGCTACTACGATTGCCGCCACGGCTGTGACAGCGCCCAATATTACTTTCTGCCAGGTTGCGAGCTTTCCTGTGTCGGGCAGATCTCCGGCGTAGTAGGGGTTCGTGCCCATGGCGTAGCAGGACCGGCACTGTGATCCGTCTCTTCGCTCGGGCTTCGGGTCTGGCCCCTTTTTGAAGACGATCTTCGCCGCTGTGTGGCCGCCGTCCGAGCGGACGGTGACGGTCATGGTTCCGTGTCCCGTGCCTCCGCCGGCCGACTGGTAGGTGATGCTCTGGGTGTAGGTGTGGGTGGAGTGGTAGGTCCATCTGTGGCGTAGCGGACGTGGTTGCTTAATGATCTTGGTTGTGGCCTGCTGTTGCTCAGTTGTGCTGGGCGGTGGGTCTGTTCCGTGGGTGAGGTCTACGTGAAACCGTGTGGCCGGCGCCGGAGGATTCGTGGGTTGAGCTGGTTGTTTGGTGTTGCGCAGTGAGCTGGGTGGGGCGGCGGTTTTTGCTCAGTGTGGTTGGCGCGCCTATAGGTACGGGGACGTGTCGGCCGGTCTGCTGAGGTCGGGGCGGCAAGGGCACGTGGGTTGGTTCAGCGGGCGTGCAGGCGTTGCCAGAGCAGGTCGTGGTCGGCGGGTGCGAGGCGGGGCAGCCGGAGGCGGTCGGCCAGGCGGTGGAGGAATGCGGTCTGCTGCGCGCGTGTCAGGGGGTGCGAGGGCAGGCGGTCAAGGGCAGCGGCGAGGATGAGGGTCTCGGGGTGGATGACCAGGCTCCGGCAGGTCAGAGCTGGGGAGGCCGGGCCTGGAGGGATGTGGGGGTTGGCGTTGGTGAGGCGGTCAAGGCGTGTGAGCCACCGCTGGTGCAGGTGCTGTTGGTGGTCATACCAGCGTGTCGTGATCGTCGATGCCCAGCTCAGGGAGGCCGTCGTCGCGCGGCGGGCTGTGGGGCGGGGCCGGGTGAGCTCGGGGACAGGGCGGATGTCGAGCGGGGCGGGCTGCCGGGAGTCGCTGGAAGCCTGCTGGTGGCGGGTGCAGATCATGATGCGGGGTGAGCTGGGCGCTGGGTGGATCCACGCGGGGGCGGCTTGGTGCGGGCTGCGGCGGATGGTGCAGGCGGTGCACGCCGGTAGCGGCTGCACGGCGGGCGGGACGGGCTGCCAGCGGGCGATGGCGGCGCGGGCCGTGCCGATGGAGGCGGGCGGGATCGGGGCGCGAAAGGGCCGGTGGTGGCGATGTGCAGGCCGTCAAGGAGCTGGGCGGCGGTCAGTTGGTAGGTGGCGGCGAGGCGGGTGAGGTAGGAGGCTGCTGACTCGCGGGGCAGGGGCCTGATCCGCAGGGCGCCGGGCTGGGACGGCCACATCGTGCGGGCCCGCACCACAGGGCTGCTCCAGGCGTGCGCGGTCACCGGCTGCTGGGTCGGGTACGGCGGCTTGCCGGGGTTCGGGGCCGGTAGTGCTCCTCGGCGAGGTGGTCCAGCGCGATGGAGTCCAGCAGCGTTTTGGTGATGCGTTCCTGGCCGTCGAGGATGGCTTCGATGGCGGCCTGGCGGATGAGGCGGGCCAGGCTGCCGATGCGGCCGGCGGTCCGTTCATGCAGGTAGGGGGCGAGCCTGGGCAGGCTGCCAGTGCGGTGGGAATGGAGGTCGAGGGCCGCTTCCATGGCGGCGATGAGCTCACGGAACGGTTCCCGCTCGCCGGCACGGACGGGCAGGGCCCCGCAGTCGACGAGTGAGGCGCGTCCGGCCAGCTGCGCGCCGCGGACCCCGCTGAACACCGTGCTGGCGGTGACGTCGATCCCCGCGTACACGAACGTGGCGCCGACGCGCTCGGTGAGGTCCTTGAGCCAGTCGGCGGCCTCCGCTCCGCTGGAGCTGCGGGGGTTGAGCCGGTGGATCTCGTCGATCAGCACCAGTTTCACTCCGGCCGCGGTGTAGGTGTGGCAGACGGCGGTCGTGATCTGCGCGGTGGTCATGCGGGTGGTGACGGGGATGCCGAGGTAGCGGGCGAACTCGCAGGCCAGGGTTTTGGCGGTGGCGCCGGGCGGAACCAGGACATACGCCACGGGCACGCTGGTGTCGTCCGGGGCGGCGCGGCGGGTGTGGGCCAGGTGGCAGGTCCGGCCGACCTCGAGCAGGGCGGTGGTCTTGCCGGTGGTGGCCGGCCCGGTGACGATCAGGGACGGTCGGGCGGTGACGCGCTGGCTGCGGCCGAGGATCATCAGCGTGCGCACGCTGCGCGAGAGGCTCTCGATGGCCGGGGTGCGCACGGTGACGAACTGCGAGTGGTAGGCCAGGCGTTCCTCGAGCGAGCGTGCCGGCTGGCCCGGCTGCGGGGGAGCGGGCGGGGCGGTGTGGGCGAACCGGGCGAACGCGTCGAACGTGGTGACCGTCCCGGGGGAGGCGTCCTCGGCGGCGGGTGGGGTGTGGGGGCTGGTCACCAGCGTTCGGCCTCCTCGAAGGCGTCATACAGCGTGTAGCGGCCCACCGGAGGGGAGAGTTCCTCACCGTCGTCGGGGTGGCCGTCAGTGTCAGGAATGTGGGCTTCGATGGCGTCGAGACTGTCCTCGGGCTGCGTGTCGCCGTCTGACGTCTGCGGGCCTGCCGTGCTTGTGGCTGCCACGTGGCCCGCCGCTGCTGCGGCGGGTGCGCCGGGGCCGGGCCGGGGGCGGGCCCGGCGCAGGACCTGGTCTGCTGCTTCGGCCAGGTCGGCCTCGTGCCGCTCGCGGTCTGCGCGCCGGTGAAGGGCGGTGCGGATGCGGCGCCAGGCGGTCTCGCTCATCGGGGCGTGGATGTGGTCGCGGTGGATCCAGGGGATCTCGTGCAGGTGCCCGTCGGGCAGGCGGATGTAGACCTGCCGCACGTCGAGCGGGTTGAGGTGGACTTCCCACTTGCCCCCGGGATGGGTGGGGCAGGGGCGGCCGCGGTGCTCGTTGAGGACGGCGTGGTCGTAGGTGCGGTAGTTGATGCGGATGCCGCGGCCGGTGACGGGATGGAAGCGCACGGGCAGCAGTTCCAGGTAGTCGGTGCCGGTCAGCGGCAGCGGCACGTACCCGCACGCGCCCAGCAGAGCGGTCCACATCTCGTTGGGGGCCAGTGCCTTCTTCGGCAGGACCGGGTGGCGCAGCCCGTCGTGGGGGCGGTGCTGCCAGCACGCGGTGACCCACTCATCCAGCAGCTCCTGCAGCTGGGCGACGCTGAAGAAGGCCTCGGTTTCGGCGTCCGTTCCGCGGCGGGTGACGTCGGAGCCGGTGTAGCCGGGCAGGCTGCGATGTGCCGGTTTGGTGTCAGTGGGTTGGTGTCAGTGACGGCATGTCAGACCTGGGTGTTTTCGCTGTTGGTGGGGTGTTGAGCATGGGGAGTCACTGACATAGGGCGGTGTCTGGTGCCGTCGCCGCTGTCATGGGGCGGTACACCCCGCTTCGCTCCGCTGTCATGGGAACGGCACTTCTGATCCTTCGAGAGCCGGGCGGCGGCACGTTGGTCGGCGTCGGGTTTGCGCGTTGGAAGGGTGTGGGGTGGGGGAGCCGGGCGTGTGGGGTGAGGTCACGGCGGGGTTGAGGGTGTCCAGGACGGTACTGGTCGCGCGGCTGCTCGAGCTCGAGGCGGCCGGGGCGTTGACCACGGCGCACGTGCGTGCGGGCGCCCAGGTCGGTGGGGTGAATGTGCGCACGGTGTGGCGCTGGCTGGATGCGGCGCGGACGGAGGGCCGCGTGGAGCGCAGGCCGCGGGCCCGGCTGGAGTTGTCCGAGCAGGCGTGGGAGGTGCTGGCGCAGGCGGGCGGGAACGTGGCGGTGCTGCACCGGCACCTGAAGGATGCCGGGGGACAGGTGCCTTCGCTGGCGTCGCTGTACCGGGTGGTGCGCCGGGATTTGGAGGCCGGAAGAGTCCTGCCGGACCGTGCGGTGGTGCGGAGGGAGAGGGAGGAGCAGCGGACACGGCAGGCACTGGCTGACCTCGCCCTGGCCGGGCCGCGTGAGGGCGGCGCGGCGAAGGCGGCTGCGCGCCGGCCGCCGCCCCCCGCGGGCTTGTCGGCGGGGGAGGGCGGTGCGGTGGCGGGTGTGGCGTTGCCGGCGGGAGCGCAGCTGGTGCGGACGTCGTCGGTGCGGGCGGTGGCCGAGGCGGTCGGGCAGGCGATGGCGGTTCAGGGCGCGGTGTGTGTGTTCGGTGACCCGGGCCGGGGCAAGACCGCGGCCGTGCGGATGGCGCTCCACGAGGTCCCGCCGGGCTGGAGGGTGACGTGGGTGCCGGTGCCGGTGCGCCCGTCGGTGGCCGGCATGAGGCGGGCGGTGTTCGATGCTCTGGCGCTGCCGGGCCGTTTCCCGCACACGTCGGCGCTGGCCGACGCCGCGGTCGCGGGGGCTTTGGGCGAGGCGCGGGTGCTGGTGGTCGATGAGGCCCAGCGCCTTCCTGCGCCGTGCCTGGAGTACCTGCAGAGCCTGTGGGACGACCCCGGCACGCGCATCACGCTGGTGCTGTGTGGGGCGGGCAGCGAGCGGGTGCTGTCCCGGCTGCCGCAGCTGGCGTCGCGGGTCGGTGCGTGGCAGGAGGTTCCGCGCCTGGCCGCAGCGGAAGTGGCGGCCGTGGCGCCCGGCTTCCATCCGCTGTGGCGCACCGTCCCGGCCGCGGACCTGACGTGGATCGACCGGTCGTGCGCCCACGGCACGTTCCGCACGTGGGCCGCTTTGACTGCCCACCTGCAGAACGCGCTGCTCACCACCGCTGACGCGGCCGTCGACCGGGCTTTGCTGGGGCGGTTGTTCAGGAGGGTCGCGCCGCCGCTGTGAACCAAGCACTCTGCAGGAGACGGCAGGCCGATCGCATGCACCCGGCACGCACACAACGTCCCACCGCGCGAGGGGAACTGACATGGAGGACGGCGACGCCGTCCGAGCAGGCGGCGGATTGCCCGCGGCATCGAGGACGGCACTGCGCGGTCCGGCGGTGCGACGGCTGCTCGCTCTGCGGGCGGGGAAGAAACTGACAGCGGGTCATGTACGGGTGGCTGCCGACGCGTTGGGGGTGGCGGAGCGCACGGTGTGGCGGTGGCTGGCCGCGGCTGAGAGCGATGAGGCCGCGGCCGCCAGCCCTGGCACCCGGTCCCGGGCCGGTGCGACGTTCACGATCACGCCTGAAGTCCGTGGGCTGTTGGCACTGTGGAAGGGGAACGTGCGGGCCGTCCATCGCGAACTGGTCCTGCTCGCCGCTCGGAAGTCTCCGACTGCAGACGCACCGTCGCTGACGACGCTGCATCGCGCGATCCGTCGTGATCTGACGCCGGGGGAGCGGGCCGGGCTCGCGGGTGGGGAGCGGGCGGCGCGCAAGCATGATGTGTTCCTGGCCCGGCCGCGCGGCTGGCGCAATCAGGTGTGGGAGACCGATCACGTCCAGGCGGCGGTGCTGGTCGATGTCGACGGCAAGGTGCGCAGGCCGTGGATCACGTGGTTCACCGACTGCGCGACGAACGCGATCGTCGGCGTTGCGGTCACGCCGGGGGATCCGTCGCGGGAGTCGGTGCTGGCCGCGCTGCGCTCCGCGGTCCTGCACGAGGAGCCCTACGGCCCGTTCGGGGGCCTGCCGGAGAAGGTGCGTGTCGACCGTGGCAAGGACTTCCTGTCCAGGACGGTGACCGCCGCGTTCGATCTCCTGGAGGTGACGGTGGAGGATTTGCCCGCCTACACCCCTCACCTCAAGGGCACCGTGGAGGGGCTGAACCGGGCGGTGGAGGGCATGTTCCTGGCTGCGCTGCCCGGCTATGCCCGCCAGCCGCGCCCAGGTAAGCGTGCTTCTCGCCCGAAGGACGAAGTGCTGCTCGGTTTCGAGGACTTCACCGCCCGGTTGCTGGATTGGACTTCGTGGTGGAACACCGAGCATTGCCCCGCGCCCTTGCGGGGAAAGACTCCGCTTGAGGCATGGCAGGACGATCCCACTCCGCTGCGGGACGTGCCCGCGACGGATCTGTGGACGTTCACCCTGGAGGACGCCGGCACCCGCAGGCTGACCACCCGCGGCATCCGCTTCAGGAAACGCGATTACGTGGGGCCGTGGATGACCGGCCAGACCGGGATCCAGGTCCGGGTCCGTTTCATGCCCCACCATGACCACCGCATCGAGGTCTACCACGCGGCCACTGGCCGCTACCTCGGTTCGGCAGATCTGGCCGACAGGGCCACCGAGGAACAGGTCAGCGCCGTACGGCGAGCACGGGCCGCCCGCACCCGCCGCCTCAAGAAGGACCTGGAGGCTTCCCAGCGCGAGCGCTACGCCGCCGTGAACCAGCCCGAGGCACCTCAGCGGCTCGGCGCGCTGACCACCGCGCAGGCCGAGGCCGAACTCGCCCAGACTGCCGACACCGACCTCGCGCAGCTCGCGATGCCGGACCTCATCCCGCCCGCCGCGCCCCCGGCCGACTGGCGCACCCCTGCTTCCCTGACCGCGCTGACCACGCCAGGCCCGCCCGTCCCGTACCCGCCCGGCCGTGATGGCGCTTCCGCCCCGGACGGCCGCAACGGGCGGGCCACACCTCCCACCACCGACGAAGACGGAGACGCCTCGTGACCGCGGCCACCTACCAGTACGTCGACCTGCCCGATGCGTCCGTGGTCACCACTCGCGCCCTGCTCACCGCCCGGGAGAACATCGCCGACACGGTCGCCGCGCGGGCCATGATGTGCATCCACGGCGGCGCCGGCTTCGGCAAGACGCTTGCCGTCAACATCTGCCTGCGCGGCCTCGAACCGCACGAGGACGTTCGCAAGATCACCTTCCGCGCCCGTCCTACGGCCCGCGCGGTGCGCTACGAGTTGTTCACCGCGCTCGACCTGGCCGGTGAACCGCCGCGCCACCCCAGCGAGTTCGATCGCCTGCTGAAAACCGCCCTGGCCGAACGCCCCCGCACCTTCCTCGTGGACGAGGCCCAGTGGCTCAACGGGGAGGCGTTCGAATACTTCCGCTACCTGTGGGACGAACCCTCAACCCAGCTCGCGGTCATCTTCGTCGGCGGGGAGGGCTGCCACACCGTGCTGCGCCGCGAACCGATGCTCTGAGCTGCCCCGAGTTTCGTAGAGTCCGGTGATCTTGTTTCAGGCGGACCGCGGGGTCTGCTCCTGGCTCTGCCAGA
>NZ_JAHHIU010000012.1 GCF_024539815.1 Streptomyces hayashii
AGAGCGAAGAGCAGGGCCCCGCCGCGCCCGAGGGCATGCGCGTGCTGTCCTCCAGCGAGCGCACCAACTACCCGCTCACCCTCTCCGTCGACGACGACGGCGACACCATGTCGCTCGTGGTCGACGCGGTCGCCCCCATCGACCCGGCCGCCGTCGGCCTACTGGTGCGGACGGCCGTCGAAGGACTGACGCCCCTGATCGAGGACGCACTGGACGGCGGACCCGACGCTGCGCTCCGGGACGTCCCCGTGCTGGCCCCCGAGGAGCTGCACCGGATCCTGACGGAGTACAACGACGTCCGGCCCGAGCTTCCCGGGACCACCCTGCCCGCCCTGTTCGAGGCGCAGGCGGCACGGACGCCCGACGCGGTGGCGATCGTCGCCGGCGGTGAGCAGGTCTCCTACGCGGACTTGGACGCGCGGGCGAACCGGCTCGCACGGCTGCTGGTCTCACGCGGTGTGGGCCCGGAGTCGGCGGTGGGCGTCTGCCTGGAGCGCGGCGTCGGGACGGTCGTGGCGCTGCTGGCGGTGGTGAAGGCCGGCGGGGCGTATCTGCCCGTCGATCCGGCGTATCCGGCGGACCGGGTGGAGTTCACGATCGGCGATGCCAAGGCTGCTCTGGTGCTCACCGAACAAGGGCCGGCGGACCGGATGGCAGGCCTGGCGGTCGACGTGGTGGTCCTGGACGACCCGGCGGTGGCGCGGGAGCTGGCGCACCTGGGCGCCGGCGCGCTGTCCACGGACGAGCGTGCGGCCCTGGCCCCGGACCATCCGGCGTACGTGATCTACACGTCGGGTTCGACGGGGCGTCCCAAGGGTGTGGTGGTGACGCACCGCAACGTGACGGACCTGTTCGCCCGGACGCAGAGCCTGTTCGGGTTCGGGCCCTCGGACGTCTGGAGCTGGTTCCACTCCTTCGCGTTCGACTTCTCGGTGTGGGAGTTGTGGGGCGCGCTGCTGCACGGTGGCCGGGTGGTCGTGGTGCCGTACGAGGTGTCGCGTTCGCCGGAGGACTTCCTGGCGCTGGTGGAACGCGAGAGCGTGACGATGCTGAGCCAGACTCCCGCCGCGTTCTACCAGTTGATGGGGGCTGAGGAGCGGCGGCCGGAGGCCGTGCGGTCCCTGAGGGCCGTGGTGTTCGGCGGCGAGGCGCTGGATCCGCTGCGGCTGGCCGGGTGGTGGGAGCGCCATGGTGTGGACGGTCCGCGGCTGGTGAACATGTACGGCATCACCGAGACCACCGTGCACGTGACGTTCCAGGAGCTGACGGCCGAGGACGCCGCGGGCAGCGTGGTGGGCCGCGGCATCCCAGGGCTGGGCGTGTTCGTGCTGGACGAGCGGTTGCTTCCCGCGCCGGTCGGAGTCGGCGGTGAGGTGTATGTGACCGGCGGTCAGCTGGCGCGCGGCTATCTCGGGCGCGCGGGACTGTCGGCGGAGCGCTTCGTGGCGTCCCCGTACGGTACGGCGGGCGAGCGGATGTACCGGACCGGTGACCGGGCGCGGTGGGGCGCGGACGGGCGGCTGGAGTATCTCGGCCGTGCGGACGAGCAGGTGAAGATCCGCGGCTTCCGGATCGAGCCGGGTGAGATCGGCGCGGTGGTGGCCGAGCATCCCGCGGTGGCGCAGGCCGCGGTCGTCGCACGCCAGGACGCCGGTGAGACCCGGCTGGTGGCCTACGCGGCGCCCTCCCCGGGTTACGACCGCGACGAACTCCCCTTCCTCATACGTGAGTTGCTGGCCGCACGAGTGCCGGAGCACATGGTCCCCTCCGCGATCGTGGTCCTCGACGGCCTCCCGTTGACGATCAACGGAAAACTGGACCGCAGGGCCCTGCCCGCTCCGCAGTACACGGCAGGCGCGGGCCGTGGACCGGCGAACGCCCGCGAAGAGGTTCTCTGCGCCGCCTTCGCCGAGGTGCTCGGCCTGGAAGGCGTGGGCGTCGAGGACAACTTCTTCCAGCTGGGCGGGCATTCGCTGCTCGCCGTTCGTCTGGTGGAGGTGCTGCGCGGACGTGGTGTGTCGGTTTCGGTGCGGGCGTTCTTCCAGTCCCCGACCCCGGCCGGCCTGGCGGCGTCGACGGGCGCGGCGCAGGTCGAGGTGCCGCCGAACCTGATCCCCCCGGGCGCGGTGGAGATCACCCCCGAGATGCTGCCCCTGGTGGAGCTGACCGCCGACGAGATCGCCCAAGTCGTCGCGACGGTCGAGGGCGGTGCGGCGAACGTCGCGGACGTCTACCCGCTGGCCCCGCTGCAACAGGGCCTGTGGTTCCACCACCTCATGGCCGAGGGCGGTGTGGACGCGTATGTGCTGCCCACGGTGCTGGAGTTCGAGTCGCGGACCCGTCTGGACGGGTTCGTCGAGGCGCTGCGCCGGGTCGTGGACCGGCATGACATCTTCCGCACCTCGATCGTGTGGCAGGGGCTGGCCGAGCCGGTCCAGGTGGTGTGGCGCAAGGCCGTGCTGCCGGTCGCGGAGGTGACGCTGGACCCGCAGGCCGGGGACCGGGTCGAGCAGTTGCTGGCCCTCGCCGGTCTGTCGATGGACCTGGGCCGCGCGCCGCTGATCGACATGCACGTGGCGGCGGTGCAGGGCGGCGACAGCTGGCTGGCGCTGATGCGCGTGCACCACATCGTGCAGGACCACACGGCCGTCGAGGTGCTGCTGAAGGAGGTGGAGGCGTTCCTGACGGGGCGTGGTGACACGCTGGCGGAGCCGCTGCCGTTCCGTGCCTTCGTCGCGCAGGCGCGTGGCGGCGTGGCGCAGGCGGAGCATGAGCGGTACTTCGCCGGCCTGCTGGACGACGTGCAGGAACCGACAGCACCGTTCGGGCTGGCGGACGTGCGCGGCGACGGCGCGGCCGCGGTGCGCCGGATGGTGCCGTTCTCACCCGAGCTGCACGAACGCCTGCGCGCGGTCTCGCGTCGTCTGGGGACGAGCGCGGCGACCGTGCTGCATGTGGCGTGGGCACGCGTGCTGGCCGCCGTGAGCAGTCGTGACGACGTCGTGTTCGGCACGGTGCTGTTCGGCCGGATGAACTCGGGCGTGGGTTCGGCGCAGGTCCTCGGACCGTTCATCAACACCCTGCCCGTGCGGGTGCGCACGGACGAGCTCAGCGTGCTGGACGCCGTCACGGGCATGCGAGCTCAGCTCGCGGACCTGCTGGAGCACGAGCACGCGTCGTTGGCGCTGGCCCAGCAGGCCAGTGGAGTCGCGGGCGACACCCCTCTGTTCACCTCGTTCCTCAACTACCGCCACAACACGGCCCCGAGCGCCGCGCGGGCGACGGCCGACGGCCTGGCCGGCATACGGCAGGTGTACGCGCGGGAGCGCACCAACTATCCGTTGAGCGTCTCGGTCAACGACACCGGCGAGTCGATGGCGCTCGACGTGGACGCCGTGGCCCCGATCGATCCCCAGGCGGTGGGCGTGTTGCTGCGCACGGCCACCGAGCATCTGGTCGGCGCGCTGGAGACGGCGCTGGCCACAGGCGCGGACCGGCGGCTGAGCACCCTGCCGGTGCTGGCCGAGGAGGAGCTGCGCCGGGTCCTCACCGAGTGGAACGACACGGCGGCCGAGGTGTCCCCGGTGCCCGTGGTCCGGCAGTTCGAGCAGTGGGCGGCCCGGACCCCCGACGCGGTGGCGGTGGTCGCCGACGGCGAGGAGGTGTCGTACGCCGAGCTGGACGCGCGGGCGAACCGGCTGGCGCACCACCTGGCGGACCGCGGCGTCGGCCCGGAGTCGGTGGTCGCCCTGGCCCTGGACCGGGGCGTGGACCTGGTCGTCGCGGTGCTTGCGGTGCTGAAGTCCGGTGCCGCTTACCTTCCGGTGGATCCGGAGTACCCGGGCGAGCGGATCGCCTTCATGCTTGAGGACGCCGTGCCCGCCCTGGTGCTGGCGTCGACGGCCACGGTCGAAGTCGTCGCACGGGCGGGGGCGCCGGTGCTGCTGGTGGACTCCGCGCAGGCGCTCACGGAGCCGGCCGCGCCGGCCTCGGCCGAACCGCCCGTGGCGCTGCCCGGGCAGCTGGCGTACGTGATCTACACCTCGGGGTCGACGGGCCGGCCGAAGGGCGTGGGCGTCCCGCTGGGGGCCTTCGCGAACACCGTGGCGGCGCTGAGCCGCTTCGAGGCCGGTCCGGGCTCGCGGGTGGCGCAGTTCGCCTCGGTCAGCTTCGACAACTTCTGCCTGGAATGGGCGCTGGCCCTCACGTACGGGGCGACGCTGGTCGTGGTCCCGCCCACCCGGCGGGTGGGCTCCGAGCTGGCCGGCTTCTTCGCCGAGGCCGGGATCACGCACGCCACTCTGCCGCCTGCCGTGCTGGCGGGTCTGGAGGAGGGCTCGATCGGCGCCGAAGCGGTGCTGGAGGTCGGTGGTGAGGCCTGTCCGCCGGAGCTGGTGGAACGCTGGGCCGTCGGGCGCAGGCTGCTCAACACCTACGGTCCGACCGAGACGACCGTGGACGCGCTCAGCTGGCAGGCGCGGCCCGGGGTGACGGACGTACCGATCGGCGCGCCGATCGCGAACACCCGGGCGTACGTGCTGGACGGCGCGCTGTCGCCGGTCCCGGTGGGCGCGGCCGGTGAGCTCTATCTGGCGGGCGCGGGCCTGGCCCGCGGATACCTCGGGCGCGCGGGGCTGACGGCGGAGCGGTTCGTCGCCGACCCGTTCGGCGGGGCGGGCGGGCGCCTGTACCGCACCGGCGACCTGGTGCGCCGGAACGCCCACGGCGAGATGGTCTACCTCGGCCGCGCCGACGACCAGGTGAAGATCCGTGGCTTCCGGATCGAGCTGGGCGAGGTCCGGGCCGCGGTGGCCGCGCACCCGCAGGTCTCGCAGGCGGCCGTGGTCGTCCGGCAGGAGGCGGCGGGCGACGCGCTCCTGGCGGCCTACGTGGTCGCCGCCCAGGGCGCGGTCGGCGTGCCCGCCTCGGTCCGCGACTTCGTCGCCGCGCGTCTGCCCGCGCACATGGTGCCCGCCGCCGTGACGGTGCTCGACGCGCTGCCGCTGACGGTGAACGGCAAGCTCGACCACAAGGCACTGCCCGCCCCGCGGTACGCGTCCGGCACGGGCCGTGGCCCCGCCACCCTCCGGGAAGAGCTGCTGTGCGGCGCGTTCGCCCAGGTACTGGGCCTGTCCGAGGTCGGTGTGGACGACGATTTCTTCGCCCTCGGCGGCCACTCGCTGCTCGCCACCCGGCTGATGAGCCGGATCCGCACGGTCCTCGGCGTCGAGGTGCCGCTGCGCACGTTGTTCGACGCGCCGACGGTGGCCGGCCTGGCCGCCCGTCTGGGCGACGCCGGGACGGCGCGGACGGCGCTGACGGCAGGTGAGCGGCCGGAGCGGGTGCCGCTGTCGTACGGCCAGCGCCGCGTCTGGTTCCTGGGGCAGTTGGAGGGGCCGAGCGCGACCTACAACGTTCCGGTAGCGCTGCGGCTGGTCGGCCGGCTGGACGAGGAGGCACTGAACGCGGCACTGCTGGACGTGATCGGCCGGCACGAGGTACTGCGCACGCTCTTCCCGGTCGTGGACGACGAGCCGTACCAGCGGGTCCTCCCGGCGGAGCGGACGGCCTGGCGGCTGTCGGTTGCCGAGGTGGCCGCGGAGGCGCTGGAATCGGCGGTCGCCGAGGCGGCGGCACACCTCTTCGACCTGGCGTCGGAGCCGCCGATCAGAGCGTCGCTGCTGCGGACCGCTCCCGAGGAGCACGTCCTGGTGGTGACGATCCACCACATCGCCAGTGACGGCTGGTCGACGGGCGTACTGGCCCGCGACGTCTCGGTGGCCTACGCGGCGCGCGCGGCCGGCCGCGCACCGGAGTGGGAGCCGCTGCCCGTCCAGTACGCCGACTACGCGCTGTGGCAGCGTTCCCTGCTGGGCGACGAGCACGATCCCGAGAGCATGATCTCCCGCCAGGCCGACTACTGGCGCGGCGCGCTGGCGGGGGCGCCGGAGAAGCTCGACCTGACCTTCGACCGCCCGCGTCCCGCCGTGCCCTCGCACCGCGGTCACCAGGTGCCGGTCGCAGTTCCGGCGGAGGTCCACGCCCGGCTGGTGGAGCTGGCGCGGGCCGAGGGCGTGACGGTGTTCATGGTGCTGCAGGGCGCCCTGGCGACGTTGCTGTCGCGCCTGGGCGCCGGCACGGACATCCCGATCGGCTCGCCCCACGCGGGCCGCACCGACGACGCGCTCAGCGACCTGGTCGGCTTCTTCCTCAACACCCTGGTGGTGCGCGCCGACCTGTCGGGCGACCCGACCTTCCGTCAGGTGCTGGGCCGGGTGCGCGAGCGCAGCCTGGAGGCGTTCACGCACCAGGACGTGCCGTTCGAGCGGCTGGTGGAGGAGCTGGCCCCCAACCGCTCGATGGCCCACCACGCCCTGTTCCAGGTGATGCTCACCCTGCAGAACACCGAACAGGCGGTGCTGGAGCTGCCCGGCCTGCGCGTCGAGCAGCGCCGGGCCGGGCGGACGCCGGCCCGTTTCGACCTCGACGTCATCGTGTCCGAGGCGTTCGACGAGCAGGGCGCCCCGGCGGGCGTGCGGGGTTCGGTGACCGCGGCGGCGGACCTGCTCGACGAGGCCTCCGCCGAGCGGCTGGTGGCCCGGCTGGTGCATGTGCTGGACGTCCTCACAGCCGACCCGGAGATTCGGCTGAGCGCCGTCGACGTGCTGGACGCGGCCGAGCGCGAGCGGCTGCTGGAGGAGTGGAACGCCACCGCCGCCGACGTGCCCTCGGCAACGGTGGCGGAGCTGTTCGCCGCGCAGGTGGTCCGCGATCCGGCCGCGGTGGCGGTGGCCGCCGACAGCGAGGAGGTGACCTACGCCGAACTGGACGCACGCGCCACCGCCCTGGCCCGGCACCTGGTCGGCCGGGGTGTGGGCGCCGAGTCGATCGTCGGGGTCTGCCTGGAGCGCGGCGTCGACCTGATGGTGGCCCTTCTCGCCGTGGCGAAGGCGGGCGGCGCCTACCTGCCGATCGACCCGGCCTACCCGGTGGACCGCATCGCGTACATGCTGCAGGACGCCGATCCCGCCGTGGTGCTGGGTTCTTCCGGCACGGCCCCGCTCCTGCCCGCCTCCGCGGTGCGGGTGGACGCCCTGGAGTCGGCGGCCGAGGACGCCGGCGACCTGGCCGTCCCGGCGGCCCGGGTGGAGAACCCGGCCTACGTGATCTACACCTCCGGCTCGACGGGGCGTCCCAAGGGGGTGCTGGTCTCCCACGCGGGCGTGGCGAGCCTGGTGGCGGGCCACGTCCGCCACCTCGGGGTCGGCGCCGGGTCGCGGGTGGGGCAGTTCGCCTCCCCGGGCTTCGACACCTTCGGCTGGGAGTGGCTGATGGCCCTGCTGACCGGCGCGACCCTGGTGACGATCCCGCAGGAGCGCCGACTCGGCGAAGCCCTGCCGCAGTTCCTCGCCGAGGAGGGAGTCACCCATGTGACGCTGCCGCCGGCCGTGCTGGCCACCCTGGACGAGGAGTCCATCGGCGCGGACGTGACCTTGGTGACTGCCGGTGAGGCCTGCCCGCCCGACGTGATGGCCCGCTGGGCGCGCGGTCACCGGCTGTTCAACTCCTACGGCCCGACCGAGACCACGGTCGACGCGACGCTGTGGCGCTGCGACCCGCAGGCCGGGGAGGTCGCGATCGGCGCGCCGGTCGTCGACACCCGGGTCTTCGTGCTGGACGAGTTCCTCGCGCCGGTGCCGGTCGGCGTGCCCGGGGAGCTGTACGTCGCCGGCGTCGGCCTGGCGCGCGGCTACCTGGACCGCCCCGGCCTGACGGCGGAACGCTTCGTCGCCAACCCCTTCGGCGGCCCCGGAGAGCGGTTCTACCGCACGGGCGACCGGGCCCGATGGACGGCCGACGGACAGCTGGTGTTCGCCGGCCGCACGGACGACCAGGTGAAGATCCGCGGCTTCCGGATCGAACCCGGCGAGATCGAGAACGTCATCGCCTCGCATCCGCAGGTCGCCCAGGCCGCCGTCGTCGTACGCGAGGACACGCCGGGCGAGAAGCGCCTGGTCGCCTACGTGGTCGGCGACGGCGCGCCCGCCGACCTTCCCCGGCTGGTCACCGGTCTGGCCGCCGAGCGGCTGCCGGAGTACATGGTGCCGTCGGCGGTGGTGGTGCTCGACGCCCTGCCGGTCACCGTGAACGGCAAGCTGGACCGCAAGGCGCTGCCCGCCCCCGAGGAGCGCTCCATCACCGGCCGGGGCCCGGCGAACCCGCGCGAGGAACTCCTGTGCGGCGTGTTCGCACAGATCCTGGGCGTGGAGAGCGTCGGCGTCGACGACGACTTCTTCGCCCTCGGCGGCCACTCCCTGCTCGCCGTCCGGCTGGTCAGCCGGATCCGCGCGGTGCTCGGCGTGAACCTGGACATCCGGGCCCTGTTCGAAGCGCCGACCGTCGCGGCCCTGGCCGCCCGGACCGCCGACGAGGACGGCGACAGCCGGCCGGCCCTGACCCCGGTGGAACGCCCCGACCGGGTGCCGCTGTCCTACGGCCAGCGCCGGATGTGGTTCCTCGGCCAGTTCGAGGACGCCGGCGCCGCCTACAACATTCCGATGGCGCTCAAGCTGCCGGAGCAGATCGACCGCCAGGCCCTCGGCGCGGCCCTGCGGGATGTCGTCGGCCGGCACGACGTGCTGCGCACCGTGCTGCCGGCGGAGAACGGGGAACCGCGGCAACGGATCGTCCCGGTCGAGGAGTTGGCGTGGGAACTGTCGGTGGTCGAGGTGGCGCCCGGGGAACTGGAGGAGGCCGTGGCGAAAGCCGCGGGGCACCGATTCGATCTGGTGGCGGAGGCGCCGATCCGGGCGTGGCTGCTGGAGGCGGGACCCCGGGAGCGGGTGCTGGTGGTCGTCATGCACCACATCGCCGGTGACGGTTGGTCATGGGCTCCGCTGGCGCGGGACCTCTCGGTGGCGTACGCGGCGCGTGCGGCGGGTCGGGCGCCGCGGTGGCAGCCGCTTCCGGTGCAGTACGCGGACTACACGCTGTGGCAGCGGGAGCTGCTGGGCGAGGCCGATGATTCGGAGAGCTTGATGTCGCGCCAGACGGAGTACTGGCGCGGTGTGTTGGCGGGCATCCCCGAGGAGCTGGACCTCCCGGCCGATCGCCACCGTCCCGCCGTCTCCTCGTACCGCGGGCACAACGCGCCGCTGCAGATCCCGGCGGACGTCCACGCCCGGCTGGCGCAGCTGGCGCGCGGCGAGGGCGCGACGATGTTCATGGTGCTCCAGGCGGCTCTCGCCGTCCTGCTCAACCGGCTCGGGGCAGGCGCCGACATCCCGATCGGCACGTTCAACGCGGGCCGTACCGACGAGGCGCTCGACGACCTGGTCGGCTTCTTCGTCAACACGCTGGTGATGCGCACGGACCTGTCCGAGGACCCGACGTTCTCCGAGGTCATCGCCCGGGTCCGTGAGGTGGGGCTGTCCGCCTTCGCGCACCAGGAGGTGCCGTTCGAGAAACTGGTGGAGGAACTCGCGCCGGCTCGCTCCATGGCGCGTCACCCGCTGTTCCAGGTGGCGCTGACCCTGCAGAACAACCAGTCGGCGAGACTGGACCTCGGTGGCGTGCCCTCCGCGGAGGCGGCGCTCCCTGCCGGCGCCACGGCGGCCAAGTTCGACCTGGAGGTCGGCGTCGGCGAGGCCTTCGACGCCGACGGGGCTCCGGCCGGGCTGTACGGCGGCGTCATCGCCTCGGCGGACCTGTTCGAGGCGAAGACGGCCCAGTTGTTCGCCGACTGCCTGGTGGGCGTCCTCGACACGCTCTCGAGGAATCCGGAGCTGCCGCTGAGCGGTGTGCGGATCGTGGACCGGGCGGGCGCCCCGGCGGTCTTCCCGGACCGTCCGGCCGTCGCCGCGGTTCCTCGCTCGTCGGGTGCGGCCGCCGACCGCAGGCTCGTGGCGTACGTGGTGCCCGCGCCGGGAGTGGAGGTGGACCCGGCGGAGCTGCGCGCGTTCGTCCGGGAGCAGTTGCCGGCGTCGATGGTGCCCGCCGCCGTGATGCTGCTCGACGAACTGCCGCTGACGGCGAACGGAAAGGTGGACACCGCGCGGTTGCCCGCCCCTGAGTACATCGTCGGCGAGGGCCGAGACCCCGCCACCCCGCAGGAGGAGTCGCTGTGCGCGGTGTTCGCCCAGGCGCTCGGCCTTGAGCGGGTCGGCGTCGACGACGACTTCTTCGCCATCGGCGGGCACTCGCTGCTGGCCGTGGAACTGATCGCCAGGATCCGTGCCGTGCTGGGGGTCGAGGTGCCGATCAGGGCACTGTTCGACGCGCCGACCGTGGCGGGACTCGCGCAGCGGCTCGGCACGGAGAAGTCGAGCCGGCCGGCCCTGCGGCCGATGCGCGACCGGGGCGCCCGATGAGGACCCGGCACTGACCGGACCGGCCGGGTGAACGCCGACGGCCGGCTGCCGCGGTCCGTGGAAGCGGACGCGGCGGCCGGCCGTCGGCGGCCGATCGGGTCGGGGCGCGCGAGCACCGGCCCGCGCACCCGGCTGTGTTCACGGGGTCACCAGGCCGGCCTCGTACGCCATGATCACCAGCTGGACCCGGTCGCGGGCGTTCAGCTTGGCCAGCAGCCGGGTGACGTAGGTCTTGGCGGTGGCGACGCTGATCACCAGGTGCTCGGCCAGCTCGGTGTTGGACATCCCCTGGGCGACCAGGGTGAGCACCTCGCGCTCCCGGACGGTGATGCCGGCGATGGTCCGCCGGGGCTTCGCACCGGTCGGGCGGCCGGCGAACTCCCTGATCAGTCGTCGGGTGACGCTGGGGGCGATCAGAGCGTCGCCGTCGGCGACGACCCGGACCGCGGCCAGGATGTCGTCCAGGCCCATGTCCTTGACCAGGAAGCCGGAGGCGCCGGCCTGCAGTGCTCCGTAGACGTAGTCGTCGTCGTCGAAGGTGGTGAGGATCAGGATCTGGGCCCTGCCGGATCCTGCGGTGATCTTCCGAGTGGCCTCGATGCCGTCCATGCCGGGCATCCGGATGTCCATCACCACGACGTCGGGCTCCAGGGCCACGGTCAGTTCCACCGCCTCCGCGCCGTCCCCGGCCTCGCCGACCACCTCCAGGTCGGGGGTCTCGGCCATCACCAGCTGAAGGGCGGTGCGGATCAGCTGCTGGTCGTCGGCCAGCAGCACGCGGATCGTCATCGGACCACCTCGGGGACAGGCAGACGGGCGGCCACCCGGAAGCCGCCCTCGGGAAGCGGCTCGGCGGAGAACTCTCCGCGCAGCAGGTCGACCCGCTCGCGCATGCCCACGAGCCCGAACCCCGCCCCGGCGGCGCTCCCGTGAGGTTGCCGGCGGCCCTGGTCGAGGACCTCGATGAACAGCTCCGACTCCTGGCAGTCGATGGACACCTGGCATGCCTCGGCGCCGGCGTGACGCACCACGTTGGTGACCGCCTCCTGGACGATCCGGAAGGCCGACATGTCGACCTCGGGGGGAAGATGCCGCCGCTCCCCGCTCCACCGAACGTCGACCTGAACGCCGGCGGCCGCCGTGGTCGCCGCCAGCCGGTCGACGTTCGCCAGACCGGGGCCCGGCTCCATCGGAGCCGGCTCTGCATCCGAACCGGGCTGCGGCTGCCGGAGGACGCCGAGCATCCGGCGCAGCCCGGCCAGCGTCTCGCGGCTCGCCGTCTCGATCTCGCCCAGTGCGGTGCGGGCCCGGTCCGGCCGGGTCTCGATGACCCGGCGGGCGGCGCCGGCCTGCAGGGCCACGATGCCGATGGTGTGCGCGACCATGTCGTGCAGCTCACGGGCGATCCGCAGCCGCTCGGCGGCGACCGCCCGGGCCGTGGCCTGGGCGCTGAGCTCCTCGGCGTGCTCGCGCGCCTGGCGCATCGAGTGGCCGATCAGCAGGGCGATGACGGCCAGCAGCACCCCTCCCTGGGCGTCGCCGGTGTCGGTGCGCGCAACCACCAGGACGTGCGCGATCAGGACGCCGATCAGCATGACCGCCGCCTTGCGCGCGGTCCGCCGGGGCCAGGTGGCCGTGATCACGAGCAGAGCGATGTCCGCCGACAGGAACTGCAGCGGCGGGAAACGGGAATCGGACGACCAGCCCTCGGTCACACTCACCGAGGCGGCGATCAGCAGGGCGAGACCTGCCAACGGCCGACGCGCCAGCAGCGCGCTGCCCGCGAACGCCACCAGCGCCGCCGCGCCCACCATGGCCCAGTCCCGGCCCGTACCCCCCGAACGGCCGCCCGTCGCCGCGTCGCTGAACCAGGCGGCGGTGCCGCTCCGCCCGACGAGCAGCGCGGGGTAGACGGTGACCACCAGCCAGGTGAGGGCTGTCCAGACGCCTGGCGGCACGCGTTTGAGCAGCGGGAGAATCAGCTTGGCGTACATATGCCGAGAGTAGCCAGGCTGTCCAGAGAGGACATCGGCCCACGGGTGTACGACCGTGGCTGACAGGCAGGGGCCGCCAAGTGTCACCACAGGTGCGATGTGCGACATGACGCACCGGCAGCACGATGGACCGCATGATCGAAGTCCACGAGCTGACGAAGCGCTACGGCAAGAAGCTGGCGGTCAACAACCTGAGCTTCACGGTGCATCCCGGTCACGTCACCGGGTTCCTCGGCCCCAACGGGGCCGGCAAGAGCACCACTTTGCGGTTGGTCCTCGGCTTGCACACCCCCACCAGCGGTACCGTCACGGTCGACGGCCGCCCGTTCCGCTCGTTGTCCCGTGGCCTGCGGCACGTCGGCGCCCTGCTGGACGCCGGCGACGTGCACGGCGGACGCACCGCCCGGGCCCACCTGCGGGCGCTCGCGCGCAGCAACAGGATCCCGCGCAGCCGGGTGGAGGAGGTCCTGCGGGAGGTCGGCATCGCGGACGCGGCGAACCGACGGATCGGCGGATTCTCACTCGGCATGCGCCAGCGCCTCGGCATCGCCACCGCGCTGCTCGGCGATCCGCCGGTGCTGCTCTTCGACGAGCCCCTCAACGGACTCGACCCGGAGGGCGTGCACTGGGTGCGAGGCCTGTTCCGCCGTCTCGCCGCCGAGGGACGCACGGTCTTCGTCTCCAGTCACCTGATGTCCGAGATGGAGCACACCGCCGACCACCTCGTCGTCCTCGGCCGGGGTGAGCTCATCGCCGTGGAGAGCGTGGCGCAGTTCGCGGCCCGTGGGGCCCGCCGCAGTGTGTCGGTCCGTACGCCGGACCCGGCGACGCTGCTGCCGCTGCTCACCGACGAGGGTGCGGAGGTGGAGCGCGAACCCGACGGGAAGCTCAAGGTGGTGGGGCTGGACGCGGACCGGATCGCCGAGATCGCCTTCCAGAACCGCATTCTGGTGCACGAGTTGACCAACCACACCAGCTCGCTGGAGGAGGCGTTCATGGAACTGACCGCCGACAGCGTCGAGTACGTCGCGGGAGAGACCAAGTGACCGCGCAGACGACCTCCACGTCGACCCCGTCGTTTGACGAGCGGCCACGGGAACTCAACGCCCGCTTCAGCGATCTGCTCGCCTCCGAGTGGATCAAACTGTGGTCACTGCGCTCGATCCCCTGGGCCTTCGCCGGCACAGTGGCCGTGATCCTCACCATCACCGTCACCGGGGCCATTGCCGACTCGGGGCACTACAGCGGGAACGACGAGCAGGGCAAGGCGTACTTCCGGGCGTTCGGGACGGTGAGCGCCACCTTCAACACCGGCGCCGCCACCATGCTGATCGTGGGCGCCGGCGCCATCGGCGCCATCGCGGTCCTCGGCGAGTACACCACCGGCATGATCCGTACGACGTTCACGGCCGTACCGGCCCGCCGTTCGGTGATGGCCGCGAAGGTGGCGGTGACCGTCGCCGCGGCGACCGCCCTCGGTGTGGCCGCGGCCCTGCTCTCGTACGGTGCGGCGCAGACCGTGCTGTCCGGTCAGGGCGTCGCCGTGGGCCTCGGGCACCCCGGGATCACGCGTCTGATCATCGCCTCCGCGGCGCTCGCTCCGGTGGCCGCCCTGGTGGGGATGGGACTGGCCGCGGTGATCCGGCACAGCGTGCTGACCATCGTGGTCACGATCGCCCTCCTCTTCGTCATCCCCTCGGTGATCAACGGGCAGAGTCACTTCGGCGCGAGCCTCCTGCACATGACGATCCTGCAGGCTTGGCGGCGCATCGGCTACGACCAGGCCGTCGGGGAGATGTGGCCGTGGACGACAGGGGGCGCCTACATCGTGCTCGTCGTCTGGGCGCTGGTCGCCGCCGCGCTGGCCGTCCTCACCCCCAACCACCGGGACCAGTGAGCGCCGCTGCCGTCGGCCCCCCTCCGCCCGGCGGCCGAATCGCCCGGCCGGGCACATCCCGCTGGAGGCGACGTTCCTGGAACGGCCGCCGACGGTGTCAAGCACCTTCAAGGAGAGATCGAGTGACCGCGCCTACGACTACGGACCGGACCGCGGCGCCCAGCGTGTCGCCGTTGGAGCCACGGGCCCGCTTCAGTGACCTCTTCGCCGCCGAGTGGATCAAGCTGTGGTCGCTGCGGTCCACCCTGTGGGCCTTCGCCGCCACGGCGGCGATGGTGCTCACGAGCACCAGCGCCAACGCCAGGGGAGACGTCCGGCAGTACGCCGAGGCCGACGAGGGGCGGCGGGCGATGTTCCGGATGCTCGGGCTGGTGCCCGACTCGTTCCCGACCGGCTCCGCGACCATGCTGATGCTCGGCGCCGGCGCCATCGGCGCCATCGCGGTCCTCGGCGAGTACACCACCGGCATGATCCGGACGACCTTCACAGCCGTTCCCGCCCGGGGTTCGGTGATGGCCGCGAAGGTGGCGGTGGTCACCGTCGCCACGACCCTCTTCGGCGCGCTCGTGGGGTTTCTTTCCTACGGCGTGGCTCAGGCCGTACTGTCCGGTCAGGACATCGCCGTGGGCCTCGGGCACACCGGGATCCCGCGCCTGATCCTGGCCGCCGCGCTGCTCGCTCCGGTTTCCGCCGTGGTGGGAATGGGAGTGGCGGCGGTGGTCCGGCACGCCGTGATCGCCATCGTGGTCACCACCGCGCTGCTCTTCGTCCTTCCGACGTTGATGAACGACAAGAGCCGCCTCTCCGCGAGCTTCCTGCACATGACGGTCCTGCAGGCCTGGGGGCGCATCGGCCGTGAACCGGGCGTCGGCGAGCAGTGGCCCTGGACGGTGGGCGGCGCCTGCATCGTCCTCGCCGTCTGGGTGCTGGTCTCCGCGGCGCTGACCGTCTTCTCCGCGAACCGTCGGGACCAGTGAGCGGCGCTCGATTGGTTCTGACTGCAGGCGCGGGCCGATATGGCCCGCGCCTTTCCTTTGCCATACAGGGAAAAACCCCATTCCGTCCGTTTGTCAAGAATTCGGGCCGGTCGAATTTCCGCAGCGTTCAACTGGCCCGGTGAGGCCAGTTGAACAGCCGCTTTTGAACACCCCTACCGGCACGTTCGCACGCTGCCCGGGCCGGTTTCGGAGAGCGTGGGCCGAACATTGATCATCCGCTGGGCGGTGGGCCATAGTGACTGCCGGGGAAGCCGCGGTGGCCCCGTAGAACCAGACCATGAAACAGGGAGCTTTTCGCCGGGCCGGAATCGGTGTCGGCCACGGCCCTGTCGGCAATCGGAATCGACCGAGGCCGGAGCACCGGCGGTTGTGACGGAACCGGGCCGGACGGAGAAATTCCGTGCGGTCCTCACAGCCGTGCCCATGACGCTGTCGGTCGTGCCGGCGCAGGGCCGTGAGAACGGCCGGAGATCACCAGTCAGCCTCGGCCGACGTCGCGGCGAGGACGTAAGCAGGAGGGGTCCTGATGATTCCGTTGTCATACGCGCAGCGCCGGTTGTGGTTCATCCACCAAGTGGAGGGACCGAGCGCGCACTACAACATCCCCCTCGCCCTGCCGCTGGCCGGCGAACTCGACCAGGACGCCCTCGCCGCGGCCCTGCGCGACGTCCTGGAACGGCACGAGGTCCTGCGGACCACCTTCGCCGTCTCCGACGGCGAGCCCTACCAGCGCATCCACGCCTTCGAGGAACTGGACTGGGCCCTGGAACGAGTCGACCTGTCCGGCGCCGAGCCGTCCGCGGCCCGGGCCGAGCTCGACCGCGCCCTGGCCGACGCGGCCGCCACCGCCTTCGACCTGTCCACCGAACTCCCTTTCCGCGCATGGCTGTTCACCACGGCTCCGCGGCAGCACGTGCTGGCCGTGGTGGTGCACCACATCGCCGGCGACGGCTACTCGCTGCGCCCGCTGGCCGACGACGTCTCCACCGCCTACGCGGCGCGCCGCGACGGACGGGCGCCCGACTGGGAGCCGCTGCCGGTCCAGTACGCGGACTACACCCTCTGGCAACGCGAACTGCTCGGCGACCCGACCGACCCGACCGCATTGATGAGCCGTCAGATCGCCTACTGGCGGGACACGTTGAGCGGCGCCCCGGAGGAGCTGGAGCTCCCGTACGACCACATCCGGCCCCCGGTGGCCTCCTACCGCGGCCACAGCACCCCGCTGGACGTCCCCGCCGAGACGCACGCCCGGCTGGTGGAGCTGGCCAGGGCCGAGGGCGTGACCGTCTTCATGGCGCTGCAGGCCGCGCTCGCCGTGCTGCTGTCCAAACTCGGCGCGGGCGCCGACCTGCCGATCGGCACGGCCGTGGCCGGCCGCACCGACGTCGGCCTGCGCGACCTGGTCGGCTTCTTCATCAACAGCCTCGTGCTGCGCACCGACGTCTCCGGCGACCCCACCTACACCGAACTCCTCGCCCGGGTGCGCGAGACGGACCTGTCGGCCTTCGAGCACCAGGACGTCCCCTTCGAGAAGCTCGTCGAGGAACTGGCCCCGACCCGTTCGCTGGCCCGCCACCCGCTGTTCCAGGTCATGCTCAGCGTGGAGAACCTCGCCCGCGCCGAAGCCGACCTCGGCGACGCACGGGCCGAGGGGCCCGCCGAGGGGCCCGCCAGAGCCGCCGGCCCCATCGGCACCGTCGCCAAGTTCGACCTGGAGGTCGTCGCCGAGGAGACCTTCGACGAGACCGGCGCCCCGGCCGGCCTGCGCGGCGCGGTCATCGTCAACGCTGACCTCTTCGAGGCCGCCTCCGCCGTCCGCGTGGCCGAGCGGCTGGCCCGCGTCCTCGATCAGCTGACCGCCCGGCCCCGGGCCCGGATCGACACCGTCGACGTCCTCGCCGCGGACGAGCGAGTCCGGCTGCTGACCGCCTGGAACGACACCGCGGCCGAGGTCGGGCCGGGCCTGCTGCCCGACCTGTTCGCCCGGCACGTCGAACGCACTCCCGACGCCGTCGCGGTGGTTCATGAGGACACCGAGGTCAGCTACGCCGAACTCGACGCCCGCGCCGACGGTCTCGCCCACCGGCTGGCCGCCCTCGGCGTGGGCGCCGAGTCGGTGGTCGGCCTCTGCCTGCCGCGCGGAGTGGACATCGTCACGGCGATCCTCGCCGTCTGGAAGACCGGCGGCGCCTACGTGCCCCTCGACCCCGAGCACCCGGTCGACCGCCTGGCGTACATCCTCGACGACAGCGGCGCCCGAGTGGTGCTCAGCACCCGGGACGCGGCCGACGGCGTCGCAGCCGAACTCGACGCCGACCGGGTGCTGTGGCTCGACGACCCGCAGGATGCCGCGGAGCCGTCCCCCCTGCCCGCCACAGCCCCGCACAACCGGCTGACCCCCGGCGGACTGGCCTACGTCATCTACACCTCCGGTTCGACCGGCCGGCCCAAGGGCGTCGCCACCGCCCACGCCGCCCTGGCCAACCTGGTATCGGTGTTCGGGCCCCTGATGGAGGTGCGCCCGGGCGTCCCCGTCCTCCAGTTCGCCTCGTTCAACTTCGACGCCTCCGTCCTCGACGTCGCCGTCACCCTCGCCCACGGCGGCACCCTCGTCGTGGCGAGCGCGACCGAGCGCACCGAACCCGCCCTCCTGCGTGACCTCGTGCGGTCGGCCGGTGTGCGCTCGGCCAGCCTCGTGCCCTCGCTGCTCGCCGTCCTGGACCCGGAGGACCTGGCCGGGATCGGCGCCCTGGTCGTCGGCTCCGAGGGCATCGATCCCGCCCTCGCCCGGGCCTGGGCCCGCGGCCGGCGGCTCGTCCACGCCTACGGGCCGACCGAGGCGGCCGTGATCACGGCGGTCGGGCAGGTCGACCCCGACGGCACCGGAGCGGTGCCCTTCGGCGGGCCCGTGGCCAACACCCGGATGTACGTCCTGGACCGCGACCTCCAGCCGGTCGCGCCCGGCGTCACCGGTGAGCTCTACATCGGCGGGGCGCAGCTGGCCCGCGGCTATGTCGGCCGCGCGGATCTGACCGCGGAGCGGTTCGTCGCTTCCCCGTACGCGTCGGGCGAGCGTTTCTACCGCACCGGCGACAGGGTGCGCTGGACGGACGACGGCCGGCTGGTCTTCGCGGGCCGCGCGGACGAGCAGGTCAAGATACGCGGCTTCCGGATCGAGCCCGGCGAGGTGCAGGCCGTGGTGGCCGAGCACCCCGCAGTCGCCCGCGCCGCCGTCGTCCCCCGCGAGGACACCCCTGGCGACGTCCGCCTGGTCGCCTACGTCGTCCCCGCCGAGGACACCGCCGACCGGACCCGACTGGGGTCCGAGGTCACCGAATTCGTCGCATCCCGACTGCCCCGGTACATGGTCCCGGCGGCGGTCGTCCCGCTGGACACCCTGCCGCTGACCGTCAACGGCAAGCTCGACCGCACGGCCCTGCCGGCCCCGGAGTTCACTGTCGGTGTCGGACGCTCCCCGGCGAACCGCCAGGAGCAGATCCTGTGCGAGGAGTTCGCCGAGGTCCTGGGTCTTGAGCGAGTCGGCGCCGACGACGACTTCTTCGCCCTCGGCGGCCACTCCCTGCTCGCCGTCCGGCTCGTCGAGCGGTTGCGCGTCCGCGGCGTCCCGGTCTCGGTGCGTGCGCTCTTCGGGAGCCCGACCCCGGCAGGGCTCGCCGTGTCCGGCGGAGCCGCCCAGGTCGCGGTGCCCGAGAACCTGATCCCGGCGGGCGCGAGCACCGTCACACCGGAGATGCTCCCGCTGGTCGACGTCACCGCCGAGGAGCTCGAGCGGATCACCGCGACGGTGGAGGGCGGCGCCGCGAACATCGCGGACGTCTACCCGCTGGCCCCGCTGCAGGAGGGCCTGCTCTTCCACCACCTCCTCGCCGGCGCCGGCGAGGACGCCTACGCCCTGCCCACGGTGCTGGAGTTCGGCTCGCGCGAACTCCGGGACCGCTTCCTGGACGCCCTGCAGCGGGTCGTCGACCGGCACGACGTCCTGCGCACCGGCATCGTCTGGGACGGCCTGCGCGAACCGGTCCAGGTCGTGTGGCGCCGGGCGGATCTCCAGGTGGCGGAGGTCGCCCTCACCCCGGACGGCGACGACCCGATCGCCGAGCTGGTGGCGGCAGGCAGCACGCCGATGGACCTCAGCCGGGCCCCGCTGATCGGCCTGCACGTGGCCCGGGCACCGCAGGACGCAGCCGACGACCGGTGGCTCGCCCTGATCCGGATGCACCACATGGTGCAGGACCACACCGCGAAGGACGTCCTGCTGGAGGAGGTGCGCGCCTTCCTCGCCGGGCGCGGCGACGAACTCCCCGAGCCGCTCCCGTTCCGCAACTTCGTGGCCCAGGCGCGCGGCGCCGTCGACGAGTCCGACCACGAGCGCTACTTCGGCGAACTGCTCGGGGACGTGGACGAGCCGACCGCGCCGTACGGCCTGGTCGCCGCGCGCGGCGACGGCAGCGGTGTCGTCCGCGACGCGCTCACCCTGCCGCAGGACCTGACCGACCGGATCCGGGAGACCTCCCGGCGGATCGGCGTCAGTGCGGCCTCCGTCCTGCACGTCGCCTGGGCGCGGGTGCTCGCGGCGGTCTCCGGCCGTACCGACGTCGTTTTCGGCACCGTCCTCTTCGGCCGGATGAACGCCGGCGCCGGCTCCGACCGCGTCCTCGGCCCGTTCATGAACACCCTCCCCGTCCGCCTGCGCACCGGTGAACTCGGCGCTCTGGAAGCCGTGTCGGCGATGCGCGACCAGCTCGCCGAGCTGCTGGAGCACGAGCACGCACCCCTGGCGGTCGCGCAGCGCGCCAGCGGCGTCGCCGGTGACCGCCCGCTGTTCACCTCCTTCTTCAACTACCGCCACAGCCAGGGCGCACGGAGTGCGGACACGGATCGGGCTGACGGCCCGGAGGCCACGGCCGGCGGCATCCGCATGGTCTACGCGCACGACCGGACCAACTACCCCCTGTCCGTCGCGGTGACCGACGACGGCGACGCGCTCGACGTGACGATCGACGCCATCGCCCCGATCGCTCCGCGGGCGGTCGCCGAGCTGATGCACGTCGCCGTCGGCAACCTCGCCGCCGCCCTGGAGGCGGCCCTCGACGGCACGCCGGACACGCCGCTGAACTCGGTGGACGTCCTCGACGACGCCGAGCGTCGTCGGGTGCTGGTGGAGTGGAACGACTCGGCGGTGGAGCTCGGTTCGGACCTGGTGCCGGAACTGTTCGCGGCGCAGGCTGCGCGGACGCCGGACGCGGTGGCGGTCGTGGTGGACGGTGCGTCGGTGTCGTTCGCGGAGCTGGACGCCCGGGCGAACCGCTTGGCGCACTTTCTGGTGGGTCGGGGTGTGGGTGCCGAGTCGCTGGTGGCGGTGTGTCTGCCGCGCGGGCTGGACGCGGTCGTCGCGATTCTGGCGGTGTGGAAGGCGGGGGCGGCGTTCGTGCCGGTCGACCCGGCGTATCCGGTGGAGCGGATCGCGTTCATGCTCGCGGACAGCGGTGCGGTGCTGACGCTGACCGATGAGGAGGTCGTGGAGGATCTGCCGGCCGGGCGGGCGCTGATGGTGGCTGTCGACAGTGCGCTGACGCTGATGGAGTTGTCCGTTCTCCCGTCGACGGCGCCTGGGGTGTCGGTGTCGGGGGCGGGGTTGGCGTATGTGATCTATACGTCGGGTTCGACGGGCCGGCCGAAGGGTGTGGCGGTGCCGCACGGGGCGTTGGCGAACTACGCGTTGTGGGCTGTGGGTGCGTATGGGACGGCGGGTGGTGCGCCGCTGCATTCGTCGTTGGCGTTCGACCTGACGGTGACGAGTGTGGTGGTGCCGTTGGTCTCGGGTGCGCCGGTGGTGGTGAGCGGTGAGGGCGGTGCGGAGGGCCTGGCGGGGCTGGTGCGTGAGCGTGGCGGGTTCGGACTGGTGAAGGCGGTTCCTGCTCATCTCCCGTTGCTCGCAGAGGCGTTGACGGATGCTCAGGTTGCGGGTGGTGCGCGCACTTGGGTGGTGGGTGGTGAGGCGTTGCCGGGTTC
>NZ_JAHHIU010000013.1 GCF_024539815.1 Streptomyces hayashii
CGGCGGGGGCTCCTCGGCGGGCCGTGCCCCCGCCGCGTCGTCCTGCCATGCCTCGTAGTCGCTGAACGCGTCGCCGGAGTCCGAGCCGCCGCCCAGGGAGGCCATGACGTCCGCGTGGCGGTCCGGGAGGTTCCTGACCATGGCCAGCGCCAGGGTGTCGGAGTCGGGCCGGTCGTCGGGCGAGCGATGGGCGAGCGTGTCGGGCAGCATGACGAGGGACGTCGTCCCCGACCGCTCGCCGGAGGGGCGCAACTGCACACGGATGCCGTGCCGTTCGGCGAGCCGGCCGACCACGAACAGCCCCATGTGCTGGGAGATCTCGGCGTCGACAGTCGGCGGGTTGGCCAGCTTGTGGTTGATCGTCGCGAAGTCGTCCGCCGCCAGACCGATGCCCTCGTCGTGGATCTCGACCATGATCCGGCCGTCGGGCAGCCGGGCCGCGGTCACCCGCACCTCCGAGCGCGGGGACGAGAACGCCGTGGCGTTCTCCAGCAGTTCCGCCAGCAGATGCACGAGGTCGGTCACGGCGCGGCCCTGGATCTGCACCTCCGGCAGGCCGGAGAACTGGATGCGCTCGTACTGCTCCACCTCCGAGGCGGCCGCGCGGATGACGTCGACCAGCGGCAGCGGCCGGTCCCACGCCTGCTCGGGCCTCTCACCGCCGAGCACGAGGAGGTTCTCGCCGTTGCGGCGCACACGGGTGGCCAGATGGTCCAGCCGGAAGAGGTTCTCCAGCTGCTCCGGGTCGGTCTCGTTGTCCTCCAGGCTGGTGATCAGGGCGAGTTGACGCTCGATCAGGGACTGGCTGCGACGGGAGAGGTTGGTGAAGATCGCGTTGATGTTGCCGCGCAGCAGGGCCTGCTCGGCGGCCAGCCGGACGGCCTCGCGATGGACGTGGTCGAAGGCCCGGGCGACCTCGCCGATCTCGTCGGTGGTGTCGATCGGGATCGGCGTCACCCGGGTGTCCACCGGGCCTGCGTCGGGCTGCGCCATCTGGTCGATCAGGCCCGGCAGGCGCTTGCCGGCGATCTCGATGGCGGAGGCGCTCAGCCGTCGCATGCCGGTGCTCATCGTGCGCGCCACCCAGGAGGCGAGGAGGAAGGCGGCGAGCACCGCGGCGAGCACGAGCGCGGCATTGGTGATCGCGTCGCGCCGTGCGTCGTCGGCGATGTCCTGGGCGCTCGCCAGCGCGGCGTCGGTGAGGTTCACCTGGATGCTCCGGTAGGCGTCGAAGCCCAGGGTGGACGCGGCGAAGAACGACTCGGGGGTGACGCCCTTCGCGGCGAGCTCGTCGGCCGGCTTCCCGGTGGCGATCTCGCTGATCATCTCCGCCATGGGGGGCGGGCTCACATACGTGCGCCCCGCCGCCGTCGCCTTCGCGGCCGCGTCGGCGTTCTGCCGCTGTCCGCGTGCCTCGGCGGCCGCCAGCGCCTGCTGGAGCCGGGCCGTGTCCTCCGCGGTGCCGGCGCCGGCGAACTCCTGGAGCCCGACCTGCTCCAGGTAGGCGTACGAGCGGAACGAGGCGAGCTGGGTCTGCAATTCCCCCGCGGCGAGGCCGTCGCGGTCCTCGACGAGCAGGTGGGTGCCGATGGACCGGATCAACGACTCGGCCGCCTGCGTCAGGGACGCGGCGTAGAGCGTCCGGCCGAAGCTGGCCTGGTTGCTGCTGCCGTAGCCCAGTTCGTTCGAGAGCTCCATCAGGGGGTGCTGGACGGTGTGGTAGCTCTCCTCCGTCTGCACGCCGGACATCCGGGGGGTGAAGGCGTTGGCCCGCACGACGCCGAGCTGCCGCTCGCCGTTGCGGACCAGCTGCACGCGCCGCAGCAGGCCGCTGGTCTTCGGCATCCGGGTGACCGCGCGGTCGAAGGCCGCCGCGTCGGCGTCGGTCGTCCGCCGGGCCTGGACGACCGCGTCCGACGCCTTCTTGTCCGTCAGCAGGGGGATGACCGACACATCGCGTTCGTTGATCGCGTCGCTGGCGTATTTGTTCGCCGCCTGGACGAGTTCGGCCACCCTGACGGCGTCGTCGGCGTCCTGCCAGGTGTCCACCGAACGTTTCACCCGTACGCCCCCGAGCACGAGGGCGACGAGCACCGGGATGAGCAGGACGGCCCGCAGCCGTCGGCCCACCGGCCAGTTGCTGGTGAGGGACCTTCTTCGTCCCTTCGCTGTGGGTGAGTTGTTCGGCAAGGTCGTCCTATCGCCTGGAACGCGTCGCGCGTGACGCGCCGTTCACCCGTCACTACGGTGCGACGGCGGCGCTGCGTTCAGAAGTGGTGCAAGTTTCACCAAAGTCGGAACGGGACCACCGTAGACCGAACGGCCGCCGCGTGCACAGGTGAACGGCGACACAGGTCCGTTCGACGTCGCGCCCGCCCCTCAGGCCCGGCCGTGCGCCTCCTGGGAGCGCCGCGACAGCGAGTCGACGACCACGGCGGCGAACAGCACCCCGCCCGTGATCACGAACTGGACGGCCGGGGGAGTGTCCGTGATCGCCATGCCCGAGGCGATCGACTGGATGACCAGCATGCCGAGCACCGCCGACCAGGTCGTGCCACGCCCGCCGTACAGGCTCGTACCGCCGATGACGGCCGCCGCGATGGCGTTGACCAGCAGCACGCCCGACCCCGAGGTCTGGCTCACCGAGGTGATCCGCGAGGCCAGGAACAGCCCGCCGATCGCGGCCATGGTGCCCGAGGTCGCGAGCACCGCGGTCTGCACCCACGTCACGTCGATGCTGGCGCGGCGGGACGCCTCGATGCTGCCGCCGAGCGCGTAGACCTGCCGCCCGTAGTGCGTGCGGCGCAGCACGACGTCGAGGGCCGCGACCAGCACCAGGAAGATCAGCAGCGCCAGCGGCAGCCCCTGGAACCGGTTGAGCAGATACGCGACGGTGAACGCGAGCACCGCGAGCCCTCCGGTGCGCACCAGGATGCCGCGCAGCGAGCGGTGCGGCATGCCGACGGCCCTGCGGCGGCGCCGGTCCCGGTCGGAGACGAGGAAGACCGCGCCCGCGGCGACCGCCGCCAGCCCGTACGCCACGGCGTCATGGGTGAAGTAGTAGCTGGTCAGCCGGGCGACCAGCCCGTTGTCGTCGAGGTTGACGGTGCCGCTGTCGCCGAGCACGGACAGCATCAGGCCGTTCCAGGTGAGCAGCCCGGCGAGCGTGACCACGAACGCCGGCACCCGGGTCCTGGCGATGGAGTAGCCCTGGATCGTCCCCGCCACGGTGCCCACGAGCACCGCGACGACGAGTGCGAGCCACTCCGGCACCCCGTTGTTCACGTTCAGCACGGCGAAGACCGCCGCCGCCAGGCCGCTGATGGACCCGACGGACAGGTCGAGCTGACCGAGCAGCAGCACGAAGACGATGCCGACCGCGATCAGCCCCGTCCCGACGATGTCCACGCTGAGGTTGGACAGGTTGCGCGGCGAGAGGAAGTTCTGGTTGAGGCACTGGAAGGTGATCCAGACGACGGCCAGGACGAGGACGACGGGGAGCGACCCCAGCTCGCCGGCGCGCAGCTTGCGCCGGACGATCGCGACCGCGCTCTGCGCGCCACGGGCGACGGCCCGCATGCTGTTCACCACCCCGCCTCCCGGCCGGCCGGCCGGCGGGGCACGTTCTCCGTGGCGCCGGTGATGGACGAGACGATCTGCTCCTGGGACGCGGTGTTCACGTCGAAGAAGCCGTTGTTGCGACCCAGCCGCAGCACCGCGGCGCGGTCCGCGAGAGCCTTCACGTCGCCCATGTTGTGACTGATGAGCAGGACGCCGAGCCCGCGGTCCCGCAACTGGTCTACCAGGTCGAGGACCTCGGTGGTCTGCTCGAAACCCAGCGCGGCCGTCGGTTCGTCCAGGAGGAGCACCCGGGGGTCGCCCAGCAGCGAGCGCGCGATGGCGACCGTCTGCCGCTGACCGCTGGAGAGCGACACCACGGGGCCGCGCAGATCGGGCAGCCCCCTGGTCAGCCGTTCCAGCAGCTGCCTGGTGCGGCGCTCCATCTCCACCTCGTCCAGGAACCCGAACCGGCGGATCTCCCGGCCGAGGAACAGGTTGCCGACGACGTCGAGGTTCCCGCACAGGGCGAGGTCCTGGTAGACGGCGGCGATGCCCAGGTCCCGTGCGTCGTGCGGACGCCGGATGTGGACCGGCCGGCCCTGCCACTCGATGACGCCCTTCTCGGCCGGGGCGACCCCGGAGATCGCCTTGACCAGCGTGGACTTGCCGGCCCCGTTGTCCCCGAGGAGAGCGACGACCTGCCCGGAGTGGATCTCCAGCTCGATGTCCGTGAGGACCTCGACGACGCCGAAGCGCTTGCACACCCCGCGCAGTGCCAGCAAGGGCGGATCCGGCACGGAAACCACCTCCTCGGTCCGCCGGTCGGGTCAGGTCAGCCCGGCCCTGGCACAGGCGGCGCGCAACCGGGGAACGCAGATCTGCCCGACCGTGTGCAGACCGTCCTTGACGACCGTGTCCCCGATGTTGTCGGCCGTCACGGACACCGGGGCGAGCAGCACCGAGGCGACCGCCTCCCCGCCGCGCGTCGGCACCTCGCCGGTGGCCACCGGCCCGAGGCTCTCCCCGCGCGCCGCCGCCACGGCCATGGAGCCCCCCGCGGCGGCCTCGGGACCGAACGGCTTGAACACGGTCATGTACTGCTCGCCGCCGACGATGCGCCGCAGGGCCGCGAGCTCGGCGTCCTGTCCGGTGACCGGCGGCAGCGGATCGACCTTGTTCGCCTTGAGGGCGGAGATGCTTCCGCCGGCCAGGCCGTCGTTGGCTGCGTAGACGCCGTCGATGGCGTGGTCGCCCAGGGCCGCGAGCGCGCCGGACATGTTCATATGGGCGGTCTCGGCCCGCCATTGCGGGGTGTCGTAGGTCTTGCCGATCTTCACCTTCCCGTCGAGCACCGACAGCGCGCCCCGCCGGAACGCCCGGGCGTTGGGGTCACTGGGATCGCCGTTCATCATCACGATCTGCGCGCCGGGCACCTTGTCGCCCATCGCCTTCAGCAGCGCGCGGCCCTGGAGCCGGCCGACCTCGACGCCGTCGAAGGAGACGTAACCCGAGATCGGGCCCTCGGCGAGACGGTCGTAGGCGATGACGGGGATGTCCGCGGCGTGGGCTGCGGAGACGGTGGGAGCCATCGCGCGGGCGTCCACGGCGACGAGCACGACGGCGTCCACGCCCTTGGTGATCATCGAGTCCATCTGTTCCTGCTGGAGGGCCACGTCGCCCTTGGCGTTGGCGTGTTCGACGACGCAGGTGGCGCACAGCTCCCGGATCCGTTTCTCCAGCAGGGGCCTGTCCTGCGTCTCCCAGCGTGCCGTCGTGGCGTCGGGCAGCAGCAGACCGATGCGCGGTCCGCTCCCCGCGGCGGGATCGCCGCCGGCGTCCGAACCGCAGGCGGCCAGCACGATCGCGGTGGAGACGGCCGTCACGACGGCGGCGGCGTCCCGTATGCGGGCCTTCATGTGCGATACCTGCCGTAGACGACAATAAGGTGGATGTGTTCGGTTGATCCGTATATGCGATTCTGGTGGGTGGGTGCCCCGATCTCAACCTGTCGGCACCTGCGGCAGGACGGGAGGTACGGTGCGCAGATGCCTCGACCGGGCTCTGACCTTCGCCGGAGCGACACAGGCCGCGGTCTACGCGCCCGCCGCCGGCGACGGGGAGCTCCGGCTGATGGACGCGTCCGGAGACGCTCCCGCCCAGAACGGGCCGCCGGACCGCCTGGCCCTGTCCGGTGACTCGCCCGCCGCGCGCGCCTACCGGACCGACCGACCCCTGTGGCTCACCGCCGACGCCCCGCTCGGCGCGCTGCCCCTCGACGCGGACGGCAGACGGCTCGGCTGCCTCGTCGTCCGGGGGGCCTCGGCGGACGGCTTCGACATCGAGCAGCGCCGGTTCCTGGAACGCTACGCCGACGCCCTCGCCGTGCTCCTGCGACCGGCCGCGGACGCGCCCGCGCCGGCCCCCCTCCTCGCGCCCGCCCTGCGCAGCCTGCGCGTCGGCTCCTTCGTCCTCTACCCGGACACCGGCCTGATCGAGGCCGACGAGACGCTCCTGGACCTGGTCGGCATCACCCCGGACGACTTCGACGGCAAGGTCGACACCCTCCTCGCCCACGCCCTGCCCGAGGACATGCACGCCCTGATGTCGGTCCTGGAGCCGTCCACCCAGGCCTCCGTCCGACGGGACCTGGAGTTCCGGGTCCGCGGCCCCACCGGCGAGATGCGCTGGCTGAGCCTGAGCTGCCGCGTCGAGGCGGGCGTCCCCGACGGGCCCGGAGAGGTGCTGGGCGTGGTGACGGCCACCCCGGTCCTGCGTCGCGGCACCGACGACGTCGCGCGCATCCAGTGGCTGACCGCCGCTCTCGACGACGCCAACACCGTCCGCGACGTCGGCCGCGTCGTGGTCGCCGCCCTGCGCGAGCCGCTGGGCGCGGACCGGGTGGCCCTCGCCGCGCTCCAGGACGACCGGCTCCTGGTCACCGTCCTCGACCCGCCCCAGCCCACCGCCTGGCCGGAGGTGTGGCGTTCCGAGTGGCGCACCGAGTGGCCCGACGCGCCGCTGCGCGCTCTGCCCACCCTGCAAGCCGCCCTGCGCGACGGCCGGATGGACCTGTGGCCGGCCGGCACCGACTTCGAGCCCGGACTGACCGGAGTCGGCGCCGGCGGACTGGCCGTGCTGCCGCTGCCCGCCAAGGGCCAGGTCGCCGGCGTGTGTCTGGTCGGCTGGGAGCGCCGCCACGAGTTCGTGCCCGAGGAACGCTCACTGCTCACCGCCACCGCGGCCCTCGTCGGGCAGGCCCTCAAACGGGCCCACGCCCACGACGCCGAGCAGGAACTCGCCACCATGCTCCAGCGCAGTCTGCTGCCCCGGCGACTGCCCGAACTCCCCGGCGGCACCGCCGTCGCCCGCTATCTGCCCGCCAAGCGGGGCCTGCAGGTGGGCGGCGACTGGTACGACGTCATCGCCCTCTCCGAGGACCGGGTGGCACTGGTCATCGGCGACGTCCAGGGACACAGCGCCGGCGCCGCGACGATCATGGGCCAGATGCGCACCGCGGTCCGGGCCTACGCCATGGAGGGCCACCCGCCCGACGTGGTCGTCTCGCACGCCAACCGGCTCCTCGTCGCCATGGAGACCGACCTCTTCGCCACCTGCTGCTACGCCGAACTCGACATGGAGGAGGGCAACACCCTCTTCGTCCGGGCCGGCCATCTCGCCCCCCTGGTCCGCCGCCCCGACGGCGTCACCGAGGAGATCGAGGTCGCGGGCGGCCCCCCGCTGGGCATCCTCGCCGAGGCGGACTTCCCCATGACGGCCGTGGAACTGGCCCCCGGAACGGTCCTCGCCCTGGTCACCGACGGCCTCGTCGAGGCCGCCGACCTGCCCCTGGACGAGGGCATGCGCCGCACCCGCGTCGCACTGGCCGCGGCCGATCCCGCCGACCCGGGCGCCATGGCCGACGAACTGCTCGGCGACGCAGGCCGCCGCGAGGACGACGTGGCGCTGCTGCTCCTGCGCTACGACGGCATGAGGACGCGCCCCATCCGGGCCGGCTGGATGGTGTGGCGGCTGCCCGACGCGGTCATGCACGCCCGCCGCTTCACCGCGCGCACCCTGCGCCGCTGGAAGGTCCAGGAAGCCGCCGACGCCGTGCTGCTGGTCGTCTCCGAACTCGTCACCAACGCCCTGGTGCACACTCAGGGACCGGTCCGGCTCGACCTGATCCTGCGCGGCGACCGCGTGCGCGTCTGCGTGAGCGACTCCTCGCCGCGCGCGCCCGCCAAGCCCGTCATCGTCGACTGGGAGTCGACCGGCGGCCGCGGCCTGCTGCTCGTCGAGGCCATGTCGGAGTCGTTCGGCTCGGTGCCGGTGGCCGGCGGCAAACAGGTGTGGAGCGAGATCGCCGTGCCGGAGGGAGTGACGTGATGGTCCGCCGGCAGCACGTCGTCGCGGTGCTCGCCGCCGCCCTGATGGCGGTCCCCCTGGCCGCCTGCGGCGGGGAGCAGAAGCCGGCCCGGGAGGGCTTCACCGTGGGGCTTCTGCTGCCGAGCCGCACGGTCCCGCGCTGGGAGCACTCGGACCGGCCGCTGATCGAGGCCCAGGTGAAGAAGCTGTGCCCCGGATGCAGGGTCGAGTACGCCAACGCCGAGAACGACGTGACCAGACAGCGGCAGCAGATGGTCTCCATGGTCACCAAGGGGGCCAAGGTCCTCATCCTCGACGCCGCCGACACCCGGGCGGTGCGCTCCTCCGTGCAGGAGGCGCACCGGGCGGGCGTCAAGGTCATCGCCTACGACCGCCTCGCCGAAGGCCCGGTCACCGGCTACGTCGGCTTCGACGCCCTGCACATCGGCCGGCTCCAGGGCGAGGCCCTGCTCAAGGGCATGAAGCGGCGGGCCGTCGGAACCGACGTCGTCATGATGAACGGCGACCCGGCCGGGCCCAACGCGGCCTGGTACAAGAAGGGCGCCCTGTCCGTGCTGTCCGGCGAGGTGAACATCGCCAGGTCCTACGACACCCTCGACTGGAGCACCCAGAACGCCCACGCCAACATGTCCGCGGCCGTCGCGGCTCTCGGCCCGGACCGGATCGACGGGGTCCTCGCGGCCAACGACTCCATCGCGGCCGGAGTGGTCGCCGCCCTCAAGAGCGCCGGCGTCACGAAACTGCCGCCCGTCACCGGTCAGGACGCCGACCTCGACGCCGTGCGGCGCATCGTCAAGGGCGAGCAGTACATGACGGTGTACAAGCCGTTCAAGGACGAGGCGGCCGCCGTGGCCGCCATGGCGGTAGCCGTCGGAAAGGGCGAGGACCCCCGCGACAGCGCCACCACGACCACCGACAGTCCCACCACCGCCGGCATCCCGTCGGTCCTGCTCACCGCGGACGCGGTGACGGTCGACGACATCCAGCGCGTCCTGGTCGACCACGGCGCCTACACGGTCGCGCGCATCTGCACCCCTGGGCTCCGGGCCGCCTGCGACCGGGCGGGACTCACCCGCTGAGGGGCGGCCCGCGTCAGTGCTGGTACGGCTGCTGCTGCGGCTGGCCGTACGGCTGACCCGCGCCCGCGCCCTGCGCCAGCAGCTGATCGGCCTGTTCCTTGGTCACCTTCTGCTCCGCGCCGCAGAAGGTGCACTGCGTGGCGTACTTCGTCGAGATCGGGAACAGCGGCACGAAGAACAGCGTGAACTTCGTGACCCGCTTCCTGAGGGTGTGGGCGGCGGGGTTGCCGCAGCGGCCGCACACCAGCGTCAGTATCGCCAGCTGGTAGAGGTATCCCTTGGTGCCGAAGATGATCACGCTGTGCTTCCTTCTGGATGAGTGCCGGTCTGCACGGCACAGTCTGCTGCATGCGCCTCACCCGCGTGAGCGGCAGGCGGGTCGATGCCGTGGGCCACGCGGGCGATCTCCCGGCCACGACTGCGGTCGCCGCCGCCGGTGCGACGAGATGGTCGTCTGGCCGCCGCGCAGCGGCGGTTCCGACTTCCCCCGCAAGGAAGGCTCCCATGCCCCGAGTCCACCGTCCGGCGGTCGTCACCGCCGTCGCCGTAGCCGTCGGCCTGTTCGCCGCGGCGCCCGCCACCGGCGGCGAGCCGACCGTCTCGGACGCTCGCGTCGTCGCTCACCTCCAGCTCGCCCGGGGGGAGTCACCGGAGAACATCGCACTCGAACCGGACGGCTCCGCCGACCTGACGTTGTCCAACGCGCGGCAGGTCGTCAACGTCACCCGGCAGGGCCGCACCCGGGTCCTCGCCACCCTGCCCGCCGTCGCGAACCCGAAGACCCCGGTCGTCGGCGCGGCCGTCGTGCTCGGCATCGCCCGCGCGGAGAACGGCACGCTCTACGTCAACTACGCCACCGGCACGGCCAGGACCGGCATCTGGCGCATCGCACGCGACGGCAGCGCACCCCGTCAGATCGCCGAGCTGCCCCCGACCGGGTTCCCCAACGGCCTCGCCCTCGACGAGCGGCGGGGTGTGCTCTACGCGGCCGACTCGGTGCTGGGCACCGTATGGCGCGTCCCACGGGCCGGCGGCACACCCACGGCGTGGGCCACGGGAGCCGCGCTGGAGCCGCGCAACGCGAGGCCCGCGGCCAAGGTGGGCGCCAACGGGCTCCGCTTCCACCGGAGCGCCGTGTGGGTGTCCAACACCAACGCCGGGACGCTGCTGCGCATCCCGGTGCGCGAGAACGGGTCCGCCGGCGTGATCGAGACCCGGGCGACCGGCCTCTACGCGATCGACGACTTCGGCTTCGTCGAGCGGCACCGCGACACCGTGCTCGCCGCCATGACGGGCGGCAGCGAGGTCGAGCTGGTCCGCCCGGACGGCACCCACCGCGTCGTCCTCACCCCGCAGGACGGCCTGTCCAACCCCACCTCCGTGGCCGTGCGCGGCCGGAGCGTGTACGTCACCAGCGCCGCGTACTTCACCCAGCGGGATCCGAACCTGCTGCTCGCGCGCGTCCATCAGCGCGCCCGCGGCTAGCCGCCCGCGCACGGCACGGCCCCCTTCCCGAGTGTGGGGAGGGGGCCGTGCCGTACGCGGCGTCGCTCTCAGGCCGCCGGGTGCACCAGGCCGCACTCGTAGGCGAAGGCGACCGCCTGGACCCGCGCGCGGGCGCCGATCTTGGCCAGGATGTGGCTGACGTGGGACTTGACGGTGGTCGGGGCGATGGACAGGCGGGCGGCGATCTCGGCGTTGGACCAGCCGGACGCGACGGCCACCAGGACGTCGCGTTCGCGCTGGGTGAAGGCGTCGGGTTCGACCGTGCGCTCACCGGGCCGGGGGGTGCGGTCGTGGCGGACGGTGTCGATGAGCGCGCGGGTCAGTTCGGGGGTGATGGCGGCGCCTCCGACGGCCACGACCCGGACGGCCGCGGTCAGTTCGTCGGAGGTGGCGTCCTCCAGGAGGAATCCGCCCGCGCCCGCGCGCAGGGCCGCGTAGGCGTATCCCCGGTCGCCGGTGGAGGTCAGGACCAGCACCCGCGGCTCCGGCCCGGCGGCCGTCGCGGCGGGTCGGCCGACGGCGGACAGGTGCGAGGGCCGGGCGATGCGGCGGATGGTCTCGACGTCCTCGTGGCGAGGGCGGCGGCCGCCCATCAGGACGACGTCGGGCCGCAGCGCGGTGCTCAGACGGACCGCTTCGGCTCCGTCGGCGGTGTCGCCCACGACGGTCAGATCGGGCTCGGCGGCCAGCAGCATGCGCAGGCCGAGGCGTTGGAGGGACTGGTCGTTCACGATGAGTACGGAGGCCATGGCTGTCGTTCTCCATGCGGTGGGGGCGAACGCCACTTGCATGAACGAAACTGTTTCGTTCACTTCATGGGTCAGGGTAGCCTTCGGGGTCATCGAAACGGCATCGTTTTCTTGTGGTGTAGGTCACAGCGGGGTGGGCTGCGAACACCGAGGGGCCGGCTCCGCCGGAGCCGGCCCCTCGGCCCCGCGTCCGCGGGGTGATCCCAACGGCGGGCGCTAGGCCCAGCAACCGTTGACGGTCGCCGCGAGTCCGTCCATGGCGTCCTTGATGGCGTTCGCGTCGGCCGTGGAACCGTTCTCGACGAACGAGAAGACCTTCCACTTGCCGTCCTTGCCCTGCGTCAGACCGCTCAGGGCGATGGCCCCCGTGAGAGTGCCGGTCTTCGCGCGCACCTTGCCCACGGCGCACTTGGAGTTCGCGTCGTCGAAGCGGCCCCACTCCGGGCCGAGGGTGCTGCCCGCCTCGCCGGCGACGGGCAGCCCGTCGCGGATGGAGTCGAGCGTGCGGGCGTAGCGGGGCTCCGTCAGCAGTTCGAGGATCTCCGCGAGGGTGGCGGCCGGAATGCGGTTCGCCCGCGAGAGACCGCTGCCGTCGTAGATCTCGAAGTGGTCGAGGGACACCCCGTACCGCAGGCTCAGCACCTGGCGCACGACCTCCGTGCCGCCCTCGAAGGTGGCCGGACGCCCCGCGCCCAGAGCGGTCGCCCGCAGCAGGGTCTCGGCGATGTCGTTGTCGCTGACCTTGATCATCTTGTGGACGATGTCCGACAGCGCGGCCGAGCGGTGCTGCGCCACGGGTACGTCGCCGCGGCTCGCCGTCGCGCGGACGACCGCGCCGTCGACGGCGACCCCGGCCGCGGTGAGCTTCTGCGCGAAGAGCTGCCCGGCGTCGAGCGACGTGTCCTCGACGTGACGCCCGTCGACGACGAGCGCGCGCACCGGGGCGACGGAGTCGGGGTAGTAGCCGGTGTTCCATCCGTTGGCCAGGCTCGGCTCGGGGAACAGGCTGTCGTCCGCGGCGACCTTCACCGAGGTCAGCCCCGCCGCCTTGAGGCCCGCGACCGCGGTGCTCGCCATCTCGGCGAGGTCGGCGCCGGTCAGCGTCCGGTCCCCGCCTCCGACGAGGGTCAGGGTGCCGTCGCCGTAGACGACCTTCGTGGTGAACCGGTGGTCCGGCCCGAGCACCGTCAGGGCTGCGGTCGCGGTGGCGAGCTTGGTGTTGGAGGCCGGCATCAGCGCGGTCGCGCCGTTGTGGTCCCACAGGGTCCGGTCGGACTCGGAGTCGAGGACCACGCCGCCGACGTTCCCGCCCAGCCGCTGGTCCAGCACCCGGGTGCCCAGGTTCGTGACCATCTGCTGGTCGTCGGCGTCCAGGCCCGGGCCCGGCGCGGTGTCCTTGGCCGTCGCCCCCGCGTCGTTCCCCGCGGCGAACGCCGAAGGGGCGGCCAGAGCCGCAGAGGTGAGGGGGACGGCGAGCGCGAGGACGATCGCCCGGCGCAGACCGGCGCCGCTCTGCCCGGGTCTGCGGCGCCGGCGGCTGCCGCCCGGGACGAAGGAGGCGAGGGAGGCATCCGCCATTATGTCGTTCATTTCGTTGTCTCAAGGCTTTCGTGTGGGGCATGCACAAGAGAATTCCGGCGCACCTTATCACCCGTCATACGTGCCCCGCGGAGGATGCATTCGCGCGTTGACGGACTTTCAGTGGCCGGAATTCTCCGTTGTCTCACCCGTTGTTCACAGGCCTGATCCCAGACGCTGCGTGGTGTAGGCGCATTCCGTGTAGACATAGCCCGATTGCAGCTCGGCCGTGTCCGAGGCGGGCGTGGCCAGGCTGTCGCCCATCGGCTTGTGCAGGAAGTACGTGGTGCCGACCGGCAGACTGATGGTGCGGTGCGGATAGTTCTTCCCGCTGTCGCCGCACGGCTTGAAACTCGGGTTGAGGGTGGTGCCGAGGGAGTATCCCGTGCAACTCCCGCAGGCTTTGAGAGTGAAACTCCCGGTGACCGGGCCCGTGTAAAGGACGGTGATCTCGTCCGGGCTGTCGTTCTGCACCGTCACCGAGATGCTGCCGCCGGAGCGGGTGGTCGGCAGGGTCTTGCCGGCGGCCGGCACGGTCTGGGCGATCTCCGCCGCTATCGCTATCTTCGCCGCCCGGGGCGTGTTCTTGGCGCTCTTGTGGGCGGAGGCGTAGTCCGTCATGGTCTTCTGCGCGGCGTCGAAGTCGCCGTCCCGGTACTGGTCCACGCCGCAGGTGTACGCACCCGCGTCGGCGCTGCCCGCTGCCCGCCGCGCGTCCTTGGCGAGGGCGTCGCCGGCGCCCGCGCGCCCGGTCGCCAATCCGTCGATCTGGGTTCCCAGCGTGCGCAGCCGCTCGACCGCCGAGCAGGGCTCGGCCCCGCCCAGGTCCTTCTCGGTGCGGACGACGGCGGCGGACACGGCCGGTTCGACCTTCCCGGCCTGCTCGGATCCGGGGAACGCGGTGAGCAGATCCCCGAACTGCGACGTCCAGGTGGCCTCGCCGGCCGTGAGCCCCGCCGACGCGCACTCGTACAGCGAGGTGGCCAGCCGGTCGTCGGGCCAGGTCTTCAGCTCCCCGAGGTCCGTCCCCGGCAGGCTCTTGGGGACGGTGCGCAGATACTTCAGAGGCGCCGTCGCCGCGCAGTAGTCGCCGCGCGCGAAAGGCGCGCCGACCGTCGTGTAGAAGGTCTTCATGCGTGACGGCACCCGCCCCGCCGCCCGGGAGTCCGGATGGTCCGCCCGCAGATCGGAGTAGACCGACAGGGCCCTGTCGTAGTCGGACCGGGCCGCGTCGAACGGCTTCCCGCCCGCGGCCCCCACCAGACCGTCGGCCTCGTCGAGCCGGTCGAGGAGCATCTGCTGCGTCGCCTCGTCCCGCGCGTTGTCGTACAGCACGACGCCGCCGGCCGGCGCCACGAGCAGGAGCAGTCCGAGGCCGAGCGCGAGAGGCGCGCCCCTGAGCCCCGAGAGCCGGGTGCGCAGGCCCACGCGCGCGCCGTGCGCCGCCGCCGCGGCGAGGAACGCGACGTACAGCACGAGCGCGAGGGCCGGGACGCCGTCCGGATCGGCAGGCAGCGCCACGAAGAGCAGGGCGGCGGTGGCGATCAGGCACAGCGCCGTCAGGGCCCACCGGCGCATCAGCGCGTAGCCCAGGCCCAGTCCGCTGAGGTTGAGCACGGCCACCGCGACGGCCCGTACTCCGTCCGCCGGGGCCGGCGGCGGCGCCGTCGGCATGGGCGGCGCCTGGACGGTGTAGTCGTATCTGTCGTACTGGTCCCCCGACATGGCGGCTCCCCCCGGTCAACTGCACGCGCACATCTACGATTTGTCAGTGTACGGGTGCAGTGGGGGCGCCGACAGAGGCGGCAGGATCGCGCCCGGCGACCCACGCCGCGAACGGCTCGCGCGCAGAGCGGGCCGGACGGGCGGACGGGAGGCCGGGCGGTCGGAAAGCCGGCCGGACCGCCACGCGGAGACGCGTGGCGGCCGCGGCTGCTATCGCGTCAGGCATGGTCAGGCCACACCCCCCACCGTCTTCTTGCGGCGCAGGGCGTAGAGGCCGGTGCCGGCGACGGCGAGGATGCCGAGTCCGCCGGCGGTGAGGGAGGGGCCGGCGAGGGCGCCGCCGCCGGTGTGCATGCCGCCGTTGGGCTTGTCGTGCTCGCCCTTCCAGCCGTCGGCGTCCTCCTGGTGTCCGCCGTCCCAGGAGGAGTCGTCCCGGCCGGCGGAGGAGTCCTGGCGGCCGTGTTCGCCGCCTGCGTCCTGCTCCTTCCGCCAGTCCTGGTCCTTGTAGGTCTCGGGGTCGAAGCGGGGGTCCTCGGCGGCGGAGCCGTCGCGGTCGCCGCCCTGGTTCAGGGCGGTCAGCGCGCCGCCGCCGGTGTGCATCCCGCCGTGGGGTGCGTCGTGGTCCTCCTTGTCGTGCTTGCCGGCCCAGGCGCCGTCGCCCTTGCCGGCGGAGGAGTGGTCCTCCTTGCTGTAGGACGAGCCGTCGTGGTCCCGGCCCCCGTCGGCCGCGTGGGCGCCGGCGGCGCCCACCGCGAGAGCGGCCGACGCGGCCGCGGTGGCCAGGATCATGCGAGCAGAACGCATCTGATGGTCCTTCCGTCACGACCGGGCAGCCGACACCACGTCAGCTCACCTGACCCGGCCTGACGTGATCCACCGTCAGTCAGGCCGCGCTCCGCCACCACTCGGGGCGGTCAGCCGGGTGAACCCGGCCGCCTTGCCCAGGCGTCGGGCCGTCGACTCCTCGTCGCGAGAAGGATCACTCCTACGGCGCAGCGGAGAATCGTTTCGCGGGGTGAAGGGGACGTGACGTCCGGTCAGCTCGGCGGGCCCGCGACGATCCTGGTGCAGGCATCCCGCGATCGGCGGGACCGGGGCCGCTCCGGCTCCGGGCCCGGTCGCGATCCCCATCCGGCAAGGAGTTCTGCTGTGCGTGTTCGTCGTACGGTGCTCGGCACCATCGGTTCCGCCGCTCTCGTGTTCGCCTCCCTGGGCGCGGTGACCGCCGCCACCGTGAGCCCCGCGGCTGCGGATCCCTGCGGCTTCTACGAGACCGGCTCCGACGCCTTCTACAACCACTGCACGTCCGACGGCTCCCGGGTGGTCATCAAGGTCGAGGTGGCCCGCGCCCCCGACTACGAGTGGTGCGTCGGACCGGGCAGGACGTGGCTGGGCTCCGCGTCCAGGATCCAGGGCGCCCACTACACCGGCCGCCTCTGCTGACGCCCGCCGGGCACGCGCGTCCCGGGGTCCGCGACGAAGCCCTCCCCAGGCCCCGGGCCGCCGTTCGGCGCGGGGGTGCGCGGCCGGTTCCCGCTCTCGGCGTGGCGCTGAACGGGGGGAACCCCGCGCCCGTAACTCTGGGTGATCCTTCCCCTGGCATAGGGTCGGGGGCGGGGGAGGACTGGCCGGAGGGGAGATCGACGTGCCGCTGGAGCCGGTGCGGTTCGCGGTCCTGGGGGACGTACGGGTGCGCCGGGGGGACGCCGTACTGGACCTCGCGGGGCCGCAGGAGCGCGCGTTCCTGGCCCTGTTGCTGATCGGGGCGGGACAGCCGATCGCCGTGAGCGAGATCGTCGAGATCCTCTGGGGAGCGGATCCGCCGCGCAGCGCGGTCAACGTCGTCCGTCGTCATGTCGGTTCGCTGCGCCGGCTGCTGGAGCCCGGACTGGCCGCCCGCGCGGAGGGCCGCCGGCTGGTGCGGGACGCGGGCGGATACCGATTGGTGACGGACGGCGACTCCTCGGATCTGCTGAGGTTCCGCGCGCTGCGCGAGGAGGCGAGCCGGACCACCCGGCGGGCGCCCGAGAGGGCGCTGCAACTCCTCACCGGAGCACTGGCGTTGTGGCGCGGCCCGGTCGCCGTCGGCATCCCCGAGCGGATCCGCGCGCACGCGGTCTTCGCCGCGGTGGACCGTGAGCGGCTCGCCGCGGTCCGGGAAGCGGCCGACGCCGCGTCGCGTGCCGGGACGCCGGAGGCCGTCCTGCCCGAACTGCGGCAGGCCGCCGCCCGGCATCCGCTGGACGAACCCCTTCAGGCCGGGCTGGTCCTCGCGCTGGGGGCCGCGGGACGCCGGTCGGAGGCGCTGACGGCGTACGAGCGCGTACGGGCGCGGTTGGCCGACGAGCTGGGGATCGACCCCGGCGCGGAGCTGCGCGAGGCACGCGACGCCGTCCTGCGCGCCCCTTCCTCGGCACCGGCGGTCCCGCAGGAATCGCAGGACTCGCACGACCTCGGGAGTCCGCGGGACTCGCGCGGCACTGAGAATTCTCGGGACTCGCACGGCCATCAGGACCCGCAGGACCCGCAGGATCCCGCCGTTCTTCCGGACGTCGCTGCCCCGGCTCCGCCCCTCCTCGCCGTGCCCTCCCAACTTCCGCATGACACACCGGCGTTCACCGGTCGACGGGCCGAACTCGACGAGGTTCTCGGGCTGCTCGACGCGGCGGTGTCCGAGGCGGACCGCCCGCACGCCGACCCGTCGCACGCGGACATGGCGCACACGGCCGCGTCCCGTTCCGCGACCGTGGTGATCAGCGCCATCGGCGGCATGGCGGGCGTCGGAAAGACCTCCCTCGCCGTGCACTGGGCACACCGGGTCGCCGACCGCTTCCCGGACGGCCGGCTCTACGTCAACCTGCGCGGCTTCGACCCGTCCGGCGCCGTCATGGAACCCGGCGAGGCGGTCCGGGGGTTCCTGGACGCGCTCGGCGTGCCGCCCGAACGCGTTCCGCACGGAGTGGACGCGCAGAGCGCCCTCTACCGGAGTCTGCTCGCCGGGCGGAAGGTCCTCGTCGTGCTGGACAACGCGCGCGACGCGGACCAGGTGGAGCCGCTGCTGCCAGGCACGCCCGGCTGTCTCGCCATCGTCACCAGCCGCGACGAACTGTCGCAGCTCGTCGCCGCGCACGGCGCGCACTCCCTGACCCTGCGTCCCTTCGACGCCGGCCAGGCGCGGGCCTTCCTGGTGCGGAGGCTGGGAGCCGCGCGGGTGGCGGCCGAACCGCAGGCGGCCGACGAGATCGGCGAACTGTGCGCCGGACTGCCCCTCGCCCTCGCCTGCGTCGCCGCCCGCGCCGCCGTCCACCCCCGCTTCCCGCTCTCCGCCGTCGCCGCCGAGCTGCGCGAGGCCCACGGCAGCCTCGACGCCTTCGCCCGCGGTGACGCCGCCGTGGACGTCGGCACCGTCTTCTCCTGGTCCTCGCGCGCCGTCTCGGCCGGGGCGGCCCGGCTGTTCCGGCTGCTCGCGCTGCACCCCGGCCCCGACTTCACCCTCCCGGCCGCCGCCGCGCTGGCGGGCCTGACCGTCCGCCTGACCCGGCCGCTGCTGGCCGAACTCACCGCCCTGCACCTCGTCGCCGAACCCACTCCCGCCCGCTACGACTTCCACGACCTGCTGCGCGCCCACGCCCGCGAACTCGTCCACGCACAGCACACCGAAGCGGACCGGCGGACGGCGCTCGACCGGCTCCACCACCACTACCTGCACACCGCCCACGCCGCCGACCGGCTCCTCGCTCCCAACGCCGACCCGCTGCCACCGCCGCCCGCGCCCGAGGGCGTGCACCCCGATCCCCTCGCCGACGACGACCGGGCCCTGGCCTGGCTCACCGCCGAACACGCGGTGCTGCTCGCCGTCGTCGACGCGGCGGCCGCGTCCGGGCACCCCGCGCAGGAACGTCTCGCCTGCCAACTGGCCTGGTCCCTGGAGCCGTTCTTCGACCGGCGCGGGCACTGGCACGACGGACTGGCCGTGCAGCGGACCGCGCTCGACGCCGCCCGCCGCATCGCCGACCCCGTGCTGGTCGCCCGCGGCCTGCGCGGGCTGGCCCGGGTGGAAGGCCGGCTCGGACTGCACACCCGGTCCGTCCCCCGCCTGGAACAGGCCCTGTCCCTCTTCACCGACCTGGGCGACGACGCCGGCCGCGCCCACACCCACCGCAGCCTCGGCTGGCAGTGCGAGCAACGCGGGGATCTGCCCGGCGCCCTGCGTCACAACCGACTCGCCCTCGACCTGTTCCGGGCCCGGGGCGACCGCGCCGCGCAGGCCAGCGTCCTGAACTCCGTCGGCTGGTACCACGCGCTGCTCGGCGAGTACCGGCAGGCCCTGGAGCACTGCTTCGAGGCGCTCGCCATGCTCCAGGAACTCGGCGACCGCTACGGCCAGGCCGCCACCTGGGACAGCATCGCCTACGCCCACCACCGCCTCGGCCGCCATCCGCACGCCCTCCTCGGCTATCGCAACGCCCTCGTCCTGCTGCGCGACCTGGGCGTGCCCTACCTGGAGGCGGACATCCTCGTCCGGGTCGGCGAGACCCACGTCTCCACCGGCGACCACGAGGGCGCGCGCGTCGCCTGGAAACAGGCGCTCAGCCTCCTGCGAGGTCTCGGCCACCCCGACGCCGAGCGGGTCGAGGCCCTGCTGACCGCGCCGGACGGCCGCGCCGGTGCCGGCTGACACCGCGCCCCGGGAGATCGGGGACATGGACGAGGCCATGCGGTTCGAGGTGCTGGGGCCCGTACGGGTGTGGCGGGGCGAGCGAGAGCTCGACCCCGGGTTTCCCCAGCAACGCGCCCTGCTCGCGCTGCTCCTGGCGCACACGGGCCGGCCCGTGCCGCCGGGCGGGATCCTCGACGTGCTGTGGGGCGAGCGGCCGCCCGTCAGCGCGCCGAACGTGGTGCGGCGCTACGTCGGCGCGCTGCGGCGGATGCTGGAACCGGGGCTGGCGCCCCGCGCCCCCGGCCGGCGTCTGCTGCGGCGCGCCGGCGGCTACCTGCTGGAGGCGGACACCGACGAGGTCGATCTGCTGCGCTTCCGCGATCTGACCCGGCGCGGCACGCGGGCGGCGGCCACCGGACGCGCCGAGGCGGCGGCCCGGCATCTCGTCCTGGCGCTGGGGGAGTGGCGCGGGCCCGTGGCCATGGGGATCCCCGAGTCGGTGCGCTCCCACGTCCAGTTCACGGCGCTGCGACGGGAACTCCTGGACACCACGCGGCTGGCGGCCGACGCGGCCCTGCTGTGCGGCCGCGCCGAGCAGGTGCTGCCCGCCCTGCGCCGTGCCGCCGCACAGGACCCGCTCGACGAGCCGCTGCACGCCCGGCTCGTGCTGGCCCTGGCCGCGTGCGGCCTGCAGGCCGAGGCGCTGGGAGCCTACGAGGACGTGCGCCGCCGCCTCACCCGCGACCTGAACGTCGCCCCCGGCCCCGAGCTGACGGCGGCGCAGGCCCGGGTACTGCGCCAGGAGGCGGGCCGACCGAGGTCCGGTCCCACGGTGCGCCTGGACCGGCCGTCCGGGATCGTGGAACTGCGCCGCGGTCCCGGGCCCGCCGGGCCGGGACCGGCTGCCGCGCCCGAACGCGACGACGACTGCGGCGAGCGCATCGACTGCGGTGACTGCGGTGACTGCGGTGACTGCGGCGGCGATGCGATGGCTCGCCCCGACCGCATCCGCCCGCGCCCCACGCGTCCTTCTCAGGCCCCGGCCGCCCGCACCGCGCCCGCCGGTCCTCCAGCGCCGGCTGTTCCCGTCGGCCCCCGCCGGCCCGCCGTCCCGGGCCACACCGGCTCCCGTCCCC
>NZ_JAHHIU010000014.1 GCF_024539815.1 Streptomyces hayashii
CCCCTGCCCCGCTGACCCGCCCCTGCCGCCGTACCGGACGCGGGGGCGGTCGGTCACTCGCGTCCGGCGGAGGCGAACCGCATGTCCGGGTACCGGTCGCCGGCCACCTTCGCCGCGATCGGCTCCAGCAGGCCCAGTTCCTCTTCGCTCAGCACGATCCGCGTCGCCGCGGTGTTCTCCTCCACCCGGCCCGGCTTGCTGGTCCCCGGGATCGGGACGACCGGCAGGCCGTGCACGGCGCTCCGCTGCTGGACCCAGGCCAGGGCGATCTGGCCGAGCGAGACGCCGCGGGCCTCGGCCACCGTGCGGATCGGCTCCAGCAGAGCCGCGTTGGCGACCGCGTTCTCGCCGCTGAAGCGGGGCTGCCGGCGGCGGAAGTCGTCGGCGGTGAGGTCCGTCGCGGCGTCGGCGAAGGAGCCGGTGAGGAAGCCACGGCCGAGCGGGGAGTAGGGGATCAGGGTCGCGCCCACCTCGCGGGTCGCCGGCACCACCCGCGCCTCGATGTCACGGCTGAACAGCGACCACTCCGACTGCACGGCGGCGATGGGGTGCACGCCGTGCGCCGCGCGCAGTTCGTCGGCCGTCACCTCGCTCAGGCCCAGCTGCTTGACCTTGCCCTCGCGCACCAGCTCGGCCATCACGCCGACGGTGTCCTCGATCGGCACGTTCACATCACGCCGGTGCATGTAGTAGAGGTCGATGACGTCGACGTCCAGACGCCGCAGGCTCGCCTCGACGGCCTCCCGGATGTAGGGCGCGTCGTTGCGGATGATCCGCCGCGAGGGGTCCTCCGGGGGTATCGACAGGGCGAACTTGGTAGCGATCACGACCTCGTCGCGGTGTGCCTTGAAGAAGGGGGAGAGGAACTTCTCGTTCTCGCCCGCTCCGTACGCGTCGGCCGTGTCGTAGAGCGTGACGCCCAGCTCCAGTGCCCGTTCCAGAGCGGCGCGGGACGCGTCGGCGTCCGTGGGTCCGTACGCGAAGCTCATGCCCATGCAGCCGAGGCCCTGGACACCGACCTCGGGTCCGTTCTCTCCGAGTCGTGCCGTGGGGATCGTGCTGTAGGTCATCGGGCGGTCCTTTCCGCTTCGTGGAGCTGGGGCTCGTGCAGGCGGCCTTCGTAGGCCCGGGCGCGGGTGGCGTCCGCGTAGAACGTGATCTTCCGGTCCAGCACGGCGAGCGTGTCCTGGAGTTCGGCGATCCGGGCCCGCACGTCGCGCCGGGTGTTCTCCAGCAGTTCGTAGCGCTCGCCGAACGTCTGGTCGCCCTCGCGGACGAGCTCGGCGTACCGCACCATGTCGGCGACCGGCATGCCGGTCAGCCGCAGCTTCCCGACGAGGTCGAGCCAGTCCAGGTCGCGGTTGCTGTAACGGCGCTGGCCGGTGTGCGAACGGTCGATGTGGGACATCAGCCCGATGCGTTCGTACCAGCGCAGGGTGTGGGCCGTCAGGCCGGTGAAGGCGACGACCTCGCTGATCGTGTAGCTGTCCTGCCCGTCGGGGCGAGGGTGCCGCCGCGGGGGCGCGGAGCAGACGTCTGCGGGGGTGGGGTTCTGCTCGATGGTCACGGGCGTGGTCTGCAACACCGTCATGACCACCACGCTAGGACCTTGGAGTGCGCTCCAAGCAAGCGGGTCCGGTAAGAAAACCGCGGGACTCGGCTTGATCGCATTGGTTAGCGTGCGGGAATGAGTCTCGTACGCCGTGCCCTGCCCGAGGACGCCGACGAAGTGCTGCGGCTGCGTCAGGTGATGATCGACTCGCTGTCCGCCCCGCGGGGGGCCGGCGACGACCCGGCCGGCTGGCATGCCGAGTCGCTGCCCACGCTGCGCCGGCGGCTGTCCGATCCGGACGGCGGCTTCGCCGCCTTCGTCGTGGACCACCCCGAGCGGCCGGGGGCACTGGCCGCGCTGGTCGTCGGGACGATCGAGTACCGCATCGGGCGCGCCGGCAACCCCCGGGGCACCGTCGGCTACGTCTTCTCCGTCGCCACCGATCCCGACGCGCGCCGCCGGGGGTACGCGCGCGCGTGCATGGACGCGCTGCTGGCGTGGTTCCGGGAGCGGGGCGCGGCACAGGTGCACCTCACCGCGTCCGCGGACGCGGCGCCGCTGTACGCCGCCCTGGGTTTCCGGCCCAAGCCGGACCCCTTGATGGAGCTGCTGCTGTGAGCCGCATAGGGTCGTGGGCATGTCGTTGAAGAGTCTCGCGCTGATCGAGAACTGGCCGGTTCCTTCCGCCGCCGCGGGCGTCGTGCGGGCCGACGGCACGGTGCTGGGCGCCCACGGTCCGGTCGACCGGCGCTTCCCGCTGGCCTCGGTCACCAAGCCGCTCGCCGCGTACGCCGCCCTCGTCGCGTACGAGGAGGGCGCGGTGGAGCTGGACGAGCCCGCGGGGCCGCCCGGGTCCACGGTCCGGCACCTTCTGGCGCACACCTCCGGGCTGGCCTTCGACGAGCACCGCACGACCGCGGCCCCGGGCGAGCGCCGGCTGTACTCCAACGCCGGGTTCGAGCAGCTCGGCGACCACATCGCGAAGGCGACGGACATCCCGTTCGCGGAGTACCTGCGGCAGGCGGTCCTCGCACCGCTGGGGATGACGGCGACGTCGCTCGACGGCTCGCCCGCCAAGGACGGCGTCTCGACGGTCGGGGATCTGCTGCGGTTCGCGGCCGAGGTCCAGGCGCCCAGGCTGCTGGACCCGCGGACGATGGCCGCCGCGATGTCCGTGCAGTACCCCGGGACGAAGGGCGTGCTGCCCGGCTACGGGCATCAGAACCCCAACGACTGGGGACTGGGATTCGAGATCCGCGACTCCAAGTCGCCGCACTGGACGGGGAGTTCGTCGTCGCCGCGCACCTTCGGCCACTTCGGGCAGTCCGGCACGTTCCTGTGGGTCGATCCCGACGCGGGAGCGGCCGCGGTCGCGCTGACGGACCGGGCGTTCGGCCCCTGGGCGACCGAGGTCTGGCCGCCGTTCACGGACGCGGTGCTGGCGGAGATCCGCTAGCCGCTACCCGGCCGGCTCCTGGTCGGTCAGCTCCCACAACAGCACCTCCGCCGCCGTCGCCCCCACCGCCTCCAGGTCCTTCGCGTCCGTGACGCGGGCCGCGTCCCCGGGCGCCAGCTTGTCGCCGCCCAGGCGGACCTCGCCGCGCACGACATGGACGTAGACGAGGGGGGCGTCCGGCACGGCCGTGCGCTCCCCCGCGTCCAGCCGCCGCACGTGCAGCATCGCGCCCGCCCGCGGGACGGCGTACGGGGTGGAGTCGGCGATGCCGCGGACGATCTCGTACGACGGGTCGCCGCCGGGGGCCGACGGGGCCAGCCACATCTGGACGAAGGTCAGGGGCGCGTCGCCGTCGTTGCGTTCCACGTGCCGCACACCGCCGGCCGAGCTGAGCCGCTGCACGTCACCGGGGCGCACGCGGGTCTCATGACCGGTGGAGTCGCGGTGGGTCAGCTCGCCCTCGACGACCCAGGTGACGATCTCGGTGTGGCTGTGGGGATGCTCGTCGAACCCGGCGCCCGGGGCGAGGCGCTCCTCGTTGCAGGCGATCAGCGGACCGAAGCGGAGGTTGCCGGGGTCGTAGTGGGGGCCGAAGGAGAACGCGTGCCATGACGCGATGCCTGCGGCCGGGTCTCCGCCTCGGTAGCGCTCGTCGGCGCGCCGTACGTCCATCACGGGTCCCACGGTAGACCCGCGCCGCGCGCGGGAGCCCCGACGCGGCGGGCCCGGCCGGCGTCGGGACGGAAACGACCCACCGGCGCGAGCATGCGCGGCGATAAGGCAGTCTTGTCCACGTGCCCGAACCAGAAACGAGTCGCCCCCAGCCCGCGGTCGCCGTCCACTCCCACCCCGCCACGCTGAAGCGGCTGGAGAAGTCCTCCGGAAGTCTCGCCGCCCAGGCCATCGCGCGGATGGACGAGACACTGCCGTGGTACCGGGCGATGCCACCGGAGAACCGTTCCTGGATCGGACTGGTCGCCCAGGCGGGCATCGCGGCCTTCACCGAGTGGTTCCGGCACCCGGACGCCCCGCAGGCCATCTCCACCGACGTATTCGGCACGGCGCCGCGGGAGCTGACGCGGGCCATCACGCTGCGGCAGACCGTCGAGATGGTGCGGACCACCATCGAGGTCATGGAGTCCGCGATCGACGAGGTCGCGGCGCCCGGCGACGAGAACGTGCTGCGCGAGGCGCTCCTCGTGTACGCCCGGGAGATCGCCTTCGCCACCGCCCAGGTCTACGCCCAGGCCGCCGAGGCGCGCGGCGCGTGGGACGCCCGGCTGGAGTCGCTCGTCGTGAACGCCGTGCTGAGCGGCGAGGCCGACGAGGGGGCCGTGAGCCGGGCGGCCGCGCTCGGCTGGAACGCGCCGGAACATGTGTGCGTCGTCCTGGGCACCGCCCCGGACGGCGACTCGGAGCTGACCGTGGAGGCCATCCGACGGGCCTCGCGGCACTCCAAGCTCCAGGTGCTGACCGGAGTGCTCGGCACCCGGCTGGTGGTGATCGCCGGCGGCAGCGACAACCCGCTCGCCGTCGCCAAGTCGCTGATCGGGCCGTTCGCCGCGGGACCCGTCGTGGCCGGACCCGTCGTACCCGACCTGCTGGCCGCGACCCGGTCCGCACAGGCCGCCGCGGCCGGCCTCAAGGCCTGTTCCGCCTGGCAGGACGCACCCCGACCGGTGCTGGCGGACGATCTGCTGCCGGAGCGCGCCATCGCCGGTGATCCCGGTGCGCGCGAGCAGTTGGTGGAGGAGATCTACAGACCGCTGGAGGAGGCCGGGTCCGCGCTCCTGGAAACGCTCTCCGTATATCTCGAACAGGCGTCCAGTCTCGAAGGGGCCGCCCGGATGCTCTTCGTCCACCCGAACACCGTGCGCTACCGGCTCCGACGTGTGACTGACGTCACCGGTTGGTCGCCTTCGGATGTACGCTCCGCGTTCACGCTCCGGATCGCGCTGATCCTGGGGCGCCTGGTCGACGGAGATCCTCAGACCTAGCCTTTTGTCGGGGCTCCACAAAACCCCCTGCCGTTCTTCGTCCCTGTCCCCACGGGCGGCTTCGGCCGTCCCCAAGAGAGAGTGTGAGAGTGCTCGTACTCGTCGCTCCCGGCCAGGGCGCCCAGACGCCCGGCTTCCTGACTCCTTGGCTCGAACTGCCCGGCGCCGCCGCCCGCGTCGCCGCGTGGTCGGACGCCATCGGCCTGGACCTCGCCCACTACGGCACGCAGGCCGACGCGGACCAGATCCGCGACACCGCGGTGGCCCAGCCGCTGCTGGTCGCCGCCGGAATCCTGTCCGCCACGGCGCTCGGCGACGCGTCTGCGGCCGCGGTCGCGGGCCACAGCGTCGGAGAGTTCACCGCCGCCGCACTGGCCGGCGTCCTCGACGACACCGTCGCGCTGGGCCTCGTGCGCAAGCGCGGCCTGGCCATGGCCGAGGCCGCCGCGGTCACCGAGACCGGCATGTCCGCGCTGCTCGGCGGGGACCCCGAGGTCTCCCTGGCGCATCTGGAGAAGCTGGGGCTCACCCCGGCGAACATCAACGGCGCGGGCCAGATCGTCGCCGCGGGCACGCTGGAGCAGCTCGCCGCGCTGGCCGAGGACAAGCCCGAGGGCGTCCGCAAGGTCGTCCCGCTGAAGGTCGCCGGCGCCTTCCACACGCGGCACATGGCACCCGCCGTCGAGGCCCTGGCCAAGGCGGCCGAGGAGCTCGCCCCGGCCGACCCCACGGTCCGTTACGTCTCCAACAAGGACGGACAGGCCGTCGCCTCCGGGGCCGAGATCCTGGACCGGCTGGTCGGCCAGGTCGCCAACCCGGTCCGCTGGGACCTGTGCATGGAGACCTTCAAGGAGCTCGGCGTGACCGCGCTCGTCGAGGTCTCCCCCGGCGGCACCCTGGTCGGCCTCGCCAAGCGCGCGCTGCCCGGCGTGAAGACGCTGGCGCTGAAGACCCCCGACGACCTCGACGCCGCTCGCGAGCTCATCGCCGAGCACGGCGTCGTCTGAGGAGCCCTGATGGCGAAGATCCGGCCCAGCAAGGGCTCCCCGTACGCACGCATCCTCGGGGTCGGCGGTTACCGGCCCACGCGGGTCGTGCCCAACGAGGTCATCCTGGAGACGATCGACTCCTCCGACGAGTGGATCCGCTCCCGCTCCGGCATCGAGACCCGTCACTGGGCGAACGACGAGGAGACCGTCGCCGCCATGTCGGTCGAGGCGTCCGGCAAGGCGATCGCCGACGCCGGGATCACCGCCGGGCAGATCGGCGCGGTGGTCGTGTCGACCGTCTCGCACTTCAAGCAGACTCCGGCCGTGGCCACCGAGATCGCCGACAAGCTCGGCACCGACAAGGCCGCCGCGTTCGACATCTCGGCCGGCTGCGCGGGCTTCGGCTACGGGCTGACCCTCGCCAAGGGCATGGTGGTGGAGGGTTCCGCCGAGTACGTGCTCGTCATCGGCGTCGAGCGGCTGTCCGACCTGACCGACCTGGAGGACCGCGCGACGGCCTTCCTGTTCGGCGACGGCGCGGGCGCGGTCGTGGTCGGCCCCTCCGACGAGCCGGCGATCGGCCCGACGGTCTGGGGCTCCGAGGGCGACAAGTCGGAGACCATCAAGCAGACGGTGCCGTGGACGGAGTACGACTCCACGGGCAAGTTCCCGGCGATCACGCAGGAGGGCCAGGCGGTCTTCCGCTGGGCCGTGTTCGAGATGGCGAAGGTCGCCAAGGAGGCGCTGGACGCCGCCGGCATCACCGCCGAAGAACTCGACGTCTTCATCCCGCACCAGGCCAACGAGCGCATCATCGACTCGATGGTGAAGACTCTCAAGCTGCCGCAGTCCGTCACGGTCGCCCGTGACGTGCGCACCACCGGCAACACCTCGGCCGCCTCGATCCCGCTCGCGATGGAGCGGCTCCTGGCGACCGGTGAGGCGAAGAGCGGCGACACCGCGCTCGTCATCGGATTCGGGGCGGGTCTCGTGTACGCCGCCACTGTCGTTACCCTCCCCTAGGCACTCCGTGCCGGATCACCCGGTCCGGTGCGGGTAACACCCACTGCCACACCCTCTGGATATCTACGAAGGAGCGCCAAACATGGCCGCCACTCAGGAAGAGATCGTCGCCGGTCTCGCCGACATCGTGAACGAGATCGCCGGCATCCCGGTTGAGGACGTCCAGCTGGACAAGTCCTTCACCGACGACCTGGACGTCGACTCGCTGTCCATGGTCGAGGTCGTCGTCGCCGCCGAAGAGCGCTTCGACGTCAAGATCCCGGACGAGGACGTGAAGAACCTCAAGACGGTCGGCGACGCGACCGACTACATCCTCAAGAACCAGGGCTGACCCACCCGGTCCCCTGGACCGAACTGCCCCGCCACCCGGCGGTGGCGCCGCTGAATCCTCGTAACGTTGGAGAAAGAATCCGTGATCCCGACCAATCGCACCGTGGTCGTCACCGGTATCGGCGCAACTACACCGCTGGGTGGCGACGCAGCCTCTACCTGGGAGGGTCTCGTCGCCGGCAAGTCCGGCGTCCGGGCCCTGGAGGAGGAGTGGGCGACCGACCAGGCCGTCCGCATCGCGGCCCGTGTCGCCGTGGAGCCTCTTGAGGTCATCCCCCGGCCGCAGGCCCGCAAGCTGGACCGTTCGGCGCAGTTCGCGCTGATCGCGGCCCAGGAGGCCTGGAAGGACGCCGGCTTCTCCGGCAAGGCCGGCGAGGAGGGCAGCGAGGGCGACGTCGAGCCCGACCGCCTGGGCGCGGTCATCGCCTCCGGCATCGGCGGCGTGACCACCCTCCTCGACCAGTACGACGTCCTGAAGGACAAGGGCGTGCGCCGGGTCTCCCCGCACACCGTCCCCATGCTGATGCCCAACAGCCCGTCCGCCAACGTGGGTCTGCTCGTGGGCGCCCGCGCGGGCGTGCACACGCCGGTCTCGGCGTGCGCGTCGGGCGCGGAGGCCATCGGCTACGCCATCGAGATGATCCGCACCGGCCGCGCCGACGTGGTCGTCGCCGGCGGCACGGAGGCGGCGATCCACCCGCTGCCCATCGCCGCGTTCGGCAACATGATGGCGATGTCCAAGAACAACGAGGACCCGCAGGGCGCTTCGCGTCCCTACGACCTGGGCCGCGACGGCTTCGTCATGGGCGAGGGCGCCGGCGTGATCGTCCTGGAGTCCGCCGAGCACGCGGCCGCGCGCGGGGCCCGCGTCTACGCCGAGGCCGTCGGACAGGGCATCTCCGCCGACAGCCACGACATCGTGCAGCCGGAACCGGAGGGCCGCGGCATCTCGCACGCCCTGCAGAACCTGCTGGACAACACCGACCTGAACCCGGCCGAGATCGTGCACGTCAACGCGCACGCCACCTCGACGCCGGCCGGCGACATCGCGGAACTGAAGGCGCTGCGCAAGGTCTTCGGCGACGACGCCGACCACATGGCGGTCTCGGCGACCAAGTCGATGACCGGTCACCTGCTGGGCGGCGCGGGCGGCGTCGAGTCCGTCGCGACGGTGCTCGCGCTGTACCACCGGGTCGCTCCGCCGACCATCAACGTCGAGAACATCGACCCCGAGGCCGAGGCGAACGCGGACGTCGTACGCGGCGAGGCCCGCAAGCTGCCCGTCGAGGGCCGTATCGCCGCCCTGAACGACTCGTTCGGGTTCGGCGGGCACAACGTGGTCCTGGCGTTCCGCTCGGTCTGAGACGTGCCCGTACGCCGTCGCGTGAACGTCTGAAGGGCCCCGCCTCGTGGAGGCGGGGCCCTTCGGGCGTTGCGGGGTCCTCAGACCACCTGGTGCAGCCAGCGCACCGGGGCGCCCTCGCCCGCGTGGCGGAAGGGCTCCAGTTCGTCGTCCCACGGCTTGCCCAGGAGCTTGGAGAGTTCGCCCTCCAGTTCCGTCTCGCCGCGGCGGCTGCGCAGCAGGGCGGCCCGCAGCCGGTCCTCGGGGATCAGGATGTCGCCGTGGATGCCGGTGACGGCGTGGAAGATGCCGAGGTCGGGGGTGCAGCTGTAGCGCTCGCCCTCAGCGGTGGCGCAGGGCTCGGCGGTGACCTCGAAGCGGAGCATCTGCCAGCCTCTCAGCGCCGACGCCAGCTTGGACGCGGTGCCGGCCTCGCCCTTCCAGGAGAACTCCGAGCGCCAGGTGCCGGGCGCGGCGGGCTGCCGGATCCAGTCGAGGTTGACGCGCGTGCCGAGCACCCCGGCGACGGCCCACTCGACGTGCGGGCACAGCGCGCGCGGCGCGGAGTGCACGTACAGAACTCCACGTGTCGTCACCGGGACCTCCGGGCAGAGCGGGACAGTCTTGCTGGCTGGCAACGGCGGCGGTGGCAGGCAGCCGCGTTGATGGCGAGGCTACCGTGCGGCGGCGCAAGGAGTGTGACGTACCGTCGGTCCTGGTGCCCTGAAACCTCCGCCATTCACCCGGCAGGACGCCTGTACGGGTGGGAAGCGTTCCATCTTGTGGGTGTGATCCGTCCCGGGAACTCCCGTGCGTTGTCCTAGGGGGAGCGTTGTTCGAAGAGCGAGGGGAACACCAGCGGATGCGGAAGCGGAACCGGCACGCGCGGGCCGTGCTCGCGGGCACGACGGCGGTGGCCGTCCTGGGCCTGACGGGCTGTGACGCCTTCGGCGGCGGTGACGGCCCGGGGCCGTCGGGCGCGCGTGCGGGCCACACGAGACCCTCCGCGTCGCCGGCCCCGCTGTGGGACTCCAGCCCGTCCTCGGTCGCGGCGGTGGGGGACTCCATCACGCGTGGCTTCGACGCCTGTACGGTGCTCGCGGACTGTCCGGAGGTGTCCTGGGCGACCGGCGCCAGCGCCGAGGTGCGGAGTCTCGCGGTACGGCTGCTGGGCCCGGCGAGGGCGGCCACGCACAGCTGGAACCACGCGGCGACGGGGGCGCGGATGGCGGACGTGCCGGCCCAGATGGCCCGGGCGGCCCTGGAAAAGCCGCAGTTGGTGACGGTGATGGCGGGGGCGAACGACGCGTGCCGCGCCTCCACGGCGGCGATGACGCCGGTGGCCGACTTCCGCGCGCAGTTCGAGGACGCGCTGCGCACGCTGCGCCGGGCGCTGCCGAAGACGCAGGTGTACGTGTCGAGCGTGCCGAACCTGAAGCGGCTGTGGTCGCAGGGCCGGACGAACGCGCTGGGCAAGCAGATCTGGAAGCTGGGCATCTGCCCGTCGATGCTGGGCGACGCGGACGCGCTGGACTCGGCGGCGACCCTGCGGCGGGACACCGTGCAGAAGCGGGTGGAGGCCTACAACTCGGTGCTGAAGGAGGTCTGCGCGAAGGACGTGCGGTGCCGGTTCGACGGCGGCGCGGTGTACGAATTCCGGTTCGACACCGCCCAGCTGAGCCACTGGGACTGGTTCCATCCCAGCAAGGACGGTCAGGCGCGGCTCGCGGAGCTGGCTTATCGGGGAGTCACCGGGAAGACCTCGTGACTTAATGTTTCGCCCATGAGCGAACACTTCGGAACACTTTCCGACGGCACCCCCGTGCACCGCTGGACCCTGGAGCGGGCGGGCACGCGGGTGCGCGTTCTGTCGTACGGCGGGATCGTGCAGTCCGTCGAGGTCCCGGACCGGCACGGGCGCTCGGCGGACGTCGTGCTCGGGTTCGCGGACCTGGACGGCTATCTCGCCCATCCGGAGCCCTATCTCGGCGCGCTGGTCGGGCGGTACGCCAACCGGATCGCGCAGGCCCGCTTCCCGCTGGACGGGGTGACCTACGCGCTGGAGCCCAACGCGGCGCCCCACTCGCTGCACGGCGGGCCGGGCGGGTTCGACAAGCGGGTGTGGGAGGTGGAGCCGGTCGAGCACGGGGTGCGGCTCAGCCGGATCGCCGCGCACGGCGAGGAGGGCTTCCCGGGGCGGCTGGAGGTCTCGGCCACGTACACGCTGGACGCGTCGGGGGTGCTGCGGATCGCCTATCGGGCCGTCAGCGACGCGCCGACGGTGGTGAATCTGACCAACCACAGCTACTTCAACCTCGGCGGCCCCGGCAGCGGCGGCGCGGGCGACCACGAGCTGCGGCTGGCCGCCTCCCGGTACACGCCGGTGGACGCGGACGGGATCCCGACGGGCGAGCTTGCGCAGGTGGCCGGCAGCCGCTTCGACTTCCGTGCGGCCCGCAAGATCGGCGCCCGCTACGACCACAACTTCGTCCTCGACAAGGGCGTCACGGACACTCCGGTCGAGGTCGCCGAGCTGCACGACCCGGCGTCCGGGCGGGTGCTGACGGTCTCGACGACCGAACCGGGGCTTCAGCTGTACACCGCCGACCATCTGGGCGAGCCGTTCGTGCCCGGTGAAGGCGTCGCGCTGGAGACCCAGCACTTCCCGGACTCCCCGAACCGCCCGGAGTTCCCGAGCACGGTGCTGCGACCGGGCGAGGTCTACCGGTCGGAGACGGCGTACGGCTTCTCGGTCCGCTAGCGGTCCGCGGGAGGGGGGATGTTGCCCCGGCCCAGGGGTCAGGTCCCGGGCCGGGGCTGTTCACGGGGCGACGGCGGCACCTGATCGGGCGGCCGTGCCGATCACACGTTAATCGTCGCGGTGATCCCGCGGTCGGCGATCGAGCGGACCGCCTGGATTTCGTACGAACCTTTCACAAAGGACCACCGGTGGTCCGCCTCGTGCCGGGGGCTGCCCGACCCCGGGTCGGTGGGCATGCCGGGGCGTTCAGCGACTTCCCGCGGCCGCCGAACGCACCGGTCGGCCGACGGTCAATGCCGGGGCGTTCAGCGACTTCCCGCGGCCGCCGGACGCACCGGTCGGCCGACGGTCACTGGTCCCACCTGAACGCCAGCCCCTTGCTCACCGCGCACACGACGGCGAGGGCGAGCCCCCAGCCCTGCGCACCGGCCGCGTACAGCGCGCCGACTCCCGCCCCGAACCAGAGCAGTTCGAAGCCGGCCCGGGCCGCACCCCGCATCCTGAAGCGGGCGCGCGGCGAGCCGAACAGCGCCCAGGCCGCGATCATCGCGGCGGGGGCGGCCGGTCCGAGCAGCCAGGGCCACGAGGTCGACGCGCCCCACCAGCCCGCCGCGGCCACGGCAGCCAGCTCGATCAGGAAGAGAACGCCCAGGTTGACTGCCTTCATGCGCGGCAGTATCGCCCTGTGGCGGGGGACGCGGCGACCACTTCGATCGTCGAGGCCCTCACCGTCCTCGCGGCGCGGACCTCCGTCACGAGGCGGCGTTCTCCTCCTCGGCCGTCCGAGCCGCCGGGGCCGCCTCGGCCGTGTCGCCCTCGGAGATCTCCTCGCCGAGCAGCTCACGGGCCAGCAGGGTGGCGCCCGCCACCGCGCCGGGCATCAGGAAGACCGCGACGAAGGGCACCAGGAAGGCCAGGCCCAGGGGGGTGCCGAAGCCCCACACCAGCATCCTGCGGCCGCGCAGCAGGGCGAGCCGGGCGCGCAGGTCGACGTCGCGGCGCTGGAGGGCGACGGCGACGAGCTCCTCGGTGAGGAAGAAGCCGGTGACGAAGAAGCCGATCACCGGGACGACCGTCTGGCCGACGACGGGGATGAACCCGAGGGCGAACAGCAGCACGGCCCAGACCAGCGCGCGCAGGAGGACGCGCAGGCTGTCGCGGGCGGAGACCCACAGTTCGCGCCAGAGCGGCAGCCCCGACTCGGGGGCGGCGCCGTCGGGCGAGACGTCCCGGTCGACCTTCTCGGAGAGGTTCTCGTAGAAGGGCTGTCCGATGAGCAGGGTGACCGCGGTGAAGGTGAGCACGGCGAGCAGGAGGCCGAGGGCGAACAGCACGGCGGTGAGGAAGCCGCGGAAGAGGCCGAGCCAGGGGTTCGACCAGTGGTCGGCGAACGGCGTCGACCAGCCCACGAAGTCCTCGCCCCACACCGCGAGCGCCACCAGCGCCGCCGCGTAGAGGACGAACGTCAGCAGCCCGGGAACGAGCCCGAACCCGTACTGCCTGCCGTGCCGGGCCACCCATCGCTGGCCCTTCAGGAGGTACCTGAAACCCACCCCGAGATCGCGCATGACCGAACCCTATCGGTCGTGCACATTTCACGATCGACGCCCCGTGCGCACTCCGCCGGCCCGGGCGGGCGAAGCCCCGTGCCGGCCCGCCGCCGGGGTTCCGTAGGCCATCCGGGGCATCGGTGACACCGACGCCCTCTTCCCGCAGTTGAGTCGAACAGGCACACCTCGCCGTACCGATCTCCGGAAGCAACGATCCAGGCAAGTCCAGGAGGTAGACGTGCGCACATCGAGCGCCTGCCCGGCCCGACCTGTTCTGATCACCGCCCGTGTCGCCGCCGTCGTCCCCCCGCGCACGGCCGGCGCCCCGGATCGCGGTTTCGTCCACACGCCGGCGACCCGGCGCAGATCGCACCGGCGTTGATCACCATGGCACACGCAAGCAGCGGGCTGGTTGAGGAGAGCGGATGACTCGTTTGGCTCGGACGACGCAGGAGATCCACGGCACGGTCGCCGATGGGTTCGAGGCGGTACGAGAGGAGTTCGCCGCGTTCGTGGCGGACGAACAGCCCGACTACGAAGGCCAGTTGTGCGCGTATGTGCACGGTCGGCGGGTCGTCGACCTGTGGGCGTCCGGCGACGGCGCCGGCCCCGACTCCCTTTACGGCGTGGTCTCCTCGACCAAGGGCGCCGCGCATCTGGTGACCGCGCTCCTCGTCCAGGAGGGCACGCTGGAGCTGGACCGCAAGGTCACCTACTACTGGCCGGAATTCGCCGCCGAGGGCAAGGGCGCGCTGACCCTGCGCGACCTGCTGGCGCACCGGGCCGGCGTGGTCGGCACGGACAGCGGGTTCTCGCCGCAGGAGCTGGCCGACGACCGGCAGCTCGCCGAACGCCTCGCCGACCAGCGGCCGTTCTGGCGGCCCGGCACCGCCTTCGGCTGCCACGCGCTGGTCATCGGGGCGCTCACCGGCGAGGTCGTACGGCGGGCCACGGGACGCACCCTCCAGGAGGTGTACGAGGAGCGGGTGCGGCTCCCCTACGGGCTGGACTTCTTCCTGGGGCTGGCGGCGGCGCACGAGCCGCGTTTCCGCACCGCGCAGCGGATGGCCCCGACGGCCGAGCAGCGGGCGCTGCTGGATTCCCTGCCCGGCGGGCCGCACACCCTGGCCGCGGTCGCCTTCAACCGCCACACCGCCGAGCCGACCGATCTGGAACTCCTGCCGAACGACCCGCTGGTGCGGGCCAAGGGTCCGGCCTCCGTGGGCGGGTTCGCCTCCGCCCGCGGGCTGGCCGGGCTGTACGCGGCGGCGATCAGCGAGGTCGACGGGAAGGCGCCGCTGCTGAAGGAGGACACGGCGGCGGAGTTCGGGCAGCTGCACTCCGTGGGCTACGACGTGGTGGCGCGCTCGCACACGTCGTACGGGCTGGGCTTCCAGGCCACGGCGGACACCTGGCACCCGTTCCTGGGCGTGGGGGCGTTCGGGCACAGCGGGGAGGGCGGCTGCCAGGCCTTCGCCGACCCGCGCAGCGGGCTGGCCTACGGCTACACGCGGCGCCGGTTCGCCTTCCCGGGCGGGGCGGCCCCGGAGAACGACCGGCTGGCGGGGGCCGTGCACCGCGCGGCACTGGCCCGCGGCTGAGGGACGGCGAAGGCCGCACCCCCGGAACGGCGGTTCGGCAGTTTCTAGCGGTCGTTGCAACACGTGGTCGGTGTGTCTAGGCCGCGAGCAGTTTAGACAGGCGCTCGGCTGGGGTTTCCCAGCCGAGCGTTTTGCGTGGACGGCGGTTGAGCTGGTCTGCGACGGCGACAAGGTGTTCGGGGCTGTGGAGGGACAGGTCGGTGCCCTTGGGGAAGTACTGCCGCAGCAGGCCGTTGGTGTTCTCGTTCGAGCCGCGCTGCCAGGGGCTGGCGGGGTCGCAGAAGTAGACCGGGATGTCGGTGGCGATGGTGAACTCGCGGTGGCGTCCCATCTCGCTGCCCTGATCCCAGGTCAGGGACCGCTTCAGGTGCACGGGCAGAGTCCGGACGGTAGCGGTCAGGGCATCACGTACGGTCTCGGCTCCGTGGTCACCCGGCAGGTGCAGAAGCATTACATAGCGGGTGGCGCGCTCGACGAGGGTGCCGATCGCGGATTTACCGTCCTTGCCGATGATCAGATCGCCCTCCCAGTGGCCCGGGACCGCCCGGTCCTCGGCCTCGGCGGGGCGTTCGCTGATCATGACCATCGGGGTGGTGAAGCGGGGCTGGCGGCAGTTGGCCTGCCGGCGGGGTTTGCGGCGGGCACGGCCACTGCGCAGGGCGCCGGCAAGTTCCCGTCGTAGCTGGCCCCGGCCCTGGACGTAGAGCGCCTGGTAGACGGTCTCATGGACCACATGCATCTCCGGCCGCTCGGGGAACCTTGCCCGCAGAGCCTGGCATATCTGTTCCGGGCTCCATTTCTCGTCCAGCATCTCCTGGACGGCGTTCCGCAGCTCCGGAGCGTCGTTGATCTTGCGGGGCTTGGGGCGGGGACGGCGTGCATCGGCCCGGGCCTGAGCCGCGTGCGGCCGGTAGGCGCCGCTGCCCGGATGCCGGTTGCGTCGTATCTCTCGACTGATCGTGGAGGGGCTACGGCCCAGCTCGGTGGCGATCGCCCGGACGGTCGCCTTTTCACGCAGCCGGTCGGCGATGTGGATCCGCTCGTCCTCGCGCAGGTAGCGGGACGGGCCGGAAGGCTGCACCACCATGTGGATCGGTGGTGCAGCCTTCTGCCGCCGGTCGGCGCTGCGACCGTTACGCCACTTCTGGCCGGTCCGTCGATTGATCCCGATGATCCGGCACGCCTCGTTGTTGCTGTAGCCCTGCTCCATGAGCCGGGAGTATGTCGCCCGCTCCCGAGCCAGCTTCACAGGCCCTTGAGCCGTCCGGATCTTACGGATCTCGAAGTCCATCGCATCCCCTGAACTGGGGTGTTGCAACGACTCCTAGAACCCAAGCACAGGGGGGGCGCCCTCCGTGCTGTACGGGCTCCGGCACTGCGGAGCCGCCCGCTCAGTCGCGGGAGCCGCCGCCGAGGTGGTGGACGCGGAGCATGTTGGTGGTGCCGGGGACGCCGGGGGGCGAGCCGGCGGTGATGATGACGATCTCGCCCGGGCTGAACCGGTTGATCTTGGCGATCTCCTGGTCCACCATGTCGACCATCTCGTCGGTGGTGTTCACGAACGGCACGATGTGCGACTCGACGCCCCAGCTGAGCGCCAGCTGGTTGCGGGTGCCCTCGTCGGTGGTGAAGGCGATGATCGGCTGGGACGCGCGGTAGCGCGAGAGCCGGCGGGCGGTGTCGCCGGACTGGGTGAACGCCACCAGGCCGCGGCCGCCGAGGAAGTCGGAGATCTCGCACGCGGCGCGCGCGATCGAACCGCCCTGCGTGCGCGGCTTCTTGCCCGGCACCAGCGGCTGCAGGCCCTTGCTGAGCAGCTCCTGCTCGGCCGCGGTGACGATCTTCGACATCGTCTTCACGGTCTCGATCGGGTAGGCGCCCACGCTCGACTCGGCGGACAGCATGACCGCGTCCGCGCCGTCCAGGATCGCGTTGGCCACGTCGGAGGCCTCGGCGCGGGTCGGACGGGAGTTGGTGATCATCGACTCCATCATCTGGGTCGCGACGATCACCGGCTTGGCGTTGCGGCGGCACAGCTCGATGAGGCGCTTCTGCACCATGGGGACCCGCTCCAGCGGGTACTCGACGGCCAGGTCGCCACGCGCGACCATGACACCGTCGAACGCCATCACGACGTCCTCCATGTTCTCCACCGCCTGCGGCTTCTCCACCTTGGCGATGACGGGGACCCGGCGGCCCTCCTCGTCCATGACCCGGTGGACGTCGGCGACGTCCTTGGCGTCCCGGACGAAGGACAGTGCGACCAGGTCGGCGCCCATACGCAGCGCGAACCGCAGGTCCTCGATGTCCTTCTCGCTGAGCGCGGGCACGTTGACGGCCGTGCCGGGCAGGTTGATGCCCTTGTGGTCGGAGATGACACCGCCCTCGATGACGATCGTCCGCACCCGCGGGCCCTCGACGTCCAGGACCTTCAGCTCGACGTTGCCGTCGTTGATGAGGACCTGGTCGCCGCGCGAGACGTCGCCCGGCAGACCCTTGTACGTCGTGCCGCAGATCGTCTTGTCGCCGGGGACGTCGTCGGTGGTGATGGTGAACTCGTCACCGCGCACCAGCTCGACGGGGCCCTCGGCGAAGGTCTCAAGACGGATCTTGGGGCCCTGGAGGTCGGCGAGGACGCCGATGGCCCGGCCGGTCTCCTTGGCGGCGGCCCGGACCCGGTCGTAGCGACCCTGGTGTTCGGCGTGCGAGCCGTGGCTGAAGTTGAAGCGGGCCACGTTCATGCCGGCTTCGATCAGCGACACGAGCATTTCGTGGGAGTCGACCGCGGGGCCGAGAGTACAGACGATTTTCGAACGGCGCATGGGGCGATCCTATCGGTTTGTTTCGCCGCGGAATATTCCGTCTGGCGGAAGATACAAACGGGCGGAAGCGTGCTCAGTTGTTTTCCTGCTCAGTTTGTGTTTTTCACCAGTGCGTAGGTCTGTGTGGCGATCTCCAGTTCCTCGTCCGTCGGCACCACGGCGACCGCCACCCGGGCGCCCGCCGGGGAGATCAGCCGCGGCTCGTCGGCGCGCACGGCGTTCAGCCCGTCGTCCACCGCCAGGCCCAGGGAGTCCAGCCCGGCGACCGCCGCCGCCCGCACCGGCGCCGCGTTCTCCCCGACCCCGGCGGTGAACGCGACCGCGTCCACCCGCCCGAGTACGGCGTAATAAGCGCCGATGTACTTCTTCAACCGGTGAATGTAGATGTCGAACGCGAGCTTCGCCTGCTCGTCGCCCTCGTCGATCCGGCGTCGGATCTCCCGCATGTCGTTGTCGCCGCACAGCCCGATGAGACCGCTCTTCTTGTTGAGAAGAGCATCGATTTCGTCGATGGACATTCCGCCAACGCGCGCCAAATGGAAGATGACGGCCGGGTCGGCATCCCCGGAACGCGTACCCATCACGAGCCCTTCCAGAGGCGTCAGCCCCATCGAGGTGTCCACGCACCGGCCCTTCTGCACGGCCGACGCCGACGCCCCGTTGCCGAGGTGCAGCACGATGACGTTCACCTCTTCGGGGGTCTTGCCCAGCAGCTTCGCCGTCGCCCGGGAGACGTACGCGTGCGAGGTCCCGTGGAAGCCGTAGCGGCGCACCCGGTGCGCGTCGGCGGTCTCGACGTCGATCGCGTAGCGCGCGGCCGCCTCCGGCATCGTCGTGTGGAAGGCGGTGTCGAAGACGGCGACCTGGGGCAGGTCGGGGCGCAGGGCCGTCGCCGTGCGGATGCCGGTGAGGTTGGCCGGGTTGTGCAGCGGGGCGACCGGGATCAGCCGCTCGATCTCGGCGAGGACGGCGTCGTCGATCACGGTCGGCCGGGTGAAGTGCTTGCCGCCGTGCACCACGCGGTGCCCGACGGCGGCCAGTTCGGGGGAGTCCAGGCCGAGACCGTCCTTCGCCAGCTCCTCGGCCACGGCCTTCAGGGCGGCGTCGTGGTCGGCGATCGGCTCGCTCCGCTCGCGACTCCCGCCGCCGGTGGCGAGCGGCGTGTGCTTCAGCCGGGAGGACTGCTCGCCGATGCGCTCGACGAGCCCGCCGGCCAGCCGGCTGCTGTCCCGCATGTCGAGCAGCTGGTACTTCAGCGACGAGGAGCCGGAGTTGAGGACGAGGACGCGGGTCGCGCTCACAGTTCGGTCGCCTTCTCGCTGGAGGTCTGGATCTGGGCCTGGGCCGGGCTCTGGGCCTGGATCGCCGTGATGGCGACGGTGTTGACGATGTCCTGGACGAGAGCGCCCCGGGACAGGTCGTTCACCGGCTTGCGCAGCCCCTGGAGCACCGGCCCGACCGCGATCGCACCGGCCGACCGCTGCACGGCCTTGTAGGTGTTGTTGCCCGTGTTGAGGTCCGGGAAGATCAACACGCTTGCCTGACCGGCGACTTCGGAGCCCGGCAGCTTGGTCGCGGCGACGGTCGGCTCGACGGCGGCGTCGTACTGGATGGGCCCCTCGATCTTCAGATCGGGCCGCCGCGCCCGCACCAGCTCCGTCGCCTCGCGCACCTTGTCGACGTCCGCGCCCGAGCCGGACGTGCCCGTGGAGTACGACAGCATCGCGATCCGCGGCTCCACGCCGAACCGGGCCGCGGTCGTGGCCGACTGGACCGCGATGTCGGCGAGCTGCTCGGCGTCCGGGTCGGGGTTGACCGCGCAGTCGCCGTAGACGAGGACCTTGTCGGCCAGGCACATGAAGAACACCGACGAGACGATGTCGGCGTCCGGCTTGGTCTTGATGATCTCGAAGGCGGGCCGGATGGTGGCGGCCGTGGAGTGCACGGACCCGGATACCATGCCGTCGGCCAGCCCCTCCTGGACCATGAGCGTGCCGAAGTAGTTCACGTCGGACACGACGTCGTAGGCCAGCTCCACGCTGACGCCCTTGTGGGCCCGCAGAGCGGCGTACTTCTCCGCGAAGGCGTCGCGCAGCTCGCTGGTCGCGGGGTCGATCAGCGCGCAGTCCCCGAGGTCTATGCCCAGGTCTGCGGCCTTCTTGCGGATCTGGTCGACCGGCCCGAGCAGCGTGAGGTCGCACACGCCACGGCGCAGCAGCACCTCGGCCGCGTGCAGGACGCGCTCCTCGGTCCCCTCGGGGAGCACCACGCGGCGCTTGTCGGAGCGGGCCTGTTCGAGGAGCTTGTGCTCGAACATCATCGGCGTGACGCGGTCGGTGCTGGGCGCGGAGACCCGCTTGAGCAGCTCGACCGTGTCGACGTGCCGCTCGAACAGGCCCAGCGCGGTCTCGGCCTTGCGCGGGGTGGCCGCGTTCAGCTTGCCCTCCAGGGAGAACAGCTGCTCAGCGGTGGGGAAGCTGTTGCCGGGCACCGACACGACCGGGGTGCCGGGGGCCAGGCGGGCGGCCAGGGTGAGGATCTCGTCGGTCGGGACCTCGCCCAGCGTCAGCAGCACACCGGCGATAGGAGGGGTGCCGGCGCTGTGCGCGGCCAGCGTGCCGATCACCAGGTCGGCCCGGTCGCCGGGCGTGACCACCAGGCAGCCCGGCGTCAGGGCGCTGAGGAAGTTCGGCAGCATCGCCCCGCCGAAGACGAAGTCGAGGGCGTCGCGGGCCAGCCCGGAGTCGTCGCCCAGGAGCACCCGGGCGCCCAGGGCGTGACTGATCTGCGCGACGGTCGGCGCGGAGAGCGCGGGTTCGTCGGGCACGACATAGCAGGGCACGGGCAGCCGGGCGCCGAGACCGGCGGCGATCTCCTCCCGGTCCTCGGGGGCGACCCGGTTGGCCACCATGGCCAGCACGTCGCAGCCGAGGCCCTCGTACGCGCGGTAGGCGTTGCGGGTCTCGGCGAGCACCGACTCCGCGGTCTGCTTGCGGCCGCCGACCACCGGGATCACGGACGCGCCGAACTCGTTGGCCAGGCGCGCGTTGAGCGCCAGTTCGTCGGGGAACTGCGTGTCGGCGTAGTCCGTGCCGAGGACGAGGACCATGTCGTAGGCGCGGGCGACCCGGTGGAACCGCTCGACCAGGGTGGAGACGAGTTCGTCCGCCCCCTGTTCGGCCTGGAGGGCGGACGCCTCGTGGTAGTCCATGCCGTAGACGGTGGCCGGATCCTGCGCCAGCCGGTAGCGGGCGCGCAGCAGCTCGAAGAGCCGGTCGGGCCCGTCGTGGACGAGAGGACGGAAGACGCCCACCCGGTCGACCTGCCGGGTCAGGAGTTCCATGACCCCCAGCTCGACGACCTGGCGGCCGTCGCCGCGGTCGATACCGGTCACGTACACGCTGCGGGTCACGCGAGCTCTCCGTTTCGTTCCGGGGCAGTTCGTCGGCGCTCGGCCCGGGCGCTCGGCCCGGCGTCTCTCCGGCGCACAAAAATCGCCCACCTAGGTGAGCAGATCCCTCTTGACAATACCCCCGGCCGTGGTTAAGGCGCCCGTCAAGAGACAGCCCGCTCGGCGGCGTGAAACAATCGAATCCGGCTCACCGGTAACGACAGCGAGCAGGAGACACAGCACGATGCGCATCGGAGTTCTCACCGCAGGCGGCGACTGCCCCGGCCTGAACGCAGTGATCCGGTCGGTCGTGCACCGCGCCGTCGACAACTACGGCGACGAGGTCATCGGCTTCGAGGACGGATACGCGGGGCTGCTGGACGGCCGTTACCGGGGGCTCGACCTCAACGCGGTGAGCGGCATCCTGGCCCGCGGCGGCACCATCCTCGGCTCCTCACGGCTGGAGCGCGACCGGCTGCGCGAGGCCTGCGAGAGCGCCTCCGACATGATCCACGACTTCGGCATCGACGCCCTCATCCCGATCGGCGGCGAGGGCACGCTGACGGCGGCGCGCATGCTGTCCGACGCCGGACTGCCGGTGGTCGGCGTCCCGAAGACGATCGACAACGACATCTCCTCCACCGACCGCACGTTCGGATTCGACACGGCGGTCGGCGTCGCCACGGAGGCGATGGACCGCCTCAAGACGACGGCGGAGTCCCACCAGCGGGTCATGGTCGTCGAGGTCATGGGCCGCCACGCGGGCTGGATCGCGCTGGAGAGCGGCATGGCGGCGGGCGCGCACGGCATCTGCCTGCCCGAGCGCCCCTTCGACCCCGCCGACCTGGTGAAGATGGTCGAGGAACGGTTCGCGCGCGGCAAGAAGTTCGCGGTGATCTGCGTCGCGGAGGGCGCGCACCCGGCGGACGGCACGATGGACTACAGCAAGGGCGCGATCGACCAGTTCGGCCACGAGCGCTTCCAGGGCATCGGCACGGCGCTGGCCTACGAGCTGGAGAGGCGGCTCGGCAAGGAGGCCCGTCCGGTCATCCTCGGCCACGTCCAGCGCGGCGGCGTCCCCACGGCCTACGACCGTGTCCTCGCCACCCGCTTCGGCTGGCATGCCGTGGAGGCGGCGCACCGCGGCCAGTTCGGGCGGATGACGGCGCTGCGCGGCACGGACGTCGTGATGGTGCCGCTGGCGGAAGCGGTGACCGAGCTCAAGACGGTGCCCAAGGACCGGATCGTGGAAGCGGAGTCGGTCTTCTAGAGCCGGGGGCCACGTTCCCGACCCGCCCGGACGGCACAGGCAGCCCCGCCCGGACGGCACAGACAGCACCGGTGGCGCAGGCGGCGCACCTAGGTCGTCCGCTTCCTCAGGCTCGTCCAGAAGATGTCGACGATCCGGTCGAGGAAGTCGTCTCCGGCGTCGCTCGCGTCCCCGGCCGCGCTGCCGCCGCCCCAGCTCAGCGTGGCGACCATCCGGCGCTGGTAGCCGCGGTGCAGCTCGTGGAGCGTCTCCACCAGGAGCCGCCGGTCCGACGGCACGATCCTGCCCACCGGTTTGACGTATGCCTGCCAGCGTGTGCGGGCCGCGACGCGCAGCAGGTCGGCGAGCTCGGCCTCGCGGCCGGTGACCGTGACCAGGTCCGGCAGCGAGAGGCCGAGCAGTTCGGCGAGGGCGCCGGACTGCCGGTCCGTGCCACGCCACTGCCCGCTCTCCTCCATGCGCGTGTACGCGGGGAACTCGTGGCCCACGGCCCGCGCGACGTCCTCGGGCGCCAGGCCCCGGGCGATGCGGTGTTCGCGCAGGGTGCGGGGACGTCCGATGAGCTCGGCCGGGGAGCACCACAACACGCCCGCGAGAGCGGTGAGTTCGGCATGGGCCGGGACGAGCGCCCCGCGCTCCCAGGCGTTCACCAGGTCGGAGGTGGCGTGCGACAGGGCGTAGGAGGCGCGCAGGCTCCGGGCGACGTGACCCGGGGTCATGCCCAGGGCGACGCGGAGTCTGCGGGCGGCGTGGGCGTTGAAGGGAGGACCGGGCTGACGGGTGTGCGCTGCGGGTCTGGACACGGGGGACAAGGTAGGGGGCCCCGGGTGCGGTGACTACGGGGTGTTCGGACACAGTCACCGGTCGTAGGAAGCTACGGGGGTGACGGGGGTGGCGGACGGGACGACGACACGAGCGGCCCGGGCGGCGTTCCGGGAGAGTCCGCGCTTCACGTCGTGCCCGACCGCCGGTGCGCGAGGACCACGGCAGTGGGCGTTGCCTTCGGGGCCCCTTAAGGTACTGCCTAGTCCACGGGGGGAGGGGGCGGTCGCGATGGCCGAACGGGAGGTGCGGCCGGGGCAGTTGCTGCTCGCGGAGTACCAGAGCGTCAAGGACGAGCAGAAGGCCCGGATCGGGTTCCGGGACAACCTGCTCTACGTGACCCTGGCGGTGGTGGCCGCGGTCATCGCCGCGGCGGCCCAGGCCGGGCAGACGGCGATGCTGCTCGCCCTGCCGCCGGTGTGCGTCGTGCTGGGCTGGACGTATCTGGTCAACGACGAGAAGATCTCGGCCGTCGGACGCTATGTGCGCCAGGAGCTGGGGCCCCGGCTCGCCGAACTGGCCGGCACCGAGGTGGCGTTCCGGTGGGAGACCTATCACCGCGGCGACGCCCGGCGGGTCTCCCGCAAGATCGTGCAGTGCGTGGTCGACCTGCTGGCCTTCTGCGTCGTCCCGCTGGCCGCGCTCGTCGTGTACTGGTGCGGCGGGCAGGTGACGGCGGGCCTGCTCGTGCTGTCCCTCGCCGAGGCCGGGGCCGTGGCCGGTCTGGGGGTCTTCGTCGTGCGGTACGCGGTGCCGTTCGGGGGCGGCGGCGCGTGAGGACCACGGTCGCTCCCAGGCCGGGGAGGGGCACGGGACCGTGAGCGTCACGGGACGGCGGTATCGCGGGCCGGGGAGCGGCACGGCACGGTGAGCGTCACGGGCCCGTGCGCCGCGAGGGCCGGGTTCGTGCCCGCGCCCGTCGGGACCCCGGCACCGTCGAGGCCCGTGCCGACGTCGGCCGGCTCACCGCCCCTTGGCGGACCCGGGCACCCATCGGTAGACCAGCTCCGGCCTTCCCACCTGCCCGTACAGCGGTTTGCGCTCGGCCCGCCCGGCCTCGACCAGATGCTCCAGATACCGCCGGGCGGTGATCCGGGATATGCCCACGGCCTCGGCCACCCCGGCCGCCGTCAGTCCCTCCGCGGCCTGCCGGACGGTCTCCGTCACCCGTTCCAGGGTGGGTGCGCTCAGGCCCTTGGGCAGTGCGGCGGGTCCCGGCGCGCGCAGCGTCGCGAGCGCCCGGTCGACCTCGTCCTGGCCGCTCGCCTCGCCCGCCGCCCCGCGGAACTCGGCGTACCGCACCAGCCGGTCGCGCAGGGTCGCGAACGTGAACGGCTTCAGCACGTACTGCACGACCCCCAGTGAGACGCCCTCGCGGACCACCGTCAGGTCGCGCGCCGAGGTCACCGCGATGACGTCCGCGTGGTAGCCGGCCGCCCGCAGCGAGCGGGCCAGTTGCAGCCCGTGTCCGTCCGGGAGGTGCAGGTCCAGCAGGAGGAGGTCCACCGGCGTGCGGTCCAGCAGCCGCCGGGCCTCCGCGCCGGTGTGCGCCTTGCCCACGGCCACGAACCCCGGGACCCGCCCGACGTACATGACATGGGCGTCGGCGGCGACCGGATCGTCCTCCACGACCAGCACTCTTATCGGCTCCGTGCTCGTCATCGTCTGCCTCCCGACACCGGCGCGGCCGTCGTCCGCAACGGCAGGCGCACCACGAACTCGGCTCCGCCGCCCTCGGCCTCGGCCACCGACAAGTTCCCCTCGTGCCGCTGCACGGCCTGCCGGACCAGGGCCAGTCCGAGACCCCGGCCGCCCGGCCCGGACGGCTTCGTCGAGAAGCCGCGCTCGAAGACCTGGGAGGCGTGCGCGGGGTCCACCCCCGCTCCCGTGTCCGCCACCCGCAGCAGCAGTTCGGGGCCGTGCGTGGACGCCGTCACCGTCACCCGGGCCCGCATGCTGCCCTGCGCCGCGTCCACCGCGTTGTCGATGAGGTTGCCCAGGATCGTCACCAGGTCGCGGGCGGGCAGGGACTCCGGCAGCACCCCGTCGTCCAGGGTGCTCTCCTCGGAGACCACCAGCTCCACGCCCCGCTCGTTGGCCTGTGCCGTCTTGCCCAGCAGCAGCGCCGCCAGGACCGGCTCGCCGACGGCCGCGATCACCTGGTCGGTCAGCGCCTGGGCCAGCTCCAGTTCCGCCGTCGCGAAGTCCACCGCTTCCTGCGCCCGCCCCAGCTCGATCAGCGAGACGACGGTGTGCAGCCGGTTCGCCGCCTCGTGGGCCTGTGAGCGCAGCGCCTGGGTGAAGCCGCGCTCGGAGTCCAACTCGCCCATCAGCGACTGAAGTTCGGTCACATCGCGCAGGGTGACCACCGTGCCGCGGCGTTCGCCGCCCGACACCGGGGAGGTGTTCACGACGAGCACCCGGTCCGCCGCCAGATGCACCTCGTCCACCCGCGGCTCCGAGGCCAGCAGCGCGCCCGTCAGGGGCGCCGGCAGGCCGAGGTCCGCGACGGACTGTCCCACCACTTCCTCGGAGACGCCCAGCAGCTCGCGGCCTCCGTCGTTGATCAGCGCCACCTTGTACTGTCCGTCCAGCATCAGCAGCCCCTCGCGCACCGCGTGCAACGCGGCCTGGTGGTAGTCGTGCATCCGGCTCAGCTCCGTCGCGTTCATGCCGTGGGTGTGCCGGCGCAGGGACGCGTTGACGACGTACGTGCCGATCGCGCCGAGGGCGAGCGCCCCGCCGGCCACCGCGAACAGCGCCGTCACCTGGTCCTGCACCCGCTTGCTGATCGACTCGACCTTGATGCCCGCGCTGACCAGGCCGACGACGTTCCCGTCGCCGTCCTTTATGGGGGTGACCGCGCGGACGGACGCGCCGAGCGTGCCGGTGTAGGTCTCGGTGAAGGTGTCGCCCCGCAGCGCCTTCGCGGTGTTCCCGCGGAAGCGCTGGCCGATCTGGGTCACGTCCGGGTGGGTCCAGCGGATGCCCTGCGGATTCATGATCGTGACGAAGTCGACGTCCGTGTCCCGCATGATCCGCAGCGCGTACGGCTGGAGCTCGGCGGTGGGGCGGGGCGTGCGGATCGCCGCCCGCACGGAGGGGGAGTCGGCGACGGAGCGGGCCACCGCGGTGGCCTGGCTGCGTGCCGCCTGCTCGGCCTGGTCGTGGTCGCTGACGTACGTGAACAGCGCGTATCCCGCCACGAGCACCGCGATCAGCACGGCCTGCATGGCGAACAGCTGGCCGGCGAGGCTGCGGGGTCGGGGCAGGTCGGGGATGCGCATGCCGTCAGTGTGCCCCCGCGGTCAAGTGTGAACTAAATGAACGGAAGGGTGACCGCCCTCACAGCTCGCGAGAGAGTCACCGCATCCCCCATAACTCCCCGGACGTGAGCCGCACGCCGGTGATTGCCGACGAAGACGTCAAGGAGGGCAGCCGTGGCCGCCAGCAGCACCCCCGATACGGCACCTGCCGCACCCGTGGTCAAGCGGGACCGCACCCACTATCTGTACATCGCGGTGATCATCGCGGTGGCGCTCGGCATCACGGTGGGCCTCACCGCCCCCGACTTCGCCGTCGAGCTGAAGCCCATCGGCACCGGGTTCGTCAACCTGATCAAGATGATGATCTCGCCGATCATCTTCTGCACGATCGTGCTGGGCATCGGGTCCGTGCGCAAGGCCGCCAAGGTCGGCAAGGTCGGCGGCATCGCCCTCGGCTACTTCGTGGTCATGTCGCTCGTGGCGCTCACCATCGGCCTCGTCGTCGGCAACATCCTGGAGCCGGGCAGCGGCCTGCACATCACCAACGCGGTGAAGGAGACCGGCCAGGCGCAGGTCTCGGCGGAGGCCAAGGACACCACCGAGTTCCTGCTCGGCATCATCCCCACCACGATCGTCTCCGCCTTCACCCAGCCGGACGTGCTGCAGACCCTGCTCATCGCGCTGCTGTGCGGTTTCGCCCTTCAGGGCATGGGCAAGTCCGGTCAGCCGATCCTGCGCGGCGTCGAGCACATCCAGCGGCTCGTCTTCCGCATCCTCGCGATGGTCATGTGGGCCGCTCCGATCGGCGCTTTCGGCGCGATGGCCGCGGTCGTGGGCTCGGCGGGCGTGGACGCGCTCAAGAGCCTCGCCGTCCTGATGCTCGGCTTCTACATCACGTGCTTCCTGTTCGTCTTCATCGTGCTGGGCGCGATGCTGAAGATCTTCACGGGTCTGAACATCCTGACGTTCTTCAAGTACCTCGCCCGCGAGTTCCTGCTGATCCTTTCCACCTCCTCCTCCGAGTCCGCGCTGCCGCGGCTCATCGCGAAGATGGAGCACCTGGGCGTCAGCAAGCCCGTCGTCGGCATCACCGTCCCGACCGGCTACTCCTTCAACCTCGACGGCACCATGATCTACATGACCATGGCGTCCCTGTTCATCGCCGACGCCATGGGCACCCCGATGTCGATCGGCGAGCAGATCCCGCTGCTGCTCTTCCTGTTCGTCGCCTCCAAGGGCGCGGCCGGCGTCACCGGCGCGGGCATGGCGACCCTGGCAGGCGGTCTTCAGTCGCACAAGCCCGCCCTCGTGGACGGCATGGGTCTCATCGTCGGCATCGACCGCTTCATGAGCGAGGCCCGCGCCCTCACCAACTTCGCGGGCAACGCCGTCGCCACGGTCCTGGTCGGCACGTGGACCAAGGAGATCGACAAGGAGCGCGTCCAGCTGGTGCTGGCCGGCGGCCTGCCGTTCGACGAGAAGACCCTGCTCGACCACGACGACGACGCCGACACCGACACCGACGAGACCGTCCGGGCGGACCTGCCCGAGCAGCGCGAAGAGGGCGAGAAGGAACTCGCCAAGGCCTGAGAACCCGATCCCGGGCTCCCCGAAACTCCGGGTGTCCGGCCCCGCCTGAACCGGGGCCGGACACCCGGCCACAGCCCCCCGGCTCCGGGCGGCCGAGCACTCCCCCGTGGCTCGGCCGCCCGGTCTCTTTCCCCCTGCCCGGCCCGGTGCCGGGCCTTTCGCCGTCGTCCCCCGGGAATGCCCGGCCCGGTCCGAGGCCGCGTCGCGGGTCCCGGGAGTGGTTGCCTTGACGTCGGCGTCAAGCCGTACCGTCAAGGCATGCGCATCGGAGAGCTGGCCGCGCGGGCCGGGACCACGACCCGGACGCTGCGGTACTACGAGTCCCGGGGGCTGTTGTCCGCCCGGCGGAACCACAACGGTTACCGGACCTACGACGAGGACGACCTGAAGCTGCTGCGGCAGATCAGGACGCTCCAGGACTTCGGGTTCGACCTGGAGGAGACCCGGCCCTTCGTGGAGTGTCTGCGGGCCGGGCACCCCGAGGGCGACTCCTGCCCGGCGTCGCTGGCGGTCTACCGGCGCAAGCTGTCGGAGCTCGACGAGCTGATCGGCGAGCTGCGGGCGGTGCGCGCCCAGGTCGGCGAGCAGCTGGTCAGGGCCGAGCGGGCGCGGGACGACCTGGCGGCCGATGCGACGGTTCCGGGTGGTCCGGATCCGGTGTGCGAACTGGGAGGGCGGACGCGGTGATCAAGGCCGACGGTTTGGCGGAAGTGACGGACGCGGACTTCGGGGCGGAGGTGCTGGGGGCGGAACTGCCGGTGCTGGTGGAGTTCACCGCCGACTGGTGCCCGCCGTGCCGGCAGATGGGGCCGGTGCTGAGCGCGCTCGCCGCCGAGGAGGGCGAGCGGCTGAAGGTCGTGCAGCTGAACGTGGACATGAACCCGGAGACGACCAACGCCTACAAGGTGCTGTCGATGCCGACGTTCATGGTGTTCCGGTCGGGAGAGCCCGTGAAGGCGATGGTGGGGGCGAGGCCCAAGCGGCGGCTGCTGGAGGAACTGTCCGACGTGCTGTGACCCCGGGCAGAACAAAAGAAATCCCCCGAGCAATTGCGCTCGGGGGATTTCTCTGCGTATATTCGATGATTCGCGACTTCATGTGAAAAAGGTCGCAAAGAAGCTCAGTGAGCACAGTATATGCGGGCGGGAGTGGAATTGTCAAACACCGACTTTCCTGACAGTGAATTGCTGCACGAGCAGGAATTCATCGACGGGCTGTACGCACGCGTGGACGCCCTGCGCGGGGACACCGAGGCCGGCGTCACGGACGCCCTCGCCCAGGGGGACAAGCCCATGCAGGCGCGGCTGGAGCGGGACATCCTCGTCGCCGAACGCTCCGGGCTCCTGGCCGCCCTGAACGCCGTGGACGGCTCCCTGTGCTTCGGCCGCATCGACCTCGCCTCGGGCACGAACCACCACATCGGCCGCATCGGCCTGCGCACCGACGACGCCGAGCGCACGCCCCTCCTCATCGACTGGCGTGCCGACGTCGCCCGCCCCTTCTACCTGGCCACCGGCCACACCACGATGGGGCTGCGCCGACGCCGCCACCTCACCACCGAGGGCCGCCGGGTCACCGCCCTGCACGACGAGATCCTCGACCTCGGCGACGCCACCCGCACCGGCCACGAGGACCCCACCGGCGACGCCGTGCTGCTCGCCGCCCTCGACTCCGCGCGCACCGGCCGGATGAGCGACATCGTGCAGACCATCCAGGCCGAGCAGGACGAGATCATCCGGGCCCCGCACCGCGGGGTGCTGGTGGTGGAGGGCGGCCCGGGCACCGGCAAGACGGCCGTCGCCCTGCACCGGGCCGCCTACCTCCTCTACGAGCACCGGGAACTGCTCGCCAAGCGGGCCGTCCTGATCGTCGGCCCCAACCCCGCCTTCCTCGGCTACATCGGCGAGGTGCTGCCCTCGCTCGGCGAGACCGGCGTGCTGCTCGCCACCGTCGGCGAGCTCTTCCCCGGCGTCAGAGCCACGGCGACCGACAGCCGTGAGGCGGCCGCGGTCAAGGGCCGCGCCGACATGGCGGACGTGCTCGCCGACGTCGTACGCGACTGGCAGACGCTGCCGGACCCGGTGATCGCCATCGAGCACGACCGCGAGATCCTGATGCTCGACGACGGTCTGGTGAAGATGGCCCGCGAGCGCACCCGCGCCGCGGACCTCCCGCACAACGTGGCCCGCGAACACTTCGAGGGCCACATCCTCAACACGCTCACCGACATGGTCGCCGAGCGCATCGGCACCGACCCGTTCGACGGCACGAACCTCCTGGACCCGAGCGACATCACCCAGATCCGCGACGAACTCGCCGAGAACCCCGAGGTCTGGGCCGCCGTCGACCAGCTGTGGCCGCGCCTGACCCCGCAGCGCCTGGTCGCGGACTTCCTCGCCGACCCGGTGGGCTACGTCTCCGACGACGACGCGGCCGTCATCCGCCGCCCGGTGACACGGGCGTGGACGGTGGCGGACGTGCCGCTGCTGGACGAGGCCGCCGAACTGCTCGGCGTGGACGAACGGGTGGCGCGGGCGCTGGCCGAGCGGGAGCGCGAGACGCAGGTCGCCTACGCCCAGGGCGTCCTGGACGTCTCCTACGCCTCGCGCACCTACGAGTTCGAGGACAAGGCCGAAGAGGACTCCGAGGTCCTGTCCGCGCACGACATCATCGACGCCGAGCGGTTCGCCGAGCGGCACGAGGAGGACGACCACCGCAGCGCCGCCGAGCGCGCGGCGGCCGACCGGACCTGGGCGTTCGGGCACATCATCGTCGACGAGGCGCAGGAGCTGTCGCCGATGGCCTGGCGGCTGCTCATGCGGCGCAGCCCGACCCGCTCGATGACGCTCGTCGGCGACCCGGCGCAGACCGCCGAGGCGGCCGGCGTCGGCTCCTGGGACCGGATCCTTGAGCCGTACGTCCAGGACCGCTGGGAGCACACCCGTCTCGGCGTCAACTACCGCACCCCGGCCGAGATCATGGAAGTGGCGGCCGCGGTGGTGCGCGCCGAGCGCCCGGACTTCGCACCGCCGAGCTCCGTGCGGTCCACGGGGGAGCGGCCGTGGGCGCGGCCGGCCCACGACCTGGCCGAGGCGGTGGCCGAGGCGGTCGGCGAGCTGACGCCCGCCGAGGGCCGGCTCGCGGTCATCGCCCCGCGCGACCTGCACCGGAAGCTGGCGGCGCGGCTGGACGGGATCACCGCGGGCGCGGAGCCGGACCTGACGCAGCCGGTGGTCCTGCTGGACCCCCGCCAGTCGAAGGGCCTGGAGTTCGACACGGTGCTGGTGGTGGAGCCGGCCCGCTACGGCACGAGCGATCTGTACGTGGCGCTGACCCGCGCGACCCAGCGGCTCGGGGTGCTGCACAGCCGTCCCCTGCCCAGGCCGCTGGCCGAGATCCTCACGCCCCCGGCGCCCACCGGGACCTGAGGGCCCGCCGGGACCCGCTCCCGTCGCGTGGGCGAGGGCGGGGCGTCGGCGGGGGCGGGCTCAGGCCGGGCGCAGCCAGACCGTCGACAGCGGGGGCAGGGTCAGGCGGACGGTCGCCGGGTGGCCGTGCCGGCCCTGGGGCTCCGGCTTCACCGGTTCGGGGCCGGTGACGCCGCTGCCTCCGTACGCGGACGCGTCGGTGTTGAGCGCCTCGTGCCAGGCCGGCACGTCGTCGGGGACGCCCAGCAGGTAGTCAGGGCGCACGACCGGAGAGAGGTTGCTGACGCACAGCAGCGGGGAACCCTCGGCGTCGTGGCGCAGGAACGCGAAGACGTTGTCCTCGGCCGCGTCGCCGACCACCCACTGGAAACCGGCGGGGTCGGTGTCCAGCTGCCAGAGCGCGGGCGTCGCCCGGTAGACGGCGTTGAGATCGCGCACCAGGTCCCGGACGCCCCGGTGGTCCGCCTCGGCCCCGTACGCCGGATCCAGCAGCCACCAGTCGGGGCCGTGCGCCTCCGACCACTCCGCGCCCTGGGCGAACTCCTGCCCCATGAACAGGAGTTGCTTGCCGGGGTGGGCCCACATGAACGCCAGATAGGCCCGCAGCCCGGCGCGCTGCTGCCACCAGTCGCCGGGCATCTTCGACACCAGCGAGCGCTTCCCGTGGACCACCTCGTCGTGCGAGATGGGCAGCACGTAGTTCTCGCTGTACGCGTACACCATCGAGAACGTCATCTCGTGGTGGTGGTACCTGCGGTGCACCGGCTCATGGCTCATGTAGTCCAGCGAGTCGTGCATCCAGCCCATGTTCCACTTCAGCCCGAAGCCGAGCCCGCCGAATCCGCTCGGCCCCGGCTGGTCGGTGGCCCGTGTCACGCCGTCCCAGGCCGTGGACTCCTCCGCGACGGTGACGACGCCGGGACTGCGGCGGTACACCGTCGCGTTCATCTCCTGAAGGAACGCCACCGCGTCCAGGTTCTCCCGGCCGCCGCGCTCGTTCGGCGTCCACTGGCCGGGCTCGCGCGAGTAGTCGAGGTAGAGCATCGAGGCGACGGCGTCCACCCGCAGCCCGTCGATGTGGAACTCCTCGCACCAGTACACCGCGTTGGCCACCAGGAAGTTGCGCACCTCGCGCCGGCCGAAGTCGAACTCCAGCGTCCCCCAGTCCGGGTGCGCGGCCCGCAACGGGTCCTCGTGCTCGTACAGCGGGCGTCCGTCGAACTCGGCGAGGGCCCATTCGTCGCGCGGGAAGTGCGCCGGCACCCAGTCCATCAGGACGCCGATGCCGGCCCGGTGCAATGCGTCCACCAGGTACTTGAAGTCGTCCGGTGTGCCCAGCCGGGCCGTGGGCGCGTAGAAACCGGTGACCTGGTAGCCCCAGGAGCCGCCGAAGGGGTGTTCGGCGACCGGCATCAGCTCGACGTGCGTGAAGCCCAGGTCCTTGACGTAGGCGGGCAGCTGGTCGGCGAGCTGGCGATAGGTGAGGCCGGGCCGCCAGGACGGCAGATGGAGCTCGTACACCGAGAACGGGGCCTGGTGCACGGGTATCTCGGCCCGCCGGGCCAGCCACTCCCCGTCGCCCCACTCGTGGTGCGAGGCGGTCACGATCGACGAGGTCGCCGGCGGGACCTCGGTTCGCCTGGCCATCGGGTCGGCGCGCAGGGTGTGCGAGCCGTCGGGCCGGGTGATGTCGAACTTGTACAGTTCGCCCTCGCCGACCCCGGGCACGAACAGCTCCCACACGCCCGTCGAGCCGAGCGAGCGCATGGGGAACCCCGTGGGGTCCCAGAAGTTGAACGAGCCGGCCACCCGGACCCCGCGCGCGTTCGGGGCCCACACGGAGAAACCGGTGCCGCTCACCCCCTGGTGGACCCGGGGGTGCGCGCCGAGCACCGTCCACAGCTCCTCGTGCCGGCCCTCGCCGATCAGGTGCAGGTCCAGCTCGCCCAGCGTGGGCAGGAAACGGTAGGCGTCCTCGGTCTCCACGGTCGTGTCGTCGTAGGCCACGAGCAGCCGGTGGACCGGGACCTCCGTCAGGGGCAGCAGGCCGGAGAAGAAGCCGTCGCCGTCGTCCTGGAGCTCGGCGCGCAGATCGCCCGCGAGCACCGTGACGGACCGGGCGTAGGGGCGCAGCGCCCGGAAGACGACCCCGCCGGGCACGGGATGCGCGCCGAGCACCGAGTGCGGGGCGTGGTGGGAGCCGTGCAGCAGACGCTCGCGATCGTCGGCGCCCAGCGCGGGGGACACCGCCGGCGCGGGGGACGGGACGGGCGCGGGAGGCGGAGCCGCAGCGGATGTCGTGGCCGCGGGGGACGGAGCCGGCGCGGGTTCGTCGGCGGGGTTCTCGTTCTTCCCGTCGGCCTTGTCGACCTTCTTCGGGGGAGTCACGTGCGGAGCCTCCTCAAGGCAGGTCTGGGGCGGCGAGGCGATGTATCGCGGACAGGGGGACGGGGAGCCAGTCGGGGCGGTGCCGGGCCTCGTAGACGACCTCGTAGACCGCCTTGTCCGTCTCGTAGGCGCGCAGCAGCACCGGGTCGGTGCGCGGATCGGCGCCCGCCGCCTCGGCGTAGCCGGAGCAGTAGGCGGCCCGGCAGGCGTGCGCCCAGCCGGGATCCGGCGGGTCCGCCGAGTGGGCCGCGTAGTCGAAGGAACGCAGCATGCCCGCCACGTCCCGCACGGCCGGCTGCGGCATCCGCCGCTCGGCCAGCGGCCGGGCCGGCTCCCCCTCGAAGTCGATCAGCGTCCACTCGCCGGCGGACGTGCGCAGGCACTGCCCGAGGTGCAGGTCGCCGTGGACGCGCTGGGCGGTCCAGGTGCGGCCCTCGGCCGCGAGGTCGGCCAGGGCCGTGAAGGCGGTGCGCAGCGCGGGCGCGTAGGGGCGCAACGACGGCACCGCCTGGGCGGCCGCGTCGAGCCGCTCCGTCATGCCGTCCACCATCGGTCCTATCTGGGAGTGCCCCAGCGTCGCCGTGGGCAGCGCCCGGGCGAGCGCCCCGTGCACCTCGGCCGTGGCCCGCCCCAGCGCCCGGGCCTCGGCGACGAAGTCCTCGCCCTTGGCCAGCTCCCGCAGCGCCAGCTCCCAGCCGTCCGCCGCGCCCTGCAGATAGGGCTGGAGCACCCCCAGCACGTAGGACTCGTCCTCGCCCTGGCCGTCGTCGCCCTGGCTCTCGCCGAGGTCGGCCTGGAGCCACGCCGTCGGTGCGGGCACCCTCGGGCAGCCTTCGCGGGCCAGCGCCAGCGGCAGCTCCAGGTCGGGGTTGACGCCCGGCACGACACGGCGCAGGAGCTTGAGGATGAACGTATCTCCAAAGACGACGGACGAATTCGACTGCTCGCCCGTCAGCCGGCGCGGGACCAGTCCCGACCGGATCTCCTGCCCCGGGTCCCGCTCGCAGCGCAGCGCGCCGACCCGGGCCCTGGTGCGCAGCGCCTCCAGCAGCACCTCGGCGGGCCGGGCGTCGTACAGGGCGTCGAAGACGGTCCGCCCGGTCAGCGGCCCCTGGGTCACGTGCCCGATCAGCGCGGGCGCCAGCCGGGGCGGCAGCGCCTCGCGGGCGCCGAGCAGCAGCTGGTAGCAGTCACCGGGCCCCGGGCCCTGACGGGCGCGCACCAGCAGGTGGTACAGCCCGAGCCTGGAGTCGGCCGGCAGCAGCTCGGTCGCCGCCACCAGCGAGAACCCGGTGATCGGACGCCCCTTCCCGGCGAACCAGCGCTGCCGTGGCAGCCACTCGCGCAGCAGCGGATCCAGCGACCCGAGGAGGCCGGGGACTGTCTTGCCGGAGAGCGTGACCGTTTCCGCCATGGCGTCGCATTCCTTTCCCCGCGGGGGTCGGGGTGTTACTCATGCGTGCCCCGGGCGGGGCAGGGGAAACCGCCCCGCCTCGGGGTTCTAGGCCGCGTCCTTGCGCAGCCTGAACCAGTAGAAGCCGTGCCCGGCCAGCGTCAGCAGGTAGGGCAGTTCGCCGACCGCCGGGAAACGCACCCCGCCGAAGAGCTCCACCGGGTACCGCCCGTTGAATCGGCTGAGGTCGAGCTCGGTGGGCTGTGCGAAGCGTGAGAAGTTGTGCACGCACAGCACCAGGTCGTCCTCGTGTTCGCGCAGGAAGGCGAGGACGGCGGGGTTGGAGGAGGGCAGTTCGGTGTAGGTGCCCAGGCCGAAGGCGTGGTTCTGTTTGCGGATCTCGATCATGCGGCGGGTCCAGTGCAGCAGCGAGGAGGGCGACGACATCGACGCCTCGACGTTGGTGACCTGGTAGCCGTAGACGGGGTCCATGATGGTGGGCAGGGAGAGGCGGCCGGGGTCGCAGGAGGAGAAGCCGGCGTTGCGGTCGGGGGTCCACTGCATGGGGGTGCGCACGGCGTCGCGGTCGCCGAGCCAGATGTTGTCGCCCATGCCGATCTCGTCGCCGTAGTAGAGGATCGGCGAGCCGGGCAGGGAGAGCAGCAGGGCGGTGAAGAGCTCGATCTGGTTGCGGTCGTTGTCGAGGAGGGGGGCGAGGCGGCGGCGGATGCCGATGTTGGCGCGCATACGCGGGTCTTTCGCGTATTCGGCGTACATGTAGTCGCGTTCCTCGTCGGTGACCATTTCGAGGGTGAGCTCGTCGTGGTTGCGCAGGAAGATGCCCCACTGGCAGTTGGCGGGGATGGCGGGGGTCTTGGCGAGGATCTCGGAGACGGGGTAGCGCGATTCGCGGCGGACGGCCATGAAGATGCGGGGCATGACGGGGAAGTGGAACGCCATGTGGCATTCGTCGCCGCCGGAGGCGTAGTCGCCGAAGTAGTCGACGACGTCCTCGGGCCACTGGTTGGCCTCCGCCAGGATCACCGTGTCCGGGTAGGCGGCGTCGATCTCCTTGCGGACCCGCTTGAGGAACTCGTGCGTCGCGGGGAGGTTCTCGCAGTTGGTGCCCTCCTCGGCGTACAGGTAGGGCACGGCGTCGAGGCGGAAGCCGTCGATGCCGAGGTCCAGCCAGAACCGCAGCGCGGAGATCATCTCGTCCTGGACGGCCGGGTTCTCGTAGTTGAGGTCGGGCTGGTGGGAGAAGAAGCGGTGGAAGAAGTACTGCTTGCGGACGGGGTCGAAGGTCCAGTTGGAGACTTCGGTGTCGACGAAGATGATGCGGGCGTCGCCGTACTGTTTGTCGTCGTCGGCCCACATGTAGTAGTCGCCGTAGGGTCCGTCGGGGTCTTTTCTCGATTCCTGGAACCACGGGTGCTGGTCGCTGGTGTGGTTCATGACGAAGTCGATGATGACGCGCATGCCGCGTTGGTGGGCGGCGTCGACGAACTCGACGAAGTCGGCGAGGTCGCCGAACTCGGGGAGGACGGCGGTGTAGTCGGAGACGTCGTATCCGCCGTCGCGCAGGGGCGATTTGAAGAAGGGCGGCAGCCAGAGGCAGTCGACTCCGAGCCATTGCAGGTAGTCGAGTTTGGCGGTGATGCCCTTGAGGTCGCCGACGCCGTCGCCGTTGCTGTCCTGGAAGGAGCGGACGAGGACCTCGTAGAAGACGGCCCGCTTGAACCACTCGGGGTCGCGGTCCTTGGCGGGGGTGTCCTCGAAGGTGTCCGGGACAGGGGAGTTGACGGTCATGGCGGTCTGGAGCCTCCGATCGGCGGTGATGCGGGTCACCGGACGTGGAACACGTGGGCGGGCGTCCGGCCCGGCTCAAGGCGCACGTAGTTCGTCCTGCTCCAGGCGTAGGTCTCGCCCGTCAGTTCGTCGCGCACGGACAGGGTTGCGCCGTCGTCCAGGCCGAGTTGCGGCATGTCCAACGACACCGTGGCCTCCTGGGTGTGGTGGGGGTCGAGGTTGGCGACCACCAGAACCGTGTTCGAACCCGTCCGCTTGCTGTACGCGATGACGGAGGGGTTGTCCGTGCCGTGGAAGCGGAGATTGCGCAGCCAGTGCAGGGCCGGGTTGGCCCGCCGGATCTCGTTGAGCCTGGTGATCAGCGGGGCCAGGCTGCGGCCCTCGCGCTCGGCCGCTTCCCAGTCACGGGGTTTGAGCTGGTACTTCTCGGAGTCCAGGTACTCCTCGCCGCCCTCCCGCAGGGGGGTGTTCTCGCACAGCTCGTAGCCGCTGTAGAGGCCCCAGGTCGGGGAGAGGGTCGCGGCCAGGACCGCCCGGACCTCGAAGGCGGGCCGGCCGCCGTGCTGAAGATAGGCGTGCAGGATGTCCGGGGTGTTGGCGAAGAAGTTGGGCCGCATGTACGAGGCGGACTCGCCCGACAGTTCGGTCAGGTAGTCGGTGAGCTCTTCCTTGGTGTTGCGCCAGGTGAAGTAGGTGTAGGACTGCTGGAAGCCGATCTGGGCCAGGGTGTGCATCATCGCGGGGCGGGTGAACGCCTCGGCGAGGAAGATCACGTCCGGATCGGTGCGGTTGACGTCCGCGATGACCCGCTCCCAGAAGACGACCGGCTTGGTGTGCGGGTTGTCCACCCGGAAGATCCGCACCCCGTACGACATCCAGTGCCGCAGCACGCGCAGGGTCTCCGCGACCAGACCCTTCATGTCCGCGTCGAAGGCGAGGGGGTAGATGTCCTGGTACTTCTTCGGCGGGTTCTCCGCGTAGGCGATCGTCCCGTCGGGCCGGTGGTGGAACCACTCGGAGTGCTTGTGCACCCAGGGGTGGTCGGGGGAGCACTGGAGGGCGAAGTCGAGGGCGATCTCCAGCCCGAGTTCGCGCGCCCGCTCCACGAAGGCGGCGAAGTCCTCCAGCGTGCCCAGATCCGGGTGGACGGCGTCGTGGCCGCCCTCCGGCGAGCCGATCGCCCACGGCACGCCCACATCGTCCGGCCCCGCGTTCAACGTGTTGTTGCGGCCCTTGCGGAACGTCGTGCCGATCGGGTGGATCGGCGGGAGGTAGACGACGTCGAAGCCCATCCTCGCGATGGCCGGCAGCCGGCGGGCGGCGGTGCGGAACGTGCCGTGCGGACGCTCCGGGGTGCCCTCCGAGCGCGGGAAGAACTCGTACCAGGACCCGTACAGGGCCCGCTCCCGCTCCACCAGCAGCGGCAGCGGCTCGGAGGCCGTCACCAGCTCGCGCAGCGGCCGCCGGTCGAGCAGCGCGGTCACCTCCGGCGTCAGCGCCGCGGCGTACCGTTCGGCGACCGGGGCCGAGTCGTCGAGCAGCTTCTTCGCCGCGTCCCGCAGCAGGGTGCGCTCCGGACCGCGTGGGGCCCGGGCGGCCGCCCGTTCGTGGAGCCGGCCCCCTTCCTCCAGCACCAGACCGACGTCGATGCCCGCCGGGATCTTCACGTCCGCGTGCCGGCGCCACGTGGCGATCGGATCGCTCCAGGCCTCCACGGTGTAGATCCACCGGCCCATGGCGTCCAGCGTCACATCGGCGCCCCAGCGGTCCGTGCCGGGGGCGAGCTCCCGCATCGGCGTCCAGGGCCCGCGGTCGCCGTCCGGGTTCTTGAGGACCACGTTGGCGCCGATGGCGTCGTGGCCCTCGCGGAACACCGTCGCGGAGATCCGCACCGTTTCCCCGGTCACGGCTTTCGCCGGCCGCCGGCCGCACTCCACGCGCGGTTCGACGTCCCGGACCGGGATCCGGCCGATCGCCCTGGTGGACTTCACCTTTGCACCTCCGCTTAGCTGAAATTGGCTTCATTCGCCCGGAGTTGGGCGACCGACCCGCGCTGGCGCGGGGTGCTACGTCTCCGCGGGCAGGCGGGGAAGGGACGACGTCACCGAGAGCCGCGTGACGCCGTTCCTGCGGCCGGTCCCCCTGCGCTCCCGCAGGCGGCCGTCGGCGGCGGTCCGCAGATACTGCTCGGCGGCGTCCGCGGCCTCCCGTGCGCAGCGCTTGCCCATCAGCACGCACAGGGTGTACCCGCAGTCCTCGAAGGCGGCCCGTGCCGAGCGGTCGCCGGGATGCGCGAGCATGGCCCGCTCCCAGGCCCGGTAACCCCGCAGGGTTCTGGCGACTTCGGTCTTCGCTGGTTGCAGCATCGCGCTGTTCACCTTTCGGGAGTTCACGAGGTACGCCGCCCGAGACGAGCGGATCGGCCCTTTCCGCAGAGGTGCGAAAACGTCCAACCTCCCGTGGCCTTCACTTATGGTGCACGGCGCATCACCCAACGTCCTGTTGGATCTTGGTTGTGGTGCGCTCGTGTTGCACGAATGGCGTAGCAGCCCCACTGTGGTTGTGACTCTGAAGCGATTACCGCTCACGCTTCGTGTCGGGGACCCCGGCCCGTCGGGCCGAGGAGGAGTGTGAGCCTCGCCGGTGAGGAGCGAACGACGATGAAGACCGCAGTCCCCTGCTACTACCACCTCGACGTGGACGTCAGTCCGGAACGGGTCGGACAGGTCAGGCGCATCCTGGCCGCCCACCTGACGCACTGGGACCTGGAGACGCTCGTCGAGCCCGTCTGCCGCGGGGCGGAGATGCTGCTGAAGGCCATCGACGAACACGCGCAGGACAAGCACACCTCGATCGAGATGTGGTGGAACGGCCAGCACCTGATCACCGCGATCGGCGGCGACGACCGCGAGCTGCGCCCCGACCTCGACCTTCGCGCCTGCCTGGAGCGCATCGCCGCCATGAGCGACGGCTGGGGCTGCTGCGCCACCGGCACCGGCAGCAAGGTCATCTGGTTCTCCCAGCGGGCCCGCGCCGGCGAGCGCGTGCCCCGCGTGCCGACGGCGCCGTCCCCCAGCCTGAGGGAGGGGCTTCAGGTGCCCCGCGCCCTCGTCATGGCCGACGTGGCCGCCCGGGCCGACGAGGAGCTCGTCCTGGAGGCCGCCCGGTGAGCTCGCGCCCCAGCCGCACGAGCCGGAGCGCAGGGGCGCCCGCCTGGAGCGGGCGCCCCTACCCGCTGGGCGCCGACTTCGACGGACAGGGAACCAACTTCGCGCTGTTCAGCGAGGTCGCCGAACGTGTCGAACTCGTCCTCGTGGACGACGACGGCGCCGCCCGGACCGTCCCGCTGACCGAGGTCGACGGCTTCGTCTGGCACGCCTACCTGCCCGGGACCGGCCCCGGGCAGCGCTACGGCTTCCGGGTGCACGGGCCGTGGAACCCGTCCTCCGGCGACCGGTGCAATCCCGCGAAGCTGCTCCTGGACCCCTACGCACGGGCCGTCGACGGCCAGATCGACAACCACGCCGCCCTCTTCGAACGGGCCGGCGACCGGCCCGATCCGGCGGACAGCGCCGGACACACCCTGCTCGGCGTGGTCACCGACCCCGCCTTCGACTGGGGCGACGACGAGCCGCCGCGCCGCCCCTACGCCGACACGGTCATCTACGAGGCCCATGTGCGGGGCCTGACCCGCACCCACCCCGACGTCCCGCCCGGCCTGCGCGGCACCTACGCCGGCCTCGCCCATCCCGCGGTGACCGGACACCTCACCTCGCTGGGCGTGACGGCGGTCGAGCTGATGCCCGTGCACCAGTACGTGCAGGACGGCGTCCTGACCGACCGGGGCCTGTCCAACTACTGGGGCTACAACACCATCGGCTTCTTCGCCCCGCACAACGCCTATGCCGCCCGGGGCACCCGCGGTGAACAGGTGAGCGAGTTCAAGTCCATGGTCAAGGCGCTGCACGCGGCCGGCCTCGAAGTGATCCTCGACGTGGTCTACAACCACACCGCCGAGGGCAACGAGAAGGGCCCGACCCTCTCCTTCCGCGGCATCGACAACTCCTCCTACTACCGGCTCGTGGACGGCGACTGGGCGCACTACTACGACACCACCGGCACCGGCAACAGCCTGCTGATGCGCCACCCCCACGTGCTCCAGCTGATCATGGACTCGCTGCGGTACTGGGTGACGGAGATGCACGTCGACGGCTTCCGCTTCGACCTCGCGGCCACGCTCGCCCGGCAGTTCCACGAGGTGGACCGGCTGTCCGCGTTCTTCGACCTCATCCAGCAGGACCCGGTGATCAGCCGCGTCAAACTGATCGCGGAGCCCTGGGACGTCGGCGAGGGCGGCTACCAGGTGGGCAACTTCCCGCCGCTGTGGTCGGAGTGGAACGGCCGCTACCGCGACGCCGTGCGCGACTTCTGGCGCGCGGAACCCGGCTCGCTCGGCGAGTTCGCCTCCCGGCTGACCGGCTCCTCCGACCTGTACGCGCACAGCAGGCGCCGCCCGCGCGCCAGCGTCAACTTCGTCACCGCGCACGACGGTTTCACCCTGCGCGACCTCGTGTCGTACAACGACAAGCACAACGAGGCCAACGGGGAGGACAACCAGGACGGGGAGAGCGACAACCGGTCGTGGAACTGCGGGGCCGAGGGCCCCACCGAGCGCCGCTCGGTCCTCGCGCTGCGGGCCCGGCAGCAGCGCAACCTGCTCGCCACCCTGCTGCTGTCGCAGGGCATCCCGATGCTGTCGCACGGAGACGAGCTCGGCCGCACCCAGCTCGGCAACAACAACGCCTACTGCCAGGACAACGAAGTGTCCTGGATCGACTGGCGGTTGACCGACGAGCAGCAGGCGCTGACCGGTTTCTGCCGCCGTCTCGTGGCCCTGCGCGCCGCTCATCCCGTGCTGCGTCGGCGCCGCTTCTTCCGGGGCGAGACCGTCACCAGCGCCGGGCAGCCGCTGCCCGACCTGGTCTGGCTGCGGCCGGACGCGGGCGAGATGAAGGCCCGCGACTGGCAGCGCGCCGACGCGCACAGCGTCGGCGTCTTCCTCAACGGCGACGCCATCGCCGAACCGGATCCCCGTGGCCGGCCCGTCGTCGACGACTCGTTCCTGCTGCTGTTCAACGGTTTCTGGGAGCCGGTCGCCTTCCGCCTGCCCGACGCGCGCCACGGAGAGCGCTGGACCGTGTGCGTCGACACCGTGGACCCCGACGGCGGCCCAGACGAGAGCGAGTACAAGGCGGGCGCGGAGGTGACCCTGGAGGCCCGGAGCCTGCTGGTGCTCTCGCGGCCCCCGCTCGGTCCGCGCTGAGCGCCCCGCGTGCCGCGACGCCCGGGGACGGGCCCGGCCGTCCCGGCGGCGCTCAGCGCTGCCGGTGCGAGGTCACCGTGAACTGGGCGCCGTCCGGGTCCCGCAGCACCGCCTCCCGGGCGCTCTCCACGAGCACGCTGCCGCCGTGCTTCTCCGCGGCGCGGGCGCAGGCGGTCACGTCCGCCACGGCGAAATGGACCTGCCAGTGCGGCCGGATCGTGGGGTCGGGCGCGGCCTCCAGCGCTCCCGACTCGATCCGGGCCACCACGTCGCCCCTGCTGCGCAGCACGACCTCGCCGGCCTCGTAGTGGACCTCGCAGCAGCCGGGGCGGTCGGTCGCCCAGTCGAGGATCTCGCCGTAGAAGATGGCCGAGTCGAAGGCGTCGCGGGTGTGCAGCCTGACGAAGGCGGGCGCCGCCTGCCGCCAGGCCTCCCAGTTTCCGATCAGCTCGCCCTCCCAGATGCCGAAGGTCGCGCCGTCCCGGTCGGCCAGCAGGGCCGCCCGGCCCGGCGGCAGGGAGATGGGCCCCACGGCCACCGTCCCGCCGCGCTCCCGCGCCCGGGACGCCGCGTCGTCCGCGCTGGGCACCGCGAAGTACGGCGTCCAGGCGACCGCCATCTGCCACATCGAGGCGACGGCGGCGATCCCCGCGACCGGTACGCCGCCCACCAGGGCCGTGCGGAAGTGGTCGCCGAGCGTGCCCCGCAGCCACTTCCAGCCCAGCACTGCCTGGTAGAAGTCCTGGGTGGCCTCCAGATCGCGGCTGGTCAGACTCACCCAGCAGGGAGCGCCGAAGACGGAGTGCGTGGAGACCGTGCCGCGGGCTCCGGGGGCGGATGTCGAGTGATGGTTCATGGCGCTCGCGTTCCTGGTCTGTCGGCCGGCGGGCGGGGGAGAGGGACTGCCACCAGTGTCCGGCCGTACCGGGCCCGGCCGCCTGCCGAGGACCCGGGTGGTTCGATGGAGGGGCGGCACGAGTACCGCGCAGACCACAGCCGAAACGGCCCGGATCGTCCGGGCCGTTCGAGCCGTTCGGGTGAGCCGGGCCGGGTGGGGCGCCGGGCGGCGGGTGTCAGTCGGGGCCGGCCTCGGTCTCGGCGGTGATCTCCTCGCGCAGCCTGGCGAAGCAGCCGCTCAGCAGCCGGGAGACGTGCATCTGCGAGATGCCCAGCTGCTCGGCGATCCGGCTCTGTGTCATGCCCGCGAAGAACCGCAGGTAGAGGATGGTCCGCTCGCGCTCCGGCAGGGCCCGCAGGCACGGAGCGACGGCCACCCGGTCGATGACGGTGTCGTAGCCGGGGTCGGGATGCCCGAGGGCGTCCTCAAGCGCATAGCCGTCCGTGCCGGGCAGCTCGGCCTCCAGCGACAGGGCGGTGAAGCACTCCAGCGCCTCCGCGCCGGTGCGCACCTCGTCCTCGGTGAGCTGCGCGTACGCGGCTATCTCGGCGATCGTCGGAGCCCGGCCCGGAGTCGTCTGCGCCAGTTCCTTCGCCGCGTGCCGCACCCGGTTGCGCAGGTCCTGGACCCGGCGGGGCACGTGCAGCGTCCACATGTGGTCGCGGAAGTGCCGCTTGATCTCACCGGTGATCGTAGGCACCGCGTACGCCTCGAAGGCGCGGCCGCGGTCGGGGTCGTAGTGGTCGACGGCCTTGACGAGCCCCAGCGCAGCCACCTGGTAGAGGTCTTCCAGGGCCTCGCCGCGCCCGCGGAAGCGGACGGCGATCCGCTCGGCCATGGGCAGCCACAGCCGGACCAGCTCGTCCTTGAGCGCCTGGCGCTCCGGCCCTGCGGGAAGCCCGGCGAGACGCTCGAAGGACTCGGTGGTGTCCGGGGCGTCGTCATGGGGGTGCTGCTTCGTTCGGACGGTGGTACGCATCACGCGCGCCTCCCTCAGGAGGGTTGCCGATGAACGGGGGGACACCGTGGGAAACGCGCACTCGGAAAGGTTCGGGCGACACCCGGGGCCGGCCGTTCGGCAGGTCCCACGGACGTGCCTCCTGTCCGAAGCACTTCCCTGCAAATGCCCACGGAAGGGTGCCTCAAAACAGTTTTACCCTATTTGTCTCCTCTCGCTCCTCGTGTCGCTCCCCGCGCCTCTTCGACTCCCGCTCGGGCGGATCGCCTCGGCCGCGCAGAGCGTGGTCCGCCGCTCGAACCTGCTCAGGTCCTGCCCGATCGCCCGAACGGGGGGTCTGCGCCGTGCGCGAGGCCGCCGGCATGACCCTCCGGTGGCCGCCCGCTCCTTGGACGGGGCGGACCGGTCCTGCGACCGGGTGGGAGTGGTGCGCCGCGGCCTCCTCGCTCCCGGTCCGGCCGTCCCGTCGACGCGGCCCGGGGACGTGATGTGCGGCACGCCGGGGAAAGGCCTTTCGAGGCCTGTCGGCCGATTGTGCCTGCGCACGGCTTGATCAGCGATCAAAGGGGGTGAATTCCCTGGCCACAGCGCATTCTGCTCATTTGACAGTGCGATCGGCGCACGGATAGGAAGCAGCCGGTAGAAGTCGAGAGGTGGACTGTGCACGAGCCGAACGTGGTCGGGGACTGGCTGGAGTACGACGAGTACGCCGGTCTGCGGGTCCGCGTCCACCGACTGGAACAGAGCGAGCCGCCGCGGGGGCGTGACGACGCCGCGGAGGGGCTGACCTATTTCTGTCTGCGGGTGACCGTGGAGAACCGGGGCGCCCTGCACTCCACGATCCACCTGGAGGACGGTCAGATCGACGTGCGGCTCGGGCCCGACGGCGAGAGCGCCTTCATCGACTGGCGCAACTCGCAGTTCATCGAGGGTTTTGACGTCTATCCGCTGCGCCGGGTGACCGCCGTGCTGTACGCCGCGGGACCCGAGGCGTCCCTCGGCCAGGTGGACGTCCAGATCCAGCTGCGCGTCGACGACGACTGGGCCGACCGCCGGCTGTGGACGGGCGGCATCGGGCTGCACGAGGGCTCCGGCGGCGCCCAGGCCGGCGCGGGACGCGACAGCCTGGCCCGCCAGGTGAGCAACTTCCTGCGCGACCAGGCGGAGGAGGGCACCGCCTGACGGACGCGGCGCCCTGCGGGGTGCGGCGGACGGGTCAGTGCGGGATGCCGTCGATGATCTCGCGTGCGCCCTGCCGCAGCAGCGCCACCGCCACCGAGGTGCCGAGCGTCGCCGGGTCGAGGCGGCCGGCCCACTCGTGGGCGTTCAGCCGGGTCTTGCCGTCCGGGGTGAACACGCAGGCGCGCAGGGACAGTTCGCCGCTGCGGTCCATGCGAGCGAAACCCGCGATCGGGCTGTTGCAGTGGCCCTGGAGCACATGCAGGAACATGCGTTCCGCCGTGGCCTCCCGGTGAGTGGCCGGATCGCCGAGCCCGCTGACCGCGTCGATGAGGTCGGCGTCGCCCTCTCGGCACTGCAGGGCGAGGATGCCCGCACCGATCGGCGGCATCATCGTCTCCGGCGAGAGCACCTCGGTGATCACGTCCCGCCGGTCGATGCGCTCCAGGCCGGACACCGCGAGCAGCAGCGCGTCCGCCTCGCCGGCCGCGAGCTTCTCCAGCCGCCGGTTGGCGTTCCCGCGGAACGGCACGCACTGAAGATGGGGGTGGGTGGCGGCGAGTTGGGCGATCCGGCGGACCGAGGAGGTGCCGATGCGCGTCCCGGCCGGCAGTTCGTCCAGGGTGCGGCCGCCCGGGTGGATCAGGGCGTCACGGATGTCGTCGCGCCGCAGGAACGCTGCGAAGACCGTGCCCGCGGGCAGCGGCCGGTCGGCGGGGATGTCCTTGACGCAGTGCACCGCGAGGTCGGCCTCGCCGGCCAGCAGCGCCGCGTCGACCTCCTTGGTGAACGCGCCCTTGCCCTCGACCAGGGACAGATCGCCCATCCACTTGTCGCCGGTCGTCCTCACGGGGACGACCTCGGTGCGCACACCGGGATGCAGAACGGCCAACTCCGTGCGCACCCGCTCCACTTGGGCCAGAGCCATGGGCGAGTCGCGGGAGACGATGCGGATGAGTTCCGGAACGGACATGCGGGACACGATAGACCCTCGCGACCCGCGACCCGCACCGCTCACGTGTTTCGGCCACCGTTCAGCGGCTCAGGGATCCACCCGCAAGCTGAAGCGCCGTTTGTCCGCTCCGAGGGCGCCGCGCCGGGCGTAGAAGCGGATCGCGCCCTCGTTCCAGACCGGGGTCTGCCACTGCACCTCGGCCAGCCCCAGACCGCGGGCCCGGTCCGCCACCGCGTCCATCAGCAGGGCGCCCAGACCGTGACCGCGATGGTCCGGGGCGAGGAAGAGGCAGTCCATATGGAGATACTCGCGGCCCTCCCAGGTGGAGAGCGCGGGCGAACAGGTGGCGTAGCCGACGACCTCGCCCTCGGGTAGTTCGGCGACCAGGCACCCGAGGAGCGGCGTCGGGACGTCGAAGAGGAGCACGGCCAGGCGCTCGGCGAGGTCGGGCACGGGCGGTTCGGCGCGCTCGAACCGCGCGTGCTGCGCGGCCAGTTCCGCGACGCGCGGCAGATCGGACCGCTCGGCGTGCCGCACCCGGGCCGCGCTCACCTGACCTCGCTCCCGGCCGGGCCGCGGACCGGCGCCTTCTGCGTCGTCATGGGCGGGATTTCTCGGAGAAGATCCATCCGGTCATCATGCCCCGCAGACGGCCCCGGACGCCGGTTCCGGGGCCGAACCTGCCGCCGGGGCCACCGTCGGGCCCCTGCGCCTGCCTACGCGTTGGGGTCGAAGGGAATCCCGGAGGGCTTCGCCGACGACAGGTTCCCGGCGAAGGAGGCGTCCTTCAGACCGAAGTTGGCGCTGCCGAAGTCGTAGCCGCTCAACTTGTCCCGCAGGCCCGCCGGGTAGCCGTTCCAGCCGACCAGCGGCGGGTACTGCCAGGTGTGCTTGGCGTTCTCCGGCGGCTCGTCGTTGGAGTTGGCGATCCGGAAGCAGTGCGTGCGGATGCCGTCCTTGTGGTAGACGGCCTTGGCGTGGGTGCCCTCGAAGCGCACCGTCGACGCGGCGTGCACGGTGAACGAGCCGTGGTTGGACGTGGAGACGTACTGGACCTGGTTGTTCTGCACCCAGACCACGACGTGCTCCCAGTCGTTGCGGTGGCCGCCGATGCCGCTGCCCGCCACCGCCTGGTCCTTCTCGAAGTACAGGCTGTACATGTACGCGCACCAGCCGTTGTTGCACTTGTAGCGCGAATAACTGTTGGTGTTGTCCAGGTCGGAGGCGTCGTGGCAGTCGCCGTTCAGCGCGCCGGTGGGCTTCAGACCGCCGTTGATCGTGCCGTCGGGGCCGATGGCGGGCGTGGAGTAGCAGCCGTCCGTGTCGTAGTCGAAGGCGGGCTGGTACGTCAGCTCCGCGGCCTCGGCGTTCTGCGGAAGCGCCCGCGGAGGGGCAGCGAAGGCGACCGAGGGGACGGCGACGACCAGCGCGGCGGCGCCGGTGAGACCGGTGAGCCATCTCCTGCGGTGGACCTTGAACCTGGCTGAGGGCACGGGGAGTTCTCCTCGGGAGGCGGTCGCAGCCGAACGGCTGTGGGGGAAGAGGGAGTTCAGCTTCCACGCTTTTCACTTCCGCGCCAAGAGGTCGCAGGCGTATCGGTGATGAAGGACAGCCCAACAGCCGGCGGCGCGGCGCCGTCTCAGGCGGAAGTGTCCGGAAGGTCGGCCGCCGACTCCTCGGGCGTCAGGTCCGGTCGCATCCGCAGCCAGGACGGCTGGCGCAGCAGTCCCGCCCGGGTGCGGGTGCTGTAGCGGACCTCGCCGACCAGCCTGGGCGTCACCCAGCGCGCGCCCGGCGACCGCGGCACGGAGTCGAAAGGGCACTCCCCGGTCGCGGCGGCCCGCAGCAGCTCCGCCAGTTCGCCGCGCTCGGCCTCGCTCCAGCCGGTGCCGACGCTGCCGACGTAGCGCAGGCCCGTCGTGGCGCGCTGTCCGACGAGGACCGCTCCGGGCAGCCCGGTCAGCCGCCCCTTGCCGGGCAGCCAGCCGCCGACCAGGACGTCCGCGACCCGCATGTTGCGGATCTTGATCCAGGCCCGCGAGCGCACGCCGGGCTCGTACGCCGAGTCCAGTCGCTTGCACACCAGGCCCTCCAGACCGTGCGCACGCGTCGCCTCCAGCGCTTCGCGGCCGTGCCCCACCAGGGCGCGCGGCGTCGACCAGAAAGGGCCCTCCAGCGCCAGCGCCTCCAGCCGGGTCCTGCGCCGGGTGTAGGGCAGGGGCAGGAGCGAGCGGCCGGCGAGGTGCATCACGTCGAACAGGACGAGGTGCACGGGAGCCGTGGCGGCCAGCCGGGCGGCCCTGCCCGGGGCCTGGACCAGCCCCATGCGCGACTGCAGCAACTGGAAGTCGGCCCGGCCCTGTCGGTCCAGGGCGAGCACCTCTCCGTCCAGCACCGCCGGCGTGCCGCCGAGCACGCCGCCGAGCGGCCGCAGCTCCGGGTAGGCGGCCGTGATGTCCTCGCCCGAGCGGGCGCGCAGGGTGACGGTGCCGTCCCCGGCGAGGTACACCACGGCACGCTGCCCGTCCTGCTTGGTCTCGTACGCCCAGCGCGCGTCCTGGCCCACGGGCGGCAGGGGGCCGGGGGTGGCGAGCATGGGCGCGACGAGGGGGAGGGGCATGGGTGAGTTGTCGACACGGGGACGCCTCGCCACGCGCGCGGCGCGACCGTTTCCCCTGAACGGTGCACGTGGGCCCGGCCCCCGGGCCGGACGCCCGGGGGCGACGGGCGAGTGGCGACGGACGGGGGCGGGGG
>NZ_JAHHIU010000015.1 GCF_024539815.1 Streptomyces hayashii
GCTCGGGGAGGGAGGGGGGTGTGGTGCGGTGGTGCGGCGGTGCTTCGGCGTCGCCGCACAGCCGTGCCCGGTAGGGCGGCGACCTTGACAGGCGATGCAATCTGACGGACAGTCAGAAACCGTCTGGAAGGAGTGCGGCCGTGGACGACGACGACCATCTCCACCTGCGGCTCAAGGCCTACGAGGGCCGCCCCGCCGCGGTGTCGGGCGTGGGCCGGGACCCCGTCAACGCGCCCATGATCCGGCATTGGTGCGAGGCGATGGGCGATGCCAACCCGGCGTACGCAGGTCCCGGTGCGATCGCCCCGCCCACCATGCTCCAGGCGTGGATCATGGGCGGTCTGAGCGGTCACACGGGGCGGGCGCAGGCCTATGACGAACTGCTGTCCCTGCTCGACGACGCGGGCTGCACCGCGGTCGTCGCCACCGACTGCGAGCAGGAGTACGTGCGCCCGCTGCGCCCCGGGGACGAGGTCGCCTTCGACACGGTGATCGAGTCGGTCTCGCGGCGCAAGGCGACCAAGCTGGGCGCCGGATACTTCGTGACGACGCGGACCGAGGTCCGCGTGGACGGGTCGCTCGTCGGCACCCACCGCTTCCGCATTCTCAAGTACGCGCCCGTCGGGGCGTCGAGGAGCCCGGAGGCCGGGACGGCCGCGGCTACCGCTTCCCCTTCCGCTTCCCCTTCCGCTTCTGCTGCTGCTCCCGCTTCCCCTCCCGCTTCCCCTTCCGCTTTCGCTACGACCAAGGTCAGGACCGCGGTGCCGGAGGCGAAGCGGGCGGAGCTTCGGCCGCGTCCCGTCGTCAACCGCGACAACGCCGGTTTCTGGGCGGGAGTCCGCGACCACCGCTTCCTCATCCAGCGCTGTGCCGCCTGCGACACCCTGCGTTTCCCCTGGCTGCCCGGTTGCAACGCCTGCGGTTCGGCGGAGTGGGACACCGTCGACGCGGGCGGCGAGGGCACGGTCTTCTCGTACGTCGTGATGCACCACCCGCCCTTCCCGGCGTTCTCCCCGCCCTACGCGGTGGGGCTGATCGAGCTCGCCGAGGGCGTCCGCGTGATCAGCGACGTGGTCGACGTGCCCTACGACAAGGTGCGCATCGGGATGCCGGTGGCGCTGGAGTTCCGGGTCTACGACGACGAGCTGACGCTGCCCGTGTTCCGCGCGCGGGAGGGGGCCGAGTGAAGGCCGGAGACGAGCTGCCGCCGCTGGAGATCGCCGTCACCCGGACCCTGATCGTCGCCGGCGCCCTCGCCTCGCGCGACTACCAGGACGTGCACCATGATCCCGAGCTGGCCCGGCGCAAGGGGTCGCCCGACATCTTCATGAACATCCTCACCACCAACGGCCTGGTCGGCCGCTACCTCACCGACTGCTTCGGCCCCGAGGCGGTGCTCCGCAAGGTCGCCATCCGGCTGGGCGCGCCCAACTACCCGGGAGACACCATGGTGTTGAGGGGGCGGGTCGAGGAGGTCGACGGCGACACGGCCGTGGTGCGGATCACCGGGGACAACGGCGTGGGCCGGCATGTCACGGGGACGGTCACGCTGACCCTTCCCGAGGAGGCCGGCGCGTGAGCGGGCGCGGACGGGACTCCCTCGGCGGCCGGGCCGCGATCGTAGGCATCGGGGCCACGGAGTTCTCCAAGGACTCGGGGCGCAGCGAGCTGCGACTGGCGGCGGAGGCGGTGCGAGCCGCCCTGGCCGACGCGGGCCTCACGCCCGCCGACGTGGACGGTCTGGTGACCTTCACGATGGACACCAGCCCGGAGATCACCGTGGCGCAGGCCTGTGGCATGGGCGAGCTGTCGTTCTTCTCCCGGGTCCACTACGGCGGCGGGGCGGCCTGCGCGACGGTGCAGCAGGCGGCCCTCGCCGTGGCGACGGGGGTGGCCGAGGTCGTCGTCTGCTATCGCGCCTTCAACGAGCGCTCCGGGCGCCGCTTCGGGTCGGGGGTGCGGCACCGGGAGCCGTCGGCGGAGGGCGCGGCGCTCGGCTGGTCGCTGCCGTTCGGTCTGCTCACGCCCGCCTCCTGGGTGGCGATGGCGGCGCAGCGGTACCTGTACGCCTACGGGCTCAGCGCGGAGGAGGCCTTCGGGCCCGTCGCCGTCACCGCCCGGCGGCACGCGGCGACCAACCCGGCGGCGTACTTCCACGGCCGCCCGATCACCCTCGCCGACCACGCTGCCTCGCGTTGGATCGCCGAGCCGCTCAGGCTGCTGGACTGCTGTCAGGAGACGGACGGCGGTCAGGCTCTGGTCGTCACCTCGCTGGAGCGGGCCCGCGACCTGCCGAGGCCGCCCGCCGTGGTCGCGGCGGCGGCGCAGGGCGCGGGCCGGGCCCAGGAGCAGATGACCAGCTTCTACCGGGACGATCTCACCGGGCTGCCGGAGTCGTCCGTGGTCGCCCGCCGGCTGTGGCGCAGCTCCGGGCTGGCGCCCGCCGACATCGACGTGGGCATCCTGTACGACCATTTCACCCCGTTCGTGCTGATGCAGCTGGAGGAGTTCGGCTTCTGCGCCCCCGGCGAGGCGGCGGCCTTCGTCGCGGAGGACCGGCTGCCGCTCAACACCCACGGCGGTCAGCTCGGGGAGGCGTACCTCCACGGGATGAACGGCATCGCGGAGGCCGTACGACAGCTGCGCGGCACCTCGGTGAACCAGCGGCCGGGGGCCGCTCGGGTCCTGGTGACGGCGGGGACCGGAGTGCCGACGTCGGGCCTGCTGCTCACCTCTGACGGCTGAACGTCCCGGGGCATCGGTCCGCTGTGTCCGTCGGTCGGGCCTCGGTCCGGCCGTGTCGCCTTGTCCGTCCGTCGGTCGGGCCTCGGTCCGGCCGTGTCGCCTTGTCCGTCCGTCGGCGGGCGCCGGTCCGGCCGTGTCGCCTTTCCGTCGGTCGGGCCTCGGTCGGGCTGCGTGTCGCCTCTGCGCCCGCGGGTCTCTGTCGCACGTCCGCGGTCGTCCTGCTGATTTCAAGGCGGCGTGCCGCAGCACCGAGGGTCATCCCGCAGTACCAGGGGTCATCCCGCAGGAGTCGGGGACTTCTCGTCCACCTTCAGGAGGTGGGCCTTGCACCACCCCTACAACCTGAGACGGACGCGGCTTCGGGACCTGCGGGCGATCCGCGCGGCCGGGGAGCGAACCTAGCGTGGAGCCATGACCACATCCGTGTGCACCAGCGCTTCGAACGGGATGACGCGGCCTTCCTCGTACCCGTCCTTCGCGTCGTACGTCAGGGCCCGGCAGCCGGTGCTGCTGCGCACCGCGAGGTCGCTGACCGCGAACCCGTGCGATGCGGAGGACCTGTTGCAGTCCGCGCTCACCAAGACGTACGTCGCGTGGGAGCGGATCGAGGACCACCGGGCGCTGGACGGTTACGTCCGCCGGGCCCTGCTGAACACGCGCACGTCGCAGTGGCGCAAGCGCAAGGTCGACGAGTTCATGTGCGACGAGCTGCCGGAGCCGGATCCGGTCGGCGGCGACGACCCGGCGGAGCGGCAGGCGCTGCACGACGCCATGTGGCGGGCGATCATGAAGCTGCCCGCGCGGCAGCGGGCGATGGTCGTCCTCAGGTACTACGAGGATCTCAGCGAGGCCCAGACGGCCGAAGTGCTGGACGTCTCCGTGGGCACGGTGAAGTCTGCGGTGTCGCGGGCCTTGGGCAAGCTCCGGGAGGACCCTGAGCTGGGACTTGTTCGATAGCGCGCGACCTGGTGTGCTGACCTGGGCTTTGTCGTGACGTGATCGATCATCGTCAGCTAGTGACATACCACGCGGTATGTGCGCAGAATCAGCGCAACAATGACCACCGCGTAGGCGATGTCGTCGCCCTGGGAGGACGCCGTGCTGAGCACCATGCAGGACGTACCGCTGCTCATCTCTAGGATCCTCACCCACGGGGCGAAGATCCACGGGACGTCGCAGGTGATCACCTGGACGGGCGAGGGCGAGCCGCACCGCCGCTCCTTCGCCGGGATCGGCGACCGCGCGGCCCAGCTGGCGCACGCCCTGCGCGACGAGCTCGGAGTGACCGGCGACGACCGGGTCGCCACGCTGATGTGGAACAACGCCGAGCACGTCGAGGCCTACTTCGCGATCCCCTCCATGGGCGCCGTGCTGCACACCCTCAACCTGCGCCTGCCCCCGGAGCAGCTCGCGTGGATCGTCAACCATGCGGCCGACAAGGTCGTCCTGGTCAACGGATCCCTGCTGCCCCTGCTCGCGCCGCTGCTCCCGCACCTGCGGACGGTCGAGCACGTCGTGGTGTCCGGCCCCGGCGACCGCTCCCTCCTCGACGGCGCCCACGCGCGCGTGCACGAGTACGAGGAGCTCCTCAGGGGGAGGCCCGCGACGTACGACTGGCCCGAGCTCGACGAACGCTCGGCGGCCGCCATGTGCTACACCTCGGGCACCACCGGCGACCCCAAGGGCGTGGTCTACAGCCACCGGTCGATCTATCTGCACTCGATGCAGGTGAACATGACCCAGTCGATGGGGCTCACCGACCAGGACACCTCGCTCGTCGTGGTCCCGCAGTTCCACGTCAACGCCTGGGGCCTGCCGCACGCCACCTTCATGACCGGCGTCAACATGCTGATGCCGGACCGGTTCCTGCAGCCCGCGCCGCTCGCCGAGATGATCGAGAGCGAACGGCCGACCCACGCGGCGGCCGTCCCCACCATCTGGCAGGGCCTGCTCGCGGAGCTCACCGCCAAGCCGCGGGACGTGTCCACCCTCACCCAGGTCACCATCGGCGGCGCGGCCTGCCCGCCCTCCCTGATGGCCGCCTTCGACGCACTGGGCATGCGCGTCTGCCATGCCTGGGGCATGACGGAGACCTCACCGCTCGGCACCGTCGCGCGGCCGCCGGCCCACGCGGTCGGCACCGACGAGGAGTTCGCCTACCGCATCACCCAGGGCCGCTTCCCGGCCGGCGTCGAGGCCCGCCTCACCGGCGGCGGCGGCGAACGCCTGCCCTGGGACGGGGAGTCCGCCGGCGAGCTGGAGGTGCGCGGCGCGTGGATCGCGGGCGCCTACTACAACGGCCCCGACGCCGAACCCCTGCGCCCCGCCGACAAGTTCAGCGAGGACGGCTGGCTGAAGACGGGTGACGTCGGCACCATCTCCCCCGACGGCTTCCTCACGCTCACCGACCGCGCGAAGGACGTCATCAAGTCCGGCGGCGAGTGGATCTCGTCGGTCGAGCTGGAGAACGCGCTGATGGCCCACCCCGACGTCATGGAAGCCGCGGTCGTCGCCGTCCCGGACGAGAAGTGGGGCGAGCGCCCGCTGGCCACGGTCGTCCTCAAGGAGGGCTCCGGCGCCGACTTCGCGTCCCTGCGCGCCTTCCTCGCCGACGAGGGCGGGATCGCCAGGTGGCAGCTCCCCGAGCGTTGGACGATCATCGAGGCCGTCCCGAAGACGAGCGTCGGCAAGTTCGACAAGAAGGTGCTGCGCAGGCGGTACGCCGACGGCGACCTGGACGTCACCCGCCTCTGAGCACCGCGTTCCCGCCCGGCGCGGGTCGTAGGGGCGTGTCGCACCGGTCGTACGGGCCGCACAGGTCGTACGGGTCGGACGGGTCGCAGGGGGGTGTGCGGGTCGTACGGGCCGGGTCGCGCGGGCCGGGTCGCGCGGGCCGGGTCGCGCGGGGCGTCGGGCCGGTCCGGCGCCCCGAGGCCGTGGTCCGGTGACGGGCCGGCCGCTGGACCTCACCTCGTCCCCTGCCCGGTGGCGGGCCGGGGGCGTCCGGCGGTCGTGGTCCAGCCCAGGACCAGCCACGCGGCCGCCACCGCGACGACCCCGCCCCAGCCGAAGCGGGCGAAGGCGAGGCCGGCCAGGGCCGAGGCGCCGGCGCCGCCCGCGAAGCCCGCGACCACATAGGCGCTGTTGGCGGTCGCCGGCGCGGAGGTGGTCGTCAGGGCGAGGGTCTGGTTGGCGACGTGGGACGCGACGAGAGCCGCGTGGATCACGATTGCGGCCACGAAGAGCGCCGCCATGACGTGCCCGCCCAGCCAGAACAGCGGGACGGAGACGGCGGCGAGCAGGTACGCGCCGCGGACCGTCTTCGCCGCGCCGAAGCGGTCGACCAACCCGCCGGCCAGGGGCGCCACGACGCTGGCGGACAGTCCGAAGAGGCCGAAGAGACCCGCGGTCGCGGTCGACAGGCCGTACACGCCGTCCGTCAGCAGCAGCGCGAGTGAGGTCCACAGGGCGCTCCACGCGCCGTACATGCCGGCCTGCCGCACGCAGGCCCGCCACAGGTCGGGCGAGCGCCGCACCAGACCCGGCATCGCGGTGAGACCGGCGAAGAGGTGACCCTCACGGGCACGCCGGTCTTCGGCCGGGAGCGCGGCCGCGGTCAGCAGCCCCAGGACCGTGGTGAGGACGGCCGCGCCGACGAACACCGTCCGCCAGCCGAAGGCCTGCCCGGCGAGCCCGCCGAGCACGCGGGCCGCGACGACGCCGGTGAACAGTCCGGCGATGACGGCGGCCACGTGCCGGGCGCGCCGGTCGGCCGGGGCCCGTGCCGCGACCAGCGGGACGAGGAGCTGCGGGACCACCGTGGCGGCGGAGGCGACGAGCACGGCCGCCGCGAGGGTCGCGGCTCCGGTCGCCGCCGCGCCGGCGATCAGCGCCACGGCCGTGACCAGGGAGAGGGCGGCGACCAGCCGGCGCCGGTTCACACGGTCGCCGAGCGGGGCGAAGAACAGCAGGCCGGCCGCGTAGCCGAACTGCGCGACCGAGGCGATCCAGGCCACCGCCGAGGACGTCGAACCGAAGTCGTGGGCGATGAGCGGGAGCAGCGGGGCCGCGACGTAGATGTTGGCGGCCGTGACGGCGGTGCACAGGGCGATGAGGACCAGGAGGAGATTCCGGCTCCGGTCCGTGGCCGGTTCCGCCGGGATCCGCCGATGCGCGGCGGCGGCCGGTGTGCGGGTTGCTGCGGACGACATGGGGGAGGCGCTCCTTCGCGGCGACTCAGGCAACCAACCAGTTGGTTGGAACGACGGTGCAACAGTCTGGGACGCGCGTCGATTCCCTGTCAACCAACTAGTTGGTTAGGTATCTCGCTACGATGTGCCCATGGCAAACACCAGGGATCCCGAGGCCACCCGAGCCCGGATCTTCGACGCCGCCGTCGCGGAGTTCGCCCGGCACGGCATCGCGGGCGCGCGCATCGACCGCATCGCCGCCGAGGCCAAGGCGAACAAGCAGCTGATCTACGCCTACTTCGGCAACAAGTCCCAGCTGTTCTCCCTGGTCCTCGGCCACAGCATGGTCAACCTGGCGGCGGCCGTCCCCGTCGACCCGGACGACATCGAGGGCTGGCTCGACCGTCTGATGGACTACCACGCCGCCCATCCCGAGCTGCTGCGTCTCCTCTACTGGGAGGGCATCGAGTACGGCACCGCCGAGCTGCCCGACGAGGCGGAACGCCGCCAGCACTACGCGCTCAAGGTCGGCGCGATGCAGGACGGCCAGGACCGGGGCGTGATCACCGACGCGATCCCCGCCCGCGACCTGCTCTTCCTGCTGATCGCGATCGCCAACTGGACCACCGTCGTCCCCCAGATGAGCCGCATCCTGGCGGGCGGCGAGGACACCGACCGCGACCGTCTGCGCACCTCCATCAAGGAGGCGGCCCGCAGGATCATCGCGAACTGAGGAGCCGGGCCCAGGGACGCCACCGAACGGCACCCGCCCGGCGGGGCCCCCGGGACGGCACCCGCCCGGTAGATCCGCGGACGGCACCCGCCCGGCGGAGATCCCGGGCAGCCCTCGGACGGCCGGCGGCCGACGGCCCGCGGCCCGCGGAGGGACGGCCCCAGGCAGCTCCCGGGCGGCGTACGGCTTCCGGGCGGGCGGCTAGTTGGTGCCGATCCGGGCCAGCAGGTCCACGATCCTGCCCTGCACCTCGGGGCTCGTCGACCGCTCGGCGAGGAAGAGGACCGTCTCTCCCGAAGCGAGCCGCGGCAGGTCAGCCTGGTCCACGGCCGCCGTGTAGACGACCAGCGGGGTGCGGTTGAGCTGCCCGTTGGCCCGCAGCCAGTCCAGGATCCCGGACTGCCGCCGGTGCACCTGCATCAGGTCCATCACCACCAGGTTCGGCCGCAACTGCCCGGCGAGGGTGACGGCGTCCGCGTCGCTGGCCGCCCGGGCCACCTGCATCCCGCGCCGCTCCAGCGTCGAGGTCAGCGCGAGGGCGATCTCGGCGTGCTCCTCGACGAGCAGCACCCGCGGCGGGTGCTGCTCGCTGTCGCGCGGCGCGAGCGCCTTCAGCAGGACGGCGGGGTCGGCGCCGTAGGCCGCCTCGCGCGTCGCCTGCCCGAGTCCGGCCGTGACCAGCACCGGGACCTCTGCGGCGACGGCCGCCGTACGCAGCGACTGCAACGCGGTGCGGGTGATCGGCCCGGTCAGCGGGTCCACGAACAGCGCGGCCGGGTACGCGGCGATCTGGGCGTCGACCTCCTCGCGCGAGTGCACGATCACCGGACGGTAGCCGCGGTCGCTGAGCGCCTGCTGCGTGTGGACGTCCGGCGCGGGCCACACCAGCAGCCGGCGTGGGTTGTCCAGCGGCTCCGGCGGCAGCTCGTCGTCCAGCGGCTGCGGCCGCGGCGGGTCCGCCACCTCGACGGCCCCGCCGGGACCGTCCAGCGGCTCGGGCCCCTCGGCGGCGTTCTCGTCCGGTGCTCCTATGGCGTACGACCGTCCGGCGCCCTCGGTGCCCGAGCCGCCGGGCGCGAGCCGTGCCTGTCCCGCGAGCGAGGGGTGCGCCTGCGGCGACGGCATCGGGGCGGGCCCGGCAGCGGCCTGCGGCGCGGTCGGGACCGGCGGGGCCGACGAGGTCACGGGAGTCTGCCCGGCCGGGGGCGGGAGGGGCTGTTCGGCCGACGGGTGCGGCCGGGCGGCCTGCTCCGGGCGGGCCGTCGGATCGGGCGGCGTCCCCAGCTTGCGCCGCCGCCCGGAACCGCCGGACGAGTGCGGAGCAGGGGTGGCCGAAGCCGACGTGGACGGCGCCTGGAGTACTTGCTGAGCTGGGTGAGAGCGCTGCACCTGCTGCACCTGCTGCACCTGCTGCACCTGCGCGGCCTGCCGGGTGAACGGCACGCCCTGGCCCAGGGTCCGCACGCTGATCGCACGGCCCTGAGTGGAGTTGGGGTCCACGGCAGGCGCGGCCGCGGCCGCGGCCTCGGCGGGCAACGGCTGCGCGGCCCGCGGCTGTCCGACGGCGGCTTCGGGCGGAAGCGGGGTGCCGCCGCCCGGGGTCGGCGTGAGCGGGGCGGCCGGCGCGGCCTGAGCGGGGGCCGCTGCGCCGTTCGGCGGCAGCGGCGCGCTCGGGGCAGCCCCCGGCGCCGCTTCGGCCGGAAGCGGATGCCCCTGCCCGGACGCCGGCGGTGCGACAGCGCTCAGAGGGCCGGGCACGGCTTGGGCGGCTTGAGCTGCGGAGGACTGCCCGGGCGACGGCTGCCCCGGGACGGCCCCGGGGGCCGGGACGGGCTGGGCGCCGACGACGGGCTGCCCGCCCTGCGGCTGGGCCTGTGCCGGGACCGCCGCCTGGGCCACCATGGGCCCGGCCTGTCCGGCCTGTCCGGCCTGTCCGGGTGCGCCGACGCCGTCGGCGGGCGGCTGGGCGACGGCGCGACGGCGACGACCTGTGGGCGCGCTCGTCGGGTGCGGCTGGGGCGGGGTGTGGTCCTCGGACTGGTCGTGCGTGACGGCGTCATGCCGACCGTGGTCCGTCGCCGGGTCGTTCGCTGAACCCTGAACGGGCACCTGGCCCGGCCCCTGACCCGGCCCCTGACCCGGCACCTGATCCGGCCCCTGCGCCTGTGCGGGAATCGGAGCCTGCACGGGGAGGGCGACGGGAACGGGGACAGGGCCGTGGGCCTGCGCCGGAAGCGGAGCCTGGCCCTGAACCGGAGACTGAGAGTGCGACTGCGCCTGAACCTGCGACTGCGCGGGGACATGAACGGCTCCGGGCACCGGAGCGGGAAGGGGCCCCGCGCCCGCGGGAGGCACCGGCCCCCCGGCCCGGGCCTGGTCCGCCGCGCTCGTGCCGTGGGAACCGTTGGAATCGTTGGAACCGCCGGAGCCGTCCGGCCCCCGGTCCGCCGCCGCGGGCGGCAGGGCGAACACCGCGCGGGGCCCCGCCTCCTGGGCCGCGGCACGCTCGTTCGCGGCGGCCAGCGCACGCCGACGACGCCCCGTAGGCTGCCCGCTCTCCGCTTCCGCTTCCGAACTCGCGCCCGAGGGGGCGTCGGACGTGCCCTGGAACTCCGCCGGCGCGCTCGCGAGCGCGGGCAGGGCGGGCGGCAGGGCGTTCTGCGCCTGCTGTTCGTCCGGCGCATGCCGGGCCCGGCGCCCGCCCGGAGCAGGGACGCCCTGCGGCGGGACGGTGCCGCCGAGTCCCGTGCCCGAGGCGGCGGTTCCCGCAGCGTGCTCCGCCGCGGTGACGACGGCCCCCTCGCTCACACCCCCCTCGGCTCCCGCGTCGCCCACGACGGCGACCTCGGCCGATCGTCCGCGCCGCCGTCCGCTGCCGCCGGAGCCGTTCGCGCCGTCCGCGCCCTCGGCCTCGCCCACCGCGGGCGGAAGCTCGCCCGGGATCTCCTGTGCGGCCGGGCCACGCCTGCGCCGGCGTCCGGTCGGAGCCGACGCGTCCGCGTCCCCGCCGCCGTCCGCGCCGGGAAGCGGAGCGTCGCTCTCCAGAAAGGCGTCCACCGAGGACCGCCGGGCCCGCCGACGTCCGCCGACGCCCTGTTCGCCCGGGGCGTCCTCGTCGGTGCCCGCGCCGGGACCGGCCGCGAGGGCGGGCAGCGCCATGGCCGCCGGAGCCGCGACGGCCCCGGCCCCGCCGCCCAACGGAACCTCCAGCACATAGGCGCTGCCGCTCATGCCCGGCACCTCGTGCGTCTGCAGCACCCCGCCGTGCGCCCGCACGATGCCCCGCACGATCGGCTCGTGCACGGGGTCGCCGCCCGCGTACGGACCGCGCACCTCGATGCGCACGACCTCGCCGCGCTGAGCGGCCGCCACCACGACGGTGTTGTCCATGTAACCGCCCGCCGAGACGGGCGCGTTGCCGGTCGCGTCCACACCCGCGACGTCGGCCACGAGATGGGCGAGGGCGGTCGCGAGGAGCCGCGCGTCGACCTCGGCCTCGATGGGCGGCGCGTGCACGGCGAACTGGACCCGTCCCGGTCCGATGAGGTCGACCGCTCCGTCGACGCCGGCCGCGACGACGGCGTCCAGCATCACCTTCGTCCGGACGACGACCTCCGCCCCCGTGTCCAGCCGCTGGTACCCGAGGACGTTGTCGATGAGCGTGGTGATCCGCGAGTAGCCGGCCGACAGGTGATGCAGCACCTGGTTGGCCTCGGGCCACAGCTGACCGGCGTCGTCCGCGGCGAGCGCGGCCAGCTCGCGGCGCAGTTCGTCCAGGGGGCCGCGCAGGGAGCCGCCGAGCAGGGTGAGCAGCTGCTCGTGCCGGCCGGCGAGCGCCTCGTAGCGGTCCTTCTCCCGTTCGCCCAGGGCGGCGTAGCGCTCCTCGCCCGCCGCGAGCTCCTCCTCGTGCCGCTCGCGCAGCTCCTCCAGCTCGGTGACGTGCTGCTGGCGCAGTGCGGTGAGGTCGGAGGCATGCTCCTCGGAGAGCTTCTCCAACTCCGCCGCGTGCCGCTTCTCGACGGAGTCCTTCTCCTCGGCGAGGGCGTCGAAGGGCCGCCGGTCGGTGAAGGTCATGACGGCGCCGACGAGCTGATCGCCGTCGCGCACGGGCGCGGTCGTCAGGTCGACCGCGACCCTGTCCCCGCCCTTGGACCACAGCACCTGCCCGCGCACCCGGTGCTTGCGCCCGGAGCGCAGCGTGTCGGCGAGCGGCGAGTCGTCGTACGCGAAGGGTGAGCCGTCGGCGCGCGAGTGCAGCACGAGGTCGTGCAGCTCCTTGCCGCCGAGATCGCTGGCCCGGTACCCCAGTATCTGGGCGGCGGCCGGGTTGACGAGCACGATCCGGCCGTCGGTGTCGGTGCCGACGACGCCCTCGGACGCGGCCCGCAGGATCATCTCGGTCTGCCGCTGCGAACGCGCCAGCTCGGCCTCGGTGTCGACGGTGCCGGAGAGATCGCGTACGACGAGCATCAGCAGCTCGTCGGAGGCGGACGCGTAGCCGTAGCCGTCGTACGCCTGCTGGCCGTTCTCAAGGTTGGCGCTGGTGACCTCGACCGGGAACTCGGTGCCGTCGGTTCGGCGGGCGACCATCCGGGTCGGCTTGGTCTGACCGCGCGGGTCCATGTGGTCGGGCCGCCGCATGGAGCCCGGGATCAGCTTGGAGTCGAACTGCGGGAGCAGATCGAGCAGCCCCCGCCCCACCAGCGCCGTGCCCGGGGTCTCGAAGGCCTCAAGCGCGATGGTGTTCGCATTGACGACGGTCCCGTTGGCGTTGACCAGCAACAACGCGTCGGGAAGCGCGTCGAGTATGGCTGCGAGGCGAGCAGCGCCTCGGGATGGCCTGCTGCTCACGAGTCGCTTCCTCCCTGTTACCGCACTTTGCCGACCGCTCGGGCCATCTTGCCAACCGGTCCGCAGCGTGTCACGCGAGGGAGTCTAAGGGCTGGGGTCCCTTCGGCGACGCCGGATGAGAGGGAGCTCGCACGACGAAGCACCACAGAACGTATGTCCGTGCCCGTCCCCACCGGCCCTGTCGCCCGTCGGCCTGCCACGAAGCCCGCTCGACGCGTGATCCGGACGGTCCACGACTTCGCGGGACCTTCGCCCGACCTTTACGGAACAGGTGCTTCCGCCCCACTCCTCCGCCCCACCCGTCTCCCCCGACTCGACGGGATCCGACACCCCGGCGGCCGGCCCATGCCCGGGGCCGAGGGCTCCGGGGGTCAGGACCCCGGGGGCCGGGACCCGGCGCCCAGGACCCCCGCCCGGCCAACCGCCTCAACGACCGACAGGCTCGGCGGCCGACAGGCTCAGCTGCCGACAGCGGCCTGGAGGGCCGACAGGCTCGGCGTCGACCGCCTCAGCGGCCCACCGGGCGCAGATCGGGCAGCAGCGGCACGAGCCGGTCCCACCGCTCGATCTCACAACCGTTGCTCCGGTCGTACACGGCGTCGACCGGCCGCCCGGCCCAGCGCCCGGTGACATGCGCGGTGGCCGGCCCGCCGTACCGCATCGTGCAGACCCCGCCCTCGGGCACGGGCGCGAAGACGTCCCGCCCCCATCGGCTGTCCCGGTCCAAGGCGGCACACGCGTCCGCCGCGTCCGGATGACTGCCGCCGTCCGGGTGGCAGTACACCTCGAAGGTCCCGTCCGCCCGCGCACCGGCGTGCCGGACGGTGACGGTGAGATGGTCGCCGGAGACCTGGTCCTCCTCCCTGACGGGCGGAGGCGCGACGGGGGCGGAGTCGCCGACCAGCGGGGTGACGGCGGTGAGCGCGTCGACCGTCCCGGCGTAGGCGGCGCCGGGGCCCGCGCCGGAGGCGGCGATCACGGCGGCGCAGGCGGCGGAGACGGTGACGGCGAACCGTCGGAGCGGGGTGACCTGGAGCATGACCGTACTAACGGCGCACCGCCGACGACGTTGCGCCCCGACAACGCCTTTGCCCTGCGACCGGGGTGCCTAGTACCGTGGGAGCCGATTGGTGACACGCCGCTCGACTGTGTCATCATCTGCACGCACCACTCGCACACACGCGAGCGGTTGTGCTGGAGGCGTCGCCTAGTCCGGTCTATGGCGCCGCACTGCTAATGCGGTTTGGGACTTCAATCCCATCGAGGGTTCAAATCCCTCCGCCTCCGCTCGAACACCGAAGCCCCGGTCCCGCGACCGGGGCTTCGTCGTTCCCCACCCCACCTCACCTCACCTCACCTCACCTCACCCGCC
>NZ_JAHHIU010000016.1 GCF_024539815.1 Streptomyces hayashii
GCACAACCTGTATGGGCCGACGGAGGCTTCGGTCGATGTCACGGCGTGGGAGTGCGAGCCGGAGCAGACCAGTGGTGGTGTGGTGCCGATCGGTGGGCCGGTGGCCAACACCCGGGTGTATGTGCTGGATGCGGGGCTGTGCCCCGTTCCGGTGGGTGCGGCGGGGGAGTTGTATCTCGCGGGTGTGCAGTTGGCGCGTGGGTATGTGGGTCGTGCCGGTCTGACCGGGGAGCGGTTCGTGGCGAATCCGTTCGAGCCGGGGCTGCGGATGTATCGCACCGGTGACATCGCCCGTTGGCGGGCGGACGGCCATCTGGAGTATCTGGGCCGTGCGGATGAGCAGGTGAAGATCCGCGGTTTCCGGATCGAGCCGGGTGAGGTGCAGGCGGTGATCGCCGGGCATGCGCGGGTGGTGCAGGCGGCGGTGATCGCGCGTGAGGATGTGGCGGGTGACAGGCGTCTGGTGGCCTACGTCGTCCCGGACACCGGCGGTGGCACCGAACTGGCCGAGAGTGTGCGGGAATTCGCGGCGTCGCGGCTGCCGGAGTACATGGTGCCCTCGGCCGTCGTCGTCCTGGACGAGTTGCCCCTGAGCGCCAACGGCAAGCTGGACCGCAGGGCCCTGCCGGCGCCGGAGTACTCCACAGGCTCCGGCCGCGGCCCGGCGAGTGTGCGTGAGGAGGTGGTCTGCGCGGCCTTCGCCGAGGTGCTGGGCCTGGAGAGCGTCGGCGTCGACGACAACTTCTTCCGGCTCGGCGGCCAGTCTCTGCTGGCGATCCGTCTCGTAGAGCAGCTCCGCCTGCGGGGTGTCGTGGTGTCCGTGCGAACGCTGTTCCAGGCCCCCACCCCGGCCGCTCTGGCCGCTTCCACCGGCGTCGCGCAGGTGGAGGTGCCGGCGAACCTCATCCCCGCCGACGCGCAGGAGATCACGCCGGAGATGCTCCAGCTCGTCGACCTGAACACCGACGAGATCGAGCGGATCGTGGCCACCGTCGAGGGTGGCGCCGCCAACGTCGCGGACGTCTACCCGCTGGCCCCGCTGCAGGAGGGCCTGCTCTTCCATCACCTCCTCGCCGAGGGCGGCGAGGACGCCTATGTGTTGCGGGCGGCGCTGGAGTTCGACACCCGGGAGCGTCTGGACGCATTCGTCGAGGCACTGCAACTGGTCGTGGACCGGCACGACATCTTCCGTACGTCCTTCGTCTGGGAGGGTCTGCGCGAGCCCTTGCAGGTGGTCTGGCGGCGTGCCGTGCTGCCCGTGAGCGAGGTGACCCTCGGCGCGGACACCACCGACCCGGCCGCTGAGCTGCAGGCGATCGTCGGCTCCTCGATGAACCTGGGCCACGCACCGCTCCTGCGGGTCGACTACGCGGCGCTGCCCGGCGGTGGCTGGATGGCGCTGACCCGCATGCACCACACGGTGCGCGACCACACCGCGCTCGACGTCGTGCTGAGCGAGGTGCGGACCATCGTGGCCGGACGTGCCGCGGACCTGCCCGCTCCGATGCCGTTCCGCAACTTCGTCGCACAGGCGCGCCTCGGAGTACCGCTCGCGGAGCACGAGCGGTACTTCGCCGGTCTGCTCGCCGGTGTGGACGAGCCGACCGCGGCGTACGGGGTGCTGAACGTGCGCGGCGACGGCGCGGACACCGTGCACGGGGTGACGGCCTTCAGCGATGAGCTGAACACCCGCCTGCGGGAGACAGCGCGCCGTCTGGGCGCCAGCCCTGCGACGCTGCTGCATGTGGCTTGGGCACGGGTGCTGGCCGCGGTCAGCGGCCGCGAGGACGTGGTCTTCGGGACGGTGCTGTACGGCCGGATGAACTCCGGGGCGGGCGCCGACCGGGTGCCCGGACCGTTCATGAACACGCTGCCGGTCCGCGCTCTGACGGACCGCCACGGTGTGCTCGCCGCCGTCACCGCGATGCGCGACCAGCTGGCCGAGCTGCTGGAGCACGAGCATGCGCCGCTGGTGGTGGCGCAGCGGGCCGGCCGCGTCGTCGGCGACGCCCCGCTGTTCACCTCGTTCATCAACTACCGGCGCAACGAGGCGCGGAGTCCCGAGGAACGCGCGGGCGAGGTGATGGAGGGCACGCGCCTGCTGCTGTCGCGGGAGCGCACCAACTATCCGCTGGTCATCCTGGTCGACGACAACGGCGACGGGATCGAGGTCGCCGTCGACGCCGTGGGCTCGATCGACTCGGCCGAGGTGGGCGCACTGGTGTGCACCACGACCGGAAACCTGGTCGAGGCGCTGGAGAAGGCGTTGGACGGCGGACCGGAGCTGCCGCTGAACGAGGTCCGGGTGCTGGGCGATGCCGCGCGCTCGCGGCTGCTCACGGAGTGGAACGACACGGCGGCGGAAGTGCCGGCCGGTACCGTCGCCGACCGCTTCGAGGCCCAGGCGGCGCGCACGCCCGACGCGGTGGCGATCGTCGCCGACGGCGAGCGGGTGTCGTACGCCGAACTGGACGCGCGGGCGAACCGTCTGGCGCACTACCTGGTCGGCCAGGGCGTCGGCGCCGAGTCCACGGTGGGCCTGGCGCTGCCGCGCGGGGTCGAGATGATCACCGCGATGCTGGCGGTCTGGAAGGCCGGCGCCGGTTATCTGCCGATCGACCCGGAGCAGCCGGCCGACCGGGTGGCTTTCATGGTCACCGACTGCCGGGTGGCACTGGTGCTCACCACGGAGGAGTTCCTCGACGAGCTGCCGGCCGGCCGGATCCGCACGGTGACGCTGGACGGCACGCTGACGGCGATGCAGCTGGCCGCGGCCCCCGTGATCGCGCCGGAGACGGCGACGGACCCGAGCTGCCTGGCGTACGTGATCTACACGTCCGGCTCGACCGGCCGCCCGAAGGGCGTGGCGGTCACCCACGGGGCGTTGGCCAACTACGTCGCCACGGTGCCGCCCCGGGTCGGGTACACCGGCCCGGGCGGCCGGCACGCCCTGCTCCAGGCGCAGGTCACCGACCTGGGCAACACGGTGCTGTTCGCGAGTCTGGTGAGCGGCGGGGAGCTGCACATCCTGGAGGCGGGCGCGGTCACCGACCCGGCCGCGGTCGCCGGCTACCTGGCCGAGCACCGCATCGACCACCTGAAGATCGTCCCCTCGCACCTCGCGGCGCTGAGCGCGGTGGCCGGCCTGGAGCGGGTTCTTCCGGCGCGGTCGCTGGTCCTGGGCGGCGAGGCCGCCGCACCGGACTGGGTGAGGCAGCTGGTGGCCGCGGCCGACGGGTGCGCGGTCCACAACCACTACGGCCCCACCGAGACCACCATCGGCGTCGCCACCACCCGGCTGACGACCGATCTGGTCGCCGACGGAGTGGTTCCGATCGGCCGGCCCGTCGGCAACACCCGCTTCTACCTGCTGGATGCCCGCCTGCAGCCGGTGCCGGTGGGCGTGGCGGGTGAGCTGTACGTCGCCGGCGGGCAGCTGGCGCGGGGTTACGTCAGGCGTCCGGACCTCACGGCGGAGCGCTTCATCGCCAACCCCTTCGAGCCGGGCCGGCGGATGTACCGCACGGGTGACCTCGCCAAGTGGGCCGCGGACGGCCAGGTGGTCTTCCTGGGCCGCGCCGACGAGCAGGTGAAGATCCGCGGCTACCGGATCGAGCCGGGCGAGGTGCAGGCGGCGCTGGCCGCGCACCGGCAGGTCGCACAGGCGGCGGTCGTCGCGCGTCAGGACGCCCCTGGCGAAACCCGCCTGGTCGCTTACGTGGTGCCAGGCGACGGCGTGGGCGGTGAGAGCCTGCCCACGCAGCTACGGCAGTTCGCCGCCGAGAAACTGCCGGAGCACCTGGTGCCGTCCGCCGTGGTGGTGCTGGACGCCCTGCCCCTGGCCGCCAACGGCAAGCTGGACCGCAAGGCGCTCCCGGCCCCGGACATCGCGGGCCGGGCCGGCGTGGGCCGGGGACCGGCCGATGCCCGCGAGGAGCTTGTCTGCGCGGCGTTCGCGGAGGTGCTGGGCCTGGAACGGGTCGGCGTGGACGACGACTTCTTCGAACTGGGCGGGCACTCCCTGGTGGCCGTCCGGCTCGTGGAGATGCTCCGTTCGCAGGGCGTCTCGATCTCGGTCCGCACCCTGTTCGACACCCCGTCCCCGGCGGGGGTGGCTGCCTCCGTGGGCGCCGAGCGGATCACCGCGCCCGCCAACCTGATCCCGGCGGGCGCCCAGGAGATCACGCCGCAGATGCTCTCCATGGTGGACCTGACGAAGGAGGAGGTCGCCGCGGTGGTCGCGGCCGTGCCCGGCGGCGCGGCCAACATCGCGGACGTCTATCAGCTGGCCCCGCTCCAGGAAGGCCTGCTCTTCCACCATATGCTCGCGGACGGCGGCGACGACGCCTACGTGATGCCCGCGGTCCTGGAGTTCGACTCCCGCGCGCGCCTGGACGCCTTCGCCCGGGCCATGGACCAGGTGGTGAACCGGCACGACATCTACCGCACCGCCTACGTCTGGGAGGGCCTGCGCGAGCCGGTGCAGGTGGTGCTGCGGCAGGCGCCGCTGTCCGTCACCGAGGTCGAGCTGGACCCGCGGGCCGCCGACCCGGTGGCCGAACTGGTCGCTCGTGGCGGCCACTCGATGGACCTGGCCGCCCCGCCGCTGATCACCCTGCACGTCGCGGCCGCGCCCGGAGGCGACGGATGGCTGGCTCTGGTCCGGGCGCACCACATGGTGCGCGACCACACCGCGCTGGTGGTGCTGCTGACCGAGGTCAAGGCCTTCCTGTCCGGCCGCAGCGCCGAACTCCCCGCACCGCTGCCGTTCCGCGACTTCGTCGCCCAGGCCCGCGGCGGCGTGGCCCGGGAGGAGCACGAGCGGTACTTCGCGGCCCTGCTCGGCGACGTCGAGGAACCGACCGCGCCGTTCGGCCTCGTCGACGTGCGCGGTGACGGCGCCGCCCTGGTCCGCAACAGGGTCGAGCCCGCCCCCGAGGTGGACGCCCGACTGCGCGAGGTGGCACGCCGTCTGGGCACCAGCCCGGCGACCCTGCTGCACGTGGTCTGGAGCCGGGTCCTCGCGGCCGTCTCGAACCAGCCGACCGTGGTCTTCGGCACCGTTCTGTCCGGCCGGATGAACGCCGCCGCCGGCGCCGACCGGATCCCCGGCCCGTTCATCAACACCCTGCCGGTGCGCATGCCGGGGCGGGGCCTCGGCGTGGTGGCGGCCGTCACCGCGATGCGCAGCCAGCTCGCGGAGCTGCTGGAGCACGAGCACGCCCCGCTGGTGCTCGCCCAGCGCGCCAGCGGCGTGGCCGGCGGCAGCCCGCTGTTCACCTCGTTCATCAACTACCGGCGCAACGCCGGCCAGAACCTGGACGAGCGCTGGGACGGCGAACTCGACGGCAGTCGCCTGGTGTTCGCGAACGAGCGCACGAACTTCCCGCTGGCGCTGATGGTCGACGACAACGGCGAGGACATCGCCCTGTCCGTGGACTCGGTGGCGCCGGCCGACGGCGCCGCGGTGGGCGAGCTGACCCGCAACGCGATGGCGAACCTGGTGTCGGCGCTGGAGACGGCGCTGGACGGCGGCCCGGAGCTGCCGCTGGACGCGGTGGCGGTGCTGGACGAGGACGAACTGCACCGGATGCTCGACGAGTGGAACAGCACCGGCCGCGGCCTCGCCGCGGCGACGCTGCCGGAGCTGTTCGCGGCGCAGGCCGCCGCGACTCCCGACGCGACGGCTGTGGTCGCAGACGGCGTGAGCCTGTCGTACGCCGAGCTGGACGCGCGGGCCAACCGGCTGGCGCGGCTGCTGATCGGCCGCGGCGTGGCCCCCGAGTCGGTGGTGGCGGTGGCCCTGGAGCGGGGCGTCGACCTGGTGGTCGCCCTGCTCGCCGTGGTGAAGGCCGGCGGCGCCTATCTGCCGCTGGACCTCTCGTACCCGGAGGATCGCATCAGCCACATGCTGGCGGACTCCGCGCCGACCCTGCTGCTGACGGACGGCCGCGGCGCCCTGGCCGCCGCCGGCCTGACCCGGGTCGCGCTGGGCGAGGAGGAGACGGCACACGAGCTGGCGGGCTTCGAGGAGGGCCCGCTGCGGTCGGCGGAGCTGCGCGCGCCGCTGTGCGCGGACCACGCGGCCTACGTCATCCACACCTCCGGCTCCACCGGGCGGCCCAAGGGCACGGTCGTGCCGCACCGGGCCGTCGACCGGCTGGTGCGCGACTGCGGCTATCTGGAGCTGGGTCCGGGGAACGTGGTCGGTCAGCTCTCCTCGGCCTCCTTCGACGCGGCGACCCTGGAGATCTGGGGCCCGCTGCTCAACGGGGCCACCGTCGCGGTCGCGGCGCCCGGCGCCCTGTCGGTGGCCGAGCTCCGGGCCTTCCTGACCGCCCACGCGGTGGACACGGCCTGGTTGACGGCGGGCCTGTTCCACGAAGTGGTCGACCAGGACGTGTCCGCTCTGGCCGGGCTCAGCCGTCTGCTGGCCGGCGGCGACGCCCTGTCACCGGGGCACTGCCGCCGCCTGCTGACCGCACTGCCCGGGGTGCGGCTGTTCAACGGTTACGGTCCGACCGAGAACACGACCTTCACCACCGTCCACGAGATCCTCCCGAGCGAACTGAGCGAGGGCGCCGCCTCCGTGCCGATCGGCAGCCCCATCGCCGACACCCGGGTGTACGTGCTGGACGCCGGACTGCGCCCGGTCCCGGTCGGAGTCGAGGGCGAGCTCTACACCACCGGCGCGGGTCTGTCCCGCGGCTACGCGCAGCAGGCCGCGCTGACGGCGGAGCGGTTCGTGGCCTGCCCGCTGGAGCCGGGCGCGCGGATGTACCGCACCGGCGACCGGGCACGGTGGACGGCGGACGGACGGCTGGTGTTCGCCGGACGGACGGACCACCAGGTGAAGATCCGCGGCTTCCGGGTCGAGCCGGGCGAGGTCGCCGAGGTGCTCGCGGGGCACCCACGGCTGGCGCAGGCCGCGGTCGTCGCCCGTGGTGACGCTTCCGGCAGTCGGAGCCTGGTCGCCTACGTCGTCCCCGCCGGCCCCGCCGACCTGGCGGAGGGCGAACTGGCGGCCGGAACCAGGGAGTTCCTGGCCGACCGGCTGCCCGAGTACCTGGTCCCGTCGGCGGTCGTGGTGCTCGACGCGCTGCCGCTGTCCGCCAACGGAAAGCTCGACCGCGCGGCCCTGCCCGCCCCCGTGTACCCGACCGGCGGGGGCCGCGGGCCGGCCGACAGCCGCGAGGAGGCCCTGGGCGGCCTGTTCCGCGAGGTGCTCGGCCTCGCGGAGGTCGGAATGGACGACGACTTCTTCGCCTTGGGCGGCCACTCCCTGCTGGCCACCCGCCTGGTGACCAGGGTCCGCGAAGTCCTGGGGGTCGACCTGCCCCTGCGGACGGTGTTCGAGGTACGCACCGTGGCCGGCCTGGCCCGGCGCGTGGGAACCGAGAAATCAACCAGGCCGGCTCTGCGGCCGATGCGCAAACACGAGGAGTCCTGATGGTTCCCCTGTCCTTCGCCCAGCGCCGGCTGTGGTTCATCGGCCAGTTGGACGGACCGAGCGCCAGGTACAACCTGCCGGTCGTGCTCCGGCTCTCGGGCCGGGTGGACGGCGCCGCGCTGAACGAGGCGCTGCGGGACGTCATCGGCCGCCACGAGGTGCTGCGCACCGTCTACGAGGTCACCGACGGCGAGCCGTACCAGCGGATCCTCGAACTCGGTGATCTGGACTGGGCCCTGACGGCGGCCGAGGTCGACCCGGCCGGCCTGGACGAGCGCGTCACGGCCGCGGCGGAGTACGCCTTCGACCTGGCGCGGGAGGTCCCGATCCGGGCCTGGCTGTACTCGACCGGCCCGGCGGAGCACACCCTGGTCCTGACCATTCACCACATCGCGGGCGACGGCTGGTCCATAGGCGTCCTCGCCCGCGACATCTCGGCGGCGTACGCGGCGCGTACCTCAGGCAGGGCGCCGGAGTGGGAGCCGTTGCCCGTCCAGTACGCGGACTACGCGCTCTGGCAGCGCGAACTGCTCGGCGACGAGGGTGACCCGGACAGCCGGCTCTCGCGCCAGACCGCCTACTGGCGCGAGGCCCTGACAGGCGTGCCCGAGGAACTGTCGCTGCCGGTCGACCGCCCGCGTCCCGCCGTCGGCTCCTATCGCGGCCATCGGGCGCCCCTGGAGGTGCCCGCCGAGACGCACGCCAAGGTGTCGGAGCTGGCACTGGCCGAGGGCGTGACCCCGTTCATGGTGCTGCGCAGCGCCCTGGCCGTCCTGCTCGCCCGTCTCGGAGCCGGTGACGACATCCCGATCGGCTCGGCGGTCGCCGGGCGCGCCGACTCGGTGCTGGACGACCTGGTCGGCTTCTTCGTCAACACCCTCGTCATCCGCACCGACCTGGCGGGCGACCCCAGCTTCCGCGAACTGCTGAGCCGGGGGCAGGAGACCGCCCTGTCGGCTTTCGAGCACCAGGACGTCCCCTTCGAGAAACTGGTGGAGGAGCTCGCGCCCACCCGCTCGATGGCGCGCCACCCGCTCTTCCAGGTCATGCTGAATCTCCAGAACAATGCTGCTGCGGTGCTGGAACTCCCCGGGCTGCGCGTCGAGGTGGCCTCGGCGAACGTCCACGGGGCCAAACTCGACCTTGAGGTGGACTGCTGGGAGACGTTCGACGAGGCGGGCCGGCCGGCCGGTCTGCGCGGCTCGCTCACGGTGGCCGCCGATCTGTTCGAGGCCGCGTCGGCCGGGCAGCTGGCCGAGCGTCTCGTACGGGTGCTGGAGCAGCTGGTCGCCCATCCGGCGGAGCCGGTGAGCCGCGTCGAGGTGCTCACCGACGCCGAGCGCGAGCGAGTGCTGGCGCAGTGGGCCGGGACGGCGGCGGAGGAGCCGTCGGTGTTCCTGCCGGAGCTGTTCGCGGCGCAGGCGGCCCGGACCCCGGGGGCGACCGCGGTCGTCTTCGAGGGTGTCGCGGTGTCGTACGCCGAGCTCGACGCGCGGGCGAACCGGCTGGCACGTCACCTGGTCGGCTCGGGCGTGGGCGCGGGCTCCGTGGTGGGCGTGTGTCTGGAGCGGGGCGTCGAACTGGTGGTGGCGCTGCTGGCGGTGCTGAAGGCCGGCGCCGCCTATCTGCCGTTGGACCCGGAGTATCCCGCAGAGCACGTCGCCCACGTGCTGGAGGACGCCACGCCCGTGTGCGTGGTCACCTCGGCTGAGTGCACCTCCACGGCGCTGCCCGAGGGCGTCGTGCGGGTCCGGGCGGAGGACCCTGCTGTCGCGGGGTCGGACGGCGGGCCGCTCGGCACGGTGGTGCGGCCGCAGGACGCGGCCTACGTGATCTTCACGTCGGGGTCGACCGGCCGGCCCAAGGGCGTCGTGGTCCCGCACGCCGCGCTGGCGGCGCACCTGCGGGGCGCGGGGGAGCGGGTGCGCCTGTCCGGCGGTGACCGGCTGGTGGCCGTGACCACGGTGTCGTTCGACATCGCGGCCCTGGAGTTGTTCCTGCCGCTGGTGTCGGGCGCGTCGGTGGTGGTGGCCCCCCGGGACGCGGTGCGGGACCCGGCCGCACTGCTGGACCTCGTGCTCTCGTCCGGGGCGACCGTCGTGCAGGGCGTGCCGTCTCTGTGGCGGGGCGTGCTGGAGGCGGGCCCCTGGCCGGCCTCGGTACGGGTGCTGGTCGGCGGCGAGGCGCTGCCCGGCGAGCTGGCCGCGCGCCTGACCGCCACCGGCGCACCGGTGACGAACGTGTACGGGCCGACCGAGGTGACGGTGTGGGCCACCTCCGCGCCGGTCTCGGGCGAGGGCTCCGTGGTGATCGGCCGGCCGTTCTCAGGTGTGCGGGCCTATGTGCTGGACGAGTGGCTGCGGCCGGTCGCGCCGGGTGTGGTGGGCGAGGCCTACCTGTCGGGCGCCCAGGTGGCGCGCGGATATCTGGACCGTCCCGGTCTGACGGCGCAGCGGTTCCCGGCGAACCCGTACGAGCCGGGCGTGCGCATGTACCGCACGGGCGACCTGGCGCGGTGGACGCCGGACGGACAGCTGGAGTGCCTGGGGCGGGCCGACGACCAGGTGAAGGTGCGCGGCTTCCGCATCGAGCCGGGCGAGATCGAGACGGTGCTCGCCGCCCACGACGCCGTGGCGCAGGCCGCGGTGGTGGCCCGCGAGGACGTCCCGGGCGACGTGCGCCTGGTCGCCTACGTCGTTCCCCGGGCCGGCGCCGGCGTGGACGGCGCGCAGTTGCGCGCGCACGCGGGGCTGAGCCTGCCCCCGTACATGGTGCCGTCAGCGGTCGTGGGCCTCGACGTCCTGCCGCTGACGGGCAACGGCAAGCTCGACCGCAGGGCACTGCCCGCCCCCGGGTACGCGGCGAGTGACGGCCGCGGTCCGGCAACCATGCGGGAAGAGCTGCTCTGCGGCGTCTTCGCGCAGATCCTGGGGCGAGGCGAGAGCAGCGTCGGCGTCGACGAGGACTTCTTCGCGCTCGGCGGCCACTCCTTGCTGGCGACCCGGCTGATCAGCCGGATCCGTACGGTGCTGGGCGTCGAACTGTCGTTGCGCGCCCTGTTCGAGACGCCCACCGTGGCGGGCCTCGCGGCCCGGCTGGCGGACGAGGGCGCGGCCAGGCCGGAGCTGACCTCGGCGGGACGGCCCGAGCGCGTCCCGCTCTCCTTCGCGCAGCGCCGGATGTGGTTCATCGGCCAACTGCAGGGCCCCAGCCCCACCTACAACATCCCCGTCTCCCTGCGGCTGACCGGCGCCCTCGACGCGCGCGCTCTGGACGCCGCGCTGCGCGACGCCCTCGCGCGCCACGAACTCCTGCGCACGGTCTTCGAGGTGGCGGAGGACGGCGAGCCGTACCAGCGGATCATTCCGGTCGAGGACCTGGAGTGGGAGCTCGCGGTCGTGCCGGTGGAGCCGGAGGAACTGCAGGCCTCGGTCTCCGAGGCGGCCGGGCACCTGTTCGACCTGGCATCGGAAGTGCCGATCCGGGCCTGGCTCTTCACCCTCGCACCCGACGAGCACGTCCTGACGGTGGTGGTGCACCACATCGCGGGTGACGGCTGGTCCTGGGCGCCGCTGGCCCGGGATCTGTCGGTCGCCTACGCGGCTCGTGCCGCGGGCGCGGTTCCCGCGTGGGAGCCGCTGGCGGTGCAGTACGCGGACTACGCGCTGTGGCAGCGTCGGCTGTTGGGCGAGGCCGACGACCCGGAGAGCCTGCTGTCCCGTCAGGTGGCTTACTGGCGTGCCCAGTTGGCGGAAGTGCCCGAAGAGCTGGCACTGCCGGTGGACCATGTGCGTCCGGTGGTGACGTCGAACCGTGGCCATGAGACGGCGGTGGAGGTCCCGGCGGGACTGCACGCGGAGCTGACGCGGGTGGCGCGGGCCGAAGGCGTGACGATGTTCATGGTGCTGCAGTCGGCGCTGGCGGTGCTGCTGTCGCGGTTGGGCGCGGGGACGGACGTGCCGATCGGGGCGGCGAACGCGGGTCGTACGGATGCGGCGTTGGACGATCTCGTCGGGTTCTTCGTGAACACGCTGGTGATCCGGGCTGATCTCTCGGGTGATCCGTCGTTCCGTGAGGTGCTGGGGCGGGTGCGGGAGACGAGCCTGTCGGCGTTCGAGCACCAGGACGTGCCTTTCGAGCGGCTGGTGGAGGAGCTCGCACCGGCCCGTGCCACGGGGCGGCACCCGTTGTTCCAGACCGTCTTCACGATGCAGAACAACGCACGGGCCGCACTCGCCCTGCCGGACGTGCGCGTGCGTGACCTGCCGATGGCCGCCGCCGCTGCCGCCAGGTTCGACCTGGATGTGCTGCTGGGCGAGCGGTTCGACGAGCGGGGCGCGCCCGCGGGGGTGTCCGGGTCGGTGATCGGCGCGGCGGATCTGTTCGAGGCGCGGTCGGTCGAGCGGATCGCCGAGCGCCTGGTGCGGGTGCTGGAACTGGTGGCTGCTGATCCGGGGCTGCCGCTGAGCGCGGTGGACGTCCTCGATGACGTCGAGCGTCGTCGGGTGTTGGTGGAGTGGAACGGTTCGCGGGTGGATCTTGGTTCGGAGTTGGTGCCGGGGTTGTTCGCGGGGCAGGTGGTGCGGGTGCCGGGTGCGGTGGCGGTGGTTGCGGACGGTGTGGAGGTGTCGTTCGGGGAGTTGGATGCGCGGGCGAACCGGTTGGCTCACTTTCTGCGGGCTCAGGGTGTGGGTGCCGAGTCGGTGGTGGGGGTTTGTCTGGCGCGTGGTGTGGACGTGGTGGCGGCGATTTTGGCGGTGTGGAAGGCGGGGGCTGCGTTCTTGCCGATCGATCCGTCGTATCCGGTGGAGCGGATCTCGTTGATGTTGGCGGACGGCGGTGCGGTGCTGACGCTGACCGATGAGGAGGTGCTGGAGGATTTGCCGGCGGGGCGGGCGCGGATGGTGGCGGTGGACTCTCCTTTGGTGGAGATGCAGCTGTCGGCGTTGCCGGTGACGGCGCCTGAGGTGTCGGTGTCCGCGGAGGGTCTGGCGTATGTGATTTTCACGTCGGGGTCGACGGGCCGGCCGAAGGGTGTGGCGGTCACGCACGGTGGTCTGGCGAATTATGTGTTGTGGGCTGTGGGTGCGTATGGGACGGCGGGTGGTGCGCCGTTGCATTCGTCGTTGGCGTTCGATCTGACGGTGACGAGTGTGGTGGTGCCGTTGGTCTGTGGTTCGCCGGTGGTGGTGAGTCGTGAGGGTGGCGCGGAGGGGCTGGCGGCTCTGCTGCGGGAGGGTGGTGGCGGGTTCGGTCTGGCGAAGGTGGTGCCGGCTCATCTGCCGTTGTTGGGGGAGGCGTTGAGTGATGGTGAGGTCAGGGGTGCGGCGTCGACGTGGGTGGTGGGTGGTGAGGCGTTGGCGGGTTCGGCGGTGCGGGCGTGGCTGGAGCGTGCGCCGGGGTCGGTGGTGGTGAACGAGTACGGTCCGACCGAGACGGTGGTGGGTTGTGCGGTGTTCGAGGTGCGGGCGGGGGATGAGGTCGGTGCGGTGGTGCCGGTGGGCCGTCCGATTGCCAATGTGAGTCTGTATGTGTTGGACGGGTTTTTGCGTCCGGTCGCTGTGGGTGTGGCCGGTGAGTTGTATATCGCGGGTGCGCAGGTGGCCCGTGGTTATGTGGGGCGTGCGGGTCTGACGGCGGAGCGGTTCGTGGCGAATCCGTTCGGGTCGGGTGTGCGGATGTATCGCTCGGGGGATGTGGCGCGCTGGCGTGTTGATGGCCGGTTGGAGTTCTTGGGGCGTGCGGACGAGCAGGTGAAGGTTCGTGGTTTCCGGATCGAGCCGGGTGAGGTCGAGGGGGTGGTCGCGGCTCATCCGCAGGTGGTGCGGGTTGCGGTGGTGGCCCGTGAGGACGTGCCGGGGGATGTGCGTCTGGTGGCGTACGTGGTCGTCGATGATCGGGAGGGGGCGGCTGAACTGGTGGAGCGGTTGCGGGTGTTCACGGCGCAGCGGCTTCCGGAGCACATGGTGCCGTCGGCGGTGGTGGTGCTGGACGCGTTGCCGCTGACCGGCAACGGCAAGCTGGATCGCAGGGCTTTGCCGGCCCCCGACTACGCGGCGGGCGCCGGT
>NZ_JAHHIU010000017.1 GCF_024539815.1 Streptomyces hayashii
GGCCGGGGCTGAGGTCGGCTCCGGGGCGGGGTCGGTCGGCGTGAGACGGGGCACGGCCGCCGGGCGGACGGGCGAAGCGAGCGCCGGCGCCGCGGCTAGCGCCGGGACGCCGAGGGCGAGGAGGCAGACGACGGCCGCGGCTGCGGGCCTACGGGAAAGGGGCATGCGGGACCGGTCCTCGGGGGTGTCGGACGTCAGCGGGGGGCGGGTGCGGTCATCCCAGCACCCGCTTTCGCGCGCGCGGGGACGCCACTCCCGTCCGATCACCTCACTGGTGGAGCGGTCGGCCGTACGAGGTCGACGGCCGACCGCGTCCGCTCAGTCCGCGAACGCCCGGTCCGCGAACGCCCGGTCCACGGACCCCCGGTCCGCGAACCCGGTCCCGGGTCCGCTCACCGGTCGACGCCCGCTCAGGCGACGGCGGAGATCCGCATCCTGATGTCGTCCGGCGACAGCGTGCCCTTGGCGACCACATGGTCGCCGGAGGACTCCCCGCGCAGCCGGCGGCCGATCCACGGCACCAGGTACTCGCGCGCCCAGTGGACGTCGTCGCGCCGCACCTCCAGGGTGCCGCGCGGCGGGAGGAGCGGCCAGGGCTGCTCCGGATCGGCCGGCACCTCCAGACCGAGGACCTGTCCGGCGCGCAGCGCCACGCGCGTGTGTCCCTCCGGGGAGAGGTGGAGCCGGTCGCCGTCCCAGGCCCTGCGGTCCTGCACGGACTTCAGGGACCACAGGTCGAGCACCGGACAGCCGTACCGGTCGGCGACGGCGCGCACATGTCCGTTGTAGGTGGCGATCTTGCCGCGCAGGTGCTTGAGCACGGGTACGCCACGGGTGTCGAAGCCGGTGGTCACCATGACCGTGCCGGCTACGGCGGTCAGGGCCGAGATCGCGCGCTCGAAGCGCTCGGCGACCTCGTCCGGGTCGGTGCCGGGACGGAGGATGTCGTTGCCGCCGGCGCAGAAGGAGACCAGGTCCGGGGCGAGTTCCACGGCCCTGGGGAGCTGGTCCTCCATGATCTGGTCGAGCAGCTTTCCGCGGACCGCGAGGTTGGTGTAGTCGAAGTCGCCTTCGGGCCGCCGGTCCGCGAGGAGCACCGCGAACCGGTCCGCCCAGCCGACGAAGGCCCCGTCCGGGCCGGGGTCGCCGACGCCCTCGGTGAAGCTGTCCCCCACCGCCACGTACGACCCGATCACTGATTTGTCGTCACTCTTCGAATCGTCTGCCACAGCAGTTCATGATTCACCTTCGAATGTGACTTACGCGACCGTAGGCAGGGGTTGACGGACGGTGAGATAAGCCACTCCTAAAGAGTTGGCCAATCAGGGAATAAGCGACCACGCCCGGAAGTCGTTGATCCGGAAATGACTCCAGGTGGTGCGGAACGCGAAATGCCCGCGGGTGTACGGCTCGGGGTCGGTCCAGTCGAAGACCAGCCGCCCGTTGTTCCACCACCGCAGGGTCGGGCCGTCGGAGACGATCCTGACGTGGTGCGGGGCGTTGGGCACGAGCAGCGGCTCGGTGTAGTCCCGGACCAGCGGCCGCACCCCCGGCAGGCCGACGTAACGGCGCAGCCGGGTCGTCGTGTTGCCGTTGGCGCCGTAGCCCGCGTAGTAGGTCTTGAGCTGGTCGTACTCGGCGAGCGCGCCGCCGCGCCGGGTGGCGAAGAGGTCGTCCGGGGAACGGACGTCGACGGCGTTCCAGAAGTTGTTGAGGTCGGACACCCGGTCGTTGACCCCGCCGGCGGCGACGGGCGTGGCCACGTAGTCGAGGACGTACGGCCCTTCGAACGGCTGCCTGAACCAGATCGTGGCCCCGGCGGGCACGTCGACCTCAAGGGATCCGCGGGAGGCGGCGACGGTTCCGCCCTGCTCCAGTTCCACGGCCCACCGGCCCAGGCCGTGGCGGAAGTCGTCGTGGGCGATCAGGCGACGGCGGCGCCGACGCGGTGCGGCGCCGGCGGGGGTCGCGGGCGCGAGGGCGCCCAGGGCCGCGCCGGCGGTGAGGGCTGCGAACGCTCTGCGCGTGGTCGTCACGGGATGCGGCTCCTTCGGTGGGAGGTCGAAGCGCGGGAAAGCGCTTGCCCGACGGAGATCACTGTGGCCGCACCGACGCCCCGTGTCGATGGGCCTGCACGAGGCCAGCCCACAGGACGACGGCCGGGCGACGGGTATGGGGATCCGGGAGACACCGGGCGGTCCGGTCGCCCCTGGCGTCCCAGGCCGCCCGGGCCGCAGTGGCAGCGCAGGCGGTGCAGGCGGCACTGGCGGGGGCCGGACACGCCGAAGGCCGGCCCCCGGATCTTTCGATCGGGGTCCGGCCTTCGACGGCGTGTCAGGCGGAGGCGGTCGGGGGGTCAGCCGACCGTGACTCCGTGCGAGCGCAGGTAGGCGATCGGGTCCACGTCCGAGCCGTAGTCCGGCGTGGTGCGGATCTCGAAGTGCAGGTGCGGGCCGGTCACGTTGCCGGTCGCCCCGGACAGGCCGACCTGCTGGCCCGCGGTCACGGTCTGCCCGGCCGAGACGGAGAGCTGGGAGAGGTGCGCGTACTGGGCGTAGTAGCCGTCGGCGAGCCGGACGACGACCTGGTTGCCGTACGCGCCGCCCCAGCCCGCGGACACGACGGTGCCCGCGCCCACGGCCTTCACGGTGGTGCCGGTCGGGACGACGAAGTCGACACCGGTGTGGTACCCGCTCGACCACATGCTGCCCGCCTGGTGGTACGGGGTGCCGATGGTGGCGCCGGCCACGGGCAGGACGAAACCGCTGGAGCTGCTGTCGGCGGCCTGGGTCGCCTTCGCGGGGGACGACTTCACGGACGCCTTGGGCTCCGAGGCCTTCGACGCACCCGTGGCGGACGAGCCGGACGACTTGTGGGCGCCGGGCGCGGCCTTGTGGCCGATCGACAGCTTGAGGCCGGGGTGGATCAGCGACGGGTCGCCGCCGATGACCGCCCGGTTGTCCCGGTAGAGCCGCTGCCAGCCGCCGCTGACGTGCTGCTCGTCCGCGATCTTCGAGAGATAGTCGCCGGACCGCACGGTGTAGGTCTTTCCACCGGCGGTCTTGTGGGTCGCGTCGGCGGACTGGACGGCCTTTTCCGAAACCGTCTTCGCGACCGACTGGGCGGAAGTCTGCGATATGGACTCCGGGGTGGCCGCGTGAGCGCCGGAGGCGCCCATCAGCGGAAGGGCGAGCGCGGCGCCGCCCGTTCCGGCGACGGCGAGAGAACGGGTGAAGCGCTGAGTCTTCGGACGGCGGTGCTTACCCTTCGCGGGCATGACGAATTCCTCTCCGGCGCCTGCGAGGTGAGCTGTCGGGTGCGGGCTGGAGATGCCCGGCCGCGCCGAGGCGCGGCTTGACCCCGAGCCTGTTCCGGAGACCGGAACAGGCGGTGGTGCCTGTGGGTCCCCCGCTCCTGCCATACACGGGTGAGTGTGCGGGATCCGGGCGGTGGCAGGATTCGGCGTCCGTCCGGATTGGGGTGGAACGTAAGCGACCCGGACGCACAGAGACAAGCAGAGGTTGCGCTGTTCTCGCGTTTCTCTTGATCCCCCGTGGGAAAGCCCCGTCACACTGCGTGAAACACGTCAATCGTTTACCGCCAAGCGCCCTGTCAACGCATATGAATTACGTGAACATGACGGGCGACTCAGGGTCACGAATATGACGCTGCTCACGTGACGGCTCTCCAGGTTCCTTTATTTCCTGGCGAGTTGGAACGAAGGATTCAATTCGGACAGATACCTCAGATGCGGCGCAGGCGGATAACCGTCGCATCGAGGTCGCCGCGCAGTCCGGTGCGCAGTCCGTGATGCAGCAATACGGCACCCCGGTGCACTTCGCCCGTTTCGCGGCATTCGTACGACGCCGTCGGGTCGAGTCCGCGCAGCCGCAGCACGGGGACGGGCTCGCCGAACCGCTGGGCCTGCAACCAGGCGAGGACGACGGCCTCATCGCCGCGCACGTACTGCACCGCGCTCAGCCCGCCGGCCGGAGGGCGCAGCCGGTAGAGGTCGCCGTGCTGCACGAGCGGTCGGATGTCCTTGTAGAGATCCACCCATCGACGCGCCTCGGCGAGCTCCTCCTCGCTCCATTCGGAGAGGTCGCCTCCGACGCCGAGCACTCCCGCCATGGCGCTGACGAACCGGAAGCGCAGAGAGCTCACCCGGCCGTTGAGCTGCGCGTTGGGGCTGTCGGTGACCCATGCGGCCATGACCCGCGCGGGGTGGATCTGGCTGAAGCCGTGCTGGATGTCCAGCCGGTCGAGGGGATCGGTGTTGTCGGAGGTCCACACCTGGTCGGTGCGGCTCATGATGCCGAGGTCGACGCGTCCGCCGCCGCCCGAGCAGGACTCGAAGGCGACGCCCGGGTGAGCCGCCCGCAGCCGGTCCAGCAGGCCGTACAGGGCTCGCACGTGGTCGACCCACAGGCGCTGCGGGTAGGGGTCGTCCGGCCACCCGGCGTCGGTGAAGCAGCGGTTGAAGTCCCACTTGACGTAGTCGATCGGCGCGCTGGACAGCAGCCCGTCGAGCTGCTGCCAGAGGTACTCCTGGACGTCCTCGCGCGCGAGGTTCAGCATGAGCTGATTGCGGAACTCCGTCCGCTTTCGTCCCGGCTGGAACTGCACCCAGTCGGGATGCGCCCGGTACAGGTCGCTGTCCGGGTTGACCATCTCGGGCTCGACCCAGATGCCGAACTGCATGCCGAGGGCGTGGACGTAGTCCGCGAGGGGCTTCAGTCCGTTGGGGAAGCGGTCGGGGTTGGGCTGCCAGTCCCCCAGTCCGGCGTGGTCGCCGGTGCGCGCGCCGAACCAGCCGTCGTCCACGACGAAGAGCTCGACGCCGATCGCCGCGGCCCGCCGGGCGAGGGTCGCCTGCTGCTCCTCGGAGATGTCGAAGTAGGTGGCCTCCCAGGAGTTGAACAGCACCGGCCGGTCCTGCTCGGCGTCCGGGACGACATGGGCAAGCTGGTAGGCGTGCCAGGCGCGGCTCGCACCGCCGAAACCGGCGTCGCTCCACAGGCCCGCGAAGACGGGCGTGGTGAAGTCCTCGCCCGCCGTGAGGCGCAGCAGGCCCGAATCGTCGTACCCCGCCCCGCCGGTGATCTGCACGCGCGCGTCGGGGAGTTGGGCGACGGCGATGCGCCAGGAGCCGGACCAGGCCAGGGCGCAGCCGTAGACCTCGCCGCGCTCCTCGGTGGCGTCGGTGTCCAGGGCGACCCAGGGCAGATGCTGGTGTCCGGTGTGGCCGCGGCGGCTGCCGATGACCTTCTCGCCGTAGGTCAGCGGGGACCGCGTCAGCCGCGACTCGGCGGCCCAGCGGCCGTGCAGCTGGGACAGCCGCCACTCGTCGCGCAGGGGCACGGTCCAGGTGGCCGAGTCCGCGCGGAGCAGTTCCAGGGGCTGCTCGCCCTCGTTGCGCAGGGTGGTCCACCGCTCGACGACGTCGCCGCGCATCCGGTAGTGCAGGGTGAGCGCGAGCCCGTCGTCCCGGAAGCGCAGCCGGAGCTCGTCGCCGTCGCTCTCGTGCGTCTCGAAGGTCCACTCGGTGCCGCGCCGCTCGTCGGTGCGCACGGACAGGGCGGGCCGCACGAAGCGGGGGCCGCCCTCGACCGGGTACTCCTCGTGCCCGTCGAGCGGGGCCTCGAAGGACGCGCCGCGCGCCGACGGGGCGAGCGCGGCGAGGGCCTCCGCGTCCGCGAGCGCGATGCGCGGCCCCCAGTGCAGATGGATCAGCTCGGCGGCCTCGGTGAGATGGAGGGCATAGCTGCTCGTCGGCCCCGAAAGGAGCCACGTACGGCCGTTGTCGGCGATCTCGGGCATCAAACCCCCACTGATTCGAACAGGTGCGATCAAACACAAACATCATCGAGTGCGGTCGGCCCGCGGGGCAACTCCCCCGTGACAGGACTCTCACCTGGGCGGACGTCCCGTGGACAACCCGTTGCCCCGGGAACCCATGTCGTATCGTCGAGGAGGTGTCCCGTCGGCCACCACGCAGCCGCGCCGGCGGAGACCGGCAGGGAGGGAACCCCAGTGACGCAGCAGATCCCGTCGACCGAGCCCGAACTGGCCGGCGTGCGCAACTTCCGCGACGTGGGCGGCCTGCCGACCGTGGACGGCCGGCGCGTGCGCCAGGGCGTGCTGTTCCGCAGCGGTCACCTCGCGCACGCGACCGACGAGGACGCCGCGTTCCTGTCCGGCCTGGGCCTGCACACGATCTTCGACTTCCGCAACGCGGCGGACCAGAAGCTGGAGGGGCCGGACGTCGAGCTCCCGGGCGTGCGCAACGTCAACCTGCCCCTGTCGGACCCGGCGGACGGCGCCGAGTTCTGGAAGATGGTCCGCGACGGCCATGTCGACCAGCTGCGCGGAATCCTCGGCGACGGCAAGGCCGCGGGCCGGATGATCGCCTCCTACCGCACGATCGTCAGGGAACGGACGGCCGAGCACGCGCGGGTGCTGCACTCGCTCGCGCAGGACAGCCTCCCGGCGCTGATGCACTGTGCGGCGGGCAAGGACCGGGCGGGTCTGTCCGTGGCGGTGACACTGCTGGCCGTGGGCGTGGAGCGGGACGCGATTCTCGGCGACTACCTGGAGTCCAACGCCCGGCACCGCCGCTACAAGGTGCGCCGCAGCTCCACGTCGGGTGAGGCCTACTCCCCCGAGATCATGGAGTTGCTGAGCCCCCTCTTCGACGCCCGCGCGGAGTATCTGGCGGCGGCTTTCGAGACCGTGGAGGAGACCTGGGGCGGGGTCGACGCCTATCTGGAGCAGGGTCTCGGACTCTCCCCCGAGACCCGCGAGCGGCTGCGGGAGCGCCTGCTCGACTGACTCCGCCCCGGCCGGCCGGCGTGCGTGCGCCGGTCTACTGGCTGGCCCCCACCTCGAACAGCAGCCACAGGAACGCCGCGAAGAGGTGCCCGACGGCGATGTAGATGAGCAGCCGGATCCACAGGGTGCGGGGGAACTTCTCCTCGTAGTCGCTCATGGCGTCACTCGGCTCTCTGAAAGGTCGGGCCCCAGGCACAGCGTGGCGGAGGGGCTCTGCAACAGGGTGTGGACGAACAGGAGCTCGACGCCGTCGGGATCCTGGGCGGCGATGCGGTGCGGGGTCAGCGAGTCGAAATGCGCGCTGTCACCCGGGCCCAGCAGGTCCGTGGTGTCCCCGAGGCGCAGCCGCAGCCGGCCCCGCAGGACGTGCAGCCACTCCTCCCCGGGGTGCACGCGCACGATGTCTCCCTGGGAGCCGTGGGGCACGTGGACGCGCAGGGCCTGCATCCCCCGCCCCGAGGCGCCGGCCTGCCAGTACGTCCAGCCGCCCGCGCGGGTCGGCTCCATGTCGGCGGCGCGGACCACGGCGTCGCGGTCGGCGACCGTCTCTCCGAGCAGATCGGAGACGGTCGTACCATAGACCCGCGCGAGCGTGAGCAGCATCGGCAGCGAGGGCTGACGCCGTCCGGTCTCCAGACGGGAGAGATGGGCGGGCGACAGTCCGGCGTCACGGGCCGCGGCCTCCAGCGTGAGGGCCGACCTGCGGCGCAGGGCGCGCAGCTGGGGGGCGACGGCGGGAACGGCCTCGGCCTGCTGTGCCGGGGGCTCCGACTCGGGCGAGTGCATGTCTCCATTCCACGCCGGGTTTGCCTCCGCGGCAAATTCCTTGCCTCAGAGGCAAACCGCTCGCTGGGCGGCGCTCCCGGAGATCAGCGGTTGGCCACCGCCTGCTTCACCAGCGTCCTGCCGAAGTCCCACATCAGCCCGCCGCCGCTGTGCGCTTCGTCCATCACGGCGGTGAAGGCCTCGACGAACCGGTCCACCTCCGCCTCGCCGATGACCAGGGGCGGGATCAGCTTGATCACCTCCAGGTGGTCGCCGGAGACCTGGGTGAGGATCCGGTGCCGCTGCAACAGCGGCACGACCACCATCTGCGCGAACAGTCCCTTGCGCGCCGCCTGGAGCATGGTCCAGCGGCTGCGCAGTTTCAGCGAGCGTGGCCTGCCGAACTCGATCCCGATCATCAGCCCCCGGCCGCGGACGTCGGCCAGCAGCTCGTAGGTGTCCGTCAGCGCCGCGAGCCGGGACTTCAGGAGCTCGCCCGTCAGCCGGGCGTTCGCGACGATCTGCTCGTTCTCCATGACGGCCAGCACGGCGAGCCCGGCCGCCATGGCCTGCGCGTTGGAGCCGAAACTCGCCGAGTGCACCAGCACCCGGTCCATCGACGAGTAGACCTTCTTGAAGATCCAGTCCTTGCCGAGCGTCGCGCCCACCGGGACGTACCCGCCGGACAGCGCCTTGGCCACGCACACCAGGTCCGGCTCGACGCCGTCCTCGTGCTGGTAGGCGTAGAAGTCGCCGGTCCGGCCGAGGCCGGTCTGCACCTCGTCCACGACGAGCAGAGCCTTGTGCCGGTGCAGCAGCTCCTGGGCGGCGCGCAGATAGCCGGGCGGCGCCTCGTGCACCCCTTTGCCCTGGATCGGCTCGACGATCAGGGCGGCGACGTCCCCCTTCGCCAGCTCCGCGGCCAGCGCGTCGAGGTCGCCGAGCGGGACGGGCGTGTCGGGCAGCAGGGGCGCGAACCCGTCCCGGAAGCCCGACTCGCCGTTCACCGACAGCGAGCCCGTGGTGAGCCCGTGAAAGGCGTGGTCGCAGTACAGCACCCTCGGCCTGCCGGTGGCGTACCGGGCGAACTTCAGGGCCGTCTCCACCGCCTCGGTGCCGCTGTTGCCGAAGAACACGCGGTCCAGGTGCGGGCTGTGCGCGAGCAGCTTCTCGGCCAGCAGGCCGGGCAGCGGCTGGCAGTCGAAGCGGGTGAGGTCGGCGAGCTGGGCGTCCAGGACGTCGTGCAGCGCCTTGCGGACGACGGGGTGGTGACGGCCCAGGCCCATCACCCCGAACCCGGCGAGCATGTCCAGGTAGTCGTTCCCGTCCGCGTCCCAGAAGTGCGCGCCCTCTCCACGGTCGTAGAACTTGTCGAAGCCGATGGTGTGCAGCATGCGCGGCAGCTGGTGGTTGAGGTACTTGCCGTGCAGCTCGTAGCGCTCGGCTCCGCGCTCGGCCAGCAGGGCGCCGAGGTCGAACTCCGTGGTCATTCAGCCTTCTCCTTGACTGGCTCCCCGACCGGACCGGCCGCCGCGTCGGCGACGGACCCGGCGTCCTTGACCGCCGGGCTCGCGCCGATCCGGCCGGCGATCTCGACGGGTGTGAGCCCGATGTCGGCGAGTACCTCGCCCCGCTTGGCGTGCGCGAGGAACTGCTCCGGGATGCCGAACCTGCGTACGGGGACGTCGACTTCGGCGTCACCGAGGGCCAGTGCCACCGCCGAGCCGACGCCCGCGGCACGGCTGTTGTCCTCGACGACGGCCACCAGCCGGTGTCCGGCGGCCAGGCCGGGCAGAGCGGGATCGACGGGCTTGACCCACCTGGGGTCCACCACGGTGCAGTCGACGCCCCGCGCCGCGAGCAGCTCGGCGGCCTGGAGGCACACCGGCGCCATCACACCGACCGCCACCAGCAGCACGTCAGGCCGCTCGCCCCGGCGCAGCACGTCCATGGCGCCGACCCGGTCGACGGCGGGCACGTCCGGTCCGACCGACTCCTTGGGGAAGCGGACCAGCGTCGGCGCGTCGTCGACCGCGACCGCCTCCCGCAGCTGTGCGCGCAGTTGAGCCGCGTCGCGGGGAGCCGCGATCCGCAGTCCCGGCACGACCTGGAGCACGGACATGTCCCACATGCCGTTGTGGGACGCCCCGTCGACGCCGGTGACCCCGGCCCGGTCCAGCACGAACGTGACCCCGCAGCGGTGCAGTGCCACGTCCATCAGCAGCTGGTCGAAGGCCCGGTTGAGGAACGTGGCGTAGACCGCGACGACCGGGTGCAGACCGCCGGTCGCCAGGCCCGCGGCGCTGACGGTCGCGTGCTGCTCTGCTATGCCGACGTCCCACACGCGGTCGGGGAAGCGTTCGGCGAATCTGCCGAGGCCCACCGGGTGCAGCATCGCCGCCGTGATCGCCACGACGTCGTCGCGCTCCTCGCCGATCGCCACGATCTCGTCGCCGAAGACGGACGTCCAGGACGGCCCGCCGGCCGGCGCGAGCGGCACGCAGGTGAGGGGGTCCATCGCGCCGACGGTGTGGAAGCGGTCCTCGTCGTGCGCGAGGGCCGGCTCGTAGCCGCGCCCCTTCTCGGTCAGGCAGTGCACCAGCACGGGGCCGTGGAAGCGCTTGGCCCGCCGCAGCGCGGACTCGACGGCCCCCAGGTCGTGTCCGTCGATCGGTCCGACGTACTTCAGGCCGAGGTCCTCGAACATGCCCTGCGGGGCGAAGGCGTCCTTGAAGCCCTTCTTCGCTCCGTGCAGCGACTCGTAGACCGTGTTCCCGACGACGGGGGTGCGCAGCAGCACGTCCTTCCCCCAGGCCAGCACCTTCTCGTAGCCGTCGGTCGTGCGCAGGGTGGCCAGGTGGTTGGCGAGGCCGCCGATGGTCGGCGCGTACGAGCGCTCGTTGTCGTTGACGACGATGATCAGCGGCCGGTCCTTGGCCGCCGCGATGTTGTTGAGGGCCTCCCAGGCCATGCCTCCGGTGAGCGCGCCGTCGCCGATGACGGCGACCACGTGCCCCTTCTCGCCCCGCACCTGGCGGGCCTTGGCGAGGCCGTCGGCCCAGCCGAGCGCGGTGGAGGCGTGGCTGTTCTCGATGACGTCGTGCTCGGACTCCTCGCGGGACGGGTAGCCGGACAGACCGCCCTTGCCGCGCAGCTTGGAGAAGTCCTGACGTCCGGTCAGAAGCTTGTGCACATAGCTCTGGTGCCCGGTGTCCCACAGGATGCGGTCGGCCGGCGACTCGAACACCCGGTGCAGGGCGATGGTCAGCTCCACCACGCCCAGATTGGGTCCCAGGTGTCCGCCGGTCCTGGCGACCGCGTGCACCAGGAACTCCCTGATCTCTTCGGACAGTTCACCGAGTTCCGCCTCGGACAGCGCCTTCAGGTCGCGTGGTTGCCGGATGTTCTCCAGGATCGTCACGTCGGGCCCCCTCTCGGTCCGTGCCTTGCCTCAACTCACCGTCACGGCCGGTTTCCCCGTGCCGGCGGGGGCGCCGGAAGCGACGCCCTCCCCCTCCATCCGCTCGGCCAGCTTCATGGCCTCCTCGATGAGGGTCTCCACGATCTTCGACTCGGGGACCGTCTTGACGACTTCGCCCTTGACGAAGATCTGGCCCTTGCCGTTGCCGGAGGCGACGCCGAGGTCGGCCTCGCGGGCCTCGCCGGGACCGTTGACGACACAGCCCATGACCGCGACCCGCAACGGCACCTCCATTCCCTCCAGGCCGGCGGTGACCTCTTCGGCGAGCTTGTACACGTCGACCTGGGCGCGGCCGCAGGACGGACAGGAGACGATCTCCAGGCCGCGCTGCTTGAGGTTCAGGGATTCGAGGATCTGGATGCCGACCTTGACCTCCTCGACCGGAGGGGCCGAGAGGGAGACGCGGATGGTGTCGCCGATGCCCTGCGAGAGCAGCGCGCCGAAGGCGACGGCCGACTTGATCGTGCCCTGGAAGGCGGGGCCGGCCTCGGTGACGCCGAGGTGCAGCGGGTAGTCGCACCGGGCGGCGAGCTGCCGGTAGGCCTCGATCATGACGACCGGGTCGTTGTGCTTGACCGAGATCTTGATGTCACGGAAGTCGTGCTCCTCGAAGAGGGACGCCTCCCACAGCGCCGACTCCACCAGCGCCTCCGGGGTCGCCTTGCCGTACTTCTGCAGCAGACGGCGGTCCAGCGAACCGGCGTTGACGCCGATGCGGATCGGCGTGCCGTGCTCCTTGGCCGCCTTGGCGATCTCCCGCACCTTGTCGTCGAACTGCTTGATGTTGCCCGGGTTCACCCGCACCGCCGCGCAGCCCGCCTCGATCGCGGCGAACACGTACTTCGGCTGGAAGTGGATGTCGGCGATCACCGGGATCTGCGACTTGCGCGCGATCGTCGCCAGCGCGTCCGCGTCGTCCTGCGTCGGACACGCCACCCGCACGATCTGGCAACCGGACGCGGTCAGCTCCGCGATCTGCTGCAACGTCGCGCCGATGTCCGACGTACGCGTCGTCGTCATCGACTGCACCGACACCGGGGCGTCTCCGCCGACCGCCACCGGGCCGACCTGGATCCGCCGCGACTCGCGTCGCGGCGCCACAGGCCGGACCGGCACCTCGGGAAGGCCCAGGGACACGGCGGTCATGCCGTCACTCCCGGTTTCCGTTGACGGTCTCCCGCATGGCGCGCAGGGACTCCTTCAACGAGCCCATCGTGGCGAGGACGGCGGTGGGCTCGTAGCCGCAGTGCGCCATGCAGTTGGCGCAGCGCGGGTCCTTGCCCCGGCCGTACTTGTCCCAGTCGGTGTCCTCGATCAGCTCGCGGTAGGTCGGCACGTACCCGTCGCTCATCAGGTAGCAGGGGCGCTGCCAGCCGAAGAGCGAGTAGTTGGGGATGGCCCACGCCGTGCACGGGAAGTCGGCCTTGCCCTCCAGGAAGTCCAGGAAGAGGGGCGAGTGGTTGAGCCGCCAGCGGCGCCGGTTGCCTCCTGAGAAGGCCTTCTTGAACAGCTCGCGGGTCTGCTCGACGCCCAGGAAGTGCTCCTGGTCGGGGGCCTTCTCGTAGGCGTAGGCGGGCGAGATCATCATCTCGTCGACCTTGAGGTCGTCGTTGAGGTAGTTGAGCACCTCGACGACGGTCTGCGGGGTGTCGGTGTTGAAGAAGGTCGAGTTGGTGGTCACCCGGAAGCCGCGCTGCTTGGCCTCCTTGATGGCCGCCACAGCCTCGTCGAACACGCCCTCCTTGGCCACGGACTCGTCGTGGCGTTCGCGCAGTCCGTCGATGTGCACGGCGAAGGCGAAGTAGGGCGAGGGGGTGAACTTGTCCATCTTCTTGCGCAGCAGCATGGCGTTGGTGCAGAGGAAGACGTACTTCCGCTTCGCCACCAACTGGCGCACGATCTCATCGATCTGAGGATGCATCAGAGGCTCGCCGCCGGCGATGGACACCATCGGCGCGCCGGACTCCAGGACCGCGCCCACGGCCTGGGCGACCGGCATGCGCTGCTTGAGCACACCGGCGGGATGCTGGATCTTGCCGCAGCCCTCGCACTTGAGGTTGCAGGCGAAGAGCGGCTCCAGCTCCACGATGAGCGGGAACTTGTCCCGCTTGCGAAGCTTCTGTTCGACCAGGTATGTAGCGACCTTGATGGACTGGCGCAGCGGCATGGCCATGTGGCTCACCTCCGGGGGAGCAGAACATTACGGTGCCATTCGAAAAAAGCAGGCAGGACGGAGCGAAGAACGCGGAAAGCCGATATTCCACCGCGCACCGTGCCGATCCGGACGAGTTCATGTTCTGGAGCGTCCACGACCACCCGGACGGCCGCAACCGGGCGCGGCTCGGCGCACACGGCGCTCAGGAGCGTGGCCGCGGATTCCATGTCGACCGCGATCGCGCCGGTCGCGAGGAGATCGGCCCGTTCGTGACCGCGCACGACGTGGTCGGAGCCGGTGAGCGGGCCGGTGTGGACGGTCCGCCCGGGCAGGGTGCGCACCAGTTCCTTGACGAGAAGTTCGGTGCCCACGCAGGGGACGCTGCCGCGTGGGTCGCGGGTCTCCTCGGCGACGACCAGGTCGCCGGGGTGCATGCCGGGGGCGAGCCCGGCGCAGAAGCCCGTCGCCAGCACGGCCGCCCCGCCCAGCACCGGGTCGCGCAGGACCCGGGTGACCGAGCGCTCGGCCGCCTTGGGGCCCATGCCCGTCCGCAGGACGGTGACCGGCCCGTCGGCGCCGCCGCGGTCGCCCATGCGCAGGGCGAGGTGCTCGATGCCGAGCGCGCACGCGATCAGCAGCGGTGCCTGGACGGGCTGTGCGCTCATCAGCTCCCCTTGCCCTCGGCGGACGCCGCGTGCGGGGCGGTCTGCTTGCTGAACGGCTCTCCGTGGACGTAGCGGCCGAGCGCGGTCAGCGGGAAGACCTGCCGGTAGAGGTGGTAGTTGATCGAGAAGTCCCAGGGGAAGCCGGTGCCGGTGAAGTGGGGCTCGTCCCAGGAGCCGTCCTCCCGCTGGGTCCGGGCCAGCCACGCGACGCCCCGCTCGACGGCCTTGGAGTCCTTCTCCCCCGCCGCCAGCAGGGCCATGAGCGCCCACGCCGTCTGGGAGGCCGTCGAAGCGCCGCGGGCGCTCCATCGGGCGGGGTCCTGGTAGGAGCGCAGGTCCTCGCCCCAGCCGCCGTCGTCGTTCTGCACCCGTTCCAGCCAGCCGACCGCCGCCCGGATCGCGGGATGCTGGACGGGCAGACCCGCGGCGGTGAGGGCGGGCACCACCGACCCCGTGCCGTAGACGTAGTTGACGCCCCAGCGTCCGAACCAGGAGCCGTCCGGCTCCTGCTCGGCGAGCAGCCACTCGATGCCGCGCCGGGTGCGCGGATCGTGCGAGAGGCCCTCGATCGCCAGCATCTCGACCACATGCGCGGTGACGTCCGCGGACGGCGGGTCGATCACCTCGCCGAAGTCGCAGAACGGCAGCCGGTTGGGGAACGGGCTGGTGTTGTCGACGTCGAAGGCGCCCCATGCGCCGTTGCGGGACTGCATCCCGAGGTTCCAGCGCACCCCGCGCGCGATGGCCCGCTCCATGCGCTCCGGGTCGTGGTGGCGGACCCGGCGCAGCGCGAGGACCACCTCGGCGGTGTCGTCGATGTCGGGATAGTTGTCGTTGTGGAACTCGAACGCCCAACCGCCCGGCGGGAGTTGCGGCCGGCGCACCGACCAGTCGCCGGGGCGCACCACCTGCTCGCCGAGCATCCAGTCGGCTGCCTTGACCAGTTGGGGATGGTCGGCGGGCAGTCCGGCGTCGGCGAGGGCGATGGTGGCGAGGCAGGTGTCCCACACCGGCGACTGACAGGCCTCGACCATCCGGGCGCCGTCCTCGCGCCACACGGTGTACCGGTCGAGGGACTCCAACCCGGCCCGCATCACCGGGTGTTCGAGGTCGTAACCGAGCAGGTGCAGGGCGATGACCGAGTACACGGCGGGCGGCTGGATCCCGCCCCAGCAGCCGTCGTTCTCCTGGCGCTCGACGATCCAGCGGGCGGCGGAGTTCAGAGCCGCCTTGCGCAGCCTGCGCACCGCCACCGACCGGTAGCCGCGCACCACCTTGTCGAGCCGCTGGAAGAGTCCGTCCCAACTGTTCACGGGGGCGAGGGGCTTGGGCGGGTTGGGGTTCGCGGGGTCGGTGTGCAGCTCGTCGAGCGGGAACGGCGCGGGGCGCACCGGACGCTTCGCCGAGACGACGGTCAGGGGCACGATCGTCTGCCGGGCCCAGCAGCCGAAGTTGTAGATGCTCAGCGGGAACCATTTAGGGAAGAACAAGAGCTCCGGCGGGAGTTCGGGCAGGTCCTCCCATTTCCACCAGCCGAACAGGGCCAGCCAGATCCGGGTGAAGACCCGGGCGGCGGCGATGCCTCCCTGGTCGCGGACCCAGGCGGAGGCCCTCGCCATGTGCGGGGCGTCCGGGGCGTCTCCGGCCAGCCGCAGCGCGACGTACGCCTCCACGGTGGCGGACAGGTCGGGCGGGCCGCCGTAGAAGGTGGCCCAGGTGCCGTCCTCGTGCTGCTCGCCGCGCACGAAGAGGGCGGCGGCGCGGGTGGTCTGCTCGTCGCGGATGCCCAGGAACTGGCGGAGCAGCAGGTCCTCGGCGTCCATGGTGACGTTCGTCTCCAGGTCGCCCTTCCACCAGCCCTCGGCGTCCTGCCGGGCGAGCAGGAAGTCGGTGGCGCGCTGCATCGCGCGTGCGGCGGCTTCCTGTACCCCGGCCGCCACGGGGACGGTGATGTCGGTTTCGCTGGCCGCGGCAGCGCGGGGCGGCAGGGCCCCGGTGCTTCCGTCGGTCGTCGCTGTCATGGCTTCCCCTTCGTGCAGTGTGCATGGCGTTGCGTCTGCTGTGGGTCCGCCGTCGGCCGGTGTCCTCTCCTCGCACACCGGCCGGCGACTACGCGAGGGCTATTCGACCGATAGTGATCATCTCTTTCGTACGACGACGAAGTCCGCGAGCGCCGTGAACCGGGCCCGCACCTGCTCGGGCATGTCGACGGCGTTCAGGGCCTCGATGGCGATGGTGTGCTGACGGCGTGCCTCCCCGGCGGTCCAGTCCCGGCCGCCCGCCTCCTCGATCAGAGCCGCACGGGCCGCGAACTCCTCCTCGGAGAAGTTCTCGAAGTCGTTGCTCTTGGCGTCGGCGGCGAGCATCTCGCCGAGCCGTTCGGAGGCGGGGCCGCCCGCCGCGAGCGCGGCCACCACCGGCAGGGACTTCTTGCGCTGGCGCAGATCGCTCCAGGTCTGCTTGCCGGTGGCCTCCGGGTCGCCCCAGATGCCCAGGAGGTCGTCGACGGCCTGGAAGGCCAGGCCGAGGTGGTATCCGTACCTCTCCAGCGTGTCGGCGGTGCGGTCGTCCGCGCCGCCGAGCACCGCGCCGATGGAGGAGGCGCAGGCCAGCAGCGCTCCGGTCTTGTTGCCCTCCATCTCCAGGCACTCCTCGACGCTGACGCGGTCGCGGTGCTCGTAGGAGATGTCCTGGGCCTGGCCGTCGATGAGGGCGCGGGTGGCCGTCGTCAGACGACGGGTGGCGCGTCCGGCCTCCACCGTGCCGAGTTCGAGGAGGACCTCGTTGGCGAGGGCGAACAGCGCGTCGCCGACCAGGATGGCCTGGGCGGGGCCGTGCACCTTCCAGACGGTGTCGCGGTGGCGGCGCTGCTCGTCGCCGTCCATCAGGTCGTCGTGCAGGAGGGAGAAGTTGTGGACCAGTTCCACGGCGACCGCGCCGGGGACGCCGACCTCGGGGCCGGCCCCCGCGACCTCGGCGGAGAGCACGGCGAGCGCCGGGCGCACGGCCTTGCCGCCGTCGCCGTCGGTGGGGTTGCCCTGCGCGTCGATCCACCCGAAGTGGTAGGCGGCGACCGTGTCCATGGGCGGGGCGAGTCGGTCGACGGCCGCCCGCAGCACCGGTGTGGCCAGGGTGCGGCCGCGCTCCAGGAGCGCGGTCACGTCCACCGCGGTCCGCCGAGCGGCCGGTGAGGCCTGGGGCACAGTGGGCACATTTTCTCCTCTTGTCGCGGTACCGGAGGGGGTGCGGGGGTGTGCCGAGCCGTGCTGATCGAACTTCACCGGGTTCCCCCTCGCAGGGGAACGCCGGTTCCCTCCGGTTCTCGGCCGGGGGTCCGGGGAGAGCCCCCCGGAACGATGCAGTAGGCCGTCTCCTCGGAGTCGAAGCGACGGCGGGGTCGGGGCCGGCCGAGGGCGCTCAGCGCGGCGTCCGCCGCGTTCACGCCGCTGCGGACCGCACTCTCCATGGTCGCGGGCCACCCGGTGGCGGTCCACGCTCCGGCCAGGTACAGGCCGGGGGCTTCGGTGCGGGCGCCGGGCCGCAGGCGCCCGACGCCGGGGGTGGGGGCGAACGTCGCCGTGCGCTCCCGGGTCACGAAGAAGTCCCGCACCTCGGCGCCGCGTGCGCCCGGCAGCAGCCTGCGCAGTTCGGGCAGGTAGCGCTCGCGCAGGGCGGCGACGGGTTCGTCGATCTCGTCCTGCGCGGCGGACTGGGACAGGGCGAGGTACTGGCCGTCGCGCAGCCCGGAGGCGTGGGTGCGGTCGAAGACCCACTGCACGGGGGTGCCGAGCGCCGCCAGGAAGGGCGCGTCGAGCACCTTGCGGTCGTAGACGACGTGGACGTTGAGGATCGGCGCGGCGCCGATCTCCAGCAGCCGCCCGGCGTCGTCGAGGGCCCCCTCGGGCAGCAGGTCGTACGCCTCGCGCTGGGGGACGGCGAGGACGACCGTGTCGGCGTGGAGCGTCTCGCCCGGAACCCGGACGCTCCACGTCCCGTTCCCCTCGGGGGAGACGGAGGCGACGCGTGCCCGGACCTCGGTTCGCACCCCCGCGGAGTCGAGCGCCTTGCGGGCGAGCCCGTCGTGCAGTTCGCCCAGCGGGACGTGCGCCCAGCCGATGTCGGCCGCGCCCGGGTCGGACAGCAGACCGGTCTTGAACACCATCGCGGCGAGCCCGAGCGAGCAGTCGCCGGCGACCGCGTTGAGGGTGGCGACGCCGACCAGGTCCCACAGGGCCTCGACGGCGCGCCGCGACTGGCCGTGCGCGGTCAGCCAGCTGCCGAAGTCCTGTGCGTCCAGGGCCGGATCGGCGAGGTCGAGCCCCTTGAGGGCGAGTGCGGCGCGGCCCACTCGCAGGCGGTCGGCGAGGGAGAGATGCGGATACGCGGCGAGGCTGCGCCCCAGATGCAGGGGCACGGGCAGCGCGTCGCGCCGCAGTCTGCCGAGCCGTCGCCCCTCGGGCTTGGCGACGTCGACGACGGGCACGTCGAGACGTTCCTGCAGCGGCGCCAGCGCGCTGCCTCCGATGCGGTCCAGGAACCAGCGGTAGGCGGTGCAGCAGCGCAGATAGACGTGCTGTCCGTTGTCGACGGTCAGCTCGCCGCGGCGGAAGGAGAAGGCGAGGCCGCCGAGCCGGGGCCGGCCTTCGAGCAGGGTGACGCGCACGCCCGCGTCGGCGAGCGCGAGCGCGGCGGTGACGCCGGCGAGCCCGCCCCCGACGACGACGGCGGTACGCCCCGGGGAAGCGGCCGCTTCCCCGGCGTCCGCCAACTGCTCGTCGTTCATCGTGCACCCTTCCGTGCGGGCCGGCCCTGGTGCTTGAACTCTGCACCGCAGGCCGTCGCAGTCAGGGACGCCGCGCCGCATCGGAGGGTTGCGTGCCGCTTTTCCGCGGCGGTGTCGCCTCGGCCCAGCCCGTCGCCAGCCGCCTCCATCAGGTGTGCCTCCTGACGGTGCGTCGCGACACGTGCCGGGCGTCCAGGCCCGACAGTCCGCGCACGGCGACGTAGGCCTTCTCCCGGCCGGGCAGCGAGACGCGGCCGCGCAGCACGGCCTCGGGGTCGCGCTCGATGCGGTCCAGGAGGCGGCGGTAGATGCCGGCCATGGCGGCGACGCAGGCGCCGCTGCGCCGGTCGAGGAGGGGGAGCAGCCGGTAGCCCTCGGCGAACAGGGTGCGGGCCCGGCGCACCTCGAAGTGCACGAGACCGGCGAAGTCGGAGCCCTCCGGCGGCTTCGGTCCGTCGAACCCGGCCGAGCAGCCGAACTTGGCGAGGTCGTCGGCGGGCAGATAGGTACGGCCGCCCGCCGCGTCCTCGCGGACGTCTCTGAGGATGTTGGTGAGCTGGAGCGCGAGCCCGAGCGTGTCCGCATACTCCGGCGCGCGCTCGGCGCCGCGCGCCCCCGGTTCGGTGCCGAACACCCCGAGCGAGAGCCGCCCGATGGCGCCCGCCACACAGCGGCAGTACGTCTTCAGGTCGTCCCAGGTCTCGTAGGTCTCGCCGCGCACGTCCATCAGGACGCCGTCGATCAGCTCGTCCAGGCCGCTCAGCGGGACCGGGAAGACCCGGGCCGTGTGCGCGAGGGCGACGGCGACGGGATCGGTGTCGTCCTCGTCGACCTCGCCGGCCCGGACCCGGGTCAGCAGCGTGCGGGTGTCCTCCAGCCTGGCGGTCTTGACGCCGTCGTCCAGCGCGCCGTCGCCGATGTCGTCGACACGGCGCGAGAACGCGTACAGCGCGGACATCGCGCGGCGCTTCGGTGTGGGCAGCAGCCTGATGCCGTACGCGAAGTTCCGGGCCTGCTGCCCGGTGACGGCCTCGCAGTAGCTGTAGGCGGCGAGTACCGGTGCGGACGCGTGCGGTGACGACTCCACGGTCCGGATCACCCCTCTCCTCGCAGGGTCACGCCCACCTCGCGCAGCAACTGGATCCTGCCGGGCTCGGGCGGGCCGGGAAGTACGTCGTATTCGGCGGCGGCGATCGCTCGGATCGCCGCCCTTCCTCCCGCCACGAACCCCGCGAGCAGCAGTCTCAGCCTGCCGTGGACGCTACCCACCAGAGGGGCGCCTTCATTCAGGAGATCGCGGGCGCGTTGCGCTTCGAACGCGACCAGCGCGCGTACCGAGGCGCCCGAGGTCCGGGCGGCGAGGTCCGCCTCCTGGACGTGAAAGCGCTTCATGTCCGCGGCGGGCAGGTAGACGCGGTCGCGACCGAGGTCCTCGGCCACGTCCTGCAGGTGTTCGACGATCTGCAGTGCGGTGCAGACGCAGTCGGAGAGGCGGATCCGCTCGGGGGTCGCGGCGCCGGTGACGGCGAGGACGAGACGGCCGACGGGGTTGGCGGACAGTTCGCAGTAGGCCAGCAGGTCGTCGTACGTCTCGTAGCGGGCGACGAGCTGGTCCTGGCGGTTGGCCGCGATCAGGCCGAGGAAGGGTTCCGGGGTGAGCGAGCGGCGGCGCACGGTCGGCTGCAGGCGGCGGAGCAAGGGGTGGCGGGGCGGGCCGCCGGACCCGTCGAAAACGCGACGCAGGTCGGCTTCGAAGGCGTCCAGCAGCACGAGACGGTCCTCGGCGTCGGTGGCCGACACGCCGAGCAGGCGGGCGTCCGCGCCACCGGGCGCCAGGTCGCCGTCGCCGATGTCGTCGACGAGCCGGGCGTAGCCGTAAACGGCCATCAGGTCCTCGCGCCAGGCCCTGGGCAGGAAGAAGGGGGCGACGGGGAAGTTCTCGTGCGCCGCTTTGCCCAGGGTGCTCTGCTCGGGGTCGCCGGTGCGTGGCGCCGCCGACGCCTTCATCGTCGTCCGCCCGGGGCCGGGACGGCGCGGCCTGCGTCGAGCTGGGGAGTTTCCGTAGCCATTGCCGTCACATCTCCCGTTCTACACTGCTGACCCAATACGCACTATTTCGGACACGCCGCTCGGCCGTTCGCGCGGCTGCCCCGACCAGGGGCGCTGCGCGGTATCGCCCCACTTGCCGCGTTTCGGGACCGGTCCAGCTTACGTTGTACAACGCGGCGGGGATCTCGGGGGTGTCCCGCACATCACAACAACACACCGATTGGCGTCAAGATTCCTAAGCGGGACCCGAGTTGACGCTTCCTTTGCAGACGCGGAGCGCCGTCGGGCAGTTCCGGCGGGGCCCGGCCGAAACGCCGTACCCGCCCGTGGATTTGTCGGACCGTCCGCGCGCCGGCCGGTCGCTGGATCCGTGTCGGCCCGGCGCCGTCGGCACGGAGACGGTGTGGGCCGGGTCGGCGGCGACGGCCGGCGTCCGCGGGCCCGGAGGCTGGAGCGGGAGCGGCTCAGCCACGGCCGTACCTCTCCTCCGCCCTCCAGAAGTAGACGAAGCCGCCGACGGCGATCAGCGCGGCCCAGCCGCCGGCTACCGCCCAGACGTGCTCGGGAAGGTTCTCGGCACCGTACTCCTCGATGAGCGCGAAGCGCATCAGGTCCATGTAGACCGCGGCCGGGTTCCACTGCAGGACGGTCTCCGCCCACTGCGGCTTGTCCGCGAGGAAGACCGGGATGGAGAACATCACGCCGGACGCGTACATCCACGTCCGCATCACGAACGGCATCAGCTGCGCCAGGTCGGGGGTCCGGGCGCCGGCCCGGGCCAGGATCAGCGCCAGACCGGTGTTGAAGCAGAACTGCAGGGCGAGCACCGGCACGATCAGCGCCCAGGACAAATCCGGGTAGCTGCCCGCGCCGATCACCACCACGAACAGCACGAGCATGGAGTACAGCAACTGCTGGAGCTGCTGCAGGGCGAAGGAGATGGGCAGGGAGGCGCGCGGGAAGTGCAGGGCGCGCACCAGTCCGAGGTTGCCGGAGATCGCGCGCACGCCGCTGATCGCGCAGGTCTGCGTGAAGGCGAACACGAAGACGCCGGTGACCAGGAAGGGGACGTAGACCTCCTTGGACATTCCCCTGCCTGCGTCGAGGAGCACGCCGAAGATCATGAAGTACACGGCCGCGTTGAGCAGCGGTGTGGCCACCTGCCACACCTGGCCGAGCCTGGCCTGGCTGTACTGCGCGGCCAGCTTCGCCCGGGAGAACGCCAGGATGAAGTGCCGGCGCTCCCACAACCGGCGGACGTACTCCGTCAGCGGGGGGCGGGCCCCGCTCACGGCCAGCCCGTACCTGGCTGCCAACTGCGCCGCCGTGAGGCCCTCGTCGGGCGACGGAAGCGCGTTCACGGCGGCTCCGACGTCATGCGTTGTCTCACTCACCGTTAGGAAACCTTCGTCTTCGGGGTGCGCGCCGCCCTCGACGGGGCCGGCGTGAGCCGGTGTCCCGCGGTACGGCCCGGGCGCCCTCGGGGACGAGCTTGTCAGATCACCGGAGGCCGGCCCAGTCGCGTGAGCCGCCAGACCGTGCGCCACTTCATGGGCCTGCGGGGTCCGCACGCGGTGGTCCATCCCTCCCGGAAACCGCCGAACCACGCCCTGAGCGCGGCCCCCGAGGGGCGGCGCACGAGGGTGAGCAGCAGCCAGACCCCGAGATAGACCGGCACCAGCGGGGCGGGGAGGTTGCGGCGGGCCAGCCAGACGCGGTTGCGGGCCACCATGCGGTGGTACACCGCGTGCCGCGAGGGCGCGGTCGTCGGGTGGTGGAGGACCATGTCGGGCCGGTAGTCGATCATCCAGCCCGCGTCGAGGGCCCGCCAGGCCAGGTCGGTCTCCTCATGGGCGTAGAAGAACTCGTCCGGGAGTCCGCCGACCTCCGCGAAGACCTTCGTGCGGACGGCGTTGGCGCCGCCGAGGAAGGTGGTGACCCGGGAGGAGCGCATCGGGTCGGAGGCGCGCAGCCGGGGCACGTGGCGGCGCTGGGTGACGCCGGTGTCCGGGTCGGCGATGCGGAAGCTGACGATGCCCAGCTGCGGGTCCGCGTCGAAGGCCCGACGGCACAGCTCGGCCGTGTCGTGGTGGGCGAGGAGGCCGTCGTCGTCCAGGAACAGCAGGACGTCGACGTCGCGGCCGCTGGGGCCGAAGGCCTCGATGCCCACGTTGCGGCCGCCGGGGATGCCGAGGTTCTCGGGCAGTTCGACGGTGCGGACGCCCTCGGGGACGGCCGGGACGGACGAGCCGTTGCCGACGACCACCACCTCGACGCGGTCGCCGTCCTGCTCGGCTATCGAGTCGAGCAGGGCGCGCAGCTCGTCGGGGCGGTCGCCCATGGTGATGACGACCGCACCGACCTTGAGCGCGGCGCTCACTTCAGCCTGCTCGACACGAGGATGGACACCAGGTGCAGCAGGGTCTGCAGCAGCGCGATGCCGGCGAGTACGGCGACGCCGAGCCGGGAGTAGAACAGGTCGCCGTGCACCTGGTCGAGGACGGCCAGCACCAGGATCAGCAGGGACGCCTCGATACCGAGGATCAGGCGGTGGAACTTGAGCGCCGAGGCGGCCCGGCGGGCGAGCGCCATGCCGGAGGAGCGCGGCTCGGACGCCGCCTCCTTGACCGGCGGCATGCCGCCCTGGTGGCGGGCGACGCCGACGAGGTCGGTCTCCGCCTTGATCAGGATCGCGCCCAGCGCGGCCAGCGTGCCGAGGAAGGCCCACAGCCAGTCGATGCGCCCGCCGCCCCACAGATCGGCCGCGCGCAGGCCGAAGCCGACGAGCACGGCGGCGTCCGTGAGATACGCGCCCACCCGGTCCAGGTAGACCCCGGCCAGGGAGTACTGCTTCTTCCAGCGCGCGATCTCGCCGTCGACGCAGTCCAGCAGCAGGTACATCTGGACGCACACCACGCCGAGCACGGCGCCCGTGATCCCCGGCACCAGCAGGGCCGGGGCCGCGAGCACGCCGAAGACGGTCATCAGGTACGTGAGCTGGTTGGGCGTCACCCTGGTGTCGACCAGATAGCGGTCCACCCGCAGGGACACCTCTCGCATGTAGAGGCGTCCCATCCAGTGCTCACCGCTGCGCCGGTCCTTCACCCCCGGAGGGTGGACGACCGGTCTGAGTTCAGCTACCGATGGCCTTGACATAGTCGGCGTAGACGTCCTTGATCTGTTCGGTCTTGAGGTCGAGGTGTTCGAGGATCGTGTAGCGGCCGGGCCGGGTCTCCGGGGCGAACTCCACGGCGCGGACGAACTCGTCCACCGTGAAGCCGATGTCCGTCGGCAGGACCGGCAGCCCGTGCCGGCGCAGCACCTGCGCCATGTAGGCCGACTCCTCGTGGGCTCCGCGCAGGTACATCGCGAAGGCCGCGCCGAGGCCGCACTGCTCGCCGTGGGCGGCCGCCCGCTTGGGGAACAGCAGGTCGAAGGCGTGGTTGATCTCGTGGCAGGCGCCGGAGGACGGGCGGGAGTCGCCCGACACCGACATGGCGATGCCGCTCAGCACCAGCGCCTCGGCCAGGACCTGGAGGAAGTCGGTGTCCTGGATGCCGCCCGGGTGTCTGAGCACCGCCTCGCCGGCCTGGCGGGCGATCGCGGCGGCCAGGCCGTCGATCTTCTCGCCCTTGACGCGGTTGGCCAGCTCCCAGTCCGCGATGGCCGAGATGTTCGACACCGCGTCGCCGATGCCGGCGCGCACGAACCGCACCGGGGCCTCGCGGATGACATCCAGGTCGATCACGACGGCGATCGGGTTCGGCACACCGTAGGAGCCGCGCCCCGCGTCGTTGTCGAGGGTGGCGACCGGCGAGCAGAGGCCGTCGTGCGCGAGGTTGGTCGGCACGGCGACCAGCGGCAGGCCCACCCGTGCCGCGGCGAACTTGGCGCAATCGATGATCTTGCCGCCGCCGAGGCCCACGACGGCGTCGTAGTGGCCGGCCTTTATGTCGCCGGCCAGCTGGACGGCGTCGTCGAGGGTGCCGCCGCCCACCTCGTACCAGGTGGCGCCGGGCAGGGCCGGGGTGAGGCGCTCGCGCAACCGGGCGCCCGAGCCGCCGCTGACGGCGATCGCGAGCTTGCCCGAGTGCGAGATGCGCTCGTCGGCGAGGACCCCCACCAGGTCGTCGAGGGCGCCGGGGCGGATGTCGACGACGACGGGCGAGGGGATCAGCCGGGTCAGTACTGGCACGCGATCTCCCGTCCGCGGGCGAGGTCGTCGTGGTTGTCGATCTCGACCCAGGCGACGTCGCCGATCGGCGCCACGTCGATGCGGAAGCCGCGGTTCACCAGCTCCTGGTACCCGTGCTCGTAGAACTGCTGCGGGTCGGCCTCCCACACGGTCCTGAGCGCGTCGGCCAGTTCGGGGGCGGCGTCGCCCTCGATCAGGGTGACGCCGATGTACTCGCCGGTGGCCTCGGCCGGGTCCATCAGCTTGGTGATCTTCGTCATGCCCTGCTCGGGGTCGACGACGACCTTCATCTCCTCGTCCGCGAGGGACTTGACGGTGTCCAGCGCGAGGATGATCTTCTTGCCCTCGCCGCGCGCGGCGAGCAGCGTCTTCTCCACCGAGACGGGGTGCACGGTGTCGCCGTTGGCGAGGATCACGCCGTCCTTGAGGGCGTCACGACCGCACCACAGGGAGTAGGCGTTGTTCCACTCCTCGGCCTTGTCGTTGTCGATGAGGGTGAGCTTGAGGCCGTACTTGGCCTCCAGCGCCGCCCTGCGCTCGTACACGGCCTCCTTGCGGTAGCCGACGATCACCGCGACCTCGGTCAGACCGATCTCGGCGAAGTTGCCGAGCGTCAGGTCCAGCACCGTGGGCTCGCCCTCTATGCCCGCGGGCCCCACCGGCACCAGCGCCTTGGGCAGGCTGTCGGTGTAGGGGCGCAGACGCCGTCCGGCGCCGGCCGCCAGCACGAGGCCGATCATGCGGGTTCTCCTTCATCGTGTACGGCGGGAGCCCCTGCGGACACCCAGAAGCGGATGCTCTCCACGAGCACCACCAGGGCGACGGCCACGGCGAGCGCCGTGAGCGCGACCTCGAACTGCGAAGCGGTGAGCAGCGCGGCCAGCACGGCCACGAGCAGCGTCCGCCCTTCCTGCCCCCCGACTGCGCGCACCAGCCAGGCCGGCGGCGCTCCGGCGTTGCCGCGGATGCGGTACACCGTGTCGTAGTGATGGTAGGCGACGGCGGCCACCAGGCCGAAAGCCGCGGGAAGCGCCGCTCCGCCCCCGGTCTTCGCCGCGAGGATGAGGACCGTGCAGTACTCGCCGGCCCGGAAGAACGGCGGGATCAGCCAGTCGAGGGCGCCCTTGAGGGGATGGGAGAGCGCTTCGGCGGACAGTGCGACGTAGACCAGGGCCGCCAGGACCAGCCACCAGCTCGCTCCCCAGGCCCAGGCGCCGGCCGTCATCAGGACGACGCCGACGGCCGCGGCGAGGGGGGCCGTCCGGCGGGGCCTGCCCGGCGCGAGGCGGATCAGGGGTTCGGCCAGCGGGCCGGTGTCCGCGAGGTCGGCCAGCGCCTGCGCCGCGCGGTCGGTGCGCCGGGCCTTGCGGGTGAGCGAGCGCAGCACCCGCCCGGCCGTGGTGTAGGTCGCCGCGAAGGCGCAGCCGATCAGCAGCGCGTAGAAGGTGATGCGCGGAGTCGTCGCGGCGGTGAGCACGGCGATCATGGCCCATCGTTCGCCGATGGGCAGCACTATCATCCGCCGCACCCAGACCGTCCAGCCGACGCTGTCGAGCTTGTCGGAGAGGGCGGCGGTGGGGCTGGTGTTGGCGGTGGCGTCGTGGTTGGCCTCGTTGAAGGAGAAGTCCACGACGTGCCGGCAGGTCTGAAGGATCATCGCGCCCAGCGCGAGCGCCCATACGTCGTCGCTGCCGCCGCCGCGGGACGCGCCGAGCGCGAGGCCGGCGTAGTAGGCGTACTCCTTGGCCCGGTCGAAGGTGGCGTCGAGCCAGGCGCCGAGCGTGGAGTACTGCAGGGAGTAGCGGGCGAGCTGGCCGTCGGTGCAGTCCAGCACGAAGGACGCGATGAGCAGGACGCCGGCCGCGACGAACCCGGGCCGGGTGCCGGTGGCCGCGCAGGCCGCCGCGATCAGCGCGGTGATCAGCGAGGCGGTGGTGACCTGGTTCGGGGTGAGGCCGCGGCGGGCGCACCAGCGGGCGAGGTAGCGCGAGTACGGGCTGATGAAGTGGGTGGTGAAGAAGCCGTCGCGGGCCTTGACCGCCGACTTCAGGCGGACGGCCTCGTCGTCCACCGCGGCGACGGCCTGGCGTGCCTCGTTGCGGGCCTGCGGGTCGGCGGGGACCTCGGCGACCAGGCTGCCCAGCTCGGGGCGGTGCACGTCGGCCCCGTCGGCGTCGAGGGAGGCGACGATGCGGTCGGCGAGGCTGTCGACGTCTTCGACGCTCGACGCGGCTCGTGTGGAGGCGCCGACGGGTGCGCCGCCGCCCGAGGCGGAGTTCTCCCGCGCCATCGCGCGGGTCAGGGCCTGGCGGCCGGCCGGCTGCGCCGTCACCGCGCCCGGGATCGCGGCGAGCGCGAAACGGGGGTCGGTGAGACCGAGGCGCAGCGCGTGTCCGTGGCCCACGAAGCGGGCGTCCACGACGGCGACGCGCTCGTCGCCGGGGACGCCGGCGAGGAGGGTCTCGGCGTCACCGGCGTCGGAGGCGGTCCGGACGTCGAAGCCGAGCGACCGCAGATCGCCCTCGATCGACGATCCGGGGACCGGCGAGCCGGTGAGGATGGCGGTCGACAAGCGAACTCACTCCCTGGTCCGGCGCGTGCACGCCGGTCATGTACACAATGGGGGGCGCCCCTTGGCCGCACCGGAGGTCTCGCCGGTGGCCGCGCCAGGCGGGCGGCATGTCGGCAGAGGCTATCGGATGCCGCCAGGGCCGTGTTCACCACCCGTTCGGGCCAGGTCGGCCCGGCCCGACGACCCGGCCGACGGCCCGGTTCGAACCCGGCTTGAACCGGCCTTTGCCGAGATCATCATCGGTGATCGGCGGCCCGGCGGACAAACCGTGGCGCGCAGAGCGGGCATCGCCGACATCACGGACACCGGCCGCCGCGACGGGTTCCCCACATGTCGGCATAGGGTCTCAGGCATGACGTGGCTGATCACCGGCGGAGCCGGATACATAGGGGCGCATGTGGCACGGGCCATGACCGGGGCCGGGGAGCGCGTCGTCGTGCTGGACGATCTCTCCACGGGATCGGCCGCGCGGCTCGGGGCGGACGTCTCGCTGGTGCGGGGCTCGGCCCTCGACGTCGGCCTGGTCGAGCGGGTCCTCGCCGAGCACGCCGTGACCGGCGTGGTGCACCTGGCCGCGCACAAGCAGGTCGGCGAGTCGGTGGCGCGGCCCACCCGCTACTACCGCGACAACGTCGGCGGTCTGGCCGCCCTGCTCGACGCGGTCGCCGGGGCCGGCGTCCGGCGGTTCCTGTTCTCCTCCTCCGCGGCCGTGTACGGCAACCCGGACGTGGACCTCATCACGGAGGAGACCCCGTGCGCGCCGGTGAACCCGTACGGCGAGACCAAGCTGGCCGGCGAGTGGCTGGTGCGGGCCGCCGGGCAGGCGCACGGCATCGCGACGACGTGTCTGCGCTACTTCAACGTGGCCGGGGCCATGGCGCCCGAGCTCGCCGACACGGGTGTCTTCAACATCATCCCGATGGTCTTCGACCGGCTCACCCGGGACGAGGCCCCGCGGATCTTCGGCACGGACTACGACACACCGGACGGCACCTGTGTCCGGGACTACATCCACGTCGCCGATCTGGCGGAGGCGCACCTCGCGGCGGTCCGGCGGCTGTCCGCGCCGGACACGGCGGGCGATCTCACGGTGAACATCGGCCGGAGCGAGGGCGTGTCGGTGCGCGAACTGGTCACGCTCATCGGCGAGGTCACGGGCGACACCCGGCCCGCGGTGGTCGAGGGCCGCAGGCCGGGGGACGCCCCGCGCGCGGTGGCCTCGGCGGAGCTCGCGGCCCGGGAGCTGGGATGGACGGCCCGAAGGGGCATGCGCGAGATGGTGGACTCGGCCTGGCGGGGCTGGCAGCTGCACCACTCGTGAGACCGGGAGTGAGGGTGCCCTGACCTGCGCTTCGTTTGCGCAGGTCAGGGCACATGACAACGGTGTTCAGTGCCGCGTTGCCGGATACCCCCCACCCGTAGTTGACTGTGGTCCCGGGCGGGACACGACCGATCACGAAGGGGCGGCTTCCATGGGGGCTGGGCACGACCACGGCCACACCCACGCGCACGTGCCGACCACCGGCACGGCCGCGGCGGCGTACCGCGGCAGGCTGCGGGTCGCACTGTCGATCACGCTCGGCGTCATGGTGGTCGAGATCGTCGGCGGGCTGCTCGCCGACTCCCTCGCGCTGATCGCCGACGCCGCGCACATGGCGACGGACGCGCTGGGCCTGGGCATGGCGCTGCTCGCCATCCACTTCGCCAACCGGCCGCCGAGCGCCAACCGCACCTTCGGGCTGGCCCGCGCGGAGATCCTCGCCGCCCTCGCCAACTGTCTGCTCCTGCTCGGGGTGGGCGGGTACGTGCTGTTCGAGGCGGTCCAGCGGTTCCTCACCCCGGCCCCCACCGAGGCCGGGCTGATGATCTGGTTCGGCGTGGTCGGCCTGGTCGCGAACATGATCTCGCTCACCCTGCTGATGCGCGGCCAGGCCGAGAGCCTGAACGTGCGCGGGGCGTTCCTGGAGGTGGCCGCCGACGCGCTCGGCTCGGTGGCGGTGATCGTCTCCGCGGCGGTGATCCTGACCACCGGCTGGCAGACCGCGGACCCGATCGCGTCGCTCGCCATCGGCCTGATGATCGTGCCGCGGACCGTGAAGCTGCTGCGCGAGACGCTCGACGTGCTGCTGGAGTCGGCCCCCAAGGACGTCGACATGGCGGAGGTGCGGTCCCACATCCTGGCCCTGGACGGGGTGCAGGACGTCCACGACCTGCACGCCTGGACGATCACCTCGGGGATGCCCGTGCTGTCGGCGCACGTCGTGGTGGCCTCGGACGCGCTCAACGCGATCGGCCACGAGAAGATGCTGCACGAGCTCCAGGGCTGCCTGGGCGACCACTTCGACGTCGAGCACTGCACCTTCCAGCTGGAGCCCGTCGGACACGCGGAACACGAGGCGCGGCTCTGTCACTGAGCGTGCGAGGGCTCTCCGTGCGGCGTAACCGCACAGACGTTCCGGACGGTTCCCCGCCCACGGCGCCGGGCAAGATCAGCTACCGGGTCTCCTGCCGCGCGCGGGACATGCGCGCATTCGCGCGAAGTGCCGGGAGTGCCGGACGCGTACGGCAGACTGGGGACGCGAGGACCGATGCTTAAGGATGGGTATGCCGATCACACCTGCCACCGCGACACACAACTCGTCGAACGGGACCGCTGACGCGATCTTGCTGGAGCTGGTCGACGAGGACGGCGTCACGATCGGCACCGCGGAGAAGCTCGCCGCCCATCAGCCGCCGGGGCAGCTGCACCGCGCGTTCTCGGTGTTCCTCTTCGACGAGCGGGGCAGGCTGCTGCTTCAGCAGCGGGCGCTCGGCAAGTACCACTCCCCCGGCGTGTGGTCGAACACCTGCTGCGGCCATCCCTATCCGGGCGAGGCGCCGTTCGCGGCGGCCGCGCGGCGCACGTTCGAGGAACTCGGCGTCTCCCCGTCGTTGCTCGCCGAGGCCGGCACGGTCCGCTACAACCACCCGGACCCGGATTCCGGCCTGGTGGAGCAGGAGTACAACCACCTGTTCGTCGGGCTGGTGCAGGCGCCGCTGCGGCCGGACGCGCACGAGGTCGGCGACACGGCCTATGTGACGCCCGCCGAGCTGGCCGAGCGGCACGCCGAGGCGCCGTTCTCCTCCTGGTTCATGACGGTGCTGGACGCCGCGCGGCCGGCGGTCAGGGAGCTGACGGGCCCTTCGGCCGGCTGGTGACGTTCAGGGCAGCCTGACCGGCTTGAGCGGCAGGGCGGCCCAGATCACCTTGCCGCCGCTCGCGGTGTGCTCGACGTCGCACGCCCCGCCCGCCTCCCTGGTGATCTCCCGGACCAGAAGCAGTCCGCGGCCGCCCGTGCGGCCGTGGTCGGTCTCCAGGGCGGTCGGGCGGTAGGGGTGGCTGTCCTCGACGGAGACCCGCACCCACTCGGCGCCGACGGCGATCTCCACCGCGAGCGTCGGCGACAGCACGGCCGCGTGCCGGACGGCGTTGGTCACCAGTTCGGAGACGATCAGCAGGAGCCCCTGGGCCAGGTCGTCCGGGATCGGCACGCCCTGGCGGTACAGCAGGTCCCGCACGGCGTGCCGCGCCTGCGGGACCGAGGCGTCCACGGCGGCCGCGGTGAACCGCCACACGCCTTCGTAGGGCAGCGGTCGCGGTCCGGCCTCCGCAAGGGGTTCGGAAGGTGCGGCCGGCCCGCCCGCTGGGCGCGGGTCGGGCCCCCGCCCGTGATCGTCCATCGTCCGGTCGCCGCCCTCGCGCTCGATTGTCACCACACGTCGAGTGTGGGAACGAGACGCTCCCCTCCGGATGACTGAACAGAAGTCAGCGGTTAATGAGCGTTTCCGACCCCATCAGAAGGACACCGTCGAGCGCAGGACCGTTTCTGTCGCGTCTGCGCGCCCTTCGCGCACTCTTCGGGTTGTACGGGTTCGACGACGCGGCTCCTCCCTTTTGGCCCCTTTGCCGCACCGCCCGCCTCGCACCGCCCGGCTGCCGTCGCCCGCCTCGCGCCGACCGCCTCTTCGCCGCCGGAAGCCGGGTGGTTAGCATCCGGGCATGGAGCCCGAACTGCTGCACGGCGTCACCGACCAGGTCGCCACCGTCGTCCTGCACCATCCCGCGAAGCGCAACGCCATGACGGCGGCGATGTGGGCGGCGCTGCCCCCGCTGCTGGACTCCCTGGCCGCCGACCCCGGCGTACGGGCGCTGGTGCTGACCGGCGCGGGCGGCACCTTCTGCGCCGGGGCCGACATCTCCACGCTCCAGGGGTCGTCACAGGAGGCCCAGACGCTGGCGGTACGCGCCGAGGACGCCCTGGCGGCGTTCCCCAAGCCGACGCTGGCCGCCGTCCGGGGGCACTGCGTGGGCGGCGGCGCCCAGCTCGCCGCCGCCTGCGACCTGCGGTTCGCCGAGGAGGGCGCGTTGTTCGGGGTGACGCCGGCGAAACTCGGCATCGTCTACCCGTCCTCCGCCACCCGGCGGCTGGTGTCCCTGGTGGGCCCGGCCACCGCCAAGTACCTGTTGTTCTCCGGCGAGTTGATCGACGCCGAACGGGCGCTGCGCACCGGACTGATCGACGAGGCGCTGCCCGCCGACGAACTCGACGACCGCGTGGAGGAGTTCACGCGCGTCCTGGTGTCCCGCTCGCAGCTGACGCAGGCCGCCGCCAAGGAGTTCGCCGACGGCCGCACGGACCGGGACGCCCACTGGAACGCGCAGGCCCGGGGCGCCGGCGACACGGCGGAGGGCGTCGCCGCGTTCCTGGAGCGCAGGGAGCCGCGCTTCGCCTGGTCCGCGTCCGGGTGAACCGCCGGCGACGGCGGACGGCCTCCGCGCGGCGGAACCCCGGCACGGCGACCGCGCCCTGATCCCCGGGTGTCGGCGCCACCTGCCACAATTGCCGCGCAACCTCAGTGGAGAAGGCGGTACGGGATCGTGACGACACCCGGGTCCATCGAAGCAGGATCCATCGAAGGCAGGATCGCCGAAGAACTCGGCGTACGGGAACGGCAGGTCAAGGCCGCCGTGGAGCTGCTCGACGGCGGCTCGACGGTGCCCTTCATCGCTCGTTACCGCAAGGAAGCGACCGAGATGCTCGACGACGCGCAGCTGCGCACGCTGGAGGAGCGGCTGCGCTATCTGCGGGAGCTGGAGGAGCGGCGGGCGGCGATCCTGGAGTCGGTGCGCGAGCAGGGCAAGCTCACCGACGCGCTGGAGGCGCAGATCCGGGGCGCCGAGACCAAGGCGCGGCTGGAGGACGTCTACCTGCCGTACAAGCCCAAGCGGCGCACCAAGGCGCAGATCGCGCGCGAGGCGGGCCTCGAACCGCTGGCGCAGGGGCTGCTCGGCGATCCCTCGGTCGATCCGCTCGCGGCGGCCGCCGCCTTCGTCGACGCCGACAAGGGCGTCGCCGACGCACAGGCTGCCCTGGACGGCGCGCGGGCGATCCTGACCGAGCGGTTCTCGGAGGACGCAGACCTGATCGGCGAGCTGCGCGAGCGCATGTGGGGGCGCGGCCGGCTGGCCGCGAAGGTGCGCGACGGCAAGGAGGAGGCGGGCGCGAAGTTCGCCGACTACTTCGACTTCGCGGAGCCGTTCACCGCGCTGCCCTCGCACCGGATCCTCGCCATGCTGCGCGGTGAGAAGGAGGACGTCCTCGACCTCGTCCTGGAGCCGGAGGAGCCCTCCGAGCAGCCCGGCCCCTCCTCCTACGAGGGCATCGTCGCCGGCCGTTTCGGCATCGCCGACCGCGGCCGCCCGGGCGACAAGTGGCTGACCGACACGGTCCGCTGGGCCTGGCGCACCCGCATCCTCGTGCACCTCGGCATCGACCTGCGGCTGCGCCTGCGGACGGCCGCCGAGGACGAGGCCGTGAACGTCTTCGCCGCCAACCTGCGCGACCTGCTGCTCGCCGCCCCGGCCGGCACGCGCGCGACGCTGGGCCTGGACCCGGGCTTCCGCACGGGCGTGAAGGTCGCCGTCGTCGACGCGACCGGCAAGGTCGTCGCCACGGACGTGATTCACCCGCACGTCCCGGCGAACAGGTGGGACGAGGCGATCGCCAAGCTGGCGCGGCTGGCCGCGGAGCACGCGGTCGACCTGATCGCCATCGGCAACGGCACGGCGTCCCGCGAGACCGACCGGCTCGCCGCCGAGCTGATCGCCAGGCACCCGGAGCTGCAGCTCACCAAGGTGATGGTGTCCGAGGCCGGCGCCTCCGTGTACTCGGCCTCCGCGTTCGCCTCGCAGGAACTGCCGGACATGGACGTCTCGCTGCGCGGCGCCGTGTCGATCGCGCGCCGGTTGCAGGACCCGCTCGCCGAGCTGGTGAAGATCGACCCGAAGTCGATCGGCGTCGGCCAGTACCAGCACGACCTGTCCGAGGTGAAGCTGTCGCGTTCGCTGGACGCGGTGGTCGAGGACTGCGTGAACGGCGTGGGCGTCGACGTCAACACGGCCTCCGCGCCCCTGCTCGCCCGGGTCTCCGGCATCACGTCCGGCCTGGCGGAGAACATCGTGGCGCACCGGGACGCCAACGGGCCGTTCACCTCCCGCACCGAGCTGAAGAAGGTGCCGCGGCTCGGCCCCAAGGCCTACGAGCAGTGTGCGGGCTTCCTGCGCATCCGCGGCGGCTCCGACCCGCTGGACGCCTCCAGCGTGCACCCGGAGGCCTACCCGGTGGTGCGGCGCATGGTGAAGACCTCCGGGCAGGAGGTGGCGTCGCTGGTGGGCAACACGGCGGTGCTGCGCTCGCTGCGGCCGACGGACTTCGTGGACGAGACGTTCGGTCTGCCGACCGTCACCGACATCCTCAAGGAGCTGGAGAAGCCCGGGCGCGACCCGCGGCCCGCGTTCAAGACGGCCGTCTTCAAGGAGGGCGTGGAGAAGATCTCCGACCTGGCCCCCGGGATGGTCCTGGAGGGCGTCGTCACCAACGTGGCGGCCTTCGGCGCGTTCATCGACGTCGGCGTCCACCAGGACGGTCTGGCGCACGTCTCGGCGCTGTCGAAGACGTTCGTCAAGGACCCCCGCGAGGTCGTCAAGCCCGGTGACATCGTCAAGGTGAAGGTCCTCGACGTGGACATCCCGCGCAAGCGGATCTCCCTGACGCTGCGGCTGGACGACGAGGCGGCCGCGCCGGGCGAGCAGGGCCGGCCCTCCGGCGGCGGACGGCAGCAGCGCGGCGGCGGCGGGGACCGTCCGCCCCCGCAGCGCCGGGGACAGCAGCAGGGCGGCGGGCAGCGCGGCGGCGGCTCGCGGCAGGCTGCGGCGCCGCCGGCGAACAGCGCGATGGCCGACGCGCTGCGCAAGGCGGGCCTGCTCGACCCGAAGAAGGGCCGGGGCTGAGCACACGGTGCCCCAGAGCGGCCCGGGCCCGCGGCGCGCACGCGCCGTGGCCCGGGCCGCTCGTACAGTGACCGTATGGGTGCTTCACGGGTCCTCAGCTGGAGCGTGTCGGCGAGCGGCGGTTACGAGACCGCGTGGACCGAGGCGGACGACGGCGGGCTGCGGGCCCGGGGGCGGGCGATGGGCACGACTCCGTGGCCGTACTGGGTGTCCTACGAACTCGACACCGCCGACGGATTCGTGACGCGCCGACTGCGGGTCACCGTCGAGTCGGCCGAGCGCACGCGCTCCCTGGACCTGCGGCACGACGGTCGGGGCGGCTGGACGGCCGACGGGGAGCGGCTCCCCGGCTTCGGGGAGGCCCTCGACTGCGATCTCGGCCTGTGCCCGCTCACCAACACCATGCCGGTCCTGCGGCACGGGCTGCACCGGCGGCCCGGCGAGCGGCGGTTCCTGATGGCCTGGGTGTCGGTGCCGACGCTGACCGTGCAGCCGTCCTGGCAGACGTACACGCATCTGGGCGCGCACCCGCAGGGCGGCGCGGTGGTGCGCTTCGCCTCGGGGAACTTCCGCAGCGACGTCGCCTTCGACCCGGACGGTTACGTCCTCGACTATCCCGGCCTGGGCGCCCGGCTCCTCCCCTAGCGCTCCTTCAGCTTGCCGTCCGCGACCTCCAGCCGGCGCGTGACGTGGACGGCGTCCAGCATCCGACGGTCATGGGTGACCAGCAGCAGCGTGCCCTCGTAGGCGTCGAGGGCGGACTCCAGCTGTTCGATGGCCGGCAGGTCGAGGTGGTTCGTCGGCTCGTCGAGGACGAGGAGGTTGACGCCCCTGCCCTGCAGCAGCGCGAGGGCGGCGCGGGTGCGTTCGCCGGGTGACAGCGTGAGCGCCGGGCGCATGACGTGATCCGACTTCAGGCCGAACTTGGCCAGCAGGGTGCGCACTTCGGCCGGTTCGGTGTCGGGGACGGCCGCGCGGAACGCGTCCAGCAGCGACTCCGCCCCGTGGAACAGCGCCCGCGCCTGGTCGACCTCGCCGACCAGGACGCCCGAGCCCACCGCCGCGTGGCCGGCGTCCAGCGGGATCCGGCCGAGGAGCGCGCCGAGCAGGGTCGACTTGCCCGCGCCGTTCGCGCCGGTCACCGCGACCCGGTCGGCCCAGTCGATCTGCAGCGTCACCGGCCCGAGGCGGAAGTCGCCGAGCCGCACCTCGGCGTCGCGCAGGGTGGCCACGACCGCGCCGGAACGCGGGGCGACCGCGATCTCCATGCGCAGCTCCCACTCCTTGCGCGGCTCGTCGACGACCTCCAGGCGCTCGATCATGCGCTGCGTCTGCCGGGCTTTCGCGGCCTGCTTCTCGCTGGCCTCGCTGCGGAACTTGCGGCCGATCTTGTCGTTGTCGTTGGCCGCCTTGCGGCGCGCGTTCTTGACGCCCTTGTCCATCCAGGAGCGCTGGGTCTGCGCGCGGTCCTGAAGCGCGGACTTCTTGTCGGCGTACTCGTCGTAGTCCTCGCGGGCGTGACGGCGGGCCACGTCCCGCTCCTCCAGGTAGGCGTCGTAGCCGCCGCCGTAGAGGTTGATCTGCTGCTGGGCGAGGTCGAGTTCGAGGACCTTGGTGACCGTGCGGGTGAGGAACTCGCGGTCGTGGCTGACGACGACCGTGCCGGCACGCAGGCCGGTCACGAAGCGTTCGAGGCGCTCCAGACCGTCGAGGTCGAGGTCGTTGGTCGGCTCGTCGAGGAGGAAGACGTCGTAGCGGGAGAGCAGGAGGGAGGCGAGGCCGGCGCGGGCGGCCTGGCCGCCGGACAGCGACGTCATCGGCTGGTCGAGGTCGACGCCGAGCCCGAGCGAGTCGGCCACTTCCTCGGCGCGCTCGTCGAGGTCGGCGCCGCCAAGGCCGAGCCAGCGCTCCAGGCTCGTCGCGTAGGCGTCGTCCGCGCCGGGCGCGCCGTCGACGAGAGCCTGGGTGGCCTCGTCCATCGTGCGCTGGGCCTCGGCGACACCGGTGCGGCGGGCGAGGAAGTCCCGCACGCTCTCGCCGGGCCGGCGCTCCGGCTCCTGCGGCAGATGGCCGACGGTCGCGGTCGGCGGGGAGAGCCGCAGCTCGCCCTGCTCCGGCGCGGTGAGCCCGGCGAGCAGCGTGAGCAGGGTGGACTTGCCCGCGCCGTTGGCTCCGACCAGCCCGATCACGTCCCCGGGGGCGACGACGAGGTCGAGCCCGGAGAAGAGGGAGCGGTCGCCGTGGCCGGCGGCGAGGTTCTTGGCGACGAGGGTGGCAGTCATCAGACGGTAGATCCTAGTGGGCGTGCGCCGCCCCTGGTCCCCTGGGTTTCCCTCCGGCGCCATGGACGGGCGTCCTATACCGTCCCTGCGTGAGCACTCAGGGAAACGACGGGATCGTCGTGGTCGGGAGCGGGGTCGTCGGGCTGGCCACGGCCGTCGTCCTGGCCGAGCGTGGCCTGCGGGTACGGGTGTGGACGCGGGACCCCGCGGAGCGGACCACGTCCGCCGTCGCGGGCGCGCTGTGGTGGCCGTACCACATCGAGCCGAAGGCGTCGGCCCGCGCGTGGGCGCTGCGTTCGCTGGAGGTGTACCGGGAGCTCGCCGAGCGGCCCGAGGAGACCGGGGTGCGGCTGGTAGAGGGGGCCATGGGGGAGACGGACCCGGCGAGCGTCGAGGGCTGGGCCGCGGGCCGGCTGCCCGTACTGCGCCGGGCCACCGCCGCGGAGCACCCGGCGCGCGACGCGGTGTGGGCGCGGCTGCCGCTGATCGACATGGCGGTGTATCTGCCGTGGCTGCGGGCGCGGCTGCTGCGGGCGGGCGGCACGGTCGAAGAGCACACCGTGCCGGACCTCGCGGCGGTGGACGCGCCGGTCGTGGTCAACTGCACCGGGCTGGGCGCGCGCGACCTGGTCGGCGACACGTCGGTGCGGCCGGTGCGCGGACAACTGGTCGTGGTGGAGAACCCGGGGGTGGACACCTGGCTCGTGTACACCACCGCGGCCGGGGAGCTGACCTACCTCTTTCCGCAGCCGGGACGGCTGCTGCTGGGCGGCACGTCCGAGGAGGGCGTCGGGTCCCTGGAACCCGACCCCGCCCAGGCGGAGGAGATCGTGCGGCGGTGCGCCGCCCTGCGGCCGGAGGTGGCCGGGGCGCGGATCCTGGAGCACCGGGTGGGTCTGCGGCCGGTCCGGCCCGCCGTCCGGCTGGAGCGGGAGTCGCTGCCGGACGGACGCACGGTCGTCCACCACTACGGGCACGGCGGAGGCGGGGTGACCGTGGCCTGGGGATGCGCGGAGGAGGCGGCCGCGCTGGCCGCCTCCTCCTGACCGGTCACGCAACCGGTGAGCGTTCCTGCCTGATCCGCCCGACCCGGCCGACCCGCCTGACCCGCCCGGCCCGGCCGACCCGGCCGACCCGGCCGACCCGGCCGACCGGTCAGGGAATCCGGAGCTCGCGCCGCGGCGCGCCCGCGCCGGCCGGCGGGTCGGCGTGCGAGGCGGCGGCGGCCGGTCGTGATCCCGCCGTCGCGGCGGCGAACGCCTTGGCTCCGCCCACGAAGGGGATCCGGGCCGAGGTCCGGGAGAGGTCCACGGTCAGCGTCGGGGTGTCGGCGGGCGGGTCGATGAGGTCCTTGTCGGTGCCCGCCACGATCAGCGCGAGACGGTGGCCGGCCGGGACGACGTGGTCGGTGGCCGCCAGGTCGAGGGTGATCGTGTACGCCCTGCCCGGGGTGAGCGGCACGCCCTTGCCGGGGTCCGCGTAGGTGCCGAGGTCGGCCCAGCCCCGGCTGACGACGGTGGCGCCGACGTCGACGGTCCTGGCCTTCGTCTCCTTGAAGCAGGCGCTGTCTCCCGCGGTGCTCGCGCCCCAGCAGGTGCGGTCGTCGAGGGTGGTGATGCCCTCGCCGTCGGCCGCGTAGTCCCGGACGGTGTCGGGGCCGAGGTCGACGAGGACGGCGCTCAGGTGGGCCGTCGCCGTGGTGGGCGCGGCGGTGACGGTGACCTGGGAGGAGCCGGACAGGCGCAGGTCCCGGGTGAGGGCGCCCGTGACGAAGCCGGCCTTGTCGGGGGTCGGCGTGTCGATCCGTGCTGCCCAGTCGGTCTCACCGAGCCGCGGGTCGTCGGTGAAGGTCGCGCTGCCCTTGCCCCGGCGCAGGCCGAGGGCGCCGACGCCGGGCCGGTCGCCGGCGGTCGGGCGCAGGATCGCGGTCCGGGTGCCGTGCGGCGGCCAGACCTTCGACGTGACCCACTGGTCGGGGTGGCGTTCGATGTCGGCCATGGGCTCGCGGTCGATGCCGTTGTCGAAGCCGAGGAGTTCGTGGTCGAACCAGCGGTGCAGGGTGTCGACCCATTCGCCGCGGCGGAAGTCGAAGGGATCGACGTGGCCGGTCTGGGACAGCCAGATCTTGCGCTCGACGCCGTTCTTCGCGAGGGCGTCCCACCACTGTCCGAGGTGCTTGGTGCGGACGTTGAGGTCCTGCAGGCCGTGGACGAGGAAGACGCTCGCCTTCACCTTGCGCGCGTCCTTGACGTAGTCGCGCTCGGTCCACAGCGGCGTCCGGTCGCCGGTGCGCGGGGCGTCGTCGACGAGGCGGCGCTGGACGGCGGCGCACCGGGCGCGCGTGTCAGGGGCGGTGACGTAGTCGGCGAGGGCGTCGGGGCCGGAGTCGTAGAGGGGCGCGCCCTGGGCGAAGTAGTAGTCGTACCAGGAGGAGATGGCGCTGATCGGGACGATCGTCCGCAGGCCCCGGACGCCGGTGGCGGCGACGGCGTTGGCTATCGTGCCGTCCCAGCTCTTGCCGATCATGCCGGTCGCGCCGTTGGTCCAGCTCGCCCTCGTGGTCGTGCTGCCCGTGCGGGTGGTGTACGCCTTGGCGCGGCCGTTGAGCCAGTCGACGACGGCCTTGGCGGACTGCACCTCGAAGCGGCCCCCCACGTCCTCGCAGCCGTCGGAGCGGCCGGTGCCGGCCAGGTCGACGCCGACGACGGCATAGCCGCGGGGGACGAAGTAGTTGTCGTAGAAGAGCGGCATCTGAACGACGTTCCCGGCCGCGTCGTACGTCTTGCGCTGCCCCTCGTTGCCGCGTCCGCAGCAGGAGTAGTAGGGGCTGGCGTCCATGATGACCGGCACCTTGCGGCCCTGCGCGGCGGGTTCGCGGGGGCGGACGATGTCGGCGGCGACCCGGTCCGTCCGGCCGTCGCCGTCGGCGTCGAGCCCGGTGTCGACCCAGACGGCTTCGCGGACGGCGGCCGCGTAGGAGTACACGGGTCGGCTCTCGCGTGGGGCGCCGTGGGCCGCTGCCGGGGTGAGGAAGGCGGCCACCAGGAGGGTGATGACGGCGGTCGCGAGCGGTCTCCAGGTCGTGAAGCGCGTGCGTGTCGGCATGCGCGGGACGGTACTCCGGTCAACTCCCGTGCAGAAGAGGGCACATGGTGTTCGCCGGGGCGTGGGAAGACCGGTGGCCGGAACACGACCGTGCGGACGGTCCGCTCATGACGGCCGAATGGCGATCGTGTGACGGGAGTGGCGCTGGGCAGGTCCTGGGCACAGGGAGTCAATAGGCTCCCGACAGACCTCGTGCCTCTACGACTTGGAGCTTTCGTGCAGCGCAGAATCCTCGCGCCCGGCGCATTGGCCGCCGCGTCCGTCCTGCTGGCGATCCCGGCGTCGGCCGCGAGCTTCTCCCCCGGCGCCCCCGGCATCGGCGACCCCTACTACCCGGCCTACGGCAACGGCGGATACGACGTCTCGCACTACGACCTGCGGCTGAAGTACCAGCCCGCGACGGACGAGTTGGAGGGGACGGCGACCCTCCTCGCGACGACCACGCAGGATCTGTCGCGCTTCGACCTGGACTTCCTGCTCGACGTCAGCGAGGTGCGGGTCGACGGCGTGAAGGCGGCGTTCGCCGCCTCGGGCGAGCACGAGCTCCAGATCACGCCCCACAAGCCCCTGCCCAAGGGCACGCCGATCACCGTCGTGGTGCGCTACAGCGGGGTCCCGTCGTCGAAGCAGGCGTACGGCTTCACCAGTTGGCACCGCACCCCGGACGGCGGGGTCGGCGCGAACGAGCCCGAGTCGGCCTGGTGGTGGTTCCCCAGCAACGACCACCCGCTCGACAAGGCCACCTACGACGTGTCGGTCCAGGTGCCGGACGGCACCCAGGCCCTCTCCAACGGCACGCTCCAGTCGTCGAGTTCACGGGCCGGCTGGACCCGCTACAACTGGCGGTCGAACAAACCGCAGGCCACCTATCTCGCCACCCTCGCGGTCGGCAGGTTCGACGTCACGACCGGCACGACCGAGAGCGGCATCCCGGTCGTCAACGCCTACAGTCAGGACCTGGGCGACAACGCCGGCGCGGCGCGGGCGAGCATCGAGCGGACCGGGGAGATCGCCGACTGGCTGAGCGGCTACTTCGGGCCGTACCCCTTCGACGCGCTCGGCGGGTACGTGCCGAACACGACCACGGGGTACGCGCTGGAGACGCAGACCCGGCCGTACTACAGCCCGCGGCAGTTCGCGAGCGGCTCGAACACCTCCGTCGTGGTGCACGAACTGGCCCACCAGTGGTACGGCGACTTCGTGTCCGTGGCCGGCTGGAAGGACATCTGGCTGAACGAGGGCTTCGCGCGGTACGCGCAGTGGCTGTGGTCCGAGCACGAGGACGAGGGCACGGCCCAGGAGCTCGCGGACTACGTGTACGCCTCGCACCCGGCCGACGACGCCTTCTGGACGGTGAAGCCGGGCGACCCGGGCCCGGAGAACCAGTTCGACATCGCCGTCTACGACCGGGGCGCGCTGGCCGTGCAGGCGCTGCGCAACGAGATCGGCGACGACGCGTTCTTCACCGTCCTCAAGGGCTGGCCCCGGCAGCACGCGTACGGCAACGCGACGATCGCCGACTTCCGGCAGTACGCCGAGCAGGTCTCCGGCAAGCGGCTGGACGCGCTGTTCGACACGTGGCTCTTCCAGCCGGCCAAGCCCGGGGCGCCCGCGGCGCGCACCGCGTCGATCGCGAAGCCGGCGGCCGCGCCCGTCGCGCCGAAATCGTGGAGGAAGATCGCCGCGACGAACGACGTCCACGAGCACTGATCCCTCCCTGTCCGGCTGCGGTGCGGCCGGAACTCTGCGAACTCCTGTCTGATTCAGGGCGGTTCTGGGTAACAAGCCGGGACGGACAGCGGAGAGAACGGGGAGAATCCATGGCGACTGCGCGCAACGGCAACGAGGGTCTGGGTGTGTGGCGGGTACTGCCGCTCGTCGGGGCGGTGGTCCTGGCCGTCGGTCTGATCGGCGGGATGCCCCTGCTGACGCTGCTGGGCGCGGTCGTCGCCCTGGTCGGGGTGGTCGGCCTCACCGTGGCGAGACGCAAGCAGAACTGACGCCGGGCGAGAGACCTCGGCGGACTTCGCGAGCAGATGCCGGCCCGCTCGCGGGGGACGCCCGGCAGCGCCGCCGACGCGGGCCCCGTCACGGGCCCGCGGACGCGGGGTCGCCGGCGCGGGTCAGGCGCCGCCCTCGGGGGCACCGGCTGCCGGAGCCGCGACCGCCGCGGGGGCGGCCGCCGCTGCCAGCAGTCCTGCTCGCGAGAGGGCGGCGCTCTCGGTGGCCGGCACCGTGCAGGCGTACGCCCCCGCCAGCGCGCCGTACTCGGCGCACCGGCGGGGCGGTTCGCCGCTGAGGCGGCCGAAGAGGAACGCGGACGCGAAGGCGTCGCCCGCGCCGTTGGAGTCGACGGCCGGCGCGGGCGGGGCGACGGCGGGCACATGGGTCAGCTCGCCGTCCGTCAGCAGATACGCCCCTTCGGCGCCGGCCGTGGCGACGACCGCCTCGGCGCGGCCCCGCTCGGCGATCCGGCGCATGGTCGCGTGCGGGTCCCGCAGCGCGGTGACGGAGACGAACACGACGTCCGCCGCGTAGGCGAAGGCCTCGTGGTAGGGGTTCTCGCCGTCCCAGTTGTGCAGGTCGGTGGAGATGCCCACGCCCGCCGCGCGGAGCACGGGCAGGGCCTCGGCGCAGGGGTGGGTGATGGACACGTGCGCGTGGCGGCTCACCGCGGCCAGGGCGCGCAGCGTGTCCTCGGGGAAACGGTCGTCCGGGCGACTGCGGCTGTTGTCGTACAACGAGAGCCGCCGCCCGTCCGGGCCCACCATGTTGACCGCGCGCTTGGTGCCGGCGGGCTGCGGGATCTCGGTGAGGGCGATGCCCCGGTCCCGGTGCAGGGCGCGCACGAGGTCGCCCTCGGGGTCGTCGCCGAGGAAGTCCAGGTGGTGGGTGCGCAGGCCGAGGGCGGCGAGGCCCACGGCGACGAAGTCACCGGTCTGCCCGGCGCGGGCGCGGATGCCGCTGTCGATCATGTAGCTGTCGGCGTACGGGAGCGGCAGCTCCGGCACGTACACGATGGTGTCCACCCCGGCCCCGCCCAGGACCAGGACGTCGACGTCCCTTTCGGCTCCCCCGTCGATCCGCGCGCCCATGTGCGTCATCCCTCCCCGTGGTCGTACACCGTCACCGCGACACCCCGCGCCGCCAACCGCCCGGCGACGAGCGGCTCGACGCGGTCCCACGTGCCTCCGGCCAGCCCGCAGCCTATCCGGGGCATGTGCACCGACGCGCCCAGTTCCAGGGCACGGTCGGCCAGGCGGGCCAGCGCCGTGTCGATGGCGTCGTAGCGCACGGGGACGCCCTTGCTGCCCGTGCGCACCCCGTGCTGGCCGATCATGTTGGCGACCCACACGTCCGGCTGCACCTGGACCGTCCGGAGCGCGCCCAGCGCGAAGTCGTTGGAGGCGCGCTGCCTGTGCCAGGCGCGGTAGGCGGCCTCGGGTTCGGGCCAGCGCCGCGACAGCGCCAGGACGAAACCCCTGCCCCAGCCCCCCATGTCGTTGCAGACATGGGCGATCACCTTGACGCCCTTCACCGACGGAACGGTGGCGTCACCCCGGACGTACGCGATCTCCGACATGACGCCACCGTAGGCGGGGCCACTGACAGTGGCCCCGGGGTCACCTCTCCGGTTCGGAGGGCTCCCCGTCCGTCGCCCTGGACACCCGGTCGCGGATCGCGAACCAGCCGGCTGCGAGCGCGACCGCGACCACCGGGATCAGCAGGAGCGTCCTGCGGCCGACCTCGGGGTCGTCCCACATCAGGCCGAGGACCGCGATCAGGAAGGCGATCGTGGCGATCTCCGTGGCCGGGCTGCCCGGGAGGCGGAAGGAGGGCCGCTGCACGAGCCCCGCCCGGGCGCGTCGGACGAAGACCAGGTGACAGACCATGATGATCACCCAGGTGCTGATGACGCCGAGGGAGGCGACGTTCAGCACGATCTCGAAGGCCTGGCTGGGCACGAGGAAGTTCAGGCCGACGCCGAGGACGCACACCGCGCAGGTCAGCAGGATGCCGCCGTAGGGGACCTGGCTGCGGTTCATGCGGGCGGTGAACCTGGGCGCGGAACCCGCCATGGCCATGGAGCGCAGGATGCGGCCGGTGGAGTACAGGCCCGAGTTCAGGGAGGACATGGCGGCCGTCAGGACCACCAGGTTCATCACGTCACCTGCGCCCGAGACGCCGATCTTCGACAGGACCGTGACGAAGGGGCTCTCGTCGCCCGAGTACAGCGAACCGGGCAGCAGCAGGGCGAGCAGGACGACCGAGCCGACGTAGAACAGGCCGACGCGCCACATGATGGAGTTCACCGCGCGCGGGACGATCTTCTCGGGGTTCGCGGTCTCGCCCGCGGCGACGCCGACCAGTTCCAGCGCCGCGTAGGCGAAGATCACGCCCTGCATGACGAGGACCACGGGCATGGCGCCGTGCGGGAGGAGGCCGCCGTGGTCCGTGATCACACCCGGGCCGGGCGTCTGGCCGCCCACCTCGTGACCGGTGGCGAGCAGGAAGATGCCGACGCACATGAAGGCGACGAGGGTGGCGACCTTGACGATCGCGAACCAGAACTCCATCTCGCCGAAGATCTTCACCGAGATCAGGTTGACCGCCAGCACCACCGCGAGCGCGACCAGCGCGAGCACCCACTGGGGGATGCTCGTGAACATGCTCCAGTAGTGCGTGTACAGCGCGATCGCGGTGATGTCGGCGATACCGGTCGTGGACCAGTTCAGGAAGTACATCCAGCCGGCGACATAGGCGCCCTTCTCGCCGAGGAACTCGCGCGCGTACGACACGAACGAGCCGGAGGAGGGCCGGTACAGGACCAGCTCGCCGAGGGCCCGGACCACGAAGAAGGCGAAGACGCCGCAGACCAGGTAGGCGAGCGCGAGAGCCGGGCCCGCACTGTGCAGGCGTCCTCCCGCGCCCAGGAAGAGGCCGGTGCCGATGGCGCCGCCGATGGCGATCATGTTGACGTGGCGGTGCTTGAGGTCCTTGCTGTAGCCGGCGTCGCCCGCGTCCACGGGTGTCGCGGTCGCCTGGGGGTGGGCGGCGACTTCGGCCGTGCGCACGCTGTCCTTGCTCACGGGGGGTTCCACTTTCTGGTGCGCCCGGGCCTGATGAGCCCGGGTGTCCGTACGGTCGTGGCCCGCGGCTCCCGGGCAGGGGCACAGACCAACGCAGCACCTGCCCCGAGCACAGGGTGGCCATGCGGTGGCCGGCGTCACACAGCGTCGCTTCTCACAGGACCCTCACCGCGGCTCCGCACCGCGACTTCCCGGGTTTCACAGCACCGGTGTCACAGCGATACTGCTGCACATGACGATCGAGACCGAGGAGCCGGCCCTCACGGTCGACGAGCTGGCGGCCCGGGCGGGGGTCACGGTGCGCACCGTGCGCTTCTACTCCACCAAGGGGCTGCTGCCGCCGCCGGTCATCGGTCCGCGCCGGGTGGGCCACTACGGCCCCGGGCATCTCGCCCGTCTCGCGCTGATCGAGGAGCTGCGCGAGCAGGGCCTGACGCTGGCGGCGATCGAGCGGTACCTGGACCGGCTGCCGCCCGGGCTGGACGCCCATGACCTCGCCGTGCACCGGGCCGTGGTGGCCTCCTGGGCGCCGGACGCGGTGGAGACCGTGACCCGGGACGAGCTTCGGCGCAGGGCCGGGCGGCCGCTCGGCGAGGAGGACGTGGACCGGCTCGTCGCGATGAACGTCGTACGCCGCGAGCAGGACGGGTACGGCGTCGACCCCGGACTGCTGCGCCTCGGCGTGCGGCTCCTGGACGTGCCGCTGTCGCAGGAGTCGATCCGCGCCGCGCGCGCCGTCCTCGTCGACCACGCGCGCGCCGCGGCACACGAACTGTCGCGGCTGCTGCGCGAGGAGGTTCCGGAGCGCGACGCGCAGGCGGTGCGCTCGCTGTCGGCGCACATGCAGCCCCTGGTCGTGCAGGCGCTGCTGACGGCCTTCCAGCGCTCGCTCACCGAGGAACTGCGGGAATGGCTCGGGGAGCCGCCGTCCGACGGCTCCCCCTGAGACGCCCGTCGCTCAGCGCGCGTCCGTGAAGGTCTCCCCGTTCTCCGCCTTCGCCACCAGCAGCGCGGGCGGGGTGAAGCGGTCTCCGTAGCGTTCGGCGAGTTCCCGCGCGCGTGCCACGAAGCCGGGCAGGCCGCCCTCGTAGCCGTTGACGTACTGGAGCACGCCGCCGGTCCAGCCGGGGAAGCCGATGCCGAGGAGGGAGCCGATGTTGGCGTCGGCGACCGAGGTCAGGACGCCTTCCTCCAGGAGCCTGACGGTGTCGAGGGCCTCGGAGAACAGCATGCGCTCCTGCATGTCCTCGAACGGGATCGCGGCGCCCGCGCGCGTGAAGTGCTCGCGCAGACCCGGCCACAGCCCGGCCCGGCGGCCGTCCTCGGCGTACTCGTAGAAGCCCGCTCCCCCGCTGCGCCCGGTGCGCCCGAACTCGTCGACCATGCGGTCGACGACCGCTTCGGCGGGGTGCGCGGCCCAGGTCCCGCCGGCCTCCTCGACGGCTCGCCTCGACTCACGGCGGATCTTCTGCGGGAGGGTGAGCGTCAGCTCGTCCATCAGGGAGAGCACCTTGGCCGGGTAGCCGGCCTGTGCGGCGGCCTGCTCCACCGACGCGGGCTCGATGCCCTCGCCGACCATCGCGACGCCCTCGTTGATGAAGTGGCCGATCACCCGGGAGGTGAAGAAGCCGCGCGAGTCGTTGACGACGATCGGGGTCTTCCTGATCTGCCGGACCAGGTCGAAGGCGCGCGCGAGCGCCTCGTCGCCGGTGCGCCCGCCCTTGATGATCTCGACGAGGGGCATCTTGTCGACCGGGGAGAAGAAGTGGAGGCCGACGAAGTCGCCCTGGCGCTCGACGCCCTCGGCCAGTGCGGTGATGGGCAGGGTGGAGGTGTTGGAGCACAGCAGGGCGTCGGGGGCCACGATGTGCTCGATCTCCTGGAAGACCTTGTGCTTGAGGGCGGTGTCCTCGAAGACGGCCTCGATGACGGCGTCGCACCCGGCCAGGTCGGCGGGGTCGGCGGTGGGCGTGATGCGGGCGAGCAGCGCGTCCGCCTTCTCCTGCGTGGTGCGGCCCCGGGCGACGGCCTTGGCGCAGAGCTTCTCGGAGTAGCCCTTGCCCTTGACCGCGGCCTCCAGGGAGACGTCCTTCAGGACGACGTCGATGCCCGCGCGGGCGCACGCGTAGGCGATGCCCGCGCCCATCATCCCGGCGCCGAGGACGGCGGCCCTGCGCACCGTGCGGGGCTCGACCCCCTGGGGGCGGCTGACGCCGGAGTTGACGGCCTGGAGGTCGAAGAAGAACGCCTGGATCATGTTCTTCGACGTCTGTCCGGCGGCCAGCTCGACGAAGTAGCGGGCCTCGATGATCTGCGCGGTGTGGAAGTCGACCTGGGCGCCCTCGACGGCCGCGGCGAGGATGGCGCGGGGCGCCGGGTAGGGGGCGCCGTTGGTCTCCTTGCGCAGACTGGCCGGGAAGGCGGGCAGGTTGGCGGCGAACCGGGGGTTCGACGGGGTGCCGCCGGGGATGCGGTGGCCCGGCTCGTCCCAGGGCTGGCGCGACTCGGGGTGGGCGTCGACGTAGGCGCGCGCCTTGGCGAGGAGCTCTTCGGGCGTGGCGGCGACCTCGTGGACGAGGCCGTTCTCCAGGGCCTGGCGGGGGCTGTACTGGTTGCCCTTGAGGAGGACCTTGAGCAGGGCGTCGGTGATGCCCAGCAGGCGCACGGTGCGCACGACGCCGCCGCCTCCGGGGAGGAGGCCGAGGGTGACCTCGGGGCAGCCGATCTTCGAGCCGGGCGCGTCGAGGGCGACACGGTGGTGGCAGGCGAGGGCGAGCTCGAAACCGCCGCCGAGGGCCGCGCCGTTCAGGGCGGCGACGACGGGCTTGCCGAGGGTCTCGATGCGGCGGAGGTTGCGCTTGATCTCCAGGCCGCCCTCGAAGAGCTCGCGGGCCGTGTCGGGGGTGACGCGGATCAGGTCGCGCAGGTCGCCGCCGGCGAAGAAGGTCTTCTTGGCGGAGGTGAGGACGATGCCCCGGATGGAGTCCTTCTCGGCCTCCAGGCGGTCGGTGACCGCGGCGAGCGAGGCGCGGAAGGCCGCGTTCATGGTGTTCGCGGACTGGTCGGGGTCGTCGAGTACGAGGGTGACGAGGCCGGTGCGGTCCTGTTCCCAGCGGATGGCGGTGCTCTGTGTCATGACGGGGTCTCCGGAGAAGTCGTGGGGTTCCGCTGGGGTGGTCAGACGCGTTCGACGATCGTGGCGATGCCCATCCCGCCGCCGACGCAGAGGGTGGCCAGGCCGTAGCGCTTGTCCTGGCGCTCCAGCTCGTCGACGAGCGTGCCGAGGATCATCGCGCCGGTGGCGCCGAGGGGATGGCCCAGGGCGATGGCGCCGCCGTTGACGTTCACCTTGTCCAAAGACAGGCCCATGTCCTTGACGAAGCGCAGGACGACGGCCGCGAACGCCTCGTTGATCTCGACCAAATCGATGTCGTCGATCGTCAGGCCCGCCTTCGCGAGGGCCTTGCGGGTGGCGGGCGCGGGACCCGTGAGCATGATCGTCGGCTCCGAGCCGGAGACGGCCGCCGACACGATCCGCGCGCGCGGGGTGAGTCCGTTGCGCTCGCCGACCTCCTTGGTGCCGATCGCGACCAGGGAGGCGCCGTCGACGATGCCGGAGGAGTTGCCCGCGTGGTGGACGTGGTCGATCTTCTCCACCCAGTGGTACTTCTGCAGGGCGACCGCGTCGAAGCCGCCCAGCTCGCCGATGTCGGCGAAGGAGGGCTTCAGTTTGCCCAGCGAGTCGGCTGTGGTGCCGGGGCGCGGGTGCTCGTCGTGGTCGAGGACGACCAGGCCGGCACGGTCCTTCACCGGGACGACCGAGCGGTCGAAGCGGCCTTCCTTCCAGGCCGTCGCCGCCCGCTCCTGGGACAGGGCCGCGTACTCGTCGACGTCACGCCGGGAGAAGCCCTCGATGGTCGCGATGAGGTCGGCGCCGATGCCCTGCGGCACGAAGTTCACGGCCAGGTTGGTCATCGGGTCGTTGAACCAGGCGCCGCCGTCCGAGGCCATCGGCACCCGGGACATGGACTCGACGCCACCCGCGAGAACCAGGTCCTCCCAGCCCGAACGGACCTTCATGGCGGCCAGGTTGACCGCTTCCAGGCCCGAGGCGCAGAAGCGGTTCTCCTGCACGCCCGCCACGGTGTCGGGCAGGCCGGCGGCGATCGCGGCGGTGCGCGCGATGTCGGAGCCCTGGTCGCCCACGGGGCTGACCACGCCGAGCACGATGTCGTCGACGGCGGCCGGGTCGAGGCCGGGGAAGCGGTCGCGGAGCTCGTGGATGAGGCCGACGACGAGGTCGATGGGCTTCGTGCCGTGCAGGGCGCCGTTCGCCTTGCCGCGCCCGCGCGGGGTGCGGATCGCGTCGTACACGTACGCTTCGGTGCTCACAGGTCAAGCCTTTCGGGAGGGTGGGCCGCGCCGGGCGGGGTCAGTCGCCCCGGGACGGAGTGTTCGGGGAGGGCTGCTCGGGGTCCGTCGCGCGGTCGGGTATGTCCCAGTCGCCGGCCACCTCGCGGCTGTGGGCGCCGGGCAGGGCCGGCCCGGTGCGGACGGCCGTGGGCGTCGCGGAGAACCGGGGCGCGGGGGCCGGCTGGGTGATGCCGCCGTGGTCGGTGAAGGTGCCCCGGGCCGCGAGGTGCGGGTGGTGCGGGGCCTCGCGCAGCGACAGCACGGGCGCCACGCAGGCGTCGGACCCCTCGAAGACGGCCGTCCACTCGGCGCGGGTGCGGGTCCTGAAACGGGCGGCGACGGCTTCCCGCAGCTCTCCCCAGCGCGTCCAGTCCCTGCGCGCGTCGCGGAAGTCCCCGAGACCCATCAGGTCCACGAACTCGTCGTAGAACTGCGGCTCCAGCGCGCCGACCGCCATGTGGCCGCCGTCGGCGGTCTCGTAGGTCCCGTAGTACGGGCAGCCGCCGTCGAGGAGGTTGGCGCCGCGCCGGTCCTGCCAGCCGCCGGCCGCGAGCATGCCGTGGATCATCGCGGAGAGGTGGGCGACGCCGTCGACGATGGCCGCGTCGACGACCTGGCCGACGCCGCTCTCGCGCGCGTGGTGCAGGGCCGCGAGGACGCCGACCACGAGGTACAGGGAGCCGCCCGCGTAGTCGCCGAGCAGGTTGGCGGGGACCGGCGGCGGCTGGCCGGGGGCGCCGATCATGCCGAGGGCGCCGGTGAGGGCGATGTAGGCGACGTCGTGGCCGGCGCGGTGGGCGAGCGGGCCCTCCTGGCCCCAGCCGGTCATCCGGCCGTAGACCAATCGGGGGTTGCGGGCGTGGCAGTCCGCGGGGCCCACGCCGAGACGCTCGGCCACGCCGGGCCGGTTGCCCTCGATGAGGACGTCGGCGCGGGAGACGAGATCGAGGACGCGCGCGGGGCCGTCCGCCGCCTTCAGGTCGACGATCACCGAGCGCTTGTTGCGGTTGGTGACATCGCAGGCCGGGTCGATGGCGAGGGAGGATCCGCCGGGGCGGTCCACCCGGACGACGTCGGCGCCGAGGTCGGCCAGGAGCATGCCGGCGAAGGGCCCGGGGCCGATCCCGGCGAGCTCCACCACCCGCACTCCGGCCAGCGGGCCCGGCCCGGCCGTACGTCCCGTCGTCATCCGGCCCCCTTGCTGTGACACAACCGATGTAACACCAGTGATGCTATGAACGCGATGGAGAGGACACAAGAGCTGAGCGAGCAAGCGCTTGGACACTTCGGGGACACCTGCCGTCGGGCTCCGCACTCCTCACGCTAGCCTCAGCCACCGACAGCGGCGCGGGCTGCACGGCAAAGGGGTGTCATGAGCAGGCTGAAAAGGTCGGACCGTCCGTACGACATCGTGCTCTTCGGGGCCACCGGCTTCGTCGGGACGCTCACCGCGGAGTACCTCGCCGCGCACGCGCCCGCCGACGTCCGCTGGGCGATCGCCGGACGCGACGAGACGAGACTGAGGCGGCTGCGCGAACGGCTCGGCGTCGGCGACGGCGTAGGGGTGCTGCGGGCCGACGTCTCGGACCCGGCGTCGCTGCGCGCCCTCGCGGAACACGCGCGCGTGGTGGCCACGACGGTGGGCCCCTACGTGCGCTACGGCGAGGATCTCGTGGCCGCCTGCGCGGACACCGGCGCCGACTACCTCGACCTCACCGGCGAGCCGGAGTTCGTGGACCTGATGTACGTGCGGCACGACGCACGCGCGCGGGAGACGGGGTCCCGGCTGCTCCACGCGTGCGGCTTCGACTCGGTCCCGCACGACCTGGGCGCGTACTTCACCGTCCGGCAGCTCCCCGAGGGCGTGCCGCTGACCGTGGACGGATTCGTGACCGCCGACGCCTCGTTCTCGGGCGGCACCTTCGCCTCCGCGCTCGGCCAGTTCGCCCGCGGCCGGCAGATGGCGGCCGCCGCGCGGGAGCGGGGACGGCACGAACCCCGGCTGGTGGGACGGCGCGCCGCCGCGCCGGTGGGCGTGCCCCGGTTCGCCCCGGAGGTCGGCGCCTGGGCCCTGCCGCTGCCGACCGTCGACGCGCAGATCGTGCTCCGGTCGGCACGGGCGCTGCAGCGCTACGGACCCGACTTCCGCTACCGGCACTACGCCGCGGTACGGCGGCTGCCCGTCGCCGTGGGCGGCGTCGCGGCGGTGGGCGCGCTGGCCGCGGCGGCCCAGCTGCCGCCGGCCCGGCGCTGGCTGTCCGACCGGCTCAAGCCGGGCGAGGGCCCGAGCGCGCAGAAGCGGGCGCGCAGCTGGTTCTCGGTCCGGTTCGTCGGCGAGGGCGGCGGACGCCGGGTGTACACCGAGGTCGCGGGCGGCGACCCCGGCTACGACGAGACGGCGAAGATGTTCGCCGAGGCGGCGCTGGCCCTCGTCTGCGACGCCCTCCCGCCGACGGCGGGGCAGGTCACCACCGCGGTGGCCATGGGCGACGCGCTCACCGAGCGGCTCACCCGGGCGGGCATCCGGTTCCGCGTCGCGGCGCGCGGCTGAGGCGCCCCGCGCTCTCCTCGTCGCCCGCTGCGCGCCGGGCTCAGACCGGCCACTGCACGAGCGTGTAGATCATGCCGACGATCCAGCCGAGCCCGGCCAGGACGGCGAGGACCAGCGCGGCGTTCACGGCACGCTCGACGGGCCGGTCCGGGTCGGCGAGGGGCTTGGGAGCACGGTGGGTGGTCATGCGGCCACCCTGCCGACCGTACGGGCGTGCGCACATCCGTGCGCGTACTCAGACTCCGTACTCAGACTCGCTGCTCGGACGGCGCACCCAGGCGGCGCGCGCGTACGGGGGCGGCCCGGACGGACGCCCCGGGCCGTCCCCTCCCCTGCCCTTGCCTCCGGTTTGAGACTTCTCCCGCCGGACGCCCGGCAACCGCGCTGCGAACTGCCAACAAGCAGTTCAATGAAACGATTGAAGCCACTGATCGCAGCGATCGGACGAGAAGGGGAGCAGCATGAAGTTCGTTCTCGAAGTCACCGTCGACGAGGGCGCGTTGGCCCAGGACCCGGTGGGCGAGCTGGGGCGCATCCTGCGGTACTGGGGCGGCAACCTGAAGCACTACGCCCTGGAGGCCGGGGACGGCTCGGCGGTGTACGACTCCGCCTACGCCGAGGTGGGCCGGTGGCGGATCGTCGCCTCCTGAAGCGCCGCGCGGCACAGTGAGTCCGCCCTGCGGGTGGTCTCCGGAAGGCGGAACCGCGGGGTGAGGGCGAGCGTGTGGGCGCAGGCGCCGTCCAGGTCGACGCGGTGGCCCACGGACACGAAGACCGGCTTCACACCGGTCCGGGTGCGCAGTGCGCGCCCCACTTCGTCGTCCCCGGCCATCAGCGGGGACGCCGACCCGCGCGGCGCGCCGGGGTCGTCGTAGGTGAAGACGAAGGGGTTCTTGGCGACGCCGACGGTGGGCAGTCCGGTGAGGACCCCGAGGTGGCTGGCGAGGCCGAAACGGCGCGGGTGGGCGAGACCGTAGCCGTCGCAGACGACGAGGCCGGGCGGGCACGGCAGGGCGTCCAGCGCGGCGAGCACGGTGGGGATCTCGCGGAACGCGAGCAGCCCGGGGACGTAGGGGAAGGAGATCCGCCCGACGGCGGTCGCCTCGGCGACGACGTCGAGGCTCGCCGCGTCCAGCACGACCGCGGCCGCCGCGACGGCGTCCCGCTCGTCGTCGTAGGCGACGTCGACCCCTGTCACGTGTCCCGACCCGGGCGGCGGCCCGGGCTGGTCGAGCACCACTCGGGCCCGCAGCTCGTCCTGGACGGCGCGGGCCTCCTCCTCGGTCGCGGGCCAGCCCGCGGGAATGCTTACGGTCGTCATGGTGGTGACGAGCGTACGGCTCCCGCGGACGGGCCCGCGATCACGTTTCGGCGGGGAGTCAGCCCTTGCCGTCGAGCGCGCGCTGCAACTGGCCCTTGTTCATGTCGGAGCGGCCCTTGACCCCTCGCCGCCTGGCCTCCTCGTACAGCTGGTCGTACGTGGGTCCCTGGGAGCCCTTGCCGGACCGCTGGCCGCCGCGCCTGCCGGACGACATGTCCTGCGTGGAGGTGCGGCTCGCCGTCTTCGACTCGCCGGAGCGGGCACGCTCCTTGTTGACCGTCCGTGCGGCGATCTCCTTGGCGCGGCCGGCGCTCTCGCCCCGGTCCTGCGCGCTCTCCTTGATGTGCTCGTACTGGCGCTCCCGCTTGGGGCTGGAACCTCGTGGCATGGACGCTCACTCCTTTCGCGTTCGCGCCGTCCGGGTACCCGGAATACGGCTCACCTCTCCAGGCGTGCCACCCGCCCCTGTTCGCCCGCGGCCCAGCATCCCTGGTCGGCGGCGCAGTCCACGGTGTCGTACGAGCCGGTGTCGACGGTGCGCCAGGTGCGGCCCGCGTCGGTGGTCAGGTCGGTGCCGGTGGGGCCGACCGCGAGGGCCGTGGAGCGGCTGCGCGGGATCCAGGCGACGCCGGAACGGTAGGCCGACGGGGGCGAGACGGCGGGCCGCCAGGCGCGGCCGCCGTCCCCGGTCGTGGCGGCGGCCTGCGGGGACGGCTGGTCGGGACGGTAGTCGCCGCCGACGGCGAGGCCGTGGGCGCGGTCGCGGAAGGCGACGGCGAAGACTCCCCTCGCGGGGTCTCCCGCCGGGATCGGCGCGTCGGCGGCCTTCCAGGTCAGTCCGCGGTCGGAGGAATGCAGCACCCGCGCGCGTGCGGCGCCGCCGGTCGCCAGCCAGACGTCCTTGCGCCCGGAGGCGACCAGGCACTGCCCGCTCGCGGCGAAGCCGGCCTCACCGTCCTGCGCGGCCGGCATGCCGTGGTCGGGCAGCACCTTCCAGGAGCGACCGCCGTCGCTCGTCGACAGGAGGCGGAACCGCCCGTCCACCGGGTCGCTCACGGCGAGACCGTGACGGCGGTCGAAGAAGGTCATGCAGTCGTAGAACGCGCGGGCGTCGGTGTTGCGGAAGGACTCCGTCCAGGTCGTCCCGCCGTCCTCGGTGCGGTAGACGCGCGACGCCTCGCCCTCGCCGATGGCCAGCACCACCGCATGGCGCGCGTCGAACGCCTCGACGTCGCGGAATTGCAGGTCGGCCGCGCCGGGCGGCGAGACGTCGCGCCAGCTCGCGCCGCCGTCGACGGTCCGCAGCACCGTGCCCCGGGTGCCGGCCACCCACGCGGTGTCGCGGTCGACCGCCGCGAGCCCGCGAAATCGCACGGCGGCGGCGCCGGTGTCCTTCAGGGCCCAGTGCGGCGGCGCGGGAGCCCTGGTGTGCGCCTGGGCCGGCAGGGCGGTCCCGACGGCGAGCACCGCCCCACAGACCGCGGCCGCCGCCCGCGCGCCCGTCCGTGCCGTCCGAATCGTGCGTCGCGTCTTCCCCAAGGGCCTCATGGCGGGCGAAGCTAGCCCACGGCTTTCACCGGCGTCCAGATGCCGTGATCGCCTCGGCCGCCCCGCAGGGCACGGGAGGAGTGGTGCGTCACTCACGTGCATGAAGGCGGTGACCGAGGTCACTAGGAATGCGTGTGCACGGATCGGCCGGTTCAGGCGTCTCTTCCAGTGTCCGGACGCACCGCCCGGAAGTTCGTCCCGCCGTCACGAGGGAGCAAGGCGTTGTCCACCGTCATCGAGCAGCCCGTCGAGGCCCGCCTGGTCGCCGCCGCGCCACGCATGCAGAGCATCCCCGCCACCTTGCACTACGACCGCCATGATCCCTTCGCCGTCCGGATGACGTTCCCCGCTCCGGCCACCCTGGAAGGCGTAGAGGTCTGCTGGACCTTCGCCCGCGAACTCCTCGCGGCCGGCCTGCACGACGCCGAGGGCCACGGCGACGTCCGAGTGCGCCCCTACGGGTACGACCGCACGGTGCTGGAGTTCCACGCCCCCGAAGGCACCGCCGTCGTCCACGTGCACTCGGCCGACATCCGCCGCTTCCTGCACGCCGCAGGCGAACTGGTGCCCGCCGGCACCGAGTACCGGCAGCTCGACCTGGACCACGACCTGGCGGAGCTGATGCGGGACGCCTGACGGCTTCTTTTAATCCTTTGACAGCTCTCCCGAGCCCCTCCTACGGTGTGAACGGTTCTGTTGCCGCCGATTGGAGAAGGACGTTGCTCGTCTGAGGTCCTGAGACACCGCGCCACACCTCTGGGGTGTGAGTGCCGCGTGCGACCTCGGCCTGCGAGCCGTCCCTGCGGAGCGGGATCCTTCTGCTGTCTCCGCGCTCCCCCGCCCCGGCGGTGGTCGCCGCTTTCCGGTGTTCTCGACACGCGTTGCCCTGACCGCACACGCAACCGCGAGGCCCGCTTTGACTCATTCCATCACCTGCACCTCCCTCGCCTTCTCCTGGCCGGACGGCACCCCCGTCTTCGAGGGGCTCGACGTCGCCTTCGGCCCCGGTCGCACCGGACTGGTCGGCGTCAACGGCTCCGGCAAGTCGACCCTGTTGAAGCTGATCGCCGCAGACCTCACCCCCGCCGACGGCACGGTGCGCGTCGCGGGCGAGGTCGGACATCTCCCGCAGAACGTCACCCTGGACACCGCTTCGAGGGTGGACGCCGCGCTCGGCATCGCCGCACAGCGCGCCGCCCTGCACGCCATCGAGGCCGGTGACGTGTCCGAGGAACACTTCGAGACCGTGGGCGACGACTGGGACGTCGAGGAGCGCGCTCTGGCCACGCTCGGCGAGCTCGGGCTCGGCCATGTCGACCTGGACCGCACCATCGGCGAGGTGTCCGGCGGCGAGTCCGTCCTGCTGCGGCTGGCCGCCCTGCTGCTGCGCCGGCCGGACGTCCTGCTGCTGGACGAGCCGACCAACAACCTCGACCTGTACGCGAGACGGCGGCTGTACGCGGCCGTCTCGGCCTGGCCGGGCGTCCTGGTCGTGGTCAGCCACGACCGGGAGCTGCTCGACCTCGTCGACCAGATCGCCGACCTGCGTTCCGGGGAGGTCACCTGGTACGGCGGCAACTTCTCGGCGTACGAGGAGGCTCTGGCCACCGAGCAGGAGGCCGCCGAGCGCATGGTGCGCGTCGCGGAGGCCGACCTGCGCAAACAGAAGCGCGAACTGGCCGACGCCCAGGTCAAGCTGGCCCGCCGCAGGCGGTACGGGCAGAAGATGTACGAACAGAAACGTGAGCCGAAGATCGTCATGGGGGCGCGCAAACGCGCGGCCCAGGAGTCCGCGGGCAAGCACCGCATCATGCACGAGGAGAAGCTCGCCGAGGCGAAGGAGCGGCTCGACGACGCGGCCGAGGCCGTGCGCGACGACGACGAGATCCGCGTCGACCTGCCCCACACGGCCGTGCCGCAGGGGCGCGAGGTCCTCACCCTGATGGACCTGCGGCTCGCGTACGGCGCGCGCGTGGAGGGCGGTTTCGACCTGCGCGGTCCCGAGCGGGTCGCACTGGTCGGGCGCAACGGCGCGGGCAAGACGACGCTGCTGCGCACGATCGCCGGGGAGCTGGCGCCGGAGGCGGGCGAGGCGCACGCGCGTGTGCCGCTGCGTTTCCTGCCCCAGCGTCTCGACGTCCTCGACGGCGAGCTCACCGTCGCCGAGAACGTGGCCCGGTTCGCGCCCGGAGCCACCAACAACCGGGTGCGGGCCCGGCTGGCCCGCTTCCTGTTCCGGGGCGCCCGCGCCGACCAGAAGGCGTCGACGCTGTCCGGCGGGGAGCGCTTCCGGGCGACCCTGGCGGCCCTGATGCTGGCCGAGCCCGCGCCGCAGCTGCTGATGCTTGACGAGCCGACCAACAACCTCGACATGGCCAGCGTGCGTCAGCTCACCACGGCCCTGGAGTCCTACGAGGGGGCGTTGATCGTGGCCAGCCACGACCTGCCGTTCCTGGAGTCCATCGGCATCACCCGGTGGCTGCTGCTGGACGGGGAGCTGCGGGAGACGACGGCCGAGGAGGTGACGGGGCCGGTGTAGGCCTGTGCGGGCAGGCCTGCGCGCCCCGCGCGGGTCTCAGGAGGGGCACATTGTTACTGCGGGTTGTTACTGCGGGGTTTTGTCCTGGTGGTCCCGCGCTGCATGATGACTGACCGGCGCCGCGTCAGAGGCGCCGGTCTTCCACCCGATTCGGAGATCTGGACGTGCCCAGCAAGAAGGCCCTCATCCGCCGCCCCGGTCCGCGCCTCGCCGAAGGCCTGGTCACTCATGTCGAGCGGGAGAAGGTCGACGTGGAGCTGGCCCTGGAGCAGTGGGAGGCCTACGCCGAGGCACTGCGCACGCACGGCTGGGAGACCGTCGAGGTCGACCCCGCCGACGACTGCCCGGACTCCGTGTTCGTCGAGGACACGGTGGTGATGTACAAGAACGTCGCCCTGATCGCGCGTTCCGGGGCCGAGTCCCGGCGCGACGAGACGCTGGGGGTCGAGGAGGCCGTGGCCCGCCTGGGCTGCTCGGTGAACTGGATCTGGGACCCGGGCACGCTGGACGGCGGCGACGTCCTCAAGGTCGGCGACACGATCTACGTCGGCCGGGGCGGGCGGACCAACGCGGCCGGCGTCCAGCAGGTGCGCGCCGCCTTCGAACCGCTGGGGGCGCGGGTCGTGGCCGTGCCGGTGAGCCGGGTGCTCCATCTGAAATCGGCCGTCACGGCGCTGCCGGACGGCACGGTGATCGGCCACATCCCGCACGTGGACCGCCCGTCGCTGTTCCCCCGCTTCCTTTCGGTGCCCGAGGAGGCCGGCTCGCACGTGGTGCTCCTCGGCGGCTCGAAACTGCTCATGGCGGCGAGCGCGCCGAAGACGGCCGAGCTGCTCGCCGATCTCGGTCACGAGCCCGTCGTGGTCGACATCGGCGAGTTCGAGAAGCTGGAGGGATGTGTGACGTGCCTCTCGGTGCGCCTGCGCGATCTGTACGCCTGACCGGGTGATCCTTTGACCCTTTCGGCCCTGGGACCTGCGATTCCTCTGGTCGTGGGGGACGGGACCGAAATGCCCGGCGCAACGCTGCTGATCAGGGCCGTTTACGCGAGTCTTAACCTACGGTTTCGTAACCTACGGATACGTAGCCTACGATTCCGCAAGTTCCGGCCTCGCTCGCCGGAGTGTTCCGCTCCGCTTCACGTCCCCTGGAGTTCTCGTGACGATCACCTCCCCTCACCTCGGTAGCCCTGCCGTCTGGACCGACGCCAAGCTGCTGTACGCGCTGGAGGAAGTGGTCGAGACGGAACTCAACCGGCACCTCAAGGTCACCAAGGACTGGATGCCGCACGAGTACGTGCCGTGGAGCGACGGCCGCAACTTCCCCGGTTTCTTCGAGGACGGCGAGGCCTGGGACAAGGAGCAGTCCAAGGTCACCGAGATCGGCCGGATCGCGCTGGTCGTGAACCTGCTCACCGAGGACAACCTGCCCAGCTACCACCACGAGATCGCCTCGCTCTTCGGCCGCGACGGCGCCTGGGGCACCTGGGTGCACCGCTGGACGGCCGAGGAGGGCCGGCACGGCATCGTCATGCGCGACTACCTGCTCGCCTCGCGCGCGGTGGACCCGGACAAGCTGGAGCAGTTCCGTATGTCCCACATGAGCGAGGGCTTCGAGTCCGACAACCGTCACTCGATGCTCCACTCGGTCGCCTACGTCGCCTTCCAGGAGCTGGCGACCCGCGTCTCGCACCGCAACACCGGCCACCAGTCCGGCGACCCGGTCTGCGACCGCATGCTGGCGCGCATCGCGACCGACGAGAACCTGCACATGGTCTTCTACCGCAACCTCCTGAAGGCCGCGTTCGACCTCGCCCCCGACATGACCATGCAGGCCGTGCGCGACGTGCTGGTCAACTTCCGCATGCCCGGCCACGGCATGCCCGGCTTCGAGCGCTTCGCCGCGCAGATGGCGATCGGCGAGGTCTACAACCTGCGCATCCACCACGACGACGTCATCCAGCCCGTGCTGCGCTTCCTGAAGGTCATGGAGATCGACGGCCTCGGCCCGGAGGGTCGGAAGGCGCAGGAGGAGATCGGCCTGTACATGGGCGGGCTGGACGCCGAGGCGCTGAAGTTCGACGAGAAGCTGGCCACCCGCAAGGCCCGGATGGCGGCTCGCGCCGCGGGCTGACCGGCCCCGCCCCGAACGCCTCGACGGCCCGCACAGGGAGAACCACCTCCCCGTGCGGGCCGTTCGCGTCGTCAAGGAAGCACGACACCGGGAAGGCGCCGCCCGGCGCGCCGCAGAGGCGCGCCACGTCCGGCCGCCGCCCTGCGTTGGGCCGCTCTGCATTGCATCGCCCTGAATTGCCTTGCCTTGCCTTGCCCCAGAATCCGTGACCGCACCCCCGCGACGCGGTCGCTCGGATCCCCGGGGAACTCCTGAGCCCCCTGCCCGTTCAGTGCGCCGTGCGCCTGATCTCCAGGCGCTCCTTCTCGGAGAGACCGCCCCAGACGCCGAAGCGTTCGTCATTGGCCAGGGCGTAGTCCAGACAGGCGGAGCGCATCTCGCACATGCCGCAGATGCGTTTGGCCTCCCGCACCGAACTGCCGGGCTCGGGGAAGAAGAACTCCGCCCCGGTCTGTGCGCACAGCGCTTCCCGCTGCCAGGTGAGGTCGGGTGTGGGAATCGTGTCGGTGTACATGGCGAGGATCGTGCCCCGCGGCGCAAAACGTTCGATCAACGCCGGATATACGGGCGCCCCGGCCGACCCCGGGCCCGGCCTTCCGGATCCCCCGGTCCCGGTC
>NZ_JAHHIU010000018.1 GCF_024539815.1 Streptomyces hayashii
ACCCGTCACCGGCCCACCCGTCACCGACCCGCTCATCAGCGGTCCGCCTGTCACCGACCGCCCATCAGTGGTCCGCCTGTCACCGGTCTGACCGACGCCGGCCCTCCGTCACCGGCCAGACCGACGCCGGCCCTCCGTCACCGCCCAGACCCCGAGAAGCCCGCGCCTCAGAGACCTTCGTCCACGGCGTCCGCACCCGCACCCGCACCCGCACCCGCGCCCGGCCCGGCGGCCGGCTGGATCTCCGGTTGCAGGTCCTGCTGGAGCTCGTCCGCGTGCTCGCCGGTCACCAGGAACACCACGCGCTTGGCGACGGCCACCGCGTGGTCGGCGAACCGCTCGTAGTAGCGGCCGAGCAGGGTCACGTCGACCGCGGTCTCGATGCCGTGCTTCCACTTGTCGTCCAGCAGGTGCTGGAAGAGCGTGCGGTGCAGCAGGTCCATCTCGTCGTCGTCCTGCTCCAGCTGGAGCGCCAGGTCGACGTCCTTGGTGATGATGACCTCGGCCGCCTTCGCCATCAGGCGCTGTGCGAGCTGGCCCATCTCCAGGATCGTGGCGTGCAGGTCGTGCGGCACCGCACGGTTGGGGAAGCGCAGCCGCGCCAGCTTCGCCACGTGCTGGGCGAGGTCGCCGGACCGTTCCAGGTCGGCCGACATCCGCAGCGACGTGACGACGATCCGCAGGTCCGTCGCCACCGGCTGCTGCCGCGCCAGCAGCGCTATCGCCCGCGCCTCCAGGTCGTGCTGCAGCTCGTCGACCCTCTTGTCGGCCTCGATGACGCTCTCGGCGAGCTTCAGGTCGGCGTCGAGAATGGCCGTCGTGGCGCGTCCGATCGCCGACCCGACCAGCCGGGCCATCTCCACCAGACTGTCGCCGATCGAGTCCAGTTCCTCGTGGTACGCGTCCCGCATCAGGGTTCCCTCTCGTACGTCGTTCTAGGGGTTCGGGTTCGGTTCCGGGGGCCAGAACCGGCCGCGACACCAGGTCGGAACCGGTCCTCGGACCGGCGCCGACCGGCCCTGTGACCGGAGCTGCGAACCCCACGGTGCCACGCTCCGCCCCGTACGCGTCGGTTTCCGTCACCTCAAATGAACCACCACTGGCTCCAAGGTGAACTCTGGGCGACGAGTGTTCGAGCTCGCACCTCGATGGCTGTGGCCAGGACCGAACCCGTGCCTAACCTGGGGGCATGGACGTGAACGCGGCGGTCGCCGCAGCGGCAGCGATCGCCGGGGTGCTCACCGGTGTCATCGCCGCGCTGGCGTTCCGCTGGAGCGAGCGGGAGCAGAAGCGCCCCACACGCACCTCCCTGCACACGGACCCGGTGCTTCCGCCGGGCGTGGACACCGTCCTGTCGGTGCTCCGCTCCTCAGCCGTCGTCCTCGACGAGGCCGACGCCGTCGTCAAGGCCAGCTCCGCTGCGTACGCCCTCGGGCTGGTCCGCGGGGGCAAGCTCAGCGTGGAGCCCATGCTGAAGATGGCCCGCGACACCCGGCGCGACGGGGAGATACGCCAGGTGGAGCTGGACCTTCCCCGGCGCGGGACGGGGCGCGGCGAGGCCCTCGCCGTGTCCGCCAGAGTGGCCCCGCTGGGCTCGCGGCTCGTGCTGCTGCTCGTCGAGGACCTCACCGAGGCCCGCCGGATCGAAGCGGTCCGACGGGACTTCGTGGCGAACGTCAGCCATGAGCTGAAGACGCCGGTGGGCGCGCTCTCCCTCCTCTCCGAGGCCGTCATGGACGCCTCGGACGATCCCGAGGCGGTGGAACGGTTCGCCGGCCGTATGCAGATCGAGGCCACCCGGCTGACCAGCCTGGTCCAGGAGCTCATCGACCTGTCGAGGGTCCAGAACGACGATCCGCTGGAGGACGCCGAACCGGTCGGCGTCGACGAACTGGTCGCGGAGGCCGTCGACCGCTGCCGGCACCAGGCCGGCGCCAAGCAGATCACCATGGCCGCGGGAGGCCCGGCCGACCTGCGCGTCTGGGGCCACCGGGGTCAGCTGGCCGCGGCCCTGGGCAACCTGGTCGAGAACGCCGTCAACTACTCGCCCGCCCGCACCCGCGTGGGCATAGCGGCCCGCCGGGTGAACGCGCCCGGCGGGGACCTGATCGAGATCGCCGTGACCGATCAGGGCATCGGCATCTCCGACAAGGACAAGGAGCGCATCTTCGAGCGCTTCTACCGGGTCGACCCCGCCCGCTCCCGTGCCACCGGCGGCACGGGCCTCGGACTGGCGATCGTCAAGCACGTGGCCGCCTCGCACGGCGGGGAGGTCACGGTGTGGAGCGCCGAGAACCAGGGCTCCACGTTCACCCTGCGGCTGCCGGAGGCGGGCGCGGCCCGCGACCGCGCGCAACAGCGTCCGGACCCGGACGAGGTCGACGACGTCGACGACCTCGACGAGGTCACTCCCTCCTCCCATCGCTCACCCCCGGCGCCGTCCCGCGCCTCATCCCCGAATTCGTCCGCGTACCAGACGCTTTCCGCCCCGGAGGTCCATCCGTGACCCGAGTGCTCGTCGTCGAGGACGAGGAGTCCTTCTCCGACGCCCTGTCGTACATGCTCCGCAAAGAGGGCTTCGAGGTCGCGGTCGCGACCACGGGCCCCGACGGACTCGACGAGTTCGAGCGCAACGGCGCCGACCTCGTGCTCCTCGACCTGATGCTGCCGGGCCTGCCCGGCACGGAGGTGTGCCGTCAGCTGCGCGGCCGCTCCAACGTTCCCGTGATCATGGTGACCGCCAAGGACAGCGAGATCGACAAGGTCGTCGGCCTGGAGATAGGAGCCGACGACTACGTCACCAAGCCCTTCTCCTCGCGCGAGCTGGTCGCCCGCATCCGGGCCGTGCTGCGCAGACGCGGCGAGCCCGAGGAGGTGACCCCGGCGGCCCTGGAGGCCGGCCCGGTCCGCATGGACGTCGACCGCCACGTCGTGACGGTCTCCGGCTCCAAGGTCGACCTTCCCCTGAAGGAGTTCGACCTGCTGGAGATGCTCCTGCGCAACGCCGGCCGCGTCCTGACCCGCATGCAGCTCATCGACCGGGTGTGGGGCGCCGACTACGTCGGCGACACCAAGACCCTCGACGTCCACGTCAAGCGGCTGCGCGCCAAGATCGAGCCGGACCCGGGCGCGCCGCGCTACCTGGTGACGGTCCGCGGCCTGGGCTACAAGTTCGAGCCGTAGGCCGGCGCACATGGCTGAAGGGCGGCGCCCCATGCGGGGCGCCGCCCTTCAGCCATGTCCTGGCAGGAGGCTCAGCTGCCGGCCGGCGCCGACGCGCTCGGGGAGGTCGTGTCGGACGGCGCGCCCGACCCGGAGGCCGCTCCGGACGGCGACGCGTTCCCGGACGGCGACGCGCTCCCCGAGGGAGAGGCGTTGCCGGAGGGCGACTGCGAGGGCTTGGCCGAGGCGCTCGGGAGGGAGCTCGGGCCCCACGAGGAGAAGTAGCCCTCGGCGGGGACGACGAAGGCGCGCAGGCTGACCGCGCCGGTCTCGCTGAAGGTGAAGGTCACCTTCTGCGCGTCGCCGTCCTGAACGGCCTCACGGCTGCTCGGCAGGACGGCGGAGGCGTTGTTCGGTCCGCCGATGACGATCGAGCCGTGGGCCGGGACGGTGATCTTGCCGCCGCCCTTGGCGGGCTTGAGCTCGGCGGACTTGCCCGTGCCGTCGACGGTGACGGACTCCAGGGTCTGAGGGTCGTCGCTGCCGTTGAAGACCGTCCCCGAGATCACCGCGGGACCGGTCGACTGCAGGTCGGGCTGGGTGATGACGACGACGTTCTGCAGCTTGATCATGCCGACGTGGGCGGCGGCGTTGTCCGGCTTGATCTCCAGGGTCTGGGAGTCGTTGCCGGCGCCGCAGGCGGCGAGCGAGGCGATCGAGAACGCGATGGCGGAGGCGGCGAGGGCGCCGCGTCGAAGGCTGCTGCTCACGGCGGCGGCAACTCCTTTTGTACGCGCGGGCGGCTTTCCTTTGAACAAAGCCGTCCTAAGGGTCTGTCAGCAGCCTCAGGTTACCGAGCCCTTCCCGCGCCGCCGCACCCGACCCGCCTCTGGAGTGATCTCGGGCCCGGCGGACGTCCCGGCGGACATCACGGCGGACATCACGAGGGACCTCTGCCGCCCTCGCGGCCGCCTCCGTCACACCCGTCCCGATGGTCGCTCGCGACCCATGAGTCACTTTGGCTTCACTTGTGGTCCACCTGCTCGCGCTTCATTCCCAAAAGCGCGGCGCACGTCCGCTCGCGGATTTTCCGTGAAGGAATGCGCGCCCGTTCCGGAATTGATCACGACGCCGGGCGAACGGCTGATGATCAATTCCGGAAACGGCTCGTATCCGGCCAGGCGCACCGAACGGAGTAACGGAAGTCGCACATGTGGAAGCGGACATATGTGGACGTTCGGCCGTTCGGGCGGGGCTCCGGATGCGTGTAACGTACGCGTTTCTCCCCCCTCGGACAGCGGCTCCGACCTGCGGATACCTGCCCCCGCGGACCCTCCGCAGCACGTTCCTGTTGGTGTTGTCAAGCCCCGAGATATGCCCTGACCTGCGAAAACGCCATTCAGAACCCGGAGTTTCCGTGTTACCCTGGATAGCCACGGAAGGGGTACCTGTCACATGACGTTCAAGGTTGGCGACACCGTGGTCTATCCCCATCACGGGGCCGCGCTGATCGAGGCTATCGAAACTCGCCAGATCAAAGGCGTGGACAAGACCTACTTGGTGCTGAAGGTCGCCCAGGGCGACCTGACGGTACGTGTGCCAGCGGACAATGCGGAGTTCGTCGGCGTGCGTGATGTGGTCGGTCAGGACGGGCTGGACCGGGTCTTCGAGGTGCTGCGCGCGCCGTACGCCGAGGAGCCCACGAACTGGTCGCGTCGTTACAAGGCAAATCTGGAGAAGCTCGCCTCCGGCGATGTCATCAAGGTCGCGGAAGTCGTGCGTGACCTGTGGCGTCGTGAGCGCGAGCGCGGACTCTCCGCCGGTGAGAAGCGCATGCTCGCCAAGGCCCGCCAGATCCTGGTGAGCGAGCTCGCTCTCGCGGAGAACACCAACGAGGACAAGGCCGAAGCCCTGCTCGACGAGGTTCTCGCGTCCTGACGCCGGTTCTGCACCGGCCTCGGCACACCGAAGAACACTGAACTGCCGCGGTGCCCGATGACGTACTCCCGTCGCCGGGCGCTGCGGCATGTTCATGCCCGGATTCATGCCCGGACATCCCCGGACTGTCCCGCCCCACGGGGGTGACCCCCCGATACTTGGTGTGCCGGGCCCGGGCTGCTGCCTCGACCGGTGCGTCACGGAAGGGTCGGTCAAGGCGTCGCGCCCGGCACTTCCCAGGCCATACCCACGGCAGGCCAGCACACAAACCTGACAGGAACCGATGTCTGACGATTCGCGTCCCACCCCCGCGTCCGCCCGCACGGCCGCGGTGATTCCGGCCGCCGGCCGGGGAGTCCGCCTCGGTCCGGGCGCCCCCAAAGCACTGCGCGCGCTGAGCGGCACGCCCATGCTGATCCACGCGGTACGCGCCCTGGCCGCCTCCCGTGCCGTCTCCCTGGTGGTCGTCGTGGCCCCGCCCGACGGCGCCGCCGAGGTCAAGTCGCTGCTCGACGCGCACGCCCTGCCCGACCGCACCGACTTCCTCGTCGTCCCCGGCGGCGACTCCCGCCAGGAATCGGTGAGGCTGGGCCTGGAGGCACTGCCCCCCGAGTACGACATCGTGCTGGTCCACGACGCGGCCCGGCCCCTCGTTCCCGTCGACACGGTGGACGCCGTCATCGAAGCCGTCCGCGAGGGCGCCCCGGCCGTCGTCCCCGCGCTGCCGCTCGCGGACACCGTGAAGGAGGTCGAGCCGGCCGCCTCCCCCGGCGACGCCGAGCCGGTCGTCGCCACTCCCGAGCGGGCCCGCCTCCGCGCCGTCCAGACCCCGCAGGGCTTCGACCGCGCCACCCTGGTCCGCGCCCACGAGACCGTCGAGAAGGACGTCACCGACGACGCCGGCATGGTCGAGCAGCTCGGCCTGACCGTCGTGGTCGTCCCCGGGCACGAGGAGGCCTTCAAGGTCACCCGCCCCCTGGACCTGGTCCTCGCGGAGGCCGTCCTGGCCCGCAGGAGGCTCAACGATGGCTTCTGAGACGCCGTTGCCCGCCGCCCCGCTGCCCCAGGTCGGCATCGGCACCGACATCCACGCCTTCGAGGAGGGCCGCGAGCTGTGGTGCGCGGGCCTGAAGTGGGAAGGGGAGGGCCCCGGACTGGCCGGGCACTCCGACGCGGACGTCGTCGCGCACGCCGCCTGCAACGCGCTCTTCTCCGCCGCCGGACTCGGCGACCTCGGACAGCACTTCGGCACCGGCCGCCCCGAGTGGTCCGGCGCCTCCGGCGTCACCCTGCTCACCGAGGCGGCCCGGATCGTCCGCGCGGCCGGCTTCGTCATCGGCAACGTCGCCGTCCAGGTCGTCGGCCCCCGGCCCAAGATCGGCAAGCGGCGCGACGAGGCCCAGAAGATCCTCTCGGAGGCGGCGGGAGCCCCGGTGTCGGTGTCCGGCGCGACCACGGACGGACTGGGCTTCCCGGGACGCGACGAAGGCCTGATGGCGATCGCCACGGCGCTGGTCGCGCGCACCGGCTGAACCCCCGCCGCGCGCACCGGCCGAACCCGCCGCAGCGCACCGCGCCCGCCCGTGCCCCGGCATGTCACGAATATGTGGCCCTTGGGCGGAAGGGGCCCGGGGCACTGCCCCGCGCCCACTACCCTGGTGGGGTGACCATTCGCCTGTACGACACCAGCGCCCGGCAGATCCGTGACTTCATCCCGCTCACGCCGGGTTGCGTCTCGATCTACCTCTGTGGCGCCACCGTGCAGGCCGCCCCGCACATCGGGCACGTCCGCTCCTACCTGAACTTCGACATCATGCGCCGCTGGCTCGTCCACCGCGGCTACGACGTCACGTTCATCCGCAACGTCACCGACATCGACGACAAGATCATCGCGAAGTCGCACGACCAGGGCCGCCCCTGGTGGGCCATCGGCTACGAGAACGAGCGGGCCTTCAACGACGGCTACCAGGCCCTCGGCTGCCTCCCGCCGACCTACGAGCCGCGCGCCACCGGGCACGTCCCCGAGATGATCGAGATGATGCGCGGCCTCATCGAGCGCGGCCACGCCTACGAGGCCGACGGCAGCGTCTACTTCGACGTGCGCTCCTTCCCCGGCTACCTGGAACTGTCCAACCAGGACCTCGACGACCTGCGCCAGCCCGCCGAGGAAGGCATCACCGGCAAGCGCGATCCGCGCGACTTCGCGATGTGGAAGGCGAGCAAGCCGGGCGAGCCCGACTGGGAGACCCCCTGGGGCCGCGGCCGGCCCGGCTGGCACCTGGAGTGCTCGGCCATGGCGCACAAGTACCTGGGCTCCGCCTTCGACATCCACGGCGGCGGCCTCGACCTGATCTTCCCGCACCACGAGAACGAGATCGCCCAGGCCAAGGCCTACGGCGATCAGTTCGCCCGGTACTGGGTGCACAACGCCTGGGTCACCATGAGCGGCGAGAAGATGTCGAAGTCGCTGGGCAACAGCGTCCTCGTCTCCGAGATGGTCAAGCAGTGGCGCCCGATCGTGCTGCGCTACTACCTCGGCACCCCGCACTACCGCTCGATGATCGAGTACAGCGAGGAGTCGCTGCGCGAGGCCGAGTCGGCGTTCGCACGGATCGAGGGGTTCGTGCAGCGCGTCGTCGAGAAGGCCGGGGGCGTCGTCGAGCCCGCGGCCGAGGTGCCGCCCGCGTTCGCCGAGGCGATGGACGACGACCTGGGCGTTCCCCAGGCCCTGGCCATCGTGCACACCACGGTGCGGCAGGGGAACTCGGCCCTCGCCGCCGACGACAAGGAAGCCGCCGTGGCCCGCCTCGCCGAGGTCCGGGCGATGCTCGGCGTCCTCGGCCTGGACCCCCTCGACGCCCACTGGGCCGACGAGGAGAACCGGGGCGAGGACCTGCACGGCGTGGTCGACAGCCTCGTACGCCTCGTTCTCGACCAGCGCGAGTCGGCCCGCGCACGCAAGGACTGGGCGACCGCGGACGCCATCCGCGACCAGCTGACCCAGTCCGGCCTGACCATCGAGGACGGCCCGCAGGGCCCGCGCTGGACCCTGGGTCCGCGCTAGGACCGCCACGGGCCCGTCCTTGATCGACTGTGCCGCCCGGCCCCCCGGGCGGCACACTGCATAAGACGTTTGTACGAAGCTCACGGAGACGAGTGACTCATGGCAGCCAACAACCGCCGCATGTCCGGCAAGAAGGGCGCGCAGGTCGGCAGTGGCGGCCAGCGACGCAAGGGCCTGGAGGGCAAGGGGCCCACCCCGCCCGCCGAGATGCGCAAGAAGCACAAGGCGAACCGCATCGCGAACGCCAAGGCGAAGCAGGCCGCGCGCCGGCCCGCGGCACGCGGCCGCGGCGGCAAGGGCACCTCCGAGATGGTCGTCGGCCGTAACCCCGTCGTCGAGGCGCTGCGCGAGGGCGTCCCCGCGACGACGCTGTACGTCCAGCAGTTCATCGACAACGACGAGCGGGTGCGCGAGGCGCTCCAGCTCGTCGGCGAGCGCGGCGGCATCCACCTGATGGAGGCCCCCCGCCCCGAGCTGGACCGCATGACCAACGGCCTCAACCACCAGGGCCTGGTCCTGCAGGTCCCCCCGTACGAGTACGCCCACCCCGAGGACCTGGCCGCCGCCGCCTACGACGGCGGCGAGGACCCGCTGATCGTCGCCCTCGACGGCGTCACCGACCCGCGCAACCTCGGCGCCGTCGTCCGCTCCGTCTCCGCCTTCGGCGGCCACGGCGTCGTCGTCCCCGAGCGCCGCGCGGCCGGAATGACCGCCGGCGCCTGGAAGACGTCCGCCGGCACCGCCGCCCGCACCCCCGTCGCCCGCGCCACCAACCTCACCCGCGCCCTGGAGGCCTACAAGAAGGCCGGCATCGCGGTCGTCGGCCTGGCCGCCGACGGGGAGCACGAGGTCGGCCGGCTGGCGGCCCTCGACGGCCCGGTCGTCATCGTCGTCGGCAGCGAGGGCAAGGGGCTCTCCCGGCTCGTCGGCGAGACCTGCGACTTCCGGGTGCGGATCCCGATGCCGGGCGGCGCCGAATCCCTCAACGCGGGTGTGGCCGCGGGCATCGTGCTCTACGAGGCGGCCCGGCGCAGGAGCTGAGCACGGGTCCGGGTGCGGCTTGCGGACCAGGCGCACAGACGTCCGCAAGCTCACCCGAACGGGTCAACCCCGACGCGAAGTACAACCTTGACGGAGTCCGGACAGATCCGCCGAGTCAAAGCAGTGTCCTAACGACACGTCACTCGGTTAGATGAGTGTGGACACCAGAACACCCCGCACACCCACGGGGGACCGCTCGTCGGGATTCGACGACGCTCCCGCGCTGAGCATGGTGAAGGTGCCGAGCGACCCGGCGCAGATCATCGTCAGCCACGCGAGCTTCCGCGTGCAGCTCGGCGCGTCGGCGCGGCGTAACCAATCCCCGCGGATCGCCCGGCACGTGAGCGCCATCGATGACACCGCGCGCATGGCCGCCGTCGGGGCGGTGGGCAGAGCGGGCGCCGCTGCCGGAGGCCGCCGGCGGGCCGTCGTCTGGAGCGGCAAGTCCGCCCCGGACGACACCGGCGCGCACCGACTGCTGCAAGCCGTGCGGGCAGGCAGCGTCGGCCACGGCGAACCGCCGACGGCCGACGCCGGCGCCACCCAGGTCATCCCCCGCGTCGGCGCCGACGACAGGGGCTACGACGGCCGGCTCGCCGCCCAGACCCTGGAAACCCCGCTCGTCGGCGCCCAGCGCACACCCGCCGCCGGAGAACACCGCCTCCTGCCGAACATGCGCACCGTCGGCAGCGCCTACGACGAACCCGCCTACGACGACGCCCAGTTCGAGGACTTCGGCGAGACCCACCGCGACGGCCGCCACCCGGACGCAGAACCGACCCGGCGCAGCCGCCGACAGAGCGACGACCCCGCCCGGCACGCCTACTACCCCGGCCGCCGGATGAACCTCGGCGTGGTCCTGCTCCCGCTGCGCGTCTTCCTCGGGTTCATCTCCATCTACGCCGGCATGGGCAAACTGTGCGACCCCGTCTACTTCGACGGCGGCAAGCGCGGCTCCATGGTCAAGTGGCTCGACACCCTGCACCCCTGGGAAGTCGCCGAGCCGCTGCGCCAGTTCGCCCTCCACCACCCCGTCGGCTCAGGCCTCGTCATCGCCTTCCTCCAGGTCGTCGTGGGCGTCCTCACCGTCCTGGGCTGCTGGCAGCGCGTCGCCGCGGTGCTCGGCGCCGGACTCTCGGCCGCGCTCATCGTCACCGTCAGCTGGAAGACCGTCCCGGTCTACGACACCCCCGACATCATCTACCTCGCCGCCTGGTCGCCGCTGATCATCGCCGGCGCCCCCGTCTACTCCGTCGACGGCCGCCTCGCCGCCGGCGCCTGGCGCCGACTCGGCCCGCGCACCGACCTGTGGGAACTGCGCCGCTACGTGCTGCGCCGCGGCGCCCTCGTGACCGCCATCGCCGTCGGACTCACCCTGCTCGTCGGCTCCCTGCTCGGCGGCGCCGTCCGCGACGCCGACCGCGTGGTCGTGCCCGGCCCGGGCGAGCCCCCGCGCAACGAGCTGCCCGGCTCGCCGCTCCCCGAGCAGTCCGGCTCGCACAAGGCCTCCCGGGAGCCCTCCGCGTCCACCTCGCCCACCCACGGCGCCGCCTCGGCCTCCCCGACGGCCGGCACGGACAGCGAGCCCTCCAGGAACCACGACTCCGACACCGCCGGCGACTCAGGCGCCGGCGCGCCCAGCCAGACCCAGGGCACCGCGGGCCAGGCCCCGCACGAGCGGTCCACCCCGCAGGAGCACGCCCCCGCCACCAGCTCGGGCCCCTCCTCGGGCGGCTCCGCCTCCTCCGGCGGCTCCACCAGCGGCGGCGGCAGCGGCTCCGACGGCGGCTCGTCGTCCTCGGGCCAGCCGGGCCTGGTCGGCGGCCTGCTCGGGTAAGCCGCCCGCCCGGACAGGGCGGACGTCAGAAACGGCCTGGGTGCCGTGCGCTGCGCAGCGCACGGCACCCAGGCCGTTTCATCGCCGCTGCTGTCGCTGTGCCGCTGTGCCGCTGTGCGGCTCCGAGCGCGGCGGCGACCCACCTCCACCGGAACGGTGGGCCGACGCATACGACCCGAACCCCCGGGGCCCGCAGGGCGACGCTCAGCGACGGACCGCGGCCAGCTCCTTCGCCGCCTCGGTCAGATCCTTCGCCGTGTCGATGGCCCGCCAGTACGCCCCCTGCGGGAGCGGAAAGCCGGCCAGCCGCCGCTCACGGGCCAGATGCGGAAACGTCGTCCGCTCGTGATCGCCGCGCTCGGGCAGCAGCCCGGCGAACTCCGGCGAGAAGACGTACACGCCCGCGTTGATCTCGTACGTCGTGGGCGGCGCCTCGATGAAGTCGGTGATGTGACCGAACCCGTCCGTCTGCACCGCGCCCCACGGGATACGCGGACGTGCCAGCGCCAGCGTCGCTATGGCGTCGCGCTCGGTGTGGAAGTCGGCCATCTCACGCAGCGAGAACCGGGTCCAGATGTCGCCGTTGGTCGCGTACCAGGACCGGTCGGGGTGCGGAAGGCGCGCGGCCGCGTACTTCAGACCGCCGCCGCGGCCCAGCGGCTCGGTCTCCACGACGGTGGTGACCGCCACGGGCAGATCCGCCGACTTCAGCCAGTCCTGGAGCACCTCGGCGAGATGGCCGCAGGAGACGACGACGTCGGTCACGCCCTCCTCGGCGAGCCAGCGCAGCTGATGACCGATGATCGGCGTCCCCGTACCGGGGATCTCGACCATCGGCTTGGGCCGGTCGTCGGTGTACGGGCGCAGCCGGGACCCCTGGCCACCGGCCAGGATGACGGCTTGCGTGGGGCGGGACGCGGCGTGCGGATCGGTCATGCCCGCACTGTACGTGCCGCATGATGCGGGACGTGCGGCTCCCCCGGTGGAGGGGGAGCCGCACGTCCCGGTACGGATGCCAGGGCCCGGCGACCGGACCCTCTGCCTGGGAATCCTGGCTGAGCCGGCGCTTCGGCCCGGCGCCCGGCCCTCGGTCCGGCCCTCGGTCCGGGCTTCGGCCCCGCGCCTCAGCCCCGCGCCGCCAGGACGCCCGAGGCGAAGGCCGTGTCGCACACCGGGCGGGAGTACGACTGGGCACGCGACGGACCGTACATGCGGACCGCGGCGCGACCGAGGGCGCGGGCGATGGAGGAGCAGTGCCTGGCCAGCGACGGCTTGCCGTTCACGGCAGCCTGGAGATGGGTCAGGGCGACGCCTGGATCCTTCTCCTGGAGCTCGGCCAGCAACTGGTCGCGCAGGACGTCCTGCGGAGCCTTGGCGGCCTCGTGCGAGGACTGGTGCGCGGTGGAGACGTCGGAGGCGGTGAGCACCGAATCCGAGGGGTTCCCCGACCAGTTGACCCGGGTGACCGCGAGGGTCCCGGAGAGCACCATGACGACGGGCAGGACGAGGGCGAGCGAGCGGCCGATCCGGCGGGCTGGGCCGCCCCGGCCGCGGCGCGTGCGCTGGGTGGTGGAGTGGTTCGCGGAGTGCTTCACGCGTGAGAGGGTAGCGTGCAGTAATGATTTGGCGACATTTAGTCACCCATACGGGGGATGATGTCATGCCTCCCATTGGGTAAGGCGTTGACGAGCGCTCACCGAAATGTCCGCTGTGCCGGGGATTCTGCGGACGCAGAAAGGGGCCCCGCAGCACGCTGCGGGGCCCCTTTCATCAATCCGGGTGAATCACCCGGATCCAATCCTGTGCGTCAGTCCGACAGACGCGCACCCGTGGACGTCGAGAACACGTGGGTCTCGCCCGCGCGCGGGACGACGTGCAGCGTGCTGCCCTTCTCCGGGACGTCGCGGCCGCCGACCCGGACCACGAGGTCCTTCGACTCCGCGCCCACCTTGGCGGTGCCGTACACGAAGGCGTCCGAGCCGAGCTCCTCGACCACGTTCACCACGACCGCGAGGCCCTGGTCGCCGTCGGGGCCGGCCACGTCGAAGTGCTCCGGGCGGACGCCGACGGTGACGGTCTTGTCCGTGGCCGCGGACAGCGCGTCACGCTGCACCGGCACCACCGAGTTGCCGAACTTCACGCCGCCGTCGGCGATCGGCACCTCGACGAGGTTCATCGCCGGGGAGCCGATGAAGCCGGCCACGAAGAGGTTCGCGGGCCTGTCGTACATGTTGCGCGGGGTGTCGACCTGCTGAAGCAGACCGTCCTTGAGGACCGCCACCCGGTCGCCCATCGTCAGCGCCTCGACCTGGTCGTGGGTGACGTAGACCGTGGTGATGCCGAGACGGCGCTGCAGCGACGCGATCTGCGTACGCGTCGACACGCGGAGCTTGGCGTCCAGGTTGGACAGCGGCTCGTCCATGAGGAACACCTGCGGCTCACGCACGATCGCGCGGCCCATCGCCACACGCTGACGCTGACCGCCGGAGAGGGCCTTCGGCTTGCGGTCCAGGTACTCGGTGAGGTCGAGGATCTTCGCGGCCTCCTCGACCTTCTGCCGGATCTCCGCCTTGTTGACACCGGCGATCTTGAGCGCGAAGCCCATGTTGTCGGCGACCGTCATGTGCGGGTACAGCGCGTAGTTCTGGAACACCATGGCGATGTCCCGGTCCTTGGGCGGCAGGTGCGTCACGTCACGGTCGCCGATGCGGATCGCACCGCCGTTGACGTCCTCCAGCCCCGCGAGCATCCGGAGCGAGGTGGACTTGCCGCAACCGGACGGACCGACCAGGACGAGGAACTCGCCGTCCGCGATCTCGATGTCCAGTCCGTCGACGGCGGGCTTGGTGGAGCCCGGGTACACCCGGGTCGCCTTGTCGAAAGTGACAGTGGCCATGGCTCGAAGGCCCCCTTCTACCGGCAGGAACGTGCCGGACGATCCGTTGTAGGAAGGTGGTTGGTGTAGTCCACATGAGCGAACTGGGTCAGGACGGTACCTGGCGTTTCCCGGTCTGTCAGCACTTGAGGACATGTGAACTTCACGAGAACTCTCGAACGGCGACCGCCGGGGCCCGGCACCTCGCGCTTGAGACGCTCTGCCCCCGCCCTGCACCGCGAACGGACGCGCGGACGGTCACGCCCGGTTTTCGGTGCGTGCCGGGGGGAGAAGTGCGTGGCCCGACGAATGGGGGGCTGTGTACAGTGGAGCCGCCCTTGCGCGCGTGACGGCGCACGGCGCCTCCTTAGCTCAGTCCGGCCCAGAGCGGCTGTCTTGTAAACAGCAGGTCGTCGGTTCGAATCCGACAGGGGGCTCGAATCGGAAGGCCCAGGTCGGATCTTGTCCGACCTGGGCCTTTCGCTGTCCTTTCCCTTCGCTTCCCGCCGGCCGCGGTCGCTGTCGACGTCGTGGGAGGCGTAGGCCGTCGACGGTGAGGGCGGCCGGCGGGGCGAGCTCGCCGATCTTTACCCGTTCTGCCGTCGGGATGCGCGGAATGTCGGAATCCGGCGGACGATACTGGCTGGGTGAAGCGGCGCACGGGGGTTTCCCGGGTACGGCGGATGGTGTGGACGTATGTGCGCCGTGCGCCCGGCACCTATGTGTGGCTGGCGGTGCTGTTCGTCACGACGGTGGCGCTGCACCACATGTCCCCGGAGTTCGAGCAGGAGTTTCTGCGGCAGCGGTCGACGAACATCCATGAGCTGTCGCGGCATCCGGTGCGGGTGCTGGTGGCGAGCGCGATGTGGATCGACGGCGGGCACTGGGTGCCGTACGTGGTGCTGTACTCCGTCTTCCACGCGCAGGCCGAGCGGTGGCTGGGGACGGCGCGGTGGCTGGCGGTGTGTGTGGCCGCGCATGTGCTGGCGACGTTGATCAGCGAGGGGGCGCTGGCGGTGGCGATCCAGGACGGGCTGGCGCCGCGGTCGGCGGTCACCACCTTGGACGTGGGGGTGAGCTATGCGCTGGCGGGGGTGGCGGCGGTGCTGGTCTACCGGATCGGGTCGCCGTGGCGGTACGGGTATCTGGCGGGGCTGCTCGTCTTCTACGGTGTTCCGCTGGCGGTCGCGCCGACCTTCACCGACTTCGGGCACTTCGTGTCGGTGCTGATCGGGCTGGGATGTCATCCGCTGGTCCGGGGGCGGGAGAGTGCGCGGGAGCCGAAGGG
>NZ_JAHHIU010000019.1:0-37451 GCF_024539815.1 Streptomyces hayashii
GCCCACCACGTTCACCGTGTTCCCGCACAGGTTCACCGGGAGGTGCACCGGCAGCTGCACCCCGTTGCCGGAGATCACCGCCCTCCAGGTCAGCGCCCGGCAGGCCGCCCACCCGCCCGTCGGGACCGGGACCGGGGCGGCGGTCGTGCAGTTCACCAACGTCTCCGGAAGGACGTGCGTCCTGAAGGGCCACCCGACGGTCGCGGGCGCTGGCAACGGCTCCCCCTCCCACAACACCCCGCTCAAGGTCACCCCCACCGGCAGGGCGGCCACCGTGACGGTCCGGCCGCACGGCAAGGCGTGGGTGAAGCTGACCTTCGTCCAGGTCCAGGGGGAGGGCGACGGCTACTGCGTGTCGGGCAAGGCCCCGAAGGCGTTTCCGACGATGGTCATCGGGCTGCCGCACTCCGGGAAGCACCAGGTGGCCCTGAATGACGGGTGGTGGGCCGAGTGCGACAACAAGGTGACCGCCACCCCGGTCTCGTCGGTCAAGCCTTCCTGACTCCCGGCCCGCTGTGTGAACCTGGCGGCCCAACTCATCCAGCCTGGTCGCCGGCCACGTCCTCGACCAGCACCGCGATTCGTCTTGAAGCTCGGGCCGCGGGCTCAAAGGGGCGGGCGCAGTGGCCGGTCGGGTGCCTGTCCATGGGGGAGTGGGGCTGCCGCGTGGACGGGTGTGACCGTGGGCCTCACGCTGTTTCGAGGAAGGGGTAGTCGGTGTAGCCCTCGGCGCCCGGCCCGTAGAACAGTTCCGGCCGCGGCTCGTTCTCCGGGTGGCCACCCTGCCAGCGTGCGACCAGGTCGGGGTTGGCGATGAGGGCCCGGCCCACGACCACGGCGTCGGCGTGGCCGGCCTCGATCTGCTGGAGCGCCTGCTCGCGGGTGGTCTGGCCGCCGAAGGGGCCGCTGTTGACGATCAGCTTGCCGTCGAAGCGCCGCCGCAGCTCGTGGACCAGGTCGCCGCCCGGCTCGGCGTGCAGTACGGAGAGGTAGGCCAGGCCCAGCGGGCGCAGTTGGTCGAGCAGGGTGCCGTAAGTGGCCAGGACGTCGTCTCGGTCGGTCTCGAAGACGTCCCCGAGGTCGACCTCCGGCGAGATCCGCAACCCGACCCGCTCGGCACCGACGGCCTGGGCGACCGCCGTGACGACCTCGACGACGAGGCGGGCGCGGTTGCGCGGCGAGCCGCCGTATCCGTCGGTGCGCTGGTTGGCCGCCGGGGAGAGGAACTCCTGGAGCAGGTAGCCGTTGGCGCCGTGGATTTCCACGCCGTCCGCTCCCGCCTCGATGGCCCGGCGGGCCGCGGCGACGAAGTCCTCCACGGCTGCCCGGATCTCTGCGGTGGTCATCGCTTCCGGTACGGGGTAGGGCTGCTCGCCCTTCTCGGTGAACGTCTTGTTGTCGATGGCGATCGCGCTGGGGGCGAGGATGCGGCGGCCGCCGTTGATGTCGGGGTGAGTGCCGCGGCCGGCGTGCATGATCTGCAGGACGATGCGGCCGCCCTCGGCGTGCACCGCTTCGAACACCCGCTGCCAGCCGGCCGCCTGCTCATCGGTGGCGATGCCCGGCTCGCCGACGTACCCCTGCGACGCGTGGTCGGGGTAGGTGCCCTCGGTGATGATCATTCCGACGCTCGCCCGCTGCCGGTAGTACTCGACCATCAGGTCCCCGGGAATGCCGGAGGAACCGGCCCGGACCCGGGTCAGCGGTGCCATCACGATGCGGTTGGCGAGCTCGATCTTCCCGAGGGAGACGGGCGAGAAGAGCGACGGCACAGAAGAAACTTCTGAAACGTTGACAGTCATGGGTTTCTTTCTTTCTGCAATACGGAGGAAAACGGGATGAAGGTCTGCGGCGCAGAGGGTCCACGCTGTCCCGGCGGAGGCACGGATGCGGCCCTCGGGCAGGCGCGGGCCCGCTGACGGTGACGCGGTTTTAGGGCCGCGCTCGGGGTGTGGGTGGTATGGGAGGCGAACGCGGTGAGAGCCGCATGCAGTCGGCGTCGACGTCGACGCCGGTCGAGTGCAACTGCCCGCCGGAGTACGGGCGGTCGCTCCTTGCGCACGATCAGCAGTCAGCTAGGTGAAGAGGACCGATACACGGCTTCACCTTGACCGCACTCATGGCGGTGGCGAGAACAGCGATCTCAGCGATCCGCATTCTCACCGGCCTGAGGCACTTCCGCCGGCCGACCGCCCATCGGGCAGCCTGCTTCGAGAGAGCGCGGGCCTAGCTGAGCGGGACGTCCGCGACAGCCTTGAGGTGGCTGAACGTCTCGATGGAGTACCGGCCGTGGTAGCGGCCCAAGCCGCTCTCTCCGACGCCGCCGAAGGGCAGGCCGGGCATGAGCAGCTGTATCACCGGCTGGCCCCAGGCGACGCCGCCGGAGGACGTCTCCTTCACCAGGCGCGACTTGGTGGCCTCGGACGTGGTGAAGGCGTAGAGCGCGAGCGGCTTGTCGCGTTCGTTGATGAAGGTGATGGCCGCATCAAGGTCCTCGACCTCGACGACGGCGAGGATAGGACCGAAGATCTCCTCCTGCATGACCGGCGATGCGGGGTCGACGTCGGTGAGCACAGTGGGGGCGATGAACAGGTCGTCGCGGTCGTGCTTGCCTCCCACTGCCGCCCGGCCGGAATCCAGCAGAGCGGTGAGCCGGTCGAAGTGCCGCTCGTTGATGATCCGGCCGAAGTCGGCCGCGGTCTGCGGAGTGGAGCCGAACTGAGCTTCGACCGCCGCGCGCAGGGCGGGAACCAGCGCGGCGGCGGTGGCAGGATCGGCCAGGACGTAGTCCGGGGCTACGCACTGCTGCCCCGCGTTGCCGAACTTGGCGCCGACCAGCCGCTTCGCGGTCTCGTCCACGTCGGCGTCCGGCGCCACGAAGACCGGCGACTTGCCCCCGAGCTCCAGCGTGACCGGGGTGAGGTGCTTGGCCGCCGCGGCCATGACGACCCGGCCGACCGTGCCATTACCCGTGTAGAAGATGTGGTCGAAACGCTGCGCCAGGAGGGCCGTGGTCTCCTCGGCTCCCCCCTCGACCACGGTCAGCACGTCGGCGTCGAAGTACTGTCGCAGCAGGCGTGAAGCCACCGCCGATGTGTGCAGCGACATCTCGCTCGGCTTGGCCACCACGGTGTTCCCGGCGGCCAGGGCGCCGATGATGGGGTCGATGAGAAGGTGCAGCGGGAAGTTCCACGGAGCGATCACCAAGACGACCCCGAGCGGGTCGTAGGTGGTGTAGGCCGTGGTCGTGGGACCGAAGTGGGCGGGAACCTCCACCGGGCGGGGCTCAAGCCAGCTCGCGAGGTTTGCCAGCGTCTCGTCGATGTCGGCGACCGTGAAGTCGATCTCCTGCATCTTCGCCTCGGCGGCATTCTTCCGCAGATCCGCCCAGAGCGCTTCGATCAGCTCCTGCTCGTTTTCCACCAGCAGGGCCCGCAGCCTCCGCAGCTGGTTGACACGCCAGTCCAGTGAGCGGGTGATGCCGGTGTCGAACGTCGCACGCAGGCGGCCGACCACCTCCGCCGCCGTCTCCGTCCGGTGCGTCCCCGACTCGATCCCCTGTGTTGCGGTCATGGGGGTGTACTCCGTTCTTGATCCAAACCACGCCCCGGCCGCCTACCGGCCGGGCACGGACTCCAGCGTGCTGGGCGATCCGGTATTCACCCAGGTCACGGCTTTGAGTACGTGCGCGGTGCCTACCACTGACTGGGTCAGGCTGCTCTGCGTCCGACCGTGGATACTCGAAGGCATGGACGAATACCCCGAGCCGGTGCGTCAGCCTGGCGCCGGCGCTCTGGACCCGCGTGCCGAGCTCAGTGAGTTCCTGCGCACCCGGCGGGCCCGGCTGAAGCCGGAGGACGTGGGGCTGCGGGACTTCGGACGGTACCGGCGGGTGCCAGGGCTGCGCCGGGAGGAGCTGGCCCAGCTGGCGGACGTCTCGGTGGCTTACTACACGCGCCTGGAGCAGGGCAACGGGCAGAACGTGTCGGCGGAGGTCCTCGACGCCATCGCCCGCGCGCTCAGGCTGAGCGATGCCGAGCACGCCCACCTCACGCACCTGGCGAAGCCGAAGCAGCAGAAGAAGAAGCCGGCCGGCCGCGCCCAGCAGGTGCGGGGCCCCCTGCGGACACTGCTGGACACCATGGACGGCGTTCCGGCGATCCTCGTGGGGCGGCGCTCAGACATCCTCGTCTGGAACCGGATGGCCGCTGCGGTCTTCGGCGACTGGAGCGAGCTGCCCACGCAGGAGCAGAACTGGGCGCGGCTGGTGTTCCTGCGGCCCGATTACCGCGACCTGTTCGTGGACTGGGAGCACAAAGCCAGCGACGTCGTCGCTCAGCTGCGCATGGACGCCGGCTCCCATCCGAACGACCCCCGGCTGTCCGCGCTGGTGGGCGAACTCTCCGTGAAGAGCGAGGAGTTCAGGCGTCTGTGGGCCACTCACGACGTCAAGGAGAAGTGCCACGGCATCCAGCGCCTGCACCACCCCCTCGTCGGCGAACTCGATCTCCGCCTGGAGTCGTTCCACCAGGCCGACGCCGCCGAACAGATGCTGGTGACGTACCACGCCGAACCGGACTCCCCGTCCGCGGAGGCCCTACGACTGCTGGCCAGCTGGGGCACCGACGCGACCCGGGCGGGAGCCGGGATGCCGCCAAAACGCACGACTTGATGAACTTGCCTCGATCATCGGTAATTGGCTGTGCGCCACGCCCAGCGCCTTCAGCACGTCAGACGCCTCCGGCGGGCGGTGTCGGATTCAGGACGGCACGGGTGGCGCGGGCGTGCTGCGGTTGGGCAGTGGAAGAACGGTGCCCGCCGCTACGCAGGGCGCGTCGGCTGTGCCGTCCCCATGCTGCCGAGGCGAGTGGGACGACACCTGGCGCATGTTCTGGGCCCGAACGGACCCCCTCAGATTTCGATGCGCCGTTGCCACCAGGGAAGATCCTGTGGAGCGAACGGGTCGTTAACCGTTCTGCCTAGGATCCGGGCGTCGACGGGAGCCAGTGCGGCCCGCAACTCTCGCCGCGCTCGTGAGCGCAGGTTCCAAGCTGTCACTTCCAGCAGCGAGCGGACGTGGCGGGTTGGGACGTCTGAGTACCCGTAGCGCCGTTCTTCAGCACTACGAGGCCGCTCGGCACGCAGAGCCCTACGTCGGAAGGCGAGCGCGACATCACCTCTCGGCAAGCCTCGTTCGCGCTCGAATGCAGCTATCTGCCGGTTCGCTGACGCTGACAGCCCTCGTATCACGGTGCGTATGGCGTGCCTTGTGTCCCGAGGCGGCAGCTGAGACCTCATCTCGCCCGGTGCTCGGCGAGGCATGTCGACTTCCTGAAGGTGCCGGTACTGGCAAGTCCCCGAACGCTAGCCCAACCGTCAACGATCCTCAAGGCTCACCCGAGGCATCGGCAGCGCGCTTGTTCCGACCCAAACAGCGCATGGTTGCAACACTGCCTCTTCACCAGTCTGGCCGGCAAACCCGGAGCCCCCGATCACAGCGATGCGTCACGTGGCCGCCGCCGGCCTCCCCAACCTCGACGAAGACGCGCCCGCCGCCTGGGCGGCCTGACACCCGCACCATCCCTGCGCACCCTCACCGATCTGTTCCTCCACCTGGGCGCCCTGCGCTCTGATCCTCGACGCCATGCGGATCTCCCACCTGTCGGCTAAGGTCCTGCCAACGGGTGACCCACCGCGGAAACGTCGCCGGTATTCACGACGCCGTGGTCGACTTCGCCGACGAACTCAAGCGCCGCAACGATCTCACTGACGACGACCTCGCCGACGTGCCCCGGCTGATCGTCGCGATGGACAGCGCCAACATCACGCTGCGTCAGATCGCCAGCTACTTGGAGACCTTGCCGGGAGAACGACCCGAAGACGTCCTCGGCCGTCACCCCTACGTCCGTCTGAAACTCGCACCGCGGCTGGCCATAAAGCGGCCCAAGCGAGCCGGGGCTCCTGACAAGACGATCTTCGCCGAACAATACTTGATCAGAAGCGCCTTCGATGCAGCCAAGGCTTGCCCGGCAACCGGTAGGGGACTTCGAGTCGGACACGGCACGGGCCTCGGGGGCTGGTGACCCCTATCGTGCTTCGGCTCGGCCCATCGACCGAGACAAGAGCCCGCTGACCGCCGTGGAGGGCCACCCCCTGGGTGGCCCTCGCGGTACGTGCGGCGTTCAACCGGGAGTGTCCCTGGGCATTCACCAGTTGGTGTCGTTGTTCGCCAAGCGCCAAAGACGATCGTCGCTCGGGTACGCAGTGTCGAGATAGAGAGTGTCCCAGCTGCCGTCGTTGTAGCGGTTGAGAGCCACAGCGAGCTTGTTGTTGACCTTGGGCTGCCACAGCCACCAGCGGGATGTGTTGTCGTACTCGGGACGCAGAACCCAGCGTTGCACGTCCGAACCGTTGCAGGTCCGCACGACGACGGTGGTGCCGCGGGCGGGCGTGTCGGTGGACGGCTGCAAGCACTTGTCAGCCGCCTGGTTCCTGAAGGTCAGGCTGTAGCTTCCGTCTTCCCACTTACCGTTGACCTCGTCCCAGACCTCGCTCTTGTAGTGCCAATTCGGATCCCGCAAAGAGTTGGCGATAGCACCGTCGCCAGTGGAGTCGCCCTGCAACGCCAGTCGGCTCCCGTCGGTCTTGTTGATCAGGTCCTGACCGGTGCGATCCGCCGCCGAGGCCTGGCCAGCTGCAAGGACGCTGACGAGGGCGGTGGCGGTGGCCATGCATGCGGCGTTGCGGGCGAGGCGGAGCGTGAGCATAAGTCTCCTTCGAGTACGGCACTTCCAGTCCAGCCGACGGCCTGGCAGGCGAATGGCCAGGCGCTGGCCTGCATTCTCAAAGTGCTTCAAAGGGTGGCGGACTGATAGGGAGAGGGCTGCCCATGGCGCAAAATGGGCCCTCACTATCCAGTGGAGCGACATTCGTGTCGACCGGTAACCATCCAGCAGAAACGTTGAGCCCAAAGCGGCTTGCCGGTGGCAAAGCGACTGGAACGCCGTTCCCACAAGTGGGTGAAGACGGTCAACCGCAGATGACGGCCAATTCTGATAACCAGCACCGTGGGCGACCGGCGGCGACGGCACCACCGGTCTCTGACGCTTGACCTACTCGACCCGAGCAGAACACCGTCGTGGCGAAGGCACGGTCCGAGGACTTACAACGGCTGGCACAATGAAATGGATCGGCTTTGATGGCCGTGTCCGGGGCGGGAGTTGAGTGTTCGGTCTGGTGTGGGGACATCGCCGTGGATCGTGTCGGATGAGCTGTGGGACCGTCTGGAGCCGCTGCTGCCGCGGCGCGAGCGGCCTTCCGGTACCCGGGCCGCAAGGCATTACCGGACCGGGAGGTGCTGTGCGGAATCCTCTACGTCCTGCACACCGGGATCCAGTGGGAGTACCAGCCCCAGGAGCTGGGTTTCGGCTCGGGCATGCCCTGTTGGCGACGCTTGCGGGACTGGAACAACGCCGACGTGTGGCAGCGGCTCCATGAGGTCCTGCTGGCTGAACTGAATGCAGCCTCACGCCTGGACTGGTCCCGCTGCGTGGTCGACTCCTCCCACGTCAGGGCCCTAAAAGGGGGCAGCACAAGGGCCCCTCGCCGGTCGACAGGGGGCGGGCCGGCTCAAAACACCACTTGATCGCCGACGGGCACGGCACCCCGCTCGCGGTCCTGCTGACCGGCGGCAACCGCAACGACGTCACCCAACTGCTGCCGCTGCTCGACGCGATCCCACCAGTCCGCGGCCGGGTTGGACGTCCTCGCCGCAGGCCGGACTCACTGTTCGCCGAGCGCGGCTACGACCACGACATCTACCGCGACCAGGTCCGCGCCCGCGGCATCGTTCCCGCCATCGCCCGCCGCAGCACCCTGCACGGCACTGGACTGGGCACCTACCGCTGGGTCGTGGAGAGGACTTTCGCCCGGCTGCACGGTTTCCGACGTCTGCGCATCCGATGGGAACGGCGAGCCGACATCCACGAAGCCTTCCTCAAACTCGCCTGCTGCCTGATCACTCACCGACAGCTCGGCGTTTTGCGATGCCGCCGGTAGAGGTCATCGCGCGGCCGGGCGCTGCAGAGACGCAGATCTGCTCTGAGAGGCATCCAACAGCCTATGAAACGGCGACACCGTGCTGCAGTTCACACCTGTCGTGCTGGAGGTGCAGCCGGCGGAGGTCTTGCAGCGCAGCGACGGGAAAGGAGTGCTGAACCCACTTCGCCCGGTAGCCGTCCTCGCCATGGACCCGCAGCACTGACTGAGCGGCTTCCGTTACGACGTGGCTCAGAAGATCTCGCGGCTGTGTAGAGGCCCAGACGAGTGTGCCCTTCTGGTCGGGCACGTTGAAGCTCGCAGACATGTCGGGGAAGCGGTAGATCGCCACGTCCACCTCCGAGCCTCTGCCTCCTAGGACCCACCTCACTTCAGCCGGTTCAAGGTCGAAGGAGAAGCGCTGGACAGGCATGGGGCCATACAGACCCGCCACACCGTGAAGCAAGTCGGCAAGCGCATCCGTGCAGTAGCTGACGATGTCCTTCCGCTCCGAAGAACGATCCCTGATGAGGCACGTTGCCCAGCCGCTGCCACTCAGTTCCCAACTGAACTGAAGATCCTTGGTCATCCCGCCCCTCCGGTGATCGTCTCCGAAGACGGTACAGCGCACAGACCGGGGAACCCTCGCCTTCAACGCAACCAACCGCCGCGGCCCAGCAGTCAGTAGAGGTGGAAGGCAACTACGAAGGCGCGCTGCATGAGCGGTTCGCGGACTACCGGGTACGCGGGTAGTGGTTCGACCTGACGCCCCTCGGAGATCCCGCCACGGTTGTCATTGACGCCTTGGCAGACCTGGGAGTGGATATCCGGACCAGCCACCAGAGCGGGGCGCGCGTGGCCGACCCGACAGGCGGCTGACACCCAGAACAAGCTGACACCCGACCGTATCAACGAGGTCACCGAGGAGAACCTGCGACTCTCCACGGCGGAACGGCAGGCGACCACAGAGAACACACTGCTCTGGCAGCAAGTCGCCGAGTCGGGGACGACCTCGCCGCTGCCTGCACCAGCCTCCGCCGCATGATCCGCAACGAGAACCGTGCCTAGGGCCGGACGGTCACGCGAGTGACGGCCACCGATCGGTGGCCCACTCCAGCCAGCCTGACCACCCAGGTGGCGGACCTCCAACCCCATGGCCCTCGAATTCCGCGGCATCGGGCTCCTCGAACAGCGTCCTCCAGTGCACGAGGTCCGTTTCGCTCATCGTGAAGGTCTGATGAGGGGTGGTCGACTGGCGATGGGCGATCCGGGCACGTTGGGTCTCATGGTCCACCGGCACGTACACAAGCTGAAAGGACGCGCCCACAGACATCACCAACCAGCGGATCGCGGACCTCTCGTCACGAGACCAGCATCCGAAATCCAGGACCACGTTCGTTCCCAGATTCAGCGCTTCCAGACCAAGCCAGAGCAGCCGTCCTTCCAGCACATCGCGCTTCCCCTCAGGCTGCGGATCGCCGAACAGCGGGAGCATCCACTCATCCGGAGTCAGCCGCAGAGCGCTGTACTCCTTGGCCAACTGCCGAGCTCTCGTGGTCTTTCCGGCCCCGGGCAGGCCGACCGTCAGGAACAACGTCGTCACACCCAGATCCTGTCACGAGGGCCAAGAGCACCGTGCCTAACGTCGCTCACGCAACTACACGACGTTGACCTGCACTAACACCCTGGATCCCCAGATAACGACGGCGGTCGTCGCCTACGTCGAGATCTAGGGTCCGTCTTCAAACGGATCTTGCCCAGAGCAGGAATGACGCGAGACTGACCGCTGCTTCGTAGGAGGTGGCGGTTTTGTCGTATCTGGTGGCGATGCCGCGGAAGCCCTTGAGCTGGTTGAAGCAGCGTTCGACGACGTTGCGTCGGCGGTAGACCTGCCGGTCGAATGCCGGTGGCCGTCCGCCGCGACGGCCGCGGTTGTGGCGGTGTCGCTGCTGGTCGTCCTTCTCCGGGATAGTGCAGGCGATGCCGCGTTTGCGCAGGTAGGCGCGGAAGCCGCGGGAGCTGTAGGCCTTGTCGGCGACGACCTGGTCGGGTCTGCAGCGAGGGCGACCGAGGCCGCTGCGCGGGACCCGGATGCGTTCCAGGAGGGGGCGTGCGCAGATGCTGTCGTGGCGTTGGCCTGGCGTCAGCAGGATGGCGAGGGGGCGGCCGCCGCCGTCGCAGGCGAGGTGGATTTTGGTGGTCAGTCCGCCTCGGGATCGGCCGAGGGCGTGATCGTCCGGTTCGTCCGGTCGGTGGGTCCCCCTTTTCGCCCTGTCGCGGCGGCGTGCTGGTGGGCGCGGACGATGGTGGAGTCGATCTGGACGAGCCAGTCGATGTCGCCGGCCGCGTCCGCGCGTGCCTGGATCTGGCGGAGAGCTCGGGTGAACACGCCGTCCAGCGCGTAGCGGCGGAAGCGGGTGTAGACCGTCTGCCATGAGCCATAACGTTCCGGCAGGTCGCGCCAGGAGATCCCGGTCCGGATCTTGTAAACCATCCCGTTGACGACCTGCCGATCCTCCGCCCGCGGACGGCCTGTCGCGGCCCGCGGTATGAGTGGAGCGAGTAACTCCCACTCCTGATCGGTGAGTTCATGGCGGCGTATCACTCCACCATGATCCACCATCCGGTGATCTTTGAAGACGGACCCTAGAAGAGTAGTTCCGAATGCGGGGTTCTCAGACGAGGGGAGGGTGTCCAACATCGGGTTGTGACGACCGATTTGGACACCCTCTTGACGGCAATGTACGTGCATGTCGATGACCGTTTGACGACCCCTCGGTGGCGTGGGCGTCCGCCCCGGCCGACCGATGCCCAGCTGGTGACCCTGGCGGTGGCCCAGGCCGTGCCGGGCTTCCAGTGCGAGGCCCGCTGGATGCGCCTCGCCCACGCCCACCTGCACGGGATGTTCCCGTATCTGCCCCAACGCCCCGCCTGCGACAAGCGCCTGCCGACCGCTCTGCCGCTGGTCAAACGGGCGACCCGGTCGCCGGCAGCGGACACCGACCTGAGGCTGGACGACGTGTGGACCGTGGACTCCCCACCGGCCGAGTGCGCCCGCTCCCGGGAGACCGTCAAGCGCTCCGACCCGGCCGGCTGGGCCAACTACGGCTACTGCCGCTCCCACTCCCACTCCTACTGGGGCCTGAAGCTGCACCTGGTGTGCACCCTCAAGGGCCAACTCGATCCGGAACAGCACGGCGGCCGCACCATCGAGGTCGTCGGCGTCCGCGTGGTCCAGCGAATCCCGGCAGTGACTTGCGCCATCTGGCACAACCGCACCATCGGCGCACCCATCACCAGGTCACTCATCGCCTACGACCACTGAGCCGCATCGGAACCACTCGTCTAGGCGCTGTTTCTCGGATCATGTGCGGAGCCAGATGATGAGTGCTGCGAGGGTGACGGTGCCGAGGTAGGTGTAGGCCCGTTTTTCGTAGCGTGTGGCGACCGCCCGGAAGCCTTTGAGACGGTTGATGGCTCGCTCAACTGTGTTGCGTTTCTTGTAGCGTTCGCGGTCGAACCCGGTGGGCCGACCGCCCCGGGAACCGCGGTTGCGTCGGTTTCGGCGTTGGTCGAGTCGTTCGGGGATGGTGTGCGAGATGCCGCGTCGTCGCAGGTAGCGGCGGTTCTCGCGGGATGTGTAGGCCTTGTCGGCCAGGACATGGTCGGGGCGGGTGCGAGGCCGGCCGGCCCCGCTGCGGGGGACCGACACCTGCTCCAAGACGGGCTGCAACTGGGGGCCGTCACCGTAGTGTCCGGGCGTCAGGAGAACGGCGAGCGGTCGGCATCGTCCGTCGGCTGCGAGGTGGATCTTGGTGGTGAAGCCGCCGCGGGAACGTCCCAGGCACTCGCCGACCTGACCACCTCCTCCAGTCGGACGACCAGTTTCCGAAGCACCGGATCGACCCGGTTCGTCCCCGGGCGGATCCCCTTTTGAGAAACCGCGGCCGGCGGTGTCTTCCTTGCGCCGGCGGCGTGCTGGTGAGCCCGCACCGCCGTGGAGTCCACGGACACGTCCCAGTCGATGTGGCCCGCGGCGTCCTCGGCAGCCTGGACCCTCGACAGCAGCATCTGCCAGGTCCCGTCCGCTGACCAGCGGCGATGGCGTTTGCAGACCGTCTCCCACGGCCCGAACCGCTCCGGCAGATCCCGCCACTGCACCCCCGTCCGCACCCGGTACAGCACACCGTTGATCACCCGCCGGTGGTCGCTCCACCGGCCCCCACGTGCGCCACCACGAGGTAAGAACGACTCCAACCGCTCCCACTCAGCGTTCGTCAGGTCTCCACGTCCCATGCAGTCAGCCTGCCCCAAACACCCCACTCACGAAGTCAGACCCGAGAAACAGCGCCTAGTTCCGGCGATTTCCGACAGGTTCATCAGACGGGTCGCGTCTCACCGGGGCGCTGGGGCCGTGACGCCCTGCCGGTCTAGGATTTCAGGCATGGCGAAGCGCAAGGTGCATCGACGGGCCCGGAAGATCCTTGGCGAGGACCCCGTGGCCATGGTCTGGTGCGAGATCGGCAAGCCGATTCCTGCGCCTCCCAAGGCCGTCCACCGGGCTGCGGGCAATGGACGCTTGAAGCCGAGGCACCATTGGCTGCTCTACGTCGGCGGTGTTGTGTTCTTCTTCGTCGTCGTGCCGATGATGTTGTTCGACAAGCTCGGCGGCGTGCTGGACGGGCAGACCTCTTCCCGAGAGGAAGGGTCCACCCGGAACCGCGCCGCCAGCAGCGGCCGCCGTGAAGTCGACGCCCCCACCAGAGGCATCTTCGATGGCGACTGGAACCTGGCTGCGGGCCAGTTGCTGCTGCGCTGGTACGGCCAGTCACCGAACCCGAAACGCCTGGTGATGCTGACCCGTGACCGCGTCTGCGTGGCCGCCACCCCACGCCGTACGCTGTCGCCCACCAAGGCCGACGACTTCCGGACCATCGCGGAGTTCCCCTTCACCGAGGCCCGTATCGAAGCCGAGGCGGGCCAGCCGCGAGGGTTCGCCACCTTCAGGATCCACTTCAGCGACGGCTCCTGGCTGGAGCTGGGCCGACTGGGTGAGCCGGAGGACGCGGACCACTTCCTGCGCACGGTCAGCGCCTGATCCGATCCTCAGGCCGCCCGCGCCGTCAGTCCTCGTCTTCCTCGTCGCCCTCGAAGAAGTCCCCAGCCTCGTCGACGACCTCGGCCGCGACCATCCCGCCCACGACGCCGACGGCGAGGCCGGCCGCGCCGGCGGCGATCGCGGTGCCCATGGCAGGGCCGGAGCGGTGGCCCTCGTGATGGTGCGGGACGGGACCTTAAGCGAGGATCCTCACCCAGCTTCAGGCCGAGGCGGACGCCGAGGGCCTGATCACCTGGGACGTGTACGTCGACTCCACCGTCTGCCGGGCCCACCAGCACGCCGCCGTAGTGGCGAAAAGGGGGACCTCCAGAAGGAACCGCCCGGCGGCGTCTTCGTCGAGCCGGCCGACCACGCACTCGGACGATCCCGTGGCGGACTGACCAGCAAGATCCACCTCGCTGTCGAGCAAGGCCAGAAGCCGTTGTCGGTGCTGATCACGGCCGGGCAGCGGGGCGATTCCCCGCAGTTCGAAGCGGTCCTGGAAGCCATCCGGGTCCCGAGGCTGGGGCTCGGCAGGCCGCGCAAGCGTCCGGACCGGATCCGGGCCGACAAGGCATACGACTCCCGGGGCAACCGCACCTACCTGCGCAGGCGCGAGATCAACGCCACCATCCCGGTACCGGCGGACCGTGTCCGCAACCGCCTCAAGCGCGGATCGCGCGGTGGGCGGCCGCCGACGTTCGACACGGACGACTACAAGCAGCGGCACGCGGTCGAGTGCGGGATCAACCGTCTCAAGCGCCACCGGGCCGTCGCCACCCGTTACGACAAACTCGCTGTCCGCTTCGAAGCGACCGTACTGATCGCCGCCATTAACGAGTGGCTGTGACCAGCACTTTCACAACAAGCCCTAGGCCCCCGATCGAGCGCGGCTGGGTGTGCCATTGACCCTCGTGGCTAATGTGACTAGTCTAAAGCTAACGACGTTAACCACTTGCTGGAGGACGGCATGACCGAGCACCTGAGAATCGGCAAGAACACCATCGCCTTCGACGTGACCGGGGAGGGGCCCCTGGTCGTGCTGGCGCACGGCATCGGCGACAGCCGGCACTCCTACCGCTTCCTCGTTCCCGGCCTGGTGGCCGCCGGTTACCGGGTCGCGAACGTCGACATCCGCGGGTGCGGTGACTCCAGCCTCGGCTGGGACGGATACAGCCGCACCGACATCGCCGGAGATCTGGTCGCCGTCGTGCGTCACCTCGGCGGCCCGGCCGTGATCATCGGGCAGTCGATCAGCGGCGGCGCCGCGACCATCGCGGCCGCCACCGCGCCCGACGTGATCAACGGAGTGATCGAGCTGGCCCCGTTCACCCGTGCGCAGCCGGTCGACCTGGGCGGGCTGATCCGGGTCAAGCGCTTCCGGACCGGGTATACGCGGATGGCGCAGGTCATCGTCCGGGGACGCGTGGCGGACTGGAAGAAGTACCTCGACGTGGCCTACCCGGCCAAGCCCGCCGACTGGGACAGCGAACTGGCCCGCATTGAGGCCACGTTGAGTGAGCCCGGCCGGATGAAGGCTTTGCAGGACATGTGCAAGTCCAAGCCCACCGACGCCGGCGCTCAGCTCGCCCACGTCACCTGCCCGGTCCTGATCGTCGAAGGCGGCCTGGACCCCGACTGGGCCGACCCCCGCGCCGAAGGGGAGAAGATCATCGCCGACCTGCCCGCCGGCCTCGGAGAGCTGGCCGTGATCGACGGCGCCGGCCACTACCCGCACGCCCAGACCCCCGACCAGGTCCTCGCGCTGGCCCTGCCGTTCCTGGCCAAGGCGGCTGCCGGTGCCTAGGGCCGGACTCACCGCCGCGACGGTCACCGAAGCCGCCGCCGCCCTGGTCGACGAGATCGGGTTCGAACAGCTCGGCATGGGCCTGGTCGCCGAACGGCTCGGGGTCAGGACCCCCTCGCTGTACAAGCACGTCACCGGCCAGACCGACCTCGCCCACCGGATCGCCATCCTGGCCATGAACCAGTGCGCCGACGCCATCCGCGACGCCATCCAGGGCCGGTCCGGAACCGAGGCCCTGGCCCACGGCGCGCAGGCGATGCGGACGTTCGTCAAGGACCACCACGGCCGATACGCCGCAGCCAACGCCGCCCGCCCGACCGGACCCGACGACCCCCTGATCGACGCCCTCAACCGGGTGGTCGACTCCTGGGCGGCCATGCTGCACGGCTACCGGATCGACCCCGACCAGCAGATCCACGCGCTGCGGATGCTGCGCACCGTCCTGCACGGATACGCATCCCTGGAGGCAGCCGGCGGGTTTCAGTTCGCCACCGACATCGACGACAGCTTCACCTGGATGATCGACTTCATCGATCACGGCCTGCAGGAGACCACGGTCACCAGCACCAACAGCATCTCCCACAGGGCCGCGCCAGGCGGGACGCTCTGACCGCCATGGACTGCGCTCCACGCCAGTTCCCGGCCCCACCGAGCACCGGTGGGCCACCCGCTCGTCGAACCCCCGCCCCTCCCTCCCTCGCCAGCCGGAAGTGGAAACCACCATGAAGCCAGTCCTCACCCCGTTATTGACATCGACGCCACCCCGCAAGCGGTGTGGGACGTCCTCACCGACTTCGCCGCCTACGGCGAGTGGAGCACCTTCTCCGCAGCCGAGGGAACCGCTCAAGTGGGAAGCCGGCTCACGATGCGCATGCCGGGCATGACCTTCAGGCCCACGGTCACCGTCGCAACGCCTGGCCAGGAACTACGGTGGGTCGGCACGCTCGGCATCAAGCAGCACTTCCACGGCCAGCACTCCTTCGTCCTTTCCCCCAACCACGACGGCACCACCCGCCTGACCAACCACGAGGAATTCTCCGGCGCCCTGGCCACCCTGATCCGGCCCTTCCTCAGAGCACCCAAAAAAGACGGGTACGCCGCCTTCAACACCGCCTCAAGCAGCGGGTGAAGACCGCACCGAGCTCAGGCCGGGTGCGTGAGGTGCCAGTGGCCGGGGTGGTAACGGGGATCGGGATGGCCGTCGCGATTCCCTGCCCCAGCACTCATGCTGCTGAGCTCTGCGGTGAAACCGGCCCGCCACGGTGACTCGCTCAAGGGCTCAACATGAACGTGGTCCCGGGCTCGGTGACCGTCCTGGAGGTGGGAGCGCAGTACGAGCGAACCGTGCCACACGCCAGCGGCCAGTACGTCACTGACGCGAACCGGTGTCGTAGTCGGTGCGAAGACATCCGCCGACGCGAAGACACGACAACCCCCCCCTGGGACGATCGCGTTTCATGAGTTGTTGCAAACGACTGGGCGCCTGAAACGACCCCACGAAACGGTCAGGACCGTGAACGGCGACTTCAAGCGCGTGAAATCGCACGCCTGCCCGAGTCCGCCTGGGCCGCCCCGGCGGGCTCGCCGTGCCGGACCGGCAAGGGCAAGGTGGCCATCCAGTACCAAGTTGCCCCGGCCCGCGAGCGCCGGTTCCGAACCCGTCGGACACGTCCGACTCGGGTACGCCCGCGCCTCGACGGCCCGGCAGTCCCTGGACGCGCAGCTCGACTCCCTCCCCGAGGAGGGGATCACCCAGGTCTTCTAGGGGAAGATTTCCACCCGCACCACCCGGCGCCCCGAGCTGGAGGCCCCCGCCAGGCTCGCCAGGAGATCAGATCCTCCGGCGTCGCCGTCACCCTCGTCGTCCACGAAAGCAAACGACTCGGCCGCGGCATCGAACTCGCCATGCACTGGATCACGCTGGAGGGCGGGACAGGCGTCCACAACAAGCTCGTCAGGAACTTGTCACCAACTCCTACCTGCTCGTCGTCTCCCACCTACCCAAGGCCGAGCAGCGCGTCGACCCGCACTCCTACGGCACCAGCACGCGGGCGGCTCGGTCAGCACGGTCGGCGGCACCCTCCATAAGCTCCCCCAGCCCCTCGCCCTAGCGAAGCCTCACGTGCTGCCTCAACCGGCTGGACGATCGGGTAACCCACGAAGGTGCTGAGCGCGAGGCCCGCGCCCGCGCCGAGCGCGATCACCTTGCGCGGACGCCAGGTGCGCTGGAAGGTGGCTCCACCCGCGGAGTAGGCGCCGAGGGCGGCAGCCGCGGCATGCGCAGGGGAGCCCAGCCACAGCGCCGGCCCGATGGCGATCGCCACTCCGGCGGCCGTGCGCAGCGCGAGTAGGGGCTCCAGCCGCGTCTCCTCGATCGTGAGCCCGCTCGCACCCCTTCCCTCAAGGCCCGCAGCCACTTCATGGTGTGAGCCCGGCAGGGACGATCCGCCGAATCGCGTCGGCCGCGCCGCAGCCTTCTGACGGCGTCAGACACGGCGCAGGAACAGAGGGGCGTCCGCAGCGGCCGGCACGACGGGGTGCTGCCATCGCGGACACTGCTGATCGGACGATTCGTGGAAACCGACGAGTCGGCCGGCTACTGGTTGACCGGCGTGTCCTGCACCGGGCAAATCGCCTACCTGGTGCGCTGGGCGGAGACATTCCGGCGGATCGGCTGGCGATCACGATCATTTCCCACGAATTCGCTGCTCTCATAACTGCTTCCTTCGATGCCGCGGCGGCGGCATGACCGCAGCACGGCGGTAACGGGGACGGCGCGCAGCGCGCAGAGCCTGGCTTCCGGGAGGTGGTACGAGGGGTCCGTGGCTCCGGCATGCCCCTGTGGGCCGTTCACCCGGTTCAGGTGAACGGTGGCGCCGTCGGCCCACACGATCGGACGCCCTCGTTGCGGCGACGCGCCGTCCGGGTCCCCGGCGGCCCCGGCGCGAAACAGCCACACTGATCGATCAGTGAAATCTTCGGACCGCAGGAACATCGAGCACCGGCGAATGTCCGGCTCTCAGGTCTCCACATGGCCGTCCTCGTCGTCCTGAAGCATGTGGCGCCGCTCCTGTTCGCGCTTGGAGTAGGCGGCTGCCCGGATCGCCTCGTCGCTCTCCAGACCTGATCCCAGCGCACCCCCCACCGTGGCGACCGAAGCGACGAACCAGGACAACGTCCAGTAATCCGTCGAGTCCAGCGGAGTCCGTGTCATGGAAGCGAACACCTTGTCGTTGAGGATGAACAGTGCCCAGACCAGGTTGACTACCATCAGACCCGCGTAGCACACGATCACGCCGATGCCCACGGTCAGGACGGTCGAGGCGTTGTAGAGCCTCGCTCTCTGCCTCGCCTCCCGCGAGACGTCCTCCGATCGATGCCACAGCTGCGCGTCCACGATCAGCCAGCCGATCATGAGCGCGACGGATCCAACCGTGGCGATCACCAGGCGCGGCGCGCTCAGGGCCTCGGCCAGGCTCCACACGGTGGAGTTCACGGTGGCGACCGCTCCCGTGGCGAGGGCGGCCGCCAGGGCTTTGGACAAGCCCGGCACCAAGCGCCACGGCCGGTTGGCGCGGACCATGCCGACCAGCACCCTCAGATATCCGCGTGGCCCGCTGAGAACGTACCGAAGATCAGCGGTCTCCTCCTCACCGACCGTGCCCGGGTGAACCGGTGCGAGACGACCGACGAAGCGCCCCAGGGGCGGTTGCCCCTGCGGAGGTCCTCCGGAGCCGATGGCCGGCGCGCCCGCCAGGCCGAGCACGGCTTCTTCCACGGCCCGCCGGGCCCTCGTCTGCAGCCGCAGGGCCCCCAGCGTAGGAAGAGACAGCAGCGCCAAGCCGTGTTCGTGACTCAGATCCACGACGAGCTTATGCCCGTGCGAGTGCAGCGGAAGGTCGGTGAGGGCCACGACGACGTCCCAGTTCTCCGCCTCTGCGCGGTCCATGATCCGGCGCATGAGGGTGGGCAGGTCCTCGGTCCCGGCGGTGAAGGGCTCACTGACCACCTCGACGTCGAACCGTCGCCCCGGGCCCGACTTGTCGGCGAGCCGCGCGGAAAGCGTCCGGGCCATGCGTTGCGCGATCTCGGTGGGCGCGTCTGGATCCGCCAGGAGAGCTACGACCGTAACGCCCTGGGGCGGCATGCGCATGACTGGACCCTTCTCATCGGCTGATCCCGCGGTCACATGTGTCCACAGGATGTCCCGGAGGCATCGGCGACGCCGCGTGACACGCTGGCCCCCGGCGGTGCGCTGGACGGCGCCCGCCGGGGTGGACGGCCGTGTGCCGGATCGAGCCGTCCACGGAGTCGGGCGGGAAAAGCGTCAACGCCAGGACACGGGCTTGCCCGCCACCGGCCGAGGCCCCTCGGGACCCGCGGTGCGCACCAGGTTGCCCGTCTGGTCCCGGTGCTCGTGCACGAGGCGGATCGCCATGGCGCCCTCACCGGCCGCCGAGGCCACCCGCTTGACCGAGCCGCTCCGGACGTCGCCGACGGCGAAGACCCCGGGAAGGGTGGTCTCCAGAAGCAATGGGCCCCGGCCGAGCGGGTCCCAACGGGCCGCGTCCGCTGCCGCCCGGGCGTCGGCGCCGGTGAGGACGAAGCCCTTCTCGTCCAGGGCCAGCACACCCCTGAGCCAGTCCGTGCGCGGGCGGGCTCCGATGAACACGAACAGCGCCGCGGCCTGCAACTCCCGGCGCTCACTGCTCGCGTTGTCCTCCACGATCAGCGACTCCAGCTTCTCCTCCCCACAGACGCCCCGGACCTCGCTATGGAGCAGCACCTCGATCTTCGGGTGCCGTTGCACCTGGTCCACCAGGTAACGCGACATGTCCGCGTTGAGGTCACCGCCCCGTACGAGGAGGTGGACCCTGGACGCGTGGTTCGCGAGGAACAGAGCCGCCTGCCCTGCGGAGTTCCCGCCGCCGACCACGGCGACCGGATCCGCCTGGCAGAGACTGGCCTCGTGGACGGTCGCGGCGTAGTACACGCTGATGCCCTCCAGACGGTCGATGCCGGGCACTTCGAGCCTGCGGTACCACACGCCAGAGGCGAGGACCACGGTGTCCGCCCGGGTCCGGGATCCGTCTGTGAAGGTGACGACGTATTCGTCGTGCTGCGGGGTGAGACCGTTGACCTGGGCCGGCACCATGAGGCGAGCACCGAACTTGTGGGCCTGGAGCACCGCGCGTTCGATGAGCTCGCCTCCGGAGATGCCCGACGGGAAGCCGAGGTAGTTCTCGATGCGGGACGAGGTGCCGGCCTGGCCTCCGGTGGCGACGGCGTCGACGGTGGTCGTGGTAAGGCCGTCGGAGGCGCCGTACACGGCGGCTGCGAGTCCGGCGGGACCCGCGCCCACCACCATCACGTCGCATCGCCCGGCTTCCGGCGAGGGGGCGGGCAGCCCGATGAGCCGGGCGAGTTCGGCGTTGCTCGGATTGCGCAGCACCCGCTCGCCCTTCCAGATGACCACCGGAGTCTCCTCGGGACGGATGGCGAACCGACGCAGCAGTGCCTCCGCTTCCTTGTCCTTCTCCAAATCCAGCCAGCGGTGGGGCAGCCGGTTGCGAGCGGCGAACTCGCGCAGCCTCAGCGTGTCCGGTGAGTAACACGAGCCCAGGATCCGGAAGCCGGCGCCGAGGCCGATGAGCAGGTACCTGCGGCCCAGGTAGGCGCGGAGGATCAGGTCGCCGAGGACGGGGTCGCGGCCGACCAGGGCGCGTTGCCGCTCCACCGGCACGGCCAGGATCTCGCCCGCCTCGCGCACCACGGCGGTGTCGAACGCCGCCTCGCCCTCCAGCAGCGCGAGTTCGCCCAGGAACCTGCCGGGTCCGTGCACCGCCACCGTGCGCTCCTCGGGCCCGCCGTGGTCCTGGAGGATCTCGACACTCCCGCTGAGGATCGCGAGGAACTCCCGGAAGCGCTCGCCCTCCCGGTACAGCACCTCGTCCTCGGTGGTCCTGCGACGCTTCCCGTGCGCGGCCAATTCCTGGAGCTGCTCCGGTGTCAGGCGCGGGAACGCCCCGTACCGGTCCGGCGTCTCGCGGACCGCATCCCGCCCGTGCTCGGTCGCGGTCATCAGACCAGAGCCTCGTGGACGTAGCACCAGCGCCAGTGCTCTCCCGGCTGAAAGGACCGCACGACGGGGTGGGCGTCGCTGCCCGCATGCCGTCGGGCGTGCTTGTTCGGCGAGGAGTCGCAGCAGCCGACATGCCCGCAGGTGAGGCAGAGCCGCAGGTGCACCCATGGGGAGTCCTCCCTGAGGCACTCCTCGCACCCTTGAGGCGTACGAGGCGTCACGGGGCGCACCATCGCCAGGTGCGGGTCGGGAATCGTGGCCATGAGAGTTCTCCTTCCACGGAGGGCGAGGGCGGCGACCGGTCGATGCCGGGGTGCGGCGCCGTGGGGCTCCCGCGAGACGAACGACCTGTCGTGCTCAGCCTCCTGCGGTGGTGTGCCGGCCCGCCGTCGCCTGCTCGACCCACGAGCGAATGACGGGCGCGGGTGCCGCGCCGGCCTGCCGGGCGACCGTCTCCCCTCGGTCCAGGACGAGCAGGGTGGGCACCGCCTGCACCTCGAACCGTCGGCTCAGCCGCGGGTTCTCGTCGACGTCGACCTTGACGAGTTTGATCCGTCCGGCGAGGTCGCGGGCGACCTGTTCGAGGGCGGGGCTGACCATGCGGCAGGGGCCGCACCAGGTGGCCCAGAGGTCGACGACGACAGGCTGGGTGGCGTTGTCGGCGACCTCGGCGAAGTCGTCGTCGCCCGCGTCGACGATCCAGGGCAGGGGCTGCTTGCAGTGGCCGCATGTGGGGCGTCCCTCGGCGGCCACGGGAATCCGGTTGCTGCGCCCGCAGTTCGGGCAGGTGACCATCGTCGTCCGGGTGGCGTTCACGCCGCCCTCCTGTCCCGGGCCCCTTCCTGCTGGTCGTAGGTGACCACCAGTTCTCCGTGTTCGGCGTCGACGCGGACCGTCGCGCCGTCCTGGACGTCACCGCGCAGCAGGGCGCGCCCGACCAGGGTCTCGACCTCGTGGGAGATGTAGCGGCGCAGCGGCCGTGCACCGTACACCGGGTCGTAACCCTGGTGCGCAATCAACACCCGTGCCGCTTCAGTGAGTTCGACGGTGATGCGGCGCTCGGCGAGCCTCTGCCGCAGCTCGTCGAACTGCAGCTCCACGATCCGCTCGATCTGCCGCTCGCCCAGCGGCTTGAACAGCACGATGTCGTCGACGCGGTTGAGGAACTCCGGGCGGAAGTGCCCGCGCAGCTCGCCCATCACCAGGGCGCGCGCGTCCGGCTTGATCTCGCCCTCGGCGGTGGCGCCGTCGAGGAGGTGCTCGGAGCCGATGTTCGACGTCATGATGATCACAGTGTTGCGGAAGTCGACGGTGCGGCCCTGAGCATCGGTGATGCGGCCGTCGTCGAGCATCTGCAGCAGGGTGTTGAAGACATCGGTGTGCGCCTTCTCGATCTCGTCGAACAGCACGACCGAGTAGGGCTTGCGGCGCACGGCCTCGGTGAGCTGGCCGCCCTCTTCGTAGCCGACGTATCCGGGCGGTGCGCCCATGAGCCGGCTGACGGTGTGCCTCTCCTGGTACTCACTCATGTCGAGGCGCACCATGTTCTCCTCGGAGTCGAACAGGGCCCGGGCGAGAGTCTTGGCCAACTCCGTCTTCCCGACGCCGGTGGGGCCGAGGAAGATGAACGAGCCGATGGGGCGGCGTGGATCTCGGATGCCGGAGCGGGCGCGGATGATGGCGTCGGCGACGAGTTCGACGGCTTCGTCCTGGCCGATGACGCGCTCGCGCAGGATCTCGTCGAGGCGCAGTAGTTTCTCGCGTTCGCCCTCCTGGAGGCGGGCGACGGGAATGCCGGTCCAGGCTGCGACGATCTCCGAGATCTCCTCCTCGGTGACGACCTCGCGCAGCAGCCGGTTCTGCCCTTGTTTGGTGGCCAGTTGCTCCTCCTCCGCGGCGAGCCGGCGCTCCAGGTCCTGGAGGCGGCCGTAGCGGAGTTCGGCGGCGCGGTTGAGGTCGTAGGCCCGTTCGGCCTCCTCCGCTTCGAGGCGGACCTGCTCCAGTTCCTGGCGTAGTTCCTGCACACGGCGGATGGCCTGCCGTTCGGCCTCCCACTGAGCGTGTTTGGCGTCGGCCTCGCCCCGCAGGTCGGCCAGTTCCCTGCGCAGTTCCTCCAGGCGGGCTTCGCTGGCTGGGTCGGTCTCCTTGGACAGGGCCGCCTCCTCGATCTCCAGGCGGGTGACGCGGCGGGTGATCTCGTCGAGTTCGGCGGGCATCGAGTCGATCTCGGTGCGCAGCCGGGCGCACGCCTCGTCGACGAGGTCGATGGCCTTGTCGGGCAGGAACCGATCGGTGATGTACCGGTGGCTGAGGGTGGCCGCGGAGACCAGCGCGGTGTCCTGGATCTTCACGCCGTGAAAGACCTCCAGGCGTTCGCGCAGTCCGCGCAGGATCGAGATCGTGTCCTCCACGTCCGGCTCGTCGACCAGGACCTGCTGGAAGCGGCGTTCGAGGGCGGCGTCCTTCTCGATGTGCTTGCGGTACTCGTCGAGGGTGGTGGCGCCGATCATGTGCAGTTCGCCGCGCGCGAGCATCGGCTTGAGCATGTTGCCCGCGTCCATGGCTCCTTCGGCGGCGCCCGCTCCCACGACGGTGTGGAGTTCGTCGACGAAGAGCAGGATGCCCCCCTGCGCGGCCTTCACCTCGGACAGCACGGCCTTGAGGCGTTCCTCGAACTCGCCGCGGTACTTGGCGCCGGCGACGAGCGAGCCCATGTCGAGGGCGAACACGATCTTGTCGCGGAGCCCTTCGGGCACGTCGCCGCGGACTATGCGCTGGGCGAGACCCTCGACGATGGCGGTCTTGCCGACGCCGGGGTCGCCGATGAGGACGGGGTTGTTCTTGGACTTGCGGCTGAGGATCTGGGTCACCCGTCGGATCTCGGCGTCCCGGCCGATGACCGGATCGAGCCTGCCGGCTCTGGCCTCGGCGACGAGATCGCGGCCGTACTTCTCCAGCGCTTCGTAGGCCACTTCGGGGTTGGCGGAGGTGACGCGCTGGTTGCCGCGGACCTGAGTGAGCGCGTCCAGGAAAGAGTCCCGGGTGATGCCGGCCTGGTTGAGCAGTCGTCCGGCGGCGGTCGACGAGCCCTCCTCGGACAGGGCGAGCAGCAGGTGCTCCACGGACACGTACTCGTCCTTGAGGCGTTTGGCCTCCCGTTCGGCGGCGTCGAGCAGGCGGCCGAGGCGCTGGGTCACGAAGACCTGCCCGGGTGCCGCGCCGGGGCCGGTGGCCTTCGGGCGGCGGGAGAGTTCCTCGCGCACGGCCGCGCGCAGTTCCTCCGGCTCGGCGCCGGCCTGTCGCACCAACCGCGGGATCAGACCGTCCTCCTGATCGAGAAGTGCGAGCAGAAGGTGCTCCCCGTCGACCTCGGTCTGCCCCATGCGGACGGCCTCGGTCTGGGCCTCTTGCAGGGCTTCCTGGGACTTCTGGGTGAGACGGTTCATGTCCATGGGGGTGTTTCACTCCTCGTGCCGCGGCCGCGCAGAGCGGCCTCCAGCAGGCTGATGCGGTCGAGCAGGTCGAGCACCAGGCCGATGGATGCGTAGTTGAGGCAGAGTCCGGAGCGCAGCCGCTGGACGCGGGCGAGGACCGCCGGGGCCGTGAGGTCGAACACCAGGCTCCCCGCGGCGTCGCGCTCGGCGTCCACCAGGCCCAGGGCGACGAAACGGCGGATCAGATCGGGATGGAGGCCCGAACGACGGGCCACGGCAGCCAGGGAGAGCCTGGGGACGGGCACGAGCGCGTACCGGGCAGCCGTCGAGTCGGTGACGTCGGCGCCCGTTCGTACCGGACGGTCGCCGACGCCGGCCCGGCCGATGCCTGCAGCTCCCACGGGTCGGTCGTTCATCGCGTCCTCCTGGGGTCGAACGACGAGGTGGCGGCGAGCTCCTCGAACAGCTCGCGCTCCCGGTCGCCCAGTGTGGGCGGCACCATGACGCGGAGTTCGGCGTACAGGTCGCCGTTCGCGCCGCGCGGGTTCGGCATGCCCTCGCCGCGCAGCCGCAGCCGCCGGCCGCTGGACGAGCCCGCAGGCACCGTGACCTTGGCCGTGCCGCCGCCGGGGGTGGGCACCGGCACGGTCGCGCCCAGCGCTGCCTCCCAGGGGGCGACCGGAACCTGGACGTACACGTCGCGGCCGTCCAGCCGGAACCCGGCGTGGGGCTGGATCCGCACCCGCAGGTACAGGTCGCCCGCGGCGGCGTCCCCGCTGCCCCGACCGCCCTCGCCCGCCAGTCGGATGCGCTGCCCGTCGGTGACGCCCGGCGGGACGTCGACCTCGTACCGCCGCGGCTGCCCGGTGGGACCGGCCAGCGTGACGGTGCGACGGCCGCCCCGGTACGCCTCCTCGACGGTGAGCGGCAACTCGGCCTCCTGGTCGGCTCCGGGCACGCCGCCCGGGGCGGCGCCGGCTCCGAACATGGAACCGAACAAGTCCTCGATGTCTATGCCTTCCGCTCCGAAGCCGTCGCCGAAGCCGGTGCCGGTGCCGTACCGGACACGGGGGGCGCCCGCGCCCGCGGTCCGCCGAGCGCGGAAGCCGCCGCCCGCTCCGGCCGCGACCCGTTCGTCGAAGTCCTCGGGGACGTTGCGGAAGTCCTCGCCGAAGCGGTCGTAACGGGCCCGCGTCTTCGGGTCCGACAGAGCGCTGTACGCCTCGTTGAGGTCCTTGAAGCGTTCCTCCGCGTCCGGATCCTTGTTGACGTCGGGGTGGTACTTGCGGGCGAGCTTGCGATATGCCTGCTGGATTTCGTCCTGGCTCGCGGTCCGTGAAATGCCCAGCACCTCGTAGAAGTCCCGTGTCATGACCGGTCACTCCCGCTTCGCGACCGTCACAGCGGCGGGCCTGAGCTGCCGTTCGCCCTCCCCGTAGCCGGGGCGCAGCACCTCGACGACGGTGCCCGGCGGGGCGTCGGGGGCCTGGACGACGCCGACCACCTCGTGCCGGGCCGGGTCGAAGGCGACGCCGGTTTCCGCGTGCCGCGGATAGCCGAGGAGTTCGAGGACGTTCACCGCCTGGTCGCGGACCGCCCGGACGCCCTGGACGATCGCACCCGGATCGGCACCGGCATGGGCCAGGGCGAGTTCGAGGTTGTCCAGGACGGGCAGGAAGGCGGCGGCCGTACGGGAGCGCTCCGTCGTCCGCTCCCGCTCCAGTTCCCTGGCGTGGCGCTTGCGCAGGTTGTCGAGGTCGGCGAGCGCACGCCGCCAGCGGTCCTCCAGTTCCCGGATCGCGGCTGTGTACTCGTCCTCGGCGGACGCGGGGCCGGCGGCGTCGGGTCCCGGTTCGTCGTACGCCGTTTCCGGCCGGTGCGGCGGGTCGGATCGGGGCAGATCCCCGCGCGGCGGCCGCACGCCTTCCGCGGCCGACTCGACCGGATCAGCCGCGGCGGTGTCGGGTTCCTGGGGCTGGCTCGGCATGGCGCGCCTCAGCCCTTGTCGAACTCGGCGTCGATGACGTCGTCGTCCCCGCCACCGCCGCTCGGGCTGCCACCGGTCGTACCGCCCCCGGTGCCGGCCCGGTCGGGACCGCCTGCGGCGGCGCCCTGATGGGCCGCCAGCCCGGCAAGGACCTGCTGGAGTTCGGAGGTCAGAGGCCGCGCGCGCTCCACGCCCGCCTCTTCCTTGACCGCCGCCCGGGCGTCGGACACGAGCATCTCGGCGCGCGCCTTCTCGTGCGCGGGCGCCGCGTCGCCCAGTTCGGCGAGGCGCTTCTCGACCTGGTACGCGGCGGCGTCGAGCTCGTTGCGGGTGTCGACGGCCTCGCGGAGTGCCTGGTCCTGGCCCTGGTTGAGCTCGGCCTCCTGGACCATGCGTTCGACCTCACCGCGGTCCAGGTTGGAGCTCTCGCTGATGGTGATGCCCTGTTCCTTGCCGGTGTCCCGGTCGCGGGCCTTCACGTTGAGGATGCCGTTGGCGTCGATGTCGAAGGTGACCTCGATCTGCGCTTCGCCTCGCGGCGCCGGCCGGATGTCGGTGAGCTGGAACCGGCCGAGCACCCGGTTGTCGGCGGCGCGCTCGCGTTCGCCCTGAAGGACGACCACATCGACGGCCGGCTGGTTGTCCTCGGCGGTGGAGAAGGTCTCGGTGCGGCGCACCGGGATGGTGGTGTTCCGCTCGATGATCTTCGTCATCACGCCACCGCGCGTCTCGACGCCCAGCGACAAGGGCGTGACATCGAGTAGCAGAACGTCCTTGACCTCGCCTTTAAGCACCCCGGCCTGGATCGCGGCGCCCAGGGCCACCACCTCGTCGGGGTTGACGCTCATGTTGGGTTCCTTGCCGCCGGTCAGCCGACGCACCAGGGCCTGGACGGCGGGGATGCGGGTGGAGCCGCCGACGAGGATGACCTCGTCGATGTCGCTCTCGCCGACCTTGGCGTCGGCCATGGCCTGCTGGACCGGCCCCAGGCACCGTTCCACCAGGTCGCCGCTGATCTGCTCGAACGTGGACCGCATGATCGAGTCGGTGAGATGCTTGGGCCCCGAGGCGTCGGCGGTGATGAACGGCAGGCTCACCTGTGTCTGCGTCACCGAACTGAGCTCGGTCTTGGCCTTCTCTGCGGCCTCGAACAGTCGTTGCAGCGCCTGCGGGTCCCTGCGCAGGTCGATGCCGTGGTCCTTCTGGAAGTCGTCCGCGAGGTGGTCCACCAGACGCCGGTCGAAGTCGTCGCCGCCCAGGTGGCTGTCGCCGGCGGTGGAACGCACCTCCACCACGCCGTCGCCGACGTCGAGAATGCTCACGTCGAACGTGCCGCCGCCTAGGTCGAAGACGAGGACGGTCTCGTGGTCCTTCTTGTCCATGCCGTAGGCGAGGGCTGCCGCGGTCGGCTCGTTGATGATGCGCAGCACCTCCAGTCCCGCGATCCGTCCGGCGTCCTTGGTGGCCGTGCGCTGGGCGTCGTTGAAGTACGCGGGTACCGTGATGACGGCCTCCGTGACCCGCTCCCCCAGCTGCTTGGAGGCGTCGTCGGCGAGTTTGCGCAGCACCTGGGCGCTGATCTCCTCAGGCGCGTACAGCTTGTCGCGCACCTTGAAGCGGGCCGCCCCGCCGTCGCCCTCGACGACGTCGTACGCCACAGCCCTGGCCTCCTCGGAGATCTCGTCGAAGTGCCGGCCGATGAACCGCTTGGCCGAGTAGATGGTGCCCTTGGGGTTGAGAATCGCCTGACGCCGGGCCAGCTGGCCCACCAGGCGCTCGCCGGTGTCGACGAATGCCACCACGGACGGTGTCGTGCGGTTGCCCTCGTTGTTGGGCACCACGGACGGCTCGCCGCCCTCCCACACGGCGATCACCGAGTTTGTGGTGCCCAGGTCGATGCCCACTGCCTTGGACATGAGGAACTCCTCCCCGGTGCGGCGCCTGCGCCGACTGTCCGGATCAGGTTTTTCAGGTATGAGTGGAATCTCCGGGCCGGGCCGGTTCGCCAGGCCGGACAGCCGGCCGACCGGGACCCCGGGGTACACAGCGCTCGCCGTAACGGGCGGCCCTGCCGTGGCGCATACAGTCGATCACCTGCTCGCCGAGCGGACGTCCCCCTCGGTGATCGCCGTCCTCTCCATGGGAGACCCATGGAGCACAGGGGCGATCAACGGCGCGTGCGCTTCTTGGTACGCCTCGCGCGAGGCGACCGGCCCGCACTCCCGCTCGACCATCACCCAGCCCTTCCTGCCTGCGCGCACAGAGCATCTCAAGTCCAGGATGGCGAGCCGGGCCCCTCCACGCCTGCGCCTGACGGGTCGGACATGAACGGGTCTGGTCACCCCGAGAGTACGAGAGAATTGATGAGAACATTTCGGATGAACCGGACCATGGGTGGGTAGGCGAAGCACCACTCGCCTCCTGAAGACATCGGGGGAAAGGAGCGACCCCATGGGCGGCAGCCGTGCACACGACCGGGAGGGCGGCCTTCCGCAGACCGGCGGGCGGCTCCCCACGGCCGCGCGGGAAGAGCCCCGCCCACCCGCTCCCACTCCGGCTGACCATGCCCTCCGCGAACTCTTGGCGCTCTGCCGCACCCTGTTCGACACCCCGGACGAAGGCGAGATCCTGCGTCTGGCCATGGACCACATAGCCGCCGCGGGGCCGTACAGCGTCGAGGCCGGATACCTCAAAGTGGGCGGCGACCTGGTCCCCAGCCCGCGGAATGGGCAGGCGCATGCCTCGGCCGTGGGCCGCAGGGTGCGGGAGCTGGCCGGACAGGACGGGCCGGTGACCCTACCCGGCAGGCCCTGGGGCCGGGCCCTGGGACTGCGCGGACTTGAGGGACTCCACGGCTACCTGGTGGTGACGTCCCTCTCCCGGCCCAGCGAGGCCGAGCGGTCCCTGCTCGCCACGCTCGTCCGGCACACCGCTGCCGCTCTGTCCGTCGCCTTCGCGTACCGCCGCCGACGCGAGGACGCGCTGGAGCTGCGGCGCCTGAAAGAGGAACGCACCGCCCTCCAGCGGCAGCTGATCTCCGTCGTGGCCGAGTTGGGATACCAGCGTGGCGTTCACGCGCTCATGGCCGATGTCGTCGCCTCGGGTGGCGGCGAGGAGGCCGTCACCCGGGCCCTGCACTCGCTTACCGGACTCCCCGCGGTGGTCGAGGACCGCTTCGGTCGGTTGAGGTCCTGGACCGGCATCAGCCGCCCCGACCCCTATCCGGAACCGGACCCCGTGCGCCAGGACGAGATGCTGCATGCCCTGGCCCGGGAGGTCGGACCGGTGCGGATCAAGGACCGGCTGATCACCCTGGTCCGCCGGCGCGGCGAGGTCCTGGGCGTGCTGGCCCTGGTCGATGTCCGAGGCGAGGCCGACGAGCACACCGTCCTCGCGCTGGAGTACGCCGCCGCGTCCCTCGCCCTGGAACTGGCGCACCTGCGCAACTTGGCCGAAGTAGAGCTGAGGCTGAACCGCGAGCTGGTCGACGACTTGCTGGCAGGGACGGGCGAGGCCAGCGCCTACGCCAGGTCCGAGGCCGTGGGACACGATCTGCACCGCAGCCACTATGTCGTCGTGGTGCAGTGGTCGAACCGGACCGTGGACGATTCCTTCGCTCAGACCGTGGGCCGGGCGGCCTCTGCCGTGGGCATGCACTCGTTGCTGACCCGACGTTCCGACCACGTGGTCCTGATCGCCGACGACAGGCCGCATGCCCGCGCACTGTACGAGGCACTCGCCCGGGAGACCGGGACCCGGTCCGGAATGATCGGGGTGAGCGCCCCGTCCGGCTCACTGGACGACATCCCCCACGGCTACGAGGAGGCGCAGCGCGCCCTGGAAGTACGCCGCCACTCCCGCGAGCGCTACGGCACGACGTTCTTCGACGAGCTCGGCCTCTACCGCATCCTGGGGCCTGGCAATGACTACCGGGAACTGGAGACGTTCGTCGACGAGTGGCTCGGGCAGCTCATCGACTACGACTCCCGTCACCACGCGACCATGGTGGATACCCTGTCCCGGTACTTCGACTGCGGCGGCAACTACGACGAGACGGCCGAATCCCTCGCGATCCACCGCAGCACGCTGCGCTATCGACTCCAGCGCATCCGCGACATCAGCGGCAACGACCTCGCCGACGTCGAGGACCGGCTCAACCTCCAGGTGGCGACCCGAGTGTGGAAGATCGTCCTGGGCGGCCCCCGCTGATACCCCACTGGAACGATCCGGACCGTCTGCCCGCGCAAAACCCACACATACGGCCGCGGCGGAATGCCGCTCTGCGGCGCTCGGCTGGTCACGGCGGTGAACAGTTGCGGCCCCGGGGCCGACGTTGCCGCCGGCCCCGGGGCCGCGGGTGAAGCAGTGTGGTGGTGGAGGGGCGGTCGCCTACGCGGCGAAAGGCTCTGCGGGGCTTCAGCCGAACGATCTTCCCGGCAGGCTAGAGGTGAGGCCCGGGGACACTGTCCCCTCCACAACCACACCCCCCACAACGCGGCGGGCCCGGGCGGCATTCCCCACCCCGGCCGGCGGTGCGGGCTCCCGTCGCGGCTCGGGTGAAACACGGAACGGGAGCCCCGCCTCCCTCGTCCCCGCGGCGCAGCCGTGCGGATGCGTCACGCGCTGCGCGGCCTGCGCGCCGATGTCTTCTTCTCGGTCTTCTTGGCCGCCGTCTTCTTCGCGCCGGCCGGCTCCGTCGTCTTCTTGGCTGTCGTCTTCTTCGCGGTCTTCTTGGCGGCGGTCTTCTTCTTCGGCTGTGCGAGGTCGTGGACGTCGGCGTCGGCGTCGTCGGTTTCGCCGCGGGAGGCCTGGGCCTTGCGCACCGACTCCTGCAGCGCGGCCATCAGGTCCAGAACCTGGCCCCGCTCCTTGGGTTCCGGCGCCTCGGGCAGCGGCTTGTCCTCCCGCTTGGACTCGATGATCTTCGCGACGGCCTCGGTGTAGGCGTCGCGGAACTCCTCGCCTCCAGCTCCTCGCGGGTCATGGACTCCATCAGCGCCAGCGCGCCCTCGATCTCCCCCTCGGACACCTCCACCGCCGGCGGGAGCAGCTCGGCGGGGTCCCGGATCTCGTCGGGCCAGCGCATCGCGTGCAGCACGATCGCGTCCCCGCGCACCCGCGGCAGACCCAGGCGCTCGCGGCCCGACCAGGCGTACTTGGCGACCGCCACCTTCGAGGAGCGCTCCAGGGCCTGGCGCAGCAGCTTGTACGGTTTCGCTCCGCGACCTGCCCGGCTGGCTGGAGGTAGTAGCCCTCCGCGATCCGGATCGGATCCACCGACTTCAGCGGCACGAAGGCCTCGATCTCGATCGCCTTGGCCGTCGGCAGCGGCAGCGGCAGATTCCGCAGTTCCTCATCCGTGATCGGGATGACCTGGGTTTTCGTCAGCTCGTAGCCCTTGCCGATCTCCGCCTGGGAGACCTCTCGGTCTTCGATCTCGCACACCTTACGGGTACGGATCCGGCCCATGTCTTCCAGGTGGTACTGGTGGAAATGGATGCTGTGGTCCTCGATCCGGGCAGGGAGCGTGGCACACAGACGGTTGCCGAGTATCTCGCCGAAGTCGCGGACAATGCCCAGCCGCCACCTTCAGTTCGGGACAGCGAGCGAGGACCTCCTTCAGGCCGGCCCGGTCCTTCTCGGCCAGGGCCGTGGGGTGACGGGTGAGCCCTTACGAGCTGTTCGGTTGGCACCAGGCCGTATTCGAGCGCTTGTGAAGGTAAGTCCCTGGGCGGGGCATTCCAGGCCCCAGCCGCATCCTCTGCAATGCCCAACGCCACCTCGAACGACAGGCCGTGAAAGTACTCGGCCCTGATGGTCCGGGCACGCATCTGCCAGCTTGTGCAGCAAGTACCGCTCAAGGCCTGCCGCGTCCTCGATCGGACCTGTCACGCAAGCGTCAAACAGGGCGTGGCCATGCATGCGCGCCGCATGCCGCAGCTTCGGCAGGCGAGACCCGTGACAAGTCGTCGTGCCGGCCTTCACATACTGAGCAGGGCCCGCGAAGTCGAGAAGGTAGATCCTTCCGCCAGGGAGCCACCGCCTCATACCGATGACGGCCAGCGTCGAGACGATATTCCCCGGTTGTTCCACGAACAACCGGAACGGCAGGTGAACTCCGGAACGAAGCAGCGCCCGCGCTTCCCCTCGACGCTGCCAGCCCTCCTGGTCTCGAAGGTGTATCCCGTGCGCGCCGTAGTAGGCTGCATTGATCTGTTCGTAGTGCGATTCCGTAGGATCGTTCAGCATCCCCTGAGCATCGCGTGTACCACTGACACCGCATGTTGTCGGGCCAAGCGGGCCTGGCGTCCCGCGCTTGCGCGGGGTGGTCCGGCGGTGAACGCGCCCGCCAGACCGCCTCGGAGGGCAGCCAGGCCCTCCAAGGCGCCCTGTTCCCCAGCTTGGCTTTATTTACGAGAAGCAGCTCTGACACAACTTTTGTGACGCGCGCACGCCAAGTAATGAGGCGGGGAGGACCGTCTCAGCTGGTTAGGCTCCGACCATTCCTCGGCGACGCGGAAGACCGCGCGGTCTTCCGCGTCGCCGAGCTGGAGGACAACGGCCTCCCGACTCCAGTGCCCACGGCATCGTGTGCGTGGATGCCCTTGGCCGTGCCGCCGACCGGAACGCTGCGGTACGCGAACTGCGCCGCGTCCTGGCCCCGGGCGGCCGGGGGGTCCTGTCTCGGTCGCTGCGACGCGGTGCGAAACCCCTCTGGCAGGAGCGGGCCCGTGCCGCCGGGCTCACGGCTGAGCACATCGCACGGCTCGACGGGGCGTCCCGCGAACGCGCGAGCCAGCCGGCCTCGAACTGCCCAACGCCTTCGAGGGCCGGTCATCGCACAGCGGTGTCAGCTCTTTCGGCGTGCACGGCGTTCCCTGGTGGCTTTCACGGTTTGAGTTGGCCTCATTTTCCGGCTTGAAGTGGCTCCATTCGAAGATCGGTTGGGCGGAGATTCCGGCTTGAAGCGGCCCCCGGCTTCCGGGCCGAGCCGGCCCGGCTCATAGCTGGCTCATCGCGGCAGAGGGTGTAGTCGGGGTCTGTCGGTTCCCGAGGTCGCCGACACGGATTTCAGGCTCGGCTGCACTCCTGTCCGAGCGCGACGAGACGTACGCCGCGGAACGGACTATGCACCTTCGTTGTCGCCGCGCAGGGAATGGATCATGCTCTGCAGGATCCGGAACGCGCCTGACTGCTCGGTCTCGGTCAGGCCGGCCAGCATTCTGACCTCGACGGACCGGACGGCTGCGCTCGCCTTCTCGAGGCTTCGTCGGCCGCGAGGCGTGAGTCGTGTGGGAAGCGCCTTCCCGACGGGTGCCTCCGCAGGCCTGGTCACGTAGCCGTCTCGTTCCAGGGCCTGGAGCAGCACGTTCATCGTCTGCCGTGTCACGAACGCACCCCGCGCAAGCTCGGAGTTCGACAAGCCCGGTCGTTGCGCCAGCAGCTCGAGGCAGGAGTAGTGCGTCACGCTCATCCCGAGCGGCCGCAGCACTTCCTCCATGGCCGCGCGGAGGGCGCTCGACGCTTCTTTGAGCAGGTAGCCCAGTGACGTCTCCAGGTCGACGCCGACACCTTCTTGACTCATGTCAGTATTCTGACATAGGTTCCCGCATGTCAGAAAACTGACACGGAAACAAGGAGCGTCATCATGCCCGCCACCGGCCCCGACTTCATCTCGCTCCAAGTGCGCGACCTCGACGCTTCACAGGCGTTCTACGAGCAGTACCTGGGCCTCGTCCGCTCGCCGGCCGGACCTCCGCACGCCGTCGTGTTCGAGACGAAGCCGATCGCGTTCGCACTCCGCGACGTCATTCCCGGCACCGACCTCTCATCCGTCGCTCAGCCCGGCATCGGTGCCGCGATCTGGCTCCACGCCACCGACGTCCAGGCCATCCACGACGCGCTCGTCGCCGAAGGTCATACCATCGTCTCCGCACCGATCGACGGCCCCTTCGGCCGGACCTTCACCTTCGCCGACCCCGACGGCTACCAGGTCACGCTCCACGACCGCGCTTGATCGTCCAAACGCCACGGAACGTCCATCAGCGGTTGCGCCCAGGGCCCGTCTCGTGCTCGCCCGCTATGACTGCTTTTGCGCGGTTCTTGCCGCTTGGCCTTCGCGCGGGCGAGCCGGTAGGACTCCGCGCCGGTCTCGATGATGGTGCAGTTGAAGGTCAGCCGGTCGACGATGGTCGCGCAGAGCCTGGGGTCGGTAAACGTCTTGGTCCAGCCTCCGAACGATTCGTTCGAGGCGATGGCCACCCTGTTCTTCTCCCCCTCTCGGTCAAAACCTGGAACAGCATCTCCGCTCAGCGGCGGTCGAGTTCGAGGTAGCCCAGTTCGTCGATGCACAGCAGGTCGACGCGCCCGTAGCGGGCGATGGTCTTGGTCAATTGTTTCTCGTCGGCGGCTTCGGCGAGTTCGTTGACGAGCTTGGCGGCGAGCGCGTAGCGGATCCGGAAGCCGGCCATCGCGACGGCGGTACCGAGGCCCATCAGGAGATGGGACTTGCCGGTGCCGGAGTCGCCGATCAAGCAGAGCGGCTCGCCCTTCTTGACCCATTCGCAGGTGGCGAGGGTTGATCAGGGCCGGGGTGACGTTCTGGTTGGCCGTGTAGTCGAAATCCGAGAGCCACTTCGAGCGTGGGAAGCCGGCCGCGCGGATCCGACGCTCGAAGCGGCGGCGGTCGCGGTCCTCGCACGCAGCCATCTCGCTGTCCTCACTCACGGAGAGTGGTTCCACCGCGGCCTGTGCGCCCTGTCCCATTCGCATCCCTGTGCATGCGCGGTACATGCTTTACGCCCTGGTCACCAAGGCATTTGCCCACACCGGGCAGGGCAGCACTACGGGTGAGCGTCTTGGATGTGCCAGGATCAGCGACATGACCGAGGGAGAGATGGCGGACACCGAGCAGTCCGTGCGGCCAGGACAGCTGTCGGTCGTCTCCACCGCCACCGACAGCATCCGCGTGATCACCGTGGCCGGCGAAATCGACCTCGACACGATCGAACCACTCCGCCAAGCCCTGGCCGTCCCCAACCTCCCCCGGCCGCGCATCGTCATCGACATGCATCAGGTCACCTTCATGGACTCCACCGGCATCAACACCCTCATCACCGCCCACCGCACCCTCACGGAGGCCGGCGGGTGGATACGCCTGGCCGCACCGACCAAGGCCGTGATGCACACGCTGCAACTCGTCGGCCTCGAAACCCTCATCGACTGCCGCGAAACCCTCCGCGAAGCACTCGGCAACTGACCTCCCCCGCGCACCGGCCTGCACCGAGCCGGGCGTAGTCGGAGCACACCCACATGGTCGGGGGCGATCGGCCTGGTAAGTACTCCGGCCCGGCAGCAGTGCTTTCTGTCTCAGGCGGCGGGGACGGGACCATCGGCACCCACGAGTGCTGGCTCGCGAGCCCCCTGGGAGGTTGCCATGACAGGCCTTCCTGATCGCCGCCGCCAAGCCCGGAAGCCGTTACTCGTTGATCCTGTCTTGGCGTGAGTTCCAAGGTCCCCGGATCATAAGAACCGTTAGGGTGCCCCCGCAGAGTACGGCAACGACCCCCAGGATGAGCGGAATTATCGGCCTGTGCCCACCACTGCCGGACAAACTCAGAAAGATTGCAGCAACACCAACAATGAACATCACCGCGGTTGCAATCTTTAGCCTCACATCGATCAATCCTCTTCCTGGTGACGCGCTTTGGAAGCCGCGGTGAGCGCACACCTGTCGAGCTCTTCGGGAGGTCTTCCGGAAGGTGACGGTGCGCTTGCCGGTGGTGTCGACCAAACCGATTGAATGTGTTCTGGGCGTCGGTCAGGTAGTACTGGCTGTTCCCCCCGGTCCTCATGGAGACCAGCGTGCCCGAGGGCTCGCGGACGAAACCGGTGGCTGCCCCTGTCACGCTCTGGCCGGTGACGCCGACGACGGCGTTGGTGAAGGTAGCCGCGTCGCGGGTCAGGCGCTGGGTGTTGTCGGTGCCGGCGTAAGTCTGGTTGTGGTGGCACCGGACTGGGTGTAGGCGGCGAGCTGGGTGAACGGTGTCCAGGACTCGACCGTGCGGGTGCCGGTGGGACTCGCGGCGGGTGTCCAGATGATGTGCCGGAGCCCTTCCTGGGCAGGCGGGACGGTGGGTCGCCGCGGAAAGGGCTGGCCCCGGAGCCGAAAGGAGCGCTTCGTGTTCGAGGAGGCGTGACAGCAAGACATCAGTCGCCTCTGTCGGAGCGCGCCGAGCCGCTGTTGGCTGCGCTATGCGCATGGTGCTTCCTGAGCGGCCCGGGAGCCGGTGACGGTCAGTCCGTAAGTCCGCAGAGCGGTTCCGGTGAGGACCTCGCGACGTTCGGCGGGATGGAGAGCAGCCGTCAACTGCGATGCGGCGTCGATGACTTCGGCGTAGGTGGCAGCCAGCCGGCACACGGGCCAGTCGGAGCCGAACATCAGCCGCCGCGGTCCGAAAGCGTGCAGCACCGTGTTGGCGTACTGCTGGATGTCCTCAACGCTCCACTGGTCCCAGTCGGCCTCGGTCACCATGCCGGAGAGCTTGCAGACGGTGTTGGGCAGCGAAGCCAGCAGGCGCACCGCGTCCGCCCATGGCAGCAGCTCGCCCGAGGCGATGAGGGGCTTGCCCAGGTGATCGAGTACGAAGGTGAGACCGGGAAGCAGTTGGGCGGCCTCCTGGGCGGCCGCGAGCTGGTGGGGCCTGACGACGAGGTCGTAAACGAGCCCTGCCTCGGCCACTGCGGCGAGCCCACGCAGCACGTCCGGCCGCATCAGCCGGCGCGGATCGGATTCGCCCTGCGCCTGGTGGCGGATGCCGACCAGGTACTCGCCACCCGCCCCCTCCCGCAGTGCCGCGAGCGCACGGGCGACATCCGGGGAGGTCAGGTCGGTCCAGACCACGACACCGGCCACCAGGTCGCTGTCCCGGCCAACGCCAGGATCTCGGGCGTTTCCTCCAGTACATCGACCGTTTGGACCAGCACCGTCGCGGTGACGTCGGCGG
>NZ_JAHHIU010000019.1:37461-52076 GCF_024539815.1 Streptomyces hayashii
GCATGGCAGCAGGGACGGGGACGAGCGTGAAGTCGCGGCGCAGTGGGGCGAGTTCCGGTCCCGTGATCCACTCCTGGTCGCGGACAGAGAGGTCCCACACGTGGTGGTGCGCGTCGATGACGCCGCCCTCAGCGGTGTTCCCCTCCATGTCGGTCACCTCCACGACTCTTCGACTCCTCCTTCGGCCCGATCGGCTTCGTCGACCGGCATGGCAGCAGGGACGGGGACGTGCGGGGGCAGCAGCCCCTCGGCGCGCAGTCCGTCCCAGAGCGCGGCCGGTACGGTTCGCCGCAGCTGGTCCACCGTGTCGCGGACCTCCTCGGCGGAACGCGCGCCGGACAGTACGCTCGCGACCGCCGGATGTCCGAACGGGAGGCGCAGAGCGGCTGCGCGCAGCGGTACGCCGTGGCGTTCGGTGACCGCTTTCATGCGCAGGGCCCGGCCGAGCACATGTGGCGGGGTCGGCGCGTACTCGTACATGGCCCCGGGCTTGGGGTCGGTGAGCAGACCCGAGTTGAACACCCCGCCGACGATGACACTCCTGCCGCGGGCGGCAGCGTCCGGCAGCACCTCAGCAAGCCCCTCCTGCTCCAGCAGGGTGTAGCGGCCGGCGAGCAGCACCACGTCGATGTCGGTCTCGCGCAGGAAGCGGGCGGGGAGCGCACACTGGTTCACTCCGATACCGATCGCCTTGACGACGCCTTCGCCACGCAACCGTTCCAGCGCTGGGTATGCCTCGGTGAGGGCCTGCTCGGCGTGGTGGTCCGGGTCGTGCAGCAAGGCGATGTCCACACGGTCCAGTCCGAGGCGGTCCAGGCTCGCTTCCAGGGAGCGCAGGGCTCCGTCGCGGCTGAAGTCCCAGACTCGCCGGTGGGTGTCGGGCACGGCGAAGCCGTGGGCGAGATCGTCGCCGCAGCCGCCGTCCGGGTTGGGTTCGAGCAGCCGCCCGACCTTGGTGGAGACGGTGTAGGCGTCGCGGTCGCGTCCGCGCAGCGCGGCGCCCAGGCGTTGCTCGGACAGCCCGAGTCCATAGTGCGGGGCGGTGTCGAAGGTGCGTACGCCCACGTCCCAGGCCGCCTCCGCCGCGGCGAACGCGGCCTCGTCGGAGACCGGACGGAAGAGGTTGCCGATGCCGGCGGCCCCGAACGACAGCTCGGTGACCCTGACACCGGTGCCACGCAGCATCGTCGCTCTCATGAGCCGGCCGCCGGGCGCAGCCGGAGCCCCTGCATGCCACCGTCGACGGCGAGGGCGATGCCGGTGACGGAGGCCGCGGCGGGGCTGGCCAGGTAGACCACGGCCGCCGCCACCTCGTCCGCGGTGACCAAGCGGCCCAGGGGCTGGCGAGCATGGAGGGCGGCGCGTTCCGACTCCGGGTCGTCCGCGGCGTCCAGGAGCCCGGTCACCCAGGGGGTGTTTGTGGTGCCGGGGTTGACGCAGTTGACGCGGATGCCCTCACGGACATGGTCCGCGGCCATCGCCAGGGTCAGCGACAGCACCGCACCCTTGCTCGCGGAGTACAGGGCGCGCTGAGGGAGGCCCGCAGTGGCCGCGATGGAGCACGTGTTGACGACCGCCGCGTGCGACGAGCGCCGCAGATACGGCAGGGCTGCGCGGGTGGTGCGCACCGTTCCGAGGACGTTGACGTCGAGGATGCGGTGCCACTCCTCGTCGGGGTTGTCCTCGACGGTACCGACGGCGCCGATGCCCGCGTTGTTGACGAGGATGTCCAGGCCGCCGAGCTGCCCGGCAGCAGCGTTTACGGCGACACGTACCGAGACGTCGTCGGCGAGGTCGGTGCTGAGGGCGATCAGCGGCTCGGGGGCGCTTGAGGGGTCGATGTCGAGGATGGCCACCCTGGCGCCGTGCTCGGCCAGCATCCGGGACGTGGCCAGACCGATCCCGGACGCGCCGCCGGTGACGACGGCCTTGAGTCCTGACAGGCCGCTCATGGTGCTCAAGGGGTGCCTTTCACGCTTGGGCGAAGGTCTGGCACTGGGCGCCGAGGCCGTCGATGGCGAGCTCGACGGTGTCGCCGGGGCGGAGGTAGGGGGTGCCGGGGAGGCCAAGGGCCACGCCCGCGGGAGTACCGGTGTTGATCACGTCGCCCGGTTCCAGGACCATGTACTGGCTCAGGTACGACACGAGGTGGTCGACCGCGAAGATCATGTCGCCGGCATGGCCCTGTTGCCGTTTCACGCCGTTGACGCTCAGGTGCAGGGCGAGGTTCTGCGGGTCGCCGACCTCGTCGGCGGTGACGAGCCAGGGGCCGAGCGGGTTGAAGGTCTCGCAGGACTTGCCGAGGTCCCACTGGGACGAATACTCCAGCTGGAACTCGCGCTCGGAGACGTCGTGGCTGATCGTGTATCCCGCGATCACCGCCCGCGCGGCCCCGGGGCCGTCGAGGTAGCGGGCCCGTCGTCCGATGACGACCGCGAGTTCGACCTCCCAGTCGGTCTTCACGGAAAGCCGGGGGATCAGCACCTCGTCGTACGGGCCGACGACCGTGCCCGGGTCCTTCAAGAAGACCACCGGACGCGCGGGGATCGCCGCACCGGTCTCGGCGGCGTGGTCACGGTAGTTCAGACCGACACAGACGATCTTGCCGGGTCGGGTGACGGGGGCGCCGACGCGCAGGCCGACCGGGTCCAGCTCGGGCAGCTCCCCCGCCGTGACGGCCACGCGGGCCCGGTCGACTCCGCCCGCGGCCAGGAAGGCGCCGCCGATCTCCGGCGTCACGGACGACAGGTCCAGCAGCCGTCCGTCGTCGGTGAGTACGGCGGGACGCTCCTGTCCGGGGGCGCCGACTCGTAGAAGTTTCACTGGCCTTCTCCTTGCCATGGGTGGTCGTCAGATGGCTGTCGCCGAGGGGGACAGATGCCAGATCTCGGTCAGGTCGGACCAGTTGCCTCCGGTGCCGGTATCTGCGCAGGGCTCCTGACAGGGCCCGGTGAGCTTCCACCAGGCTTGGGTGGCCGCGTCGGCGCCGATCGCGGCCAGATCCGCCTCGAAGTCGTCGCCGTGGTACTCGAAGTAGCCGAACAGCGTGTCCTCGCGCAGGAAGATGCTGTAGTTGCGGATGTTCGCAGCCCTCAGCGCGGCCTCGACACCCGGCCATACCTCGGAGTGCAGGTGCAGATACAGGGCACGGTGCTCCGGCCGCAGGCGGATCGTCTGCGCAACGCGTTTCATCGGGGTCCTTCCGGTGAGTGTGGGCCGCGTCGCCGGCCGGCGCGGATCGGGCGGCCTTGCGAGGCATCGGCGAAAGTTGCCCGCACGACGTGCGGCTCGCTCACTCCTTTGTCGCGCCGGCGAGCATGCCGGACACGAGAGCGCGTTGGGAGAAGAGGAACACGATCAGGACGGGGACGATGGTCACCAGGGTGGCCAGTGCCAGTTCGGGCCGCATGATGTGGTTTCCCGCGCCGCCGGCGGTGTTGAACAGCGGCGAGGCGGCAAGCAGGTTGTTCAGCCCCACCTGCGCCGGGTATTGGGAGCTGTCGGGCAGCATCACGAATGGCAGGAAGAAGTTATTCCAGTTGCCGACGAAGTTGAAGAAGCCGACCAGGGCGATCACGGGCTTGGCCAGCGGCAGCGCGATGAGACGGAAGACCTGCCACTCCGAGCAGCCGTCGATCCGTGCGGCGGCCAGCAGGTCGGAGGGGACATTGGAGGAGAAGTAGATGTAGGTGAGGTATACCCCGAACGGGAAGAAGGAGAAGGGCAGGATCACCGACCAGATCGTGCCGTCCAGGTGCACGGCGTTCATCCCGAGGTACAGGGGCAGCACCATCGCGGCGGTCGGCATGAGCATCACGAGCATGGTGATGGTCAGCAGCATCCGCCGCCCGATGAACTGGGTGAGGGCCAGCGCGTACCCGGCGGGGATCGATGTCACAAGGGTGAGGGCCAGCGCGCCGAACGTGTAGAGCGCCGAGTTCTTAAGCCAGGTGACGATGGCGCCTTCCTGGAAGGCGTAGAGGTGGTGCCAGGCGTCGGCGATCGCGGTGAGGGAGCCGAAGGAGAACGGGTTGTCCCGCACGATCTGGCCGTCGGTCTTGGTCGTGGCGAGCAGGAGCCACACCACCGGCACACAGAAGAACAGGACGGCCAGCCCCATGACGATGAGCCAGGCCAGCCGGGCGGCCAGTGAGGTTGGGCGGCGCGTCCGGCGCATGGGCTTCCTCGGGCTGGTGCGGGCGTCGGCGGCATGGGCCGGCGATGTTCGGCGGGCTGTGGTCGTGGGAGCGGTGGTCATCGTTCGTCCCTGTCGAACAGGCCGGTGCGGAAGACGACGAGCGCCGCGCAGGCAAGGCCCAGGATGAGGAGGTCGACGGAGAGCGCCGCCGCGCCGTTGAAGTCGCCTGCCTGGAAGGCGTACTGGTAGGAGAGCTGGTTCGGCGACCAGCTGTCGGGGATCATGCCCCAGCTGGCGAGGGAGACCAGTTGAGGTTCGACGAAGAGCTGGGTGCCTGCCGCGAAGGCCAGGATCAGCATGTACGCGATCCACTTGGTGATCATCGGGATCTGGATGCGAAGGGCGATCTGGAGCGTGCCGGCGCCGTCGATGCGAGCGGCTTCCAGGATTTCGTCGGGGATGCTGTTGAGCGCGCCGTACATGACCACGATCCAGCCGCCGGCCCCGGTCCAGAAGGCGATGACGGTGAAGAGTACCGGCAGGTGACCGGGGGCGTTGACCTCGGCGAGGGAGTTCCAGCCGAAGCCCTTCAGCAGCCAGCCGACGGGGCTGGCCGCCGGGTCGAGGAGGATCAGGAAGAGCAGTACGCTCGCCACCCCTGCGAGGGCACCCGGCAGGTAGAACAGGAAGCGCAGGCTGGTGGAGGTCCTGCGCATGCGGCCGTGCAGCATCAGGGAGAGCAGCACCACCAGGATCATCAGGCTGGCCAGCCAGACCACCAGGTACAGGCCGATGTGGAGGAAGGCCGGTCCGAAGCGGTAGTCGGTGAACGTCCGGGTGAAGTTGCCGACTCCGACGAGTTGGTTGCGGGAGTTGGACAGCGCCAGCCACACCGCGTAACCGGTGGGCAGGACGCCGAAGGCGAGCAGGAAGAGGACATAGCCGGAGACGAAGACGTATCCGGCGCGTCCGACCGGGTTGCGGGCCGAGCGGCCGCCGCGGCGGCCGCTCGGCTCCGTTGCGAGGTGGGTGGTCATCGGTCCGCTTCGCTAGTTGACGGTGTACCCGAGGGACTTGGCCTTGTCGGTGATGGCCGTCTGCCAGGTGCCCAGGGTGTCGGTGAGGGTCTTGCCGGAGTTCAGGGCCGGGATCACGGTGGAGGAGTAGATCGCTTCCTGGCTGTACTGGGTGGCGGACCAGCCGGGCCAGATCAGTTCCGCCGCCTCCTGGAAGACGGGGCTGACGTCCTCGGCGAAGTAGCCGGTTTTCTGCTGGCCGGCGAGCCAGGCGACGGCTGCCTTCTTGTACGCGGGGTACGTGCCCGCGGTGGCCTGGTAGGCGTTGGAGGTCGCCATCCAGGTCACCAGGTCGGAAGCCGCCTTGAGGTTCTTGCTGTGGGAGGAGACGAACCACAGACCACCGCCGACGTTGCCGGTGTAGTTCTTGGCGTCGCCCTCGAACTTCAGCGGTGAGGCCGCGGCGATCTGCCCCTTGGGGATCTTGAAGGTGGAGTTGAAGAGCACCTGGCCGTACCAGGAAGGACCGGGGAGCATGAGGACCTTGCTCGCTTTGTCCTTGATGAAGCCGGCGCTGAAGACAGTGTCCTTGGAGACCGAGCCCTCGGCGATCAGGCTGTCGAGCAGCTTGGCCATCCGGGTGCACTTGGAATCCTGCAGGTCGACCTTGACCTTCCTGGCGCCGGTCGCCGTGCCGGCAGGGCACTGGCTCGCCCAGAAGTACACCTCGGGGCTCCAGGCGTCCCCGGCGGTTCCGACCAGGTGGCCGGGGTGCTCCTTGGCGACCTTCTTGCCGAGTGCCTGGTACTCCTCCCAGGTGGTCGGGACGGAGTACCCGAACTCGTCCATGAGTTTCTTGTTGTACCAGAGAACGTTCTGTGCCAGGTCGTTGCGCAGGCAGTAGGTGGCGCCGTTGAAGGTGCAGGGGCCCAGCGCACCATCGGCGAAGCCCTTGAGCGTGGACCGGGAAACCACGCCCTGGTCGAGGGGCGCAGCATAGGGGGTCTTGCCCTGGGATGCCCAGCTGGCGTCGTTGACATTGGCGCTGAAGGCGACGTCGGGCCACCCGCTGCCGGTCCGGTCGAACAGCTGGACCTTGGTCTGCAGGTCATTGGCGCCGTTGGCGTCCCCGCTGTACGTGATGATCTTGATCTTCACGTCCGGGTGCGTCTTCTGGTACGCCTGCACACCGGGCACACGGGCGGCGTCCGCCCAGACCGTGATCTCACTGCCCTGCTGCTGAGCCACGGGCTTGAAGGCCGCCGGGGAGGAAGTCGCCGGGGGTGTGGGGTCAGCGCTGCCGCAGGCAGCGAGCGCGAGCAAGGAGACGGCGCCCAGGACGGCGACGGCCGTTCGTCTGAGCTGGCGGCGGGAGGAAACCGGAACGTCGTCGTTCATGACTGACCTCAGATCTTGGAAAATGGTGCACAGCAGTGAGAGGCGCCGCGTTCGGGTGCGTCGAGACAGGCGGTCGGGCCTGGGGCTCCGGTCATCAGGCCCGGGGCGGGGTGACAGTCTCCTTGTCGACAAATGCCTGAAGGGCGGGAGGGTAGTCCAAACCCGCAGGAAGGGCGACGCCCGGACCGGTGGGGGCATGGACGAGGCCGTGGGCGTCGATGCCGCTCTCGCGGCTGATGGGATTGCCCATGACCAGCGACTCGTAGTAAGTGGTGTTCGAGATGGCCATGCACAGGTGCCGGTTGGGGATCTCCGGCCCGTGCACCTCTGCGCGCAGCCGGTAGGCGTCGGCGAGGTGGGCGGTGCGCATCGCGCCGGTGAAGCCGCCGCGCAGTTGGGTGGAGGCTCGGACTCCGAAGGTGGCGGCGCCGGCCTGGATGAAGTCGGCCGAGTTCATGTGCGCCCCGTCGGAGGTCTCGGCCACGAGGAGGGGAACGGCCACCGCGTCAGCGAGGCGCTTGTATGCGGTGACGCTGAACTCCCTCATCGGCTCCTCGTACCAGAGGTAGTCGGCGTCCGAGAGGGCGCGCCCGAGATGGATCGCGTCGGGGAGGTCGAAGCCCGCCGACCCGTCGAACATCAGTGGGATGTCGTCCCCCACGTGCTCGCGCAGAGCCACCGACAGGCGGGCGTCGCGGCGGGCGTCGCCCCAGGCGTGGAGCTTGATGGCCGGGTAGCCGAGTTCCAGGGCCTGGTCGGCTATGTCCAGGTACTCCTCGATCGAGGAGTAGGTGACCGTGGAGGCGTACGCGGGTATCGAGGTCCGGTAACCGCCGAGCATCTGCCAGGTGGGCCGGTCAGCGAGTCGTCCGGCCAGGTCCCACAGCGCGGTGTCGACCAGCCCCAGCAGGTAGAGCGGGAGCTCCTCGGTACGGTCCAGCTCCCACATGCGGTGCCAGAGCCATTCCCGCTGCAGGGGATCCTGCCCCACCAGCTCCTTGCGCAGGACGCGGTCCAGCAGGTCCGCCAGGATCACACCGCTGCCCCGCCGGGGAGACATCGCCACCCCCTGGACTCCTTCGTCCGTGCGGATGCGCAGCACCGCGGCCTCACCCTCGGACGGGCTGCCCAGGAGTCCGTCCCGCCAGACGAAGGGCGGACTGACTCCCGGCACCCGGACGGGATGGCACTCGACTTCGGTAATGCGCACGGCGTGCACCCCTTGTAGCGGGAAGTACTGCTGCGAAATTTTCGTGTAACGTAAGTCGTCATACGAATGCTGTCAAGAAGTTCCGCGCAGTAGACTCGCCGCTATCCGCATCAGCAAGGGGGACCCGCATGGCCAAGGACAGCACCGGCAGAGCAGGAGAGCCTCCCGTCCTCAAGCCCTGGCCCAAGCGTCCGGCCCGACTGGCGCAGGCCGTCATGGAGAGCCTCACCGACTCGATCGTGTCGGGCGACATTCCTCCAGGATCGACCCTGCCGGTGGAACCCGAGCTCTGCGAGACGTTCGGCGTCAGCCGCATCACCGTCCGCGAGGCGGTCAAGTCCCTGGAGGCCAAGGGGCTGGTCCTCGCCCGGCAGGGCTACGGCACCACCGTCACCTCGCCCGAGGAATGGAACCTTCTCGATCCCGTGGTGCTCGCCGCGACCGTCCAGCATGACGACCAGCTCGTCGTCCTCGACCAGTTGGTCGACATCCGGTCGACGCTGGAAGCCCAGATGACAGCCCAGGCCGCGGAGCTGGCCACCGACGACGACCTGCGAGCCATCGAGCGGCTGCTCGCCCGACTCGACGAGGAGACCGCCGTCCCGGCGCGCTTCATCGAGACCGATGTGGCCTTCCACGACCGGATCCTGCAGGCATCCCACAACAGGCTCGGCCGTTCCATCATCCGCATCCTCCACGCCCAAGCGCGGACGACATATCTGTACAACGGCACACCGGACGCGACCGCGTGCGAGCGGGCCAACGCGGAGCACCGCACAGTCGCCGAGCGGCTACTGGCCCGGGACTCCGACGGGGCCGCGCAGGCCATGGCGGCACACATCCAGACCGCGTGGAGCCGCCGCCGCCTGCCGAACGCGAGCTCCCCCGCTTCCTGAGAGCACCTGCACCGATCCCGCCCCCGAGCCGAACAGGCCGGGGGCCTTCGCATGTCCAGGTCCGGCCGATCTCGCCGCGCGATCTATTGACGAAATTCATATGACGTCTAATGTTGCACCCCAATTACCCCCTCTCTTGCCGCAGGCCTCTCCCCTGCCGCCAAGAGCACCACGGGCCCCCTGAACCTCCCGGAAGGCGCCCCATGCGAACAACCCGCATCCGTCCCGCGGTTCCCAACCGGCTCAGATCATGCCTGGCCACAGCCGCCGTTCTCACCGCCTCGACCGCCACGGTCCTCGTCCAGGCCGGCCCCGCCTTCGCGGCCGGCACGACCCTCTACGCCTCACCGAACGGCTCCGGCACCAGCTGCTCCGTGAGCCAGCCGTGCTCCATCACCCAGGCCAAGACCAACGTGCGGGCGATCAACGGCGCCATGACAGGTGACATCACCGTCGAGCTCGCCGACGGCACCTACCGGCTCTCCGCGCAGCTCGCCTTCACCTCGGCGGACTCCGGCACCGGCGGCCACACAGTGAACTGGAAGGCCGCACTGGGCGCCCACCCCGTCCTCACCGGGGCGCAGAAGGCCACCGGCTGGACCGTGCAGGACTCGGCCAAGAACATCTGGAAGAGCAACGTCGGCGCCGGCTTCGACACGCGCCACCTGTACGTCGACGGCGTCCTGGCCACCAGGGCCCGCTCGTCGATCAACCGCTCCGACCTGACCGCGACCACCACCGGTTACACCTTCACCAACAGCTCGCTGAGCTACCTCAACAGCCTCGCGCAGCCCGGCCGGACCGAGATCCACGGCATCGGATCCTTCACCGACCGCTACGCCCCGGTGACCGGCATCAGCAGCGGCACCATCACCATGGCCCAGCCCTCTTGGGACAACAACACGTTCGGCTACGACACCCTGACGAGCCCCTTCCGGTCCGGCCCCCTCTACATCGAGAACGCCTACGAGTTCCTCGACACGGCCGGCGAGTGGTACCTCGACACCGCCGCCGGCACCCTGTACTACAAGCCGCTCTCCGGGCAGGACATGAGCACGGCCGACGTCGAGGTGCCGAAGCTGCAGTCGCTCATCGGCGTCGGAGGGACCTACTCCTCCCCCGCCACCCACATCGCCTTCTCAGGGCTGCAGTTCTCGGGCACCAGCTGGCTGGCCCCCACCACCGACGGCTACGCCAGCCAGCAGACCGGCGCGTACCTCACCGGCGCCTGGGCCCGCCCGTCGGACGCGCTGACCTCCTGCCAGAGCGGTTGCAGGCTCTTCGAGGCGACCCGCCCGCACTGGGAGCAGATGCCCTCCGCCGTCCAGGTCTCGGCCGCCGACCACATCACGTTCACCGGCAACCGGTTCACCCAGCTCGGACAGAGCGGCCTCGGCATCGGCAACGACGCCGACGCCCACACCACCGGCGTGGGGCTCGGCGCCGACACCGTCACCGCGACCGCCAACGTCTTCACCCAGGACGCGGGCGGCGGCATTGTCGTCGGCGGTCTTCAGGCGGACGCGCATCACCCGACCGACAGCCGGATGACCAACCAGAACATCACACTGAGTAACAACCTCGTCCATGACGTGGCGTTGGAATACCGTGACATGTCGGCCATCCTCGTCACTTACGTCAACGGCGCGACCGTCTCGCACAACGAGATGTACAACCTGCCCTACTCCGGCCTCACCATCGGCTACGGCTGGGGCACCAACGACATCGGCGGCAGCCAGGACTACGTCAACCGGGGCCTGTACAACTACCAGCCCACCTACACGACCGCTACCACCGCCGCGAACAACCACGTCACCGACAACTACATCCACGACCTCATGCAGCAGATGACCGACGGCGGCTGCATGTACACCCTGTCGGCGTCACCGGGCAGCACCTTCGAACGCAACTACTGCCACACCAACAGCAGTTACTTCGGCTTTTACCACGACGAGGGCTCCCGGAACTTCACGGACACCAACAACGTCTTCCGCAACACCGGCAGCTGGGGCCACGAGAACAGCAGCTCGACCAACAACACCGGTGCCCTGACCCTGACCGACAACTGGACGAACAACAGCGCGGCGAACATCACCAACACCAACGGCCGCGGTGACGTGGTCAGCGGCTCCGTCGTCGTCAGCAACGGCAACTGGCCGTCAGGCGCCAGGACGGTCATGGACAATGCCGGTATCCAGCCGCTGTACCGTCCGCTGACCACCGACCCCGTCAGCTCGCCCTACAGCGCCTACTCCTCCACTCCGGCCAACACCGGTCAGGGCGGCGGCCGCTTCACCATCACCGATGCGGGCGCGGACATCTGGGGTGCCGGCGGGCAGCACGACGACGCCTACGGCACGGTCTTCCGGGCCGGGGCGGCCGTCGACGGCACCTCGGTGACCGCCCGGGTCGACAACCTGGACAACAGCAACGGCTGGGCCAAGGCCGGCGTCGTCCTGCGCAACGACCTCACGGGCAGTGGCTCCTCCGCCGGATACGCGACGGTGGTGGTGACCCCGAGCAACGGCGTCAGTTTCCAGCGGGACTCCAACGCCGACGGCTACCTCGACCAGCTCACCTCCACCGCTGCCACCGTCAAGGCACCGGTCTGGCTGCGGCTCACCCGCACCGCCACCCAGGTCTCCGCCTACTACTCCACCGACGGATCCACCTTCACCCAGGTCGGCTCGACGGTGACCCTGCCATCGATGGCGACCGCACAGGACGCCGGTGTCATCCACACAGCGCACAGCACCACCGCCGGCAGCGCGACCTTCAGTAACCTGCAGATCGTGGCCTCTCCCTACAAGGCATACGGGTCGACTCCGGCCGCCGTCAGCCAAAGCGGCCAAGTGACCTCCCTGACCAGCGCGGGCATCGACATATGGCGCTCCGGCACGGCATACGACGACGAGTATGCCGCCGCCTACCGGACGGGGTCCGCCGGCGCGTCCTCGACCGTCACCGTCCGCGTCGCCAGCCAGGACAAGACCAACAGCTGGGCCAAGGCCGGTTTGATGCTGCGAAACAGCATCGCCTCCGCCGGCTCGTCCACCGGGTACCTCGTCCTCGCCACCACCCCCGGCAACGGAATCGCCCTGTCATCGGACTCCAACGGTGACGGCTACCTCGACGCCAACACCATCAAGACCGGAAGCGCCACCGTCGCCCCGGTCTGGCTCCGCCTGGTCAGGAGCGGCACGTCGGTCACCGGCTCCTACTCCGCCGACGGCGCCATCTGGACCACGGTCGGCACCGCGACACTGACCGGGGCGAACAACGCCCTGGACGCGGGCATGTTCTCCACGGCCCACGCCGGAAGCACGGGCACCACGACCTTCAGCCAGTTCTCCGTCAGCTGACGAAGCGGCGGGTCACGACCCCCGAACAAGCTCCGCGTGCCGGTGCGGCCGGCACGCGGAGCGCCGCCGTGTCCAGCCCCGCCGCACGGCGCCGGCGTGAACGGGGGCGCGCTGCCCCCCGGCGGGCCCGAGCATCCGTGGACATGGCTGCAGATCAGCGCTGCACGGGGCTCTGGGAACAAGCTCCGGTACATCCCCGTCCAGCCGAAACCTCGTCGCCGAGGTACGCGCTGACACAGCGGCAGACCGCGGCCGGCGCCGGCGCCGGCGCCCAGTGCGTTACCTGCGCATTCGGGATGACCTCGTCTCTGGCGACATCGCGGCGTCGGGGTGGACCGATGTGTCGGCGCCTGATGTCTCATGAGGCATCAGGAAGTGTGGAGAAGGGCGGCTTCCGGGCTCTGGTCTCCGTCGACGTGGGCCAGGTGGTGCTGCGTTCCAGGCGCGGCACCGAGATACTTCCGGCGTTCCCGTCCTGACCTGCCCTCCGCTCCTCCCCTACAGCCTGCTGGAGGCGAAGGCAGCAAGAACACCGCTCGGAACCACTGGAGGCTTCGCGTGGGGCTCGGCGAGCGCCACGTGAACGCCAACAACCACACCGGCCAAGCCCGCACCATCGGGCCACGGACGACGAAGACCCGCGCCCCTCAGCACCTCACGCACCCAGGTTCCCCTATGCCCAGACGCGCCCTCGCCCCCACACTCCTCCTGCTCGGATCGCTCGTCCTGACGGCCGCATGCTCCACCGGCTCGCCGCCGGCGGACTCCGCGCCCTCCCCGGACGACCCGTCCCGGACCGGAGGGAACGACACCGGCACCCAGGTCGACCTGACCAAGCTCAAGGGCGTCAACATCGTCAGCGACAGCAGCATCGACCGCTCATGCCCCTGGGCCACGAGCTACCCGGACGTCCCCGGCACCGGCGCGATGACGGCCGTGATGAAGAAGGACGTGAGGGGACGTCTCGCGGGCTTCCTCGGCGAGGACATCGGCGGCCCGCCGAACTGCGGTGGCGCGGACGGGTCGGAGGGCCCAGAGCTGGGGCGCACCGGCCGGACGGTGCGGTCACCGGCAGCCGGGCCCGGCAGGTGAACGAACAGGAGGCCCGCAACTTCGGAACCTCCACCAACCGGGTGAATGCCCGGATGGCGCAGCCCAGCGTGCGGCTAGCTCCAGACGTTGCTGAAGTGATCACTGTTCATGTCCCCCACAGTCTGGAGAAAGACCATGATGGGTATACGTACGGCTGTTGCGGCCACCGCGCTGGCTGCCGCCGCGGTTCTGGCTGGTTCCGGCGTGGCCTCGGCCGGCGACGGCTCCGGAGACGGCATGGTCCAGCAGGTGCTGGACGCGCGATGCAACGACTTCACCACTCAGGAGGGCCTGATCAACGTCAATCAGGGCCCCGTGTGCATCGACTTCGGCTCTGCAGACGCTGGCACCCAGACCACCGGCAGAGCGGACGACAACGGCGAAGGCCAGGGCACCGTCTCCTGCAACTCCTTCGTGGAACAGTACGGTCTGATCAACGTCAACGAGGGCCCGGTCTGTATCGACTTCTGAGCCCCCGCTGACGACAGCGAACGGAGCGTGATCACCTGGCCGGGCTACCGGTGGGGGTGCCACGCCGTCAAGCCGGAGGGGCCAGAATCGAGGGTTGCGAGGCCCTTCAGATGCGGTGACGCCGGGGAGTTGCAGCGCGGTCGAGGACGCGGCTGATGTCATCGACATGCTCGCCGAGGCCCTCGCGGCGATCGCCCCCGAGGTCGCCGCGAGCTCTGGCCGCGGTGCTGGCCGCAACCGTCGCACTGCGCCACCGAGGACGTCGCCGAAGTGCCTCCAGGGCTCCGGACGGCCAGGTCGACGCGGGCTCGGGCCCGGTTGGAAAGGCGTACGAACCACCGGCTGACCTGTCCGGACAGACACAAGGGCTCTGGGATCTCCCCCCAGGGCCCTTCCTGCTGCGCGCGGGCATATACGTTCCCGCCCCCCCGCGGTTCGCCACTACACCGCTTTCAGGTGGCGGACTGCAACCGGGCCGCTCGCGGTGAAGGCGGCCCGGTTCAGTCTTTCGCTGAAGCTCGTTCCATGTGCCTGCGGGGCACAGACAGCAACCCCATCCGGGAACGGCTGCACGAAGGGTTCCGCGACTTTCCTGGGGCACCGCCGGGGTGACCGTGCCTGGGCAGCGGCTGGAGGCTGACCGATGGGCACGTGTGCCGTGCGGGCGAGTTGGGCTGCGATCCCCTCCGGCATAACCTCAGGCCGACGGCACGTTCCTATCCAGCGGGCAGCGACTTGGCTGGGCCCCGTGCCCGTTGGACACCGGAGAGGGCGTCGCGGACTGGCTGGCCAGCATCGTCCTCGCGGGTCTGGTGCTTTCGGCTCTGCCCTTCGTCACCGCCCAGTCCCGGCGGGACTGAAGGGACCGACGGTTCGAGTCCGGTAGCCGGGTGCACAACGGATCGGGAGCGTCCCTGTTCAGGAACCGACCCGGGCACCACAAGCTCGGTCGCGGCTAGGGTCCGTCTTCAAACGGATCTTGCCCAGAGCAGGAATGACGCGAGACTGACCGCTGCTTCGTAGGAGGTGGCG
>NZ_JAHHIU010000020.1 GCF_024539815.1 Streptomyces hayashii
GTGACCCTGCCGTTGCTGGCCACGGTGTAGACCCTGATCGTCAACCCCGGGCCCTGTGGGCGTGCCGGGGGCGGGGCGGTACCGTTCGTCATGTCGACGCTCCCTCGAAGCGTTGGCCACTCCCCGGGGCCGTGACCGCGGCCCGCGGGGTTTTCCTGGCCGTTCCCGACGCAGTCCGGGCCCCGCCCGGCCGGCATCCGCAGGTGCGGATGGGCCAGACGTGCGTGCAGCCGCGAACAACGACCTGTCCTGCCGCGCGCAGTCGTCTGTTGACTGCTCCGCAGTCGAAGCAGGCCATCCCATGCAGTCGGACGATGCTCACGTCGCTGTCGACGACTTGCGGCGTGAGCGGAGGTGCGTCGGGCATCCCCGTTCCCATCTGCTGAGTCCTACGCGTGCAACAGATGGTGGGGGTGCAGTGAGGGCACAACTACCCCTGTCAGGGGTAGTTGGGGTGGGGCGTCAGGTGGCAGAGCACCACTCCGCGAAGTTGGTGAGCGTTTCCGAGTCGGCGCGCTTGAGGCGTCGGAGGGTGGCCGCGTCCTCACGGACCCAGGGGTGCTCGCGGGTGTGCTGCGGGGCGATGTGCCTCGCGACTTTGAGGGACTCGAAGGCGTGCTCGGCTTGGCCGGACCATAGCTGTGCCCGCGACAGTTCGATGTAGAAGCCGCTGCGTCGCTCGGCTGGAAGGCTGTCAGAGGGCTTCCACGTTCGGGCGACGTCCAGGGCGCGGCCGATGTGGTCGCCCCCCAGGCTGACGGCTACGGACACCTCGTGGATGTGCACGGAGTCTGGGCCGAACGCGGTCCCGTGGTAGACGTCTTCAGGGACGCGTTCGCCGAGGGAGCGAGCTTCCCGGAGGTGGGTGTTCGCAGCGACCGCGTTCTTCGCTCGGGCGGCAATGACGGCAGCTCTCATGTGGAGTGCGCCGCGTGCAGCGACCTGATCGCGTTCGGTCGACGAAGGTGCGGCGTCGATGGCCTGTTCGAGGGCGCGCAGCCCGGGGGCGTGTGCGTACGCGGCGAAGAACGTCTCGGTGCGCACGTAGGCGACCGACGCGACCAGGAGGGGGTCCTCGGCTTCGGGGGCGATCCAACGCATGAGGTCGATCAGTCGTGCCGACAGGTCCCTGGCCCCGAATTTGTAGGCGACGGCGTCGGCGGACCGGTAGGCGCTCACCATGAGCTTGGCCAGCGTGGGCCGTTCGTGGGCGGGGGCCTGGTGGAACGCGCAGGCGAGCTCGGTGAGCAGGGCGGGCAGCTGCCGGGCGATCCGTGTGTACTGCGCGGCCAGCCTCCACTGGACGGCTTCCTCAACCGCGGTCCGCAGCTCATGCACGGGCCGGACGGCCATGTCGTCGGGGATGTCGTAGGCCGCGAGAGCTGCCGACAGGGCAGGGAGGTTGTCATGGACCCGGGTGTGGGCCGGGTCGCGGTCGGCGCGCAGACGGGCAGGGTCCACGCCCAGCGCGTCCGCGATCGCCTCCAGAGTGGCGTCGCTGGGCTGGCGTTCGCCCTGCTCGATTTTGCGGACCATGCCCACAGACAGGCAGGCGGCGGCTGCCAGCTGCTGCTGTGTCAGCTTGGGGCGCATGACGCTGCGGTAGTAGGCGACGCGAGCGCCTACACCGCTTTGGGGGTGTGCGGGCATACTGGCTCCAGGTTCGGTGCGTCCACTCCGAACCGTACTCGCGCGCGGACGCCGCGTGTACGCCAACGGCCTCACCAACCTGATGGTTGGTGAGGCCGGTTGACGTCACTCAGCCGTGGATGACGCTGATGAGCTGCGTGAGGTCGTCCACTCGCCAGTCCGCCGCGGCGATGACGTCCGGGTCGTCGGCCCACAGGTGACCCCACGGGCCTCGGCGCAGGTGTGCCGCGCGCAGCCCGGCCGCCTTCGCGGGGAAGACGTCGTTGGCCGGGTGGTCCCCGACGTACAGCGTGGCGTGAGGAGCCGCTTGGGCCACCTCCAGCACGCGCCGGAAGAACCCCGGCGCCGGCTTGGCCACCCCCCACTCCGCGGAGGTGACGATGAGGTCGGCGGGAAGGCCAAGGCCGCGCAGCAGTTCCCCGGCTCTGACCGTCTGGTTCCCCGCGATGATCACCCGCACGCCGACGTTGCGCAGCGCCGACAGGGCCGGGCGGACATCGTCGTAGAGGTCGCTCTCGGTGAGCTGCTCGCCGCGGCCGGCGGCCTCGCGGGCTCGGTACTCGGCGTCCACGTCGATGCCGGGGCGCAGTAGCCGGAGTGCTTCGGCGTTGTCCTGGCCGCGGGTGACAACGGCACCGACGAGAGCTGACATGGTGTGGTGTGGAACTCCCAGCCAGTCGGCCCAGGAGACCCAATAGCGGTCATCCCGGGTGATCGTTTCGCCGACGTCCAGCACGATGGTCTCAATCACCCTGGGAGACTACGACACCGTCTCGCTCAGGCTGTCGGCTCCGTCGGCCATGCCTTGACTACGATGTCGGTCTCCTCGTCGGTGACGACGACGCGAGCGCCCGGACGACTGCCGTGCTGGCCGATCCAGCGCGTGAACTTGTCGTCGGCGGTGGACCGCTCATCCCACCAGCCCTGTATGACTCGCACGCCGGCGACGATCAGGGTGACCCGGTATCGGCCTTCCATCGGTCGGACTCCGTCCCAGCTCTGCCGCATCGAGGCGATCATGCAGTCACGACACTGATCGTGCCAGCGCCGGCCCAGGCCCGGCACGGAGACGATGCGTGTCGCTACCGCGAGCGCCCGGCAGGAGCAACAGCCTCGTCGTGAGGGCTGGCCGTAGGCCACGCGATGCCTCCATCCAGGCGCGCAGGGATCAGCCGGGGCCGGGTCCAGCGTGGCAGCGTCGACGCCCAGAAAGGCGAGCAGCTCAACATCGCTGGGCATCGCGCCTCCTTGTCACCCTCGTACTGCCGGTGGGCAGCGTACCTCCTAGAATCGAACGCGTGAACGAGTCACGCGACCTGCCGCCCGATCTCCCGCGCTTGCGGACGCTGGAGACCTGGCTCGCCATGACTCTGGACCGGGTACAGCGGCAGATCGCGGACGCCGAGCGCCAAGAGCAGGAACGACAGTTCGGGGCCGCCTCCAGGCCCCCGACACCCGACTGGCTCCTGGAGCTCGGCCTCAACCGCACCGCTCCCCCGGTGTACGTGCACGAAGGCCACTGCCACATGGCGGGTAAGCGCTCGCGCGGCATCACGCGCCAGGAGGCACTGCGCTGGCTCTCTGACGGCGTGAACGCCTGCAGCCACTGCCGGCCCGACAGCGCCCTCGGGTACCTCGAAGCGTGACTCAGGCGCTGCGGCGCTTGCGCGCGGGCGCCTTCTTCGCAGCGGCCTTCTTCGCCGGCTGCTTCCCGGTCGCCTTTTTCGCACCGGCCGTCTTCTTCGCCTTCGGCATCTCGTGCACGTCGGCGCTGCCACCCTCTCCGCGGGAGGCTCGCGCCTTCTGCACGGACTCGTTCAGGGCAGCCATCAGGTCGAGAATCTCGCCCGGCTTTTCGGCCTCCGGCACCTCCGGGAGCGGCTTGTCACCGCGCTTGGCCTCGATGATCTTCGCCAAGGCTTCGGTGTACGTGTCCTTGAAGTCGTCGCCCTCAAGGTCGTCGCGGGCCATCGTCTCCATCAGCGCGAGCGCGCCTTCGATCTCGTCCTCTGTGAGGTCCACCGGCGGCGGCAGCAGCTCCATAGGATCGCGGATCTCGTCGGGCCAGTGCATCGCGTGCAGGACGATGGCATTGCCGCGGACCCGCAGCATGCCGAGCCTCTCGCGCCCGCTCCAGGCGTACTTCGCGACGGCTACCTTCGACGACCTCTGCAGCGCCTGCCGGAGCAGCTTGTACGGCTTCGCGGCGACCTGCCCGTCCGGAGCCAGATAGTAGCCCTCGCCGATCCGGATGGGGTCGATGTCGTCCGCCGCCACGAATGCGTCGATCTCGATCGCTTTCGCTGTCGGCAGCGGCAGGTCGCGCAGCTCCTCGTCGGTGATGGCGACGACTTGGTCCCTGGCGTACTCGTAGCCCTTGCCGATCTCCGCGTTCGACACCTCGCGGCCCTCGATCTCGCACACCTTCCGGGTGCGAACCCGACTCATGTCCTCCAGGTGGTACTGGTGAAACTGGATGCTGTGCTTCTCGGTGGCGGACTGGACGTGAATAGGTACCGTGACCAGGCCAAACGAGATGGCACCTGACCAAATGGTTCGAGGCATGAGGGACCTCCGCGACGGCCCCGAGCACCCAACAGCCTACGAGTCCCGCGCACGCCCCGCATGCGCGGCCAGGGCACGGACCTCACGCTGGACCCATGGCCTCCACGCAGCCGATCGTGATCTACCCGCCCGCCTCCGACGGCGGACGGCGGGTACGGGTCGACGATCACTTCCTGGGCATGGCCTACGGGCTGCTCGACATTGCCGAGTTCCTGCGCCGCGCCGGGATCGACGACGCAGACGAGACCTACGTAGAGTCCACCGGGCTCATCGACTGGCGGGGCGGCGCAGGAACTCGGCAATGTCGAGCAGCCCGTAGGCCATGCCCAGGAAGTGATCGTCGACCCGTACCCGCCGTCCGCCGTCGGAGGCGGGCGGGTAGATCACGATCGGCTGCGTGGAGGCCATGGGTCCAGCGTGAGGTCCGTGCCCTGGCCGCGCATGCGGGGCGTGCGCGGGACTCGTAGGCTGTTGGGTGCTCGGGGCCGTCGCGGAGGTCCCTCATGCCTCGAACCATTTGGTCAGGTGCCATCTCGTTTGGCCTGGTCACGGTACCTATTCACGTCCAGTCCGCCACCGAGAAGCACAGCATCCAGTTTCACCAGTACCACCTGGAGGACATGAGTCGGGTTCGCACCCGGAAGGTGTGCGAGATCGAGGGCCGCGAGGTGTCGAACGCGGAGATCGGCAAGGGCTACGAGTACGCCAGGGACCAAGTCGTCGCCATCACCGACGAGGAGCTGCGCGACCTGCCGCTGCCGACAGCGAAAGCGATCGAGATCGACGCATTCGTGGCGGCGGACGACATCGACCCCATCCGGATCGGCGAGGGCTACTATCTGGCTCCGGACGGGCAGGTCGCCGCGAAGCCGTACAAGCTGCTCCGGCAGGCGCTGCAGAGGTCGTCGAAGGTAGCCGTCGCGAAGTACGCCTGGAGCGGGCGCGAGAGGCTCGGCATGCTGCGGGTCCGCGGCAATGCCATCGTCCTGCACGCGATGCACTGGCCCGACGAGATCCGCGATCCTATGGAGCTGCTGCCGCCGCCGGTGGACCTCACAGAGGACGAGATCGAAGGCGCGCTCGCGCTGATGGAGACGATGGCCCGCGACGACCTTGAGGGCGACGACTTCAAGGACACGTACACCGAAGCCTTGGCGAAGATCATCGAGGCCAAGCGCGGTGACAAGCCGCTCCCGGAGGTGCCGGAGGCCGAAAAGCCGGGCGAGATTCTCGACCTGATGGCTGCCCTGAACGAGTCCGTGCAGAAGGCGCGAGCCTCCCGCGGAGAGGGTGGCAGCGCCGACGTGCACGAGATGCCGAAGGCGAAGAAGACGGCCGGTGCGAAAAAGGCGACCGGGAAGCAGCCGGCGAAGAAGGCCGCTGCGAAGAAGGCGCCCGCGCGCAAGCGCCGCAGCGCCTGAGTCACGCTTCGAGGTACCCGAGGGCGCTGTCGGGCCGGCAGTGGCTGCAGGCGTTCACGCCGTCAGAGAGCCAGCGCAGTGCCTCCTGGCGCGTGATGCCGCGCGAGCGCTTACCCGCCATGTGGCAGTGGCCTTCGTGCACGTACACCGGGGGAGCGGTGCGGTTGAGGCCGAGCTCCAGGAGCCAGTCGGGTGTCGGGGGCCTGGAGGCGGCCCCGAACTGTCGTTCCTGCTCTTGGCGCTCGGCGTCCGCGATCTGCCGCTGTACCCGGTCCAGAGTCATGGCGAGCCAGGTCTCCAGCGTCCGCAAGCGCGGGAGATCGGGCGGCAGGTCGCGTGACTCGTTCACGCGTTCGATTCTAGGAGGTACGCTGCCCACCGGCAGTACGAGGGTGACAAGGAGGCGCGATGCCCAGCGATGTTGAGCTGCTCGCCTTTCTGGGCGTCGACGCTGCCACGCTGGACCCGGCCCCGGCTGATCCCTGCGCGCCTGGATGGAGGCATCGCGTGGCCTACGGCCAGCCCTCACGACGAGGCTGTTGCTCCTGCCGGGCGCTCGCGGTAGCGACACGCATCGTCTCCGTGCCGGGCCTGGGCCGGCGCTGGCACGATCAGTGTCGTGACTGCATGATCGCCTCGATGCGGCAGAGCTGGGACGGAGTCCGACCGATGGAAGGCCGATACCGGGTCACCCTGATCGTCGCCGGCGTGCGAGTCATACAGGGCTGGTGGGATGAGCGGTCCACCGCCGACGACAAGTTCACGCGCTGGATCGGCCAGCACGGCAGTCGTCCGGGCGCTCGCGTCGTCGTCACCGACGAGGAGACCGACATCGTAGTCAAGGCATGGCCGACGGAGCCGACAGCCTGAGCGAGACGGTGTCGTAGTCTCCCAGGGTGATTGAGACCATCGTGCTGGACGTCGGCGAAACGATCACCCGGGATGACCGCTATTGGGTCTCCTGGGCCGACTGGCTGGGAGTTCCACACCACACCATGTCAGCTCTCGTCGGTGCCGTTGTCACCCGCGGCCAGGACAACGCCGAAGCACTCCGGCTACTGCGCCCCGGCATCGACGTGGACGCCGAGTACCGAGCCCGCGAGGCCGCCGGCCGCGGCGAGCAGCTCACCGAGAGCGACCTCTACGACGATGTCCGCCCGGCCCTGTCGGCGCTGCGCAACGTCGGCGTGCGGGTGATCATCGCGGGGAACCAGACGGTCAGAGCCGGGGAACTGCTGCGCGGCCTTGGCCTTCCCGCCGACCTCATCGTCACCTCCGCGGAGTGGGGGGTGGCCAAGCCGGCGCCGGGGTTCTTCCGGCGCGTGCTGGAGGTGGCCCAAGCGGCTCCTCACGCCACGCTGTACGTCGGGGACCACCCGGCCAACGACGTCTTCCCCGCGAAGGCGGCCGGGCTGCGCGCGGCACACCTGCGCCGAGGCCCGTGGGGTCACCTGTGGGCCGACGACCCGGACGTCATCGCCGCGGCGGACTGGCGAGTGGACGACCTCACGCAGCTCATCAGCGTCATCCACGGCTGAGTGACGTCAACCGGCCTCACCAACCATCAGGTTGGTGAGGCCGTTGGCGTACACGCGGCGTCCGCGCGCGAGTACGGTTCGGAGTGGACGCACCGAACCTGGAGCCAGTATGCCCGCACACCCCCAAAGCGGTGTAGGCGCTCGCGTCGCCTACTACCGCAGCGTCATGCGCCCCAAGCTGACACAGCAGCAGCTGGCAGCCGCCGCCTGCCTGTCTGTGGGCATGGTCCGCAAAATCGAGCAGGGCGAACGCCAGCCCAGCGACGCCACTCTGGAGGCGATCGCGGACGCGCTGGGCGTGGACCCTGCCCGTCTGCGCGCCGACCGCGACCCGGCCCACACCCGGGTCCATGACAACCTCCCTGCCCTGTCGGCAGCTCTCGCGGCCTACGACATCCCCGACGACATGGCCGTCCGGCCCGTGCATGAGCTGCGGACCGCGGTTGAGGAAGCCGTCCAGTGGAGGCTGGCCGCGCAGTACACACGGATCGCCCGGCAGCTGCCCGCCCTGCTCACCGAGCTCGCCTGCGCGTTCCACCAGGCCCCCGCCCACGAACGGCCCACGCTGGCCAAGCTCATGGTGAGCGCCTACCGGTCCGCCGACGCCGTCGCCTACAAATTCGGGGCCAGGGACCTGTCGGCACGACTGATCGACCTCATGCGTTGGATCGCCCCCGAAGCCGAGGACCCCCTCCTGGTCGCGTCGGTCGCCTACGTGCGCACCGAGACGTTCTTCGCCGCGTACGCACACGCCCCCGGGCTGCGCGCCCTCGAACAGGCCATCGACGCCGCACCTTCGTCGACCGAACGCGATCAGGTCGCTGCACGCGGCGCACTCCACATGAGAGCTGCCGTCATTGCCGCCCGAGCGAAGAACGCGGTCGCTGCGAACACCCACCTCCGGGAAGCTCGCTCCCTCGGCGAACGCGTCCCTGAAGACGTCTACCACGGGACCGCGTTCGGCCCAGACTCCGTGCACATCCACGAGGTGTCCGTAGCCGTCAGCCTGGGGGGCGACCACATCGGCCGCGCCCTGGACGTCGCCCGAACGTGGAAGCCCTCTGACAGCCTTCCAGCCGAGCGACGCAGCGGCTTCTACATCGAACTGTCGCGGGCACAGCTATGGTCCGGCCAAGCCGAGCACGCCTTCGAGTCCCTCAAAGTCGCGAGGCACATCGCCCCGCAGCACACCCGCGAGCACCCCTGGGTCCGTGAGGACGCGGCCACCCTCCGACGCCTCAAGCGCGCCGACTCGGAAACGCTCACCAACTTCGCGGAGTGGTGCTCTGCCACCTGACGCCCCACCCCAACTACCCCTGACAGGGGTAGTTGTGCCCTCACTGCACCCCCACCATCTGTTGCACGCGTAGGACTCAGCAGATGGGAACGGGGATGCCCGACGCACCTCCGCTCACGCCGCAAGTCGTCGACAGCGACGTGAGCATCGTCCGACTGCATGGGATGGCCTGCTTCGACTGCGGAGCAGTCAACAGACGACTGCGCGCGGCAGGACAGGTCGTTGTTCGCGGCTGCACGCACGTCTGGCCCATCCGCACCTGCGGATGCCGGCCGGGCGGGGCCCGGACTGCGTCGGGAACGGCCAGGAAAACCCCGCGGGCCGCGGTCACGGCCCCGGGGAGTGGCCAACGCTTCGAGGGAGCGTCGACATGACGAACGGTACCGCCCCGCCCCCGGCACGCCCACAGGGCCCGGGGTTGACGATCAGGGTCTACACCGTGGCCAGCAACGGCAGGGTCACCAGCGACCGGGGCACCCGCATCGTGCCCCTCGACGCGCATCCCCTGCCGACCGTCAACCTGGGCACCCAGTACCCGCCCTGCCGGTGCCCGCGCCACAACCTGGCTGGCGCTCGGTGAGCGCCACGATCGCCGACGAGGCCCCGCCGCTCACCAAGTCCACCATCCGGGCCGCCGCCAGCTGGTTCCTGGCGCAGGAGACACTGCCGCGCCACCAGACGGTCAAGCTGTTCGGCGACGACTTCGCAGCATCCCTCACGGACCTCATCGAGCAGGTCGAGCAGCTCGCAGCGCAGCGCGGCGCGGACGACGTGCCCTCCATGGCCGCCCTGGCGGGAGCCGGAGAAGCTCGCCGGCGCCTGAGCATCGCGGAGCGCCCGGGACTGCTGGGCGAGGTGGAGAGAGTCAAGAAGCTCGCGCGCTCAGTGCTGGCGCTGCGCGACCACTACGACGCGCTCACCGGGATCTGGATGTGCCTGGCGTGCGACCGCGTCATCGATGACGCCGCCGACGCCCAGCCGTACTCCCAGGCCAGCCCGACCAGTGGCAACGGCCACGGGGGCCGAATCCACAAGAAGTGCGTCAACGTCGTCCGCTTCAACCCGCGCTGACCGACAGCCGCCAGCCCCGGCGTACGGGGCCCCAGGGCGACCGCAGGGTCAGGGTCGCACCCCAGAGCCCCGCCGGGCGGAGTACCGGAAGTCTCTGCCTGGTGGGAAGCCCGTCCCGTCGGATCTCCGGAAGAGTCCGGCGGGACGGGGCCCAGGCCTTCCCCTCCGGGGCGGGCCACAGCACGATGAACTCACGACAGGGAGAACAGCATGAAGGTAGGCGTGATCGAGCGGATGGCCGGCGGTGGCGGCGACGGAGACGGCGACGGCCTGCCCGGGCAGCCGTGGCCGGGCCCGCCGGTCCCTCCGTCCCCCGACGGCGGCCCGAAGGTCGCCGCCTGACATGACACTCAGCGGAGTGGAAGAGGAGGAGCGGGCCAGACTGGGTCGCTCCCTCCTCGGGCGAAAGGTGATGACGTCGGACTGGCTGCCGGCCTTCACGGCCGTGCCGCGTTCGGCGTTCCTGCCGGAGCAGATCTGGCCGTTCGACATGGACTCCGGCACGACCGTCTCCGTGGATCTGCGGGACGAGCCGGGCCTGTGGTTCTCCTACGCGCACGCTGACGTTCCCATCGTGATCCAGTGGGACGACGGCGCGAGCCGGGGCCGCGGCCAGGTGCCCACCTCGTCGGCGTCGATGCCGTCCGTAGTGTTCGGGATGCTGCGTGACCTGGACGTGCAGCCCGGGCAGCGCGTCCTGGAGATCGGGACCGGCACAGGGTGGAACGCGGCGCTCCTCGCCCACCGGTTGGGCGCGCGCAACGTCGTTACCGTCGAGGTCGATGCGAACGTGGCCGCAGTCGCGAGGGACCGCCTCAACGGGACCAGTCCGCCCGTCACCGTGCTTACCCGCGACGGTGAGCAAGGTGACCCGCAGGGTGCCCCGTACGACCGGCTCATCGCCACTGCGGGAGTGCGCAAGGTGCCCGCTACGTGGATCGCTGACGTGAGGCCGGGCGGTCTGATCGTGGTGCCGTGGGGGACGCACTTCTCCAACGCGGATGCCGTGCTCCGGCTCATGGTCGCCGAGGACGGGGCCAGCGCCTCGGGGAGGTTCACCGGACCGGTGGAGTTCATGAAGCTGCGCGCACAGCGGTCGCCGTTCGCCGGCCACGAGGTGTACGTCCCCGACGGCGTGGCCGGCGCCGACCGGAGCACCACGACCGTGACGGAGCCCGAGCTCCTCGGCGAGGGCCGCTTCGCGGCGACGCCGTTCGCCGTCGGGCTGCGGGTGCGCAACTGCCACCACCAGCCGGCTGAGAAGCGGGACGGGGCGCGGCCGGTGTGGTTCTACGGGCTGACAGACCGGTCCTGGGCGTGCGTCCTGTTCAGCGATGAGCGGGCGGAGGCGCAGGTCTGGCAGGCGGGACCGCGCAGGCTGTGGGACGAAGTCGCCGCGGCGCTCGCCTGGTGGCGTGCTGCGGGCGAGCCCGGCTTCGAACGGTTCGGGCTGACGGTCACCGCCCACGGTCAGCAGGCCTGGGTGGACCGCCCTACGGAGGCGTGGGACATCTGAAACCGGCCCCGTTCGTCTGCTCACTGCCGTGGCGGATGGGCGGGGCCTTCGTCTCGTAGGTCGACGAGGACCGAGACCTTCTGGTCCAGAGCGGCCGCGATGAGGAGCAGGTCCCCGTAGCGGACGTCGGTCTCGCCGCGCTCGATGCGCTGTAGATGGCTGCGGCTGATGCCGGTGACCGCGCAGAGAGATTCCTGAGTGTGGTGGGCGGCGGCGCGTAAGTCGCCAATGCGTTCGCCCAGTTCGCGACGCCGTTCGATGATCCAGTTGGGAGAGTCGCGAGGCACTCGACAAAGCTGAACTGGCCATGGTCAGATGTCAGCACCAGTCCAGACGCTTTTCGTGACGCAACGTCAGATTCCGTCCGGTGTGGGGCCGCTCCCGCCCCGCCAGGTCTCCCGGAAGAGGCCAGGCGGGGCGGGTTCATTCTGGGGGTGTCCGGCGGTTCGCACCGGGTGCGAACGGCACTCACAGGCATATGCGATGCGCACGGTGCTGAATGCGGGACTCCGGTCGCAACCTGAGCGGGTAACGCTGGCCCCGTCGGGCGGGGGACCGGAAGCCCTTGCCTGGCGGGGCCGATGCATGCCCGGCCGCCCGGCTCTCCCAGCTCTCCCGTACTAGTGATTAAGTTGCTTCCATTCCGATCACGCCGGCGCCGACGATGACCATCGACTGCGGCACCCGCTCGATGGTCAGCACGTTGTCGGAGTCCAGGATGGTCCGCCCGTCGAACTCCACGCTGTCCGGCCGGGCGGGCCGGGTTCCGGTGGCGATGACGATGTGCTCGGCGCTGATCAGCCGCTCCTGCCCGGTGACCTCGCGCAGGGCGATCGTGCGGTCGTCGACGAACCGGCCGGTGCCGGCGAACAGGGCGACGTGGTTGCGGCTCAACTGACTGCGGATGACGTCGATCTCGCGCCCGACCACGTGCTGGGTGCGGGCGGTCAGGTCGGCGACGGTGATGTTCTCCTTGAGGCGGTAACTCTGTCCGTACAGGTCCCGCTGGGTGAGGCCGGTGAGATAGAGCACCGCCTCGCGCAAGGTCTTGGAGGGGATGGTTCCGGTGTGGAGGGAGACCCCGCCGACCATGTCGGGGCGGTCGACGACGGCGACCCGGCGGCCCAGTTTGGCCGCCGCTATGGCGGCCTTCTGACCGCCGGGACCTGATCCGAGGACGAGCATGTCGAAGTCGGGCACCCTCCGCAGTCTGGCAGGGCGGGGGCGGTCGGGAAAGGGCGGAGACGGCTACGGCAGCAGCTTCTCGATCGCGCCGGGTCCCTCCTCGGCGAGCTTGCGCCGCGCCCACGCAAGCGTGCGCGGATTCAGGTCGCGTCCCGTGGCGAGGACCATGTCCTCCGCGGAGACCTCGGTGCCGGTGCGGGTGTGGAGCAGATCGTCGGGGGTGACGCGGTCGTCCGGGGAGGGTCGGGCGGCGCCGGGCTGTGACGTCGGCATGATGGCGGCTCCTCGCGTCCGAAGGAATGTACTAACACCATTCATCCTGGAGACGCACCCTGCAATCGCGATCACCGCGGGCCGAGATGCCGCGAAGATCGGGCAGGGGTGTAATGGGCTGTGTCGGGGCGTCCCAACCACTGTGCGGCGGCAGCGCCGCACGGCAGGAAGGCCCAGCTCATGGAACCCACTGCTGCCGGGAAACCCCAACAGGGGGGACTGCGCAGGCTCGGCGCCTGGTGCGCCCGTCACTTCCTGTTCGTCATCATCGCCTGGCTGGTCGCGATCGTCGCCCTCCAGGTGGTCAGCCGCACGGTCGGCGGCGAGTACGAGGACAACTTCCAGCTGCCGGGCGTGCAGTCCACCGAGGGCCTGGACGTGCTGAAGCAGCACGATCCGCAGGCCGGCGGTTACAGCAGCCAGATCGTCCTGCACGACGACCACGGCGTGAGCACGCTCGGCTCGCAGATGTCGACCACCGTCGGCGACCTTCAGAAGCTGCCCCATGTGCTGAGCGCGCAGAACCCGCTGACACAGACCGCGACCAAGGTCGGGCCGGTCTCCAGCGACGGGAAGACCGCCTACGTCACCGTCCGGTTCGATGTGCAGCCCTCCACGCTCGGCGACGGCTACCTCCACGGCGTCGACCAGGCGGTACAGCCGCTGCGCGCGGCCGGCGCCGACGTCGAGTACGGCGGCACGCTCGGCGAACTCGCCCGGCCCGCCGCCGACGACCGGGTCAGCGAGCTGATCGGCTTCGCCGTCGCGATCGTCGTCCTGCTCGTCGGCTTCGGCAGCGTCATCGCGGCCGGACTTCCGCTGGTGACCGCGCTGATCAGCGTCGTCGGCGGGCTCGCCTGCCTCGGGCTGCTGGCCGCCGCCTTCACCTTCGCGACCGTGTCGCCGACGCTGGCCACCATGATCGGACTGGGTGTCGGGATCGACTACGCGCTCTTCCTGGTGACCCGGCACCGGCAGAATCTGATGAACGGCGCCGACCCCGCGCAGGCCGCCGGGCACGCCACCGCCACCAGCGGCCGCGCCGTCCTCGTCTCCGGCACCACGGTGATCATCGCGCTCTTCGGTCTGTACGCGTCCGGGGTGTCCTTCATCGGCAAACTCGGACTCGCCGCCGCCATCACGGTCGTCTCCGCCGTCGTCGGGGCCCTCACCCTCGTCCCGGCCCTTCTCGGGCTGATCGGTCGGCACATCGACCGCTACCACGTCCGCAAACCGGTCGCCGAGACCGACGCCGAACCGGGCGCCGTCCCGCACGGCACCTGGCACCGCTACGCCAGACGCGTCGAACGCAGGCCCTGGCAGTTCCTCGGGGCCGGCGTCGCCGTCATCGCGATCCTCGCCATCCCCGTCTTCTCCATCCAGCTCGGCCACATCGGCGACGGCGCAGACCCGACCTCCTTCACCGACCGGCGGGCCTACGACCTGATGACCGACGCCTTCGGACCCGGCTCCAACGGGCCGCTCACCGTCGTCATCGACCAGACGTCGGTCCCCACCGACAAACGCTCCGACCTTCAGTCCCAGGCGCAGAAGGCGCTGAACGGCGTGCCCGACGCGGCCACCGTCACCCCGCTGTCGCCCACCCAGGACGGCGACGTGCTCATCGGCACCGTCTACTCGACCGAGGCGCCGCAGGACGCCGTCACCACCGGCCTGACGAACCGCCTGGTCGACCACACCCTCCCCGACGCGGTCTCCGGCTACGACGCCAAGGGCTATGTCACCGGCACCACGGCGGCCCAGGTCGACTTCCGCGACATCGTGGCCAGCAGGCTGCCCCTGATCATCGGCGTGGTCGTCGCCCTCGCCTTCCTGATCATCCTCGCCGTCTTCCAGGGCCTCCTCGTCGCCGTCAAGGCCGCCGTCCTCAACGTCCTGTCCATCACCGCCTCCTACGGCGTGGTCGTCGCCGTCTTCCAGTGGGGCTGGGGCGGGCCCGCGCTGGGCGTCCACGGCGACGTGCCCATCGAGAGCTACGTGCCGATGATGATGTTCGCGATCATCTTCGGCCTCAGCATGGACTACGAGATCTTCCTGCTCTCCCGCGTCCACGAGGCATGGCTGCGCATCGGCGACGCCAAGGACGCCGTGGCCCACGCCCTGGAGATCACCGCCCGGGTCATCACCTGCGCGGCCCTGATCATGGTGAGCGTGTTCTCGGCCTTCATCATCAGCGACAACATCGTCGTGAAGATGCTGGGCCTGGGCCTCGCCGTCAGCGTGCTCATCGACGCCACCGTGGTCCGGCTGCTCATGGTGCCCGCCGTCATGACGCTGCTGGGCCCGCGCGCCTGGTGGACGCCACGGTGGCTGGACCGGATCCTGCCGCACATCGACGCCGAGGGCGACGCCGAGACCCTCAGCGGCCCGCCGGACCCACCGGCGCGAGGACGAGCATCGTGACGTCGTCGCGGACCGCGGGGCAGTGGCGCAGGACGTCCGTCCACACCCGGTCGGCGGTCGACGCCGGGTCGGGGTCGGCGTCGGCGGCGAGCGCGGGCAGCCGGTCCAGCAGGGGGTAGAACGCGCCCGTCGCGTCCCTGGCCTCGGAGACGCCGTCGGACGCGAGGAAGAGGCGGTCGCCGGGGCGCAGCGCCACGACCGCGGCGGTGAGCCGGCCGCCGGACAGACCGAGCCCCAGCGGCGTCCACGGCGCCACGTCCACCTCGACGGCGGCGCCGTCGCGCAGCAGCACGGGCGGAGGATGCCCGCAGGCGACGACGCGCACGGCGTCGGCGTCCGGCGCGAACTCCACGAGGACGGCCGTCGCGAACAGCTCGGCGTGCGCGACCCGAGCCGAGTCCACCACCAGCCTGCGGTCCAGGCGGGCCGCCACCGACTCCAGGTCTGGCTGGTCGAGCACCGCCTCCCGGAACGCCCCGAGCAGCGAGGACACCGTGGCCACGGCCGCAAGCCCGTGCCCCTGCACGTCCCCCAGCACCGCCCGCACCCCGTGGGCGCTCTCCCGCACGTCGAAGAAGTCGCCGCCCACCAGCGTCCCGCGCTGCGCCGCCCGGTACAGACCCGCGCACCGCACCGGCCCGACCCGCTCGGGCACCGGCGGCGCCACGGCGCGCTGAGCCGCCTCGGCGATGGTGCGTTCCGTGTCCAGCTGCTGGTCGCGCCGGTGCCGCACGAACGCCACGAACACGCTCAGCAGCGCCACGAAGGACACCGTCAGCACATCGGTCTGTCCCGGCCGGTCGAGCTGGAACGCGGGCACGTCGAGCATCACGACGGCGGCCACGCCCAGCACCGCGGTGACCGCCGGTCCGTACGACAGCACCGCCAGCGGCGGGATCGCGCCCAGCAGGAAGCCGATGTCCAGCGGGTCGGGACTGATCAGGGTGGCGGCGCAGACGCCCGCCGCCAGCGCGAGCGGCAGCGCCCGCACCCAGCGCGGCGGCGGCGCGCCCCGCAGCCAGCCCCGCCGGTCCCCGTCCGTTCGTCCCACATCCCCACGCTCCACCCCGGTGCGGGGCGGCGCACGCCGAGACGCCCGTCAGTCCCGGCGACGGCCGGGAGCGCCGGGCCGGCGTGCCCCCTCCTCCAGCAGGGCCTCGACGTCGGCCAGCACCTCGGTGACACGCAGGCCGAAGGCGGCGTCGCAGGGGTGGTGGCGGTCGCCGCGGGCCGCGGCGAGCAGCTCGTCCGCGGCACGGGTGAGGGCGTCGGCGGCGTCCACGCCGCCCTCCGGGAGCCGGGTCACCCCGGCCGCGCCGCGGAGTTCGAGGCCGGCCCCGGCCGCGGCGGGCGGGGCCGTCAGGCTGAGCGTCAGCGTGCTGGAGGCGCCGTTCGCGTGGTCCAGGACCGCATGGACGGTGTCGCCGGGGCCCTGGGCCGCGGCCGCCACCCGACGGACGTCGCCGAGCACCGGGAGCAGCACGGACAACGCGTGCGGGCCCACGTCCCACAGGGCGCCCTTCTCGCCGCGCCAGGGTGTGGCGAACGGACTGTCGCTCTCCTCGTGGAAGACGTCCCCGAGCCACTGGGCGTGCGCCGTGAACCACCCTCCGGCGTCCGCCTGCTCGGCGATCCAGGCGCGGGGGCCCGGGCGCGAACCGGGTGGTGAAGAAGACGACCGAGGCGACCCGCGCCTCCTGGACGGCCCGGGCCACGGCCCGCGCCCCGGTCACCGTCGCGGCCAGGGGTTTGTCCAGCAGGAGATGGCGCCCGGCTCCGGCGGCCCGCACCGCCAGGCGGGCCTGGACGTCGGGCGGCAGGGCGACGGCGACCGCGTCCACGTCCGCGAGCAGGGCGTCTACGTCGGCGTAGGCCCGGGTGCGGTGGCGGGCCGCCAGTTCCTCGGCTGCCCGGGGCCGACGACCCCAGACGCCGACGAAGTCGAGCTCCTCGTGGGCGTCGAGGACGGGGGCATGGACCAGACCGGCCCAGGGACCGGTGCCGAGCAGACCGATGCGCATACCGCTGACTCTCCCTGCCGTTGCCGAACTGGCGCCCCCGGGCGAGCCTCGCACACCGGCGGCGACGAGTACATGCCGGCCGGCCGTCAGGCGGCCCGGGCGTCGTCCACCGGCCCCGCCGCCACGCCACCCGCCACGCCACCCGCCGCGGCCGCCGCCGCGTCCGCCCTGCTGTCGGTGGCGCCGCCCGGTATCAGACGCAGGTGCCGTCGGCGGCCGGCGTGGCGGCGCTTGGCCGCGACCGGGGCGAGCAGGCGTTGCTCCACCCGGTCCATGAAGGCCAGCAGAACGGACACCAGCGGCAGCAGCAGTACGGCGACCCAGAGCACGGCTTCTCTCCTCGTCAGGCGACAGCATGCCGGGTGCTCCGAATCGGGCGGCTGATGCATGCCCGACGCGGGTCGGGGCGAGCGCCGCGCCCGCCGTGCGCTCGGATCCGCCCGGCCGGCAGCCGCGCTCGCGAGGACGCGACGACGGTCGGCGCCCTCCCCGGCCCGGCGGACGCGCACCGGGCGACCGGCGTCACGGAGTGTCCGGCGAACCTGACCGCCCCCGACGCGCGCTCGACTGATTCAGCGGCCGGGCTGCTGAATGCGTTCGCTTATCTCCATTGGACCCACGGCCGACGACGGGGCCAGTCTGGAGGCGTCCGGTGCGCCGCGATCACCTTCCGGTGCACTGGACGTCCCGTCGCCCGACCGCATCGAAAAGAGGCCGCGAGCATGCACACCCGCCGCATCGGCGATCTGGACGTCAGCGCGATCGGCCTCGGCGCCATGCCGATGTCGATCGAGAACCGCCCGGACGAGACGCGCTCCCTCGCCACGATCCACGCCGCGCTGGACGCCGGCGTGACGCTGATCGACACCGCGGACGCCTATCACCTCCACGCCGACGAGGTCGGCCACAACGAGACCCTGATCGCCAAGGCGCTCGCCTCCCACGACCGCGGCGGCGACGTCCTGGTCGCCACCAAAGGCGGCCACCTGCGCCCCGGCGACGGCAGCTGGACCCTGGACGGCAGCCCAGCCCACCTCAAGGCGGCCTGCGAGGCCTCGCTGCGCCGGCTCGGCGTGGAGGCGATCGGCCTCTACCAGTTCCACCGCCCCGACCCGCGGATCCCCTACGCCGAGTCCGTCGGCGCGCTGCGCGAACTCCTCGACGAGGGCAAGATCCGCGCCGCCGGCGTCTCCAACGCGAACCCCGAGCAGATCCGCGAGGCTCAGGACATCCTCGGCGGGCGGCTGGCCTCCGTGCAGAACCAGTTCTCCCCGGCCTTCCGCTCCAGCGAGCCCGAACTGCGGCTGTGCGACGAACTCGGCATCGCGTTCCTGCCGTGGAGCCCGCTCGGCGGCATCGCCCGCGCCCGCGAACTGGGCTCCTCCTACGCGCCGTTCGCCCGTGTCGCCGAGGCGCACGCGGTGAGCCCGCAGCGGGTATGCCTGGCGTGGATGCTCGCCGGTTCGCCGGTGGTGGTGCCGATCCCGGGCGCGAGCCGCCCCGAGACGATCCTCGACTCCCTCGCCGCGACGGAACTCGTCCTGACCGCCGACGAGTTGGCGGAGCTGGACGCCGCCGTCTGACACGACCACCCGCAGGACCGGCACCGACGGCGTCGTCGTACGGCAGACCGCTCGACCACCGCCACCGGGGCGAACACCTGTCCGCGCTCTCGTCCGTCCGCACCCTCATCCACCTCCTGCGCGCCGGCCGCCGCATCCCTGCGGCGGCCGGCGCGTTCACCGTCGAGCACAGCCCGACCCGGCCGCGCCCGCCGGTCACCGCCTCCACCGCCTCCACCGCCTCCACCGCCTCCATCGCCGACACCGTCGTCCGGCGCCGGGCGGCCGGAAGGCTCCGGGCGGCCGGGGGAGGCGCTCACACGGCTCCGCACGGCGGGCGGGACGCGTGAGCGGTCATGGCCGGATCGCGCCCCCCGCGCGTGCGATGAGCGCCCGACACGCATGAATCGCCCAGGTCCGGGCACACGCAGCGCAAACAGGAGAGAGGGGCGCTCGTGATCGTTCCGGACCCGAAGGTCGCCAGGACGTTGCTGACCCGCTACGCGACGCTGAAGATCGCTCAGGCGGAGAGGGAGACGCCGCAGGCGGCTCGTGAGCTTCAGGACGTGACGTACACCTTGTGCGTGCTGATGGGCACGCCCGACGTCCGCGAGGCGGTCGCCGCGGCGGACGCCCTGCTGGAGTCGGCGGCGGCGACGCCCGCGACAGACGCGGAGCACGCGGAGAACGGGCTGTCCCTGGCGGTGTGAGGACGGCGAGGCGCCGGCTCCCGGACGCGGCGGTGCTCCTGCTGGGGCACCGCCGCGCCCGGGCCCGTCACGGGGCGGCCGTGCCGCACCGGTCGGGGCGTCGTACGCCGGGCTCCGGGGGCGAACCGGCCAGCCATTGCGCGATGGTGCGGGCGATCGGCTGGCCGGTGTCCACCTCCACGAAGCCGAACTGGCCCGACTGGTTGCATTCCAGGAACCACCATGTGCCGTCGGCGTCCTCGGCGAAGTCGAAGGCCCCGTACGCCAGTTCCGCCTCCCGCAGATATCCGCGAACGGCCTCGGCGAGCCGCGGCGGGACCTCGACGGGACTCCAGGGGGTGGTCGACGGCGAGAAGCGCACGTCCACCACGTCGGGATCGCCGCCGGGAAGAGTCTCCTTGCGGGCGGCCAGCAGACGGTCGCCGATCGCGGTCAGCCGTATGTCGGCCCGCTTGGCCACCCGCCGTTGCAGCAGCGTCGGACCGTAGGCCACGGCGGCGAAGTCCGCGCCCGGCGGCACCCGGGTGGTGGGCACGGCGCGGGGCGGGTCCTGCGGGTGCGCCCCGGAGACCGGCTTGACCACCAGGTCCGGGTAGCGGTCCGCGAACTCGCGCGCCGCCTGCGGGAAGGTGGTGATGAGCGTGGCCGGCACGGGCAGGCCGCAGCGCTGCGCGAGCCGGAGCTGCCAGGGCTTGTGCCGGGCGCGCAGGGACGCGTCCGGGTGGTTCATCCAGCGTGCCCCGGTACCGCGGAGCATGCCGTAGAGCGCCTGTGAGGACTCCTCCGTGAGCCATGCCGACGGCTCAAGCGCCCGGGCCGCGGGCACGCCGGGACGGCGGACCCACACCGACCTGAGCCCGTCGAGGCTCAGCAGCCGGCCGGCGGACGACAGGTGGCCGCGGAAGGCCCCGTGGACGAACTCGCCGGACAGCGCGACGGAACGGGTCAGGTCGGCCGGGTCGAACCGGACGACCGGGACGCCGGCGGCGTTCAGGTGCACGACCACCATGTCCGCCGTGACGTCCTCTTCACAGGTGAGAATGAGCACGGTCATATCGCTTCGGCCCGTGTTCAGTCGTCGAAGTGGGTCTTGGAGCCCGCTGTCGAGGTCGTCGTCCCGAGTTCTCTCATGAGGGCGTGGTCGCGCGCGGCGATCCGGCCGTCGAGGAGTACGTTCAACTGCAGTCCGTGATCGTAGGCGTACGGAGTGGCGAACTCCAACTCCGCAGCAGGGCGTGCGTAGTTGAGCGTGAACGGTTTCATCGTCTCTCCCTCGTCGGTACTGCTTCGATCAAGCGGTGCCGCTGTGCGACGTCACTCGGGCCCGCTGCGTGATGCTGGATGGGTGCGACCTTCAGTCACTTATACGAATCGAACGGGTGGTTGGTTTCCTTACTCTCCGTGATCATCGGCGAGTCGGGCGCCGAACAGGGCGCGGAGCAGGGGAGATCGGGTCGAGCCGGGGTGAAAACGTCTTCCGGAGCGGTCAGTCGGGGAGCTGCTCGGGGCTGTTCTCGGGTGCGCGGCGCAGGGTGCGCAGGGCCAGCAGGAGGACACCGATGTCGTCGAGGTAGACGGGGTCCGGCAGGATGTCGGCCGGCAGCACGAAGTACAGGACCGCCCCCCAGAAGACCCAGCGCGGGCCGGTGGGCAGTCCCGCTCGCCTCAGACCTCGGCGGGCGCGGACCAGGCGCACGAGCACCGTGGCGGCCACGGCGAACAGGGCGACGGCGACCACCGCCGCGACGACGACGAGCGTGGTTGGCGCATCCACGGGCCCTCCCGATGGTCCGTCGCGCGGCGTCTGCTCTCTTTGTCCTGCTCTGTCCGGACCCTGGCGCGTGGTCCCTGTCTGTCGATTTCCCCGCTTTCCGTTTCCGGATTCCCGCTTCCCGCGGGATTACCGCATCGGACGCGTCTCACACGGGTGGCGCGTCCGAGTGGCGGAGTGCGCCGGGCGGCCCTAGTAATGGGGAGGGTCAAGTCGCGTGTCGCAGCTCGGGGGCGCAGGGGGCGACCGCACCCTTCAGAGAGAGCTCAGCATGATCACCCGCTCTTCACGGTCCTTTCCGGACCGTCCCGTCCCACCTCCCACCGGCGTGACGAGCACGACCGTCCCCCTCTCCCCGGTGACGCCGCCGGCACCCGTGCCCGACCCCGACGCGGCTGCCGTTCCGTCCGGCGAGACCGCCCCGGCCTACCCCGATCCCGTCGACGGTCTGATCCGCGAGGCCGCGGCCAACCGGTCGCTGGAGGACGTCGCCCGGCTCGTCGCCCTGCTCGAACAGACCGAGGACGGCAGGGAGGCGGCGGCCGACGTCCTGCGCGTCGTCGGCGCCGGCCGGCCCCTGGAGGACGTCTCACGGCTGGTCGCGGTGCTGTCCGGGCCGCCGCACGACGCGCAGCACGCCGACCACATGATCCGCGCCGCGGTCGAGAGCCGGTCCGTGGAGGAGGTCGCACGGCTGATGGCCCTGCTGTTCCGGCCGCCCCTGGAGCCGCACTGCGGCGACGAGGCGGTGCGGGCGGCGGCCACCCACCGCCCGGTCGAGGAAGTGGTGGAGCTCGTCGAGCGGCTCGCGCGGCTGCGGGCCGTGCCCGCGGCCCCGTCGGCGTCCGCACCGCAGAGCGCCGAGCCGCCGACCCCGTACCCCGCCGACCCCGAACTCCGGTCGGCGCCGGCGCCCTTGGCGCCGCCCGCCCGCGCCTCGGCGCGATCGGCCCGCCGCTCCGACGCGGTCGTGCCATGGACGGCATGGGCCGCCGCACTGGCGCTGACCCTGTGCGGCGTCGCGCACGTCCTCGTGCGCCGGGACGGCCTCCCGACCGCGGTTCTCGCGGTGGCCCTGACCTCCTGCGGACTGTGTCTCCTGTCGGCCCTGCTGCTGCTCCGCCGGCCCACCCTGCGGCTGCTCGCGGCGGCTGTGGTGGTGCCGGCGGCCCTCGCGGGCGCCCAACTGCTCGCCCCGCGCATCGGCGTGGCGGAACTGTCCCGGGCCACGGAGGCGACCCTCGCCCCGCAGTGGCTCGCCGCGCCGACGGCCGCGGCGGCCGTCCTCGCACTGCTCGTCGCCCTTTTCACGGGCGTCGCACGGCTGCTGGGCGACCGCCGCCCGGCCTCCGGGGCCCCACCCGAGCAGACGGCCGGCGCGTCGCGCTGAGCGGGGAGCCCGGGCCGGACCGTCCCCGTCCCGCCTGATTCCGGTGCGTGTTCCGGACCGGGGCCGGGACCGACGCCGCACAGACGCGGCGACGCGCCGAGGATGGTCCCGAGTGGACCGCCGTGGCGCCTCGCGCCCCCGACGGGCCGGGCGGGTGCGGCACCGTCCGCTCGCCCGCCGGGGGCGGGTCGGAGGCCCGGACCCCGACCCACCCCCGGCGCTCATCGCCGGCCCGGGCCCGGGACCGGACGTCAGCCGGGACCGGGCCGGCCGCTCTCCAGCAGGCCCGTGAGCACCCGGTCAGGGGTCAGCGGCAGTTCGCGGAAGCGGACGCCCGTGGCGTGGTGCACGGCGTTCCCGACGGCCGCCGCCGTGCCCACGATGCCGATCTCGCCGATCCCCTTGCCGCCCACGGGGTTGAGGTGCGGGTCGTGCTCGTCGATCCAGTGCGCCTCGACGTCGGGCACGTCGGCGTGGGCGGGCACGTGGTAGCCGGCGAGATCGGCCTCGGGGAAGTCCCCGAACGCGGCGTCCATGGTGCTGCCCTCGGTCAGCGCCATGCCCAGGCCCATGGTCATGCCGCCGACGAACTGGGAGCGCGCGGTACGGGGGTTGAGAATGCGTCCCGCCGCGTACACCCCGACCATCCGGCGTACCCGCACCTCGCCCGTGACCGTGTCCACGGCGACCTCGGCGAAGTGCGCTCCGAACGCGTGCCGGGCGAAGTCGCTCTCGGCGTCGGCCGCCCCCGCGGTGTCGGCGCGCTCCCGGATCCCCTCTTCGGGCAACGGGCCCGGGTGCGCGGCGAGTCGGGCGGCGAGCCGTGCGCAGGCCTCGTGGACGGCCCAGCCCCAGGACGCGGTGCCCGAGGAGCCGCCCGCCAGCGGAGCCGCCGGCAGATCGCTGCTGCCCACCCGGATCCGCACCCGTTCCGGGGGAACGTCCAGGGCGTCCGCCGCGATCTGCGCCAGCACCGTGCGCGCGCCGGTGCCGATGTCGGCGGCGTTGACCTCGACCAGGAACGACCCGTCCGCCAGCGCCTGCGCCGCCGCGGTCGACGGATACACCTGTACGGGGTAGGTGGCGGCGGCCACGCCCGTCCCGAGCAGCCACGGCCCTTCGGCCCGCGCCCGCGGCCGGGGATCGCGGCCCTCCCAGCCGAACCTGCGGGCGCCCTCGCGCAGGCACTCGACGAGATGGCGGCTGCTGAACGGCTTGCCGCTGTCGGGTTCGGCGTCCGGCTCGTTGCGGATCCGCACCTCCACGGGGTCCATGCCCAGAGCGTCGGCCAGTTCGTCCATCGCCGACTCCAGGGCGTACATCCCGGGCGCCTCGCCGGGGGCGCGCATCCACGACGGCGACGGGACGTCGAGCCGGACCACGCGGTGCACGGTGTGCCGGTTCGGGGCGGCGTACATGACCCTGGCCGGGACGGCCGCGTACTCGACGAACTCCGTGATCCGCGAGGTGTGGGTGGTCACGTCGTGCGTGAGGGACGTCAGCCGGCCGTCGCGGTCCGCGCCCAGCCGCAGCCGGTGCAGGGTGGGCGCCCGGTGGCCGACGGAGGTGGGCATCATCCGGCGGGGCAGCACGACGGTGACCGGTCGTCCGGTGTGCCAGGAGGCCATCGCGGCGAGCACCACGTCCGGCCGGGGCGTGCCCTTGGAGCCGAAGCCGCCGCCGACGTGCTCGGCCGTCACCGTGATCCGCTCCTCCGGCAGCCCGAACATGTGGGCGAGCGTGGTGCGGACGGCGGTGGTGCCCTGGCTTGAGGTGTGGACGGTTAGCCGCTCACCGTCCCAGTGCGCGGTGCTGGCGTGCGGCTCCATCGGATGGTTGTGCAGGGGCGGCACCCGGTAGCCGACGTCGATCCGGACGTCCGCCGCGGCGAAGGCGCCCTCGGCGTCGCCCTGCCGGCGCTCGCCCGGATACGTGCCGTTGAGCTCCTCGGGGACGTACGCCCGCGGGTGCCCGGCGCGGAGCGTGACGTCGTGGTCCTCCTCCGCGTAACCGACGCGCACCGCCCCGGCCCCGGCCCGTGCCGCCTCCGGGCTCTCGGCCACCACCAGGGCGACGAACCAGCCCCGGTGCGGCACGTCGGGGTTCTGCAGCACGGCGAGCGTCGGGTCGTCCGGCGTGGCGAGGCGGGGCGCGTCGTCAGGGGTCAGGACGGCGACGACGCCGGGCAGCGCCAGCGCCGCCGAGACGTCGACGCCGGTCAACCGGCCGCGCGCCACCGTCGCCGGCACCGGGCGCGCGAACAGCCGCCCGGCAAGGTGATGCTCGGCGGCGTAGCGGGCGGCGCCGGTGACCTTCTGCGGGCCTTCGCGCCGCTCGGCGGGGGCGCCCACGGAGCTCATGAGTCCTCCTGGTCGGGCACGAGCCGCGACAGGACGTCGACGGCCAGGTTGCGGGCCAGCGGGACTTTGTAGGCGTTGTCGCGCAGCGGACGGGCCGCGGCCAGCTCCAGGTCGGCGGCCCGTTCGAACGCGGCCCGGGTGGGAGCCGCCCCCAGCAGCGCCTCCTCGGCCAGCCTCGCCCGCCAGGGCCGGTGCGCCAGCGCGCCGAAGGCGATCCCCACCTGCGCGACGACACCGTCGGCGACCTCCAGCACGGCGGCGACGGAGGCCAGCGCGAAGGCGTACGAGGCCCGGTCGCGGGCCTTGCGGTACGCGGACGGCGCCCCGGCCGAGGAGGCCGGCAGCACGACGGCGGTGACCAGCTCGCCGGGCTCGATCACGGTGTCCCGCTCCGGATGCTCGCCGGGCAGCCGATGGAAGTCGGCCGCCGCCACCCGGCGCACCCCCGCCGTGCCGTACAGCTCGACCTCGGCGTCCAGGGCGGCCAGGGCCACGGCCATGTCCGACGGATGGGTGGCGATGCACTGCTCCGAGTGTCCGAGCACCGCGTGGTCGCGGTGGACGCCGTCGCGGGCGCCGCAGCCGCTGCCCGGCCGCCGTTTGTTGCAGGGCTTGGAGACGTCCTGGAAGTACGGGCAGCGGGTGCGCTGCAACAGGTTGCCGCCCGTGGTGGCGGCGTTGCGCAGCTGGCCCGACGCGCCCGCCAGCACCGCCTGCGACAGGGCCGGCCAGCCGTCGCGGACGCGCGGATGGGCCGCCAGGTCGCTGTTGCGCACCAGGGCCCCGATCCGCAGCGAGCCGTCCGGCAGCTCTGTCACCCGGTCCAGCGGGAGCCGGGTGACGTCGACGAGCGCGGTGGGGCGTTCCACGCCGAGTTTCATCAGGTCGACGAGGTTGGTGCCGCCGCCCAGGTAGCGTGCGCCCGGGTGCGCGGCGAAGGCCTCGGCTGCCTCCGCGAGGCTGCCCGCCCGTACGTAGGCGAAGGATTCCACCGGATCACGTCCTCGGGTTGTGGCCGGTCGCGCCGTTCACGTCCTCGACCGCGTCGACGATGCGGGGGTACGCGCCGCACCGGCACAGGTTGCCGCTGAGCCGCTCGCGGATCTCGTCGCGGTCCAGGGGAAACGGCCGCCCGGAGGGCGCCGACGGGTCCGTGACGTGCGAGGGGTGGCCCGCCTCCGCCTCGGCGAGCACGCCGACCGCCGAGCAGATCTGCCCGGGAGTGCAGTAACCGCACTGGAAGGCGTCGCGGTCCAGAAAGGCCCGCTGGAGCGGATGCGGGCCCTCGCCGTCGCCGGAGAGGCCCTCGACGGTCGTTACGTCGCAGCCGTCCAGGGAGACGGCCAACAGCAGACAGCTGTTGACGCGCCGCCCGTCGACGAGCACCGTGCAGGCCCCGCACTGTCCGTGGTCGCAGCCCTTCTTCGCCCCGGTGAGGTCGAGGTCCTCCCGCAGCAGATCCAGCAGGACGCGGCGATGGTCGACGGAGAGGGTGTGCGGCTTGCCGTTGACGCGCAGCGTCGTGTCGGAACGGTGGGGCGATGACCGGGGGCCGTGCTCGGTGCCCATGTCCAGGTCCCTTCCGGGCGGTGCGTATGCCGTGGGGACCGCGTATCCACAGCCGGGCGCCTGACACGTGCGAACGCGGGGCGATTCGCGGGGGACGCCCGCGGGCCGCTACCGCGTGCTCGCCCCGGAGCCGCCGTCCTCGCCGTCGTCGCCGTCGGGGAGGGTGCCGCTCCGTTCCGCCGGCTCCACGGGAGCGGCGGCGGGCGTCGTGGGTGCCGTGGGCGCCGGGCGCAGGCCCTTGGTCGACTCCTTGAAGCGTTCCAGGGTGCGGCCCAGCTGCTGGAAGGGCGAGCCGCCGCGCCGGGCCGGCGCCGGCTGCGGCTCCCCGATCTCGGCGGCCGCCTCCCGGTACGCGGCCAGCGCCTCATGGGCGTGCTCGGCGGCCTCCCGGTACAGGTCCCGGGACTGCGTCATCGCCTCCAGCGCCTCCTTGTACATCGCCACGAGCCCGCGTTCCCGGGCGAGCTCCTCCTCCAGGGTCAGCAGCTGCCACTGCTCGCGCAGTGCGGTGAGCGCCGCGTCGGCGCCCTCCGGAAGCGCCCGGGGCAGGGCGGCGAAGCGCTGGACGGCGTCCAGCAGCTCGGTGGGGTGCGTGCCGTCCAGGAACACGGTGCGCACCGAGAAGTCGGCGGCGTCGTAGTCGGCCGGAGCGGGCGAGCCGGGCAGCACCAGAGCGCCGCCGCGCGGCACCTCCACCCCGGACTCCTTGAGGGCCCAGTTCAGGGTGCGCAGCTGGTGGGGCGCCGCCCGGTGCTCGACGACCCGGTGCTGCAGACCCGGCGGGAGCAGGGGGACCAGCGAGCGCCGGCCCCGTTCGTCGGGCGTCATGGCCTCGTGGACGACGAGATGCACCGTCCAGGTGTCCCGCAGGGCGTTGCGCAGGGCGCGCCGCAGCTCCTTGTCGTCCGCGGGCAGCGGGTTGACGTCCAGGTAGCGCTCGCCGGTGACGGTCTCGTGCCCCCACAGGGCGTCCGCCTCCCATGGCCAGAACATGGCGGCGGGCGACGGCCAGCGCAGGTCCCACGGGCGTTCCGCCTCGGCCGTCAGCGTCCATTCCTGCCCCCGTCCGGACCACTCGGCGAGAGTGAGCCGGGCGCGGACGGTCACCTCCTCCTCCACCAGCCACCGGGCTTCGAAGGCCAGCTCGCCCTCGGGGGTGCCGACGTCGGTCAGCTCCTTGAAGTCCTGGAGGGTCGCGGCGTCCTTGCGGGCCTGGAGGTTCTTGCGCAGGACGTCGGGCGCGGTCGGGCCGGTGTGGCGGCCACGGGACTGCCACACCGTGGACGGAGTGGTGGGCGGAACGGTCGCGGAGATGTGCGTGACTCCATTCATGAGGGCGAGCTACGACATGGCGGCGAGGTGCGAAGGCCAGTATCGCTCGCTGCGGGGCGTGCGCGATCAAGCGGGCGGGGGTCGGCGGCGCGGGCGCCCGCGCCGCCCCTGTCGGGGGTGCGCCTTCCCCTGTGCGAGACGCGTCACGCGTACGGATCCCGGGCGGCCGCGCGCGGGTGTGCGGCGCACGCACGGGGGTGTGCGCCGCACACCTCGGCCGACGGCCCCGCACCCATGGGCCGGCCGGTCCCCGGGACCGCAGAATCGGATCCTGTGGACAGGGCCCGCCCACCATCCGCGTAGGGGCGAGCCCTGTCCGCGCGCCCCCGGGCAGATCGCGCGCGGGCGCGCACAGGGTCACACGCGGGCGCGCACGGTCCCGGCCGGCTCGCGACGGATGCCGCACGTCCGCTGGGGCGGCAGACCGCGCTCACCGGCCGATTCGACGCCCCGCTCTTCCGCGGCCTCCTTCTTTGCCGCGGCCTCCTCTCCCTCCGAGCCGCATCCCGCCCCTGCCCTGCGCAACCCCGTCCGCCCTCCGCCAGCGTCCGCCCGTTCGCCGGAGCAGGGGATGGGGCATGCCAGGGGAAAATGCCGAAGCCATCGCTTTCGGCCGCCGACTTCCGTAGCCTCAGGGGCACCTGAACCACCCCGCGCCGCACCGCACTTGATCCGCTTCAGTCGACAACGCGCCGAAGGGACACCGGTCATGGCCGTCGAGACCGAGGTTCTGAACGAACTCCACCGGCTGCGCGCCCGTGTGCCGCAGCTGACGGGGGCACTGGCGGCGAGCACCGACGGTCTCGTCCTCGCCCAGGACATGCCCGACGTGCAGCCGGAAGGGCTCGCCGCGCTCACCGCCGCGGCTCTCGGCATCGGGCGCCGCATGATCGACCTCTCGGCGGGCGGCGAGTTCCGGGAACTGCTGGTGCGCGGGGCCGAGGGCTGCCTGGCGACCTACGCCGCCGGTCCGTCCGCCGTCCTGACGCTGCTCGCCGGCGACCGCGTCAACGTCGGGCGCCTGCATCTGGAGGGGCGGCGCAGCGGCGCGCGCATCGGCGCGCTCATGGCGACCCGGACCACCGACGAGCGGTCCCGGGTCAGCGGCGGCGAGCCGTCCCGCCCGCCCGGGGGCCAACTGCCCGGCGTGCTGCCGTTCCGTGTCCCGCCGCAGTCCCGCCATCGGCCCTGAACGAAGAAGCCCGCCACCGACCGCGAACCGACCGCGCCACGGCTCCAGGACAGCCCTGGTGGGAGGCCGGTGGCCGGGTCACACCCCGCCGCCCTCCGGTGCCCTGCGCCCGCGCCGGCCGCCGACCCCACGACGACGGCCGGTGGCCCGCTCCGGTCCCGTGCCCGACGAGAGTGCGCTGAACCCGCCGGGGACCAGCCGCGGTTCTCCCGCGGCCGGGGTTGCCGGTCCGGGCGCGGCCGGACGGCCGAAGGCCTCCCGGTCCGCGCGCGCCCCCTCGTAAGGGCCCGCACCACGGCCCCCGCCCTGGCCCGGGCCACTGCTCGCACGGGCGTCCGACCCGGGCTCAGCGGCGCGGACCGGTGGCGGCACCGCTCGGCTCAGTACCCGCGCATGCGGCAGCAACGAGGCGCAGGCGGAGCAGACTTCGGTGAGGGTCCACACCTGACCGACCGCCGGGTCGTGCCGCAGCACGAGGACGACCGTGCCCGCGCAGGCGACCCGGACGCCCTCGTGCAGCGCGCATCGCTGACGGCGGCACCAGCAGGCGGCGTCGTGGTGCACCGCCGCCGCTCTGGCGTGCGCGGCCGCGTGGGCCTCCGCGAAGCGACGCAGGGCCGCGAGGTCCCGGGAGCGCGGCGGCATCGAGCACGGCGACGAGCAGGTGACCGACGCCGTGCGGTCCCGGTGTCCGACCACACGGATCGTCCAGCAGCGGCCCGGGCGTCGGGACGACGGGGCGTCGGGGTGCATGAGAGCCAAGGCACACGTCCTTCGTGGGAGGGCGAGGGGCGAGCTGAAGGGGAGAGGGGACGGGGTGCGGTCCCGGGACGGTTCCGGCGCGGTCCGGTGCGGCTCGCCGGAAGTGACCTCGCTCACAGCATGCCCGTCGCTCCGCGGACCATTCGCGCAGTGCCCCTTCGGGCGGCGCACGGCCTGTCGGCCGCTGCCCCTAAGCTCCCCCCATGAGCACAGGGGAACCCCACAGACGGGTCGTCGACGGCCGCTTCGAGCTGGTCGAGCGGCTCGGCGGCGGAGGCATGGGTCTGGTGTGGCGCGCGCACGATCTCGCGCTGCACCGGTACGTCGCGGTGAAGGAGGTCCGGCCGCCGGACCCGGACCTGGCCGAGTACGACCCCGAGGGCGCGCGCACGCTGCGCGAGCGCGTCCTGCGGGAGGCCCGCGCGCTGGCGCGCGTCCACCACCCCAACGTCGTCACCATCCACCACATCGTCGACGGCGGCGAGCGCACGTATCCGTGGATCGTGATGGAACTGGTCGAGGGGGGCTCCCTCCAGGACCGGCTGCAGCGGGGGCCGATGCCCCCGGCCGAGGCCGCGCGCCTGGGGCGCGACGTGCTCGCCGCCCTGCGCGCCGCGCACGCCGTCGGCATCGAGCACCGTGACGTCAAGCCCGCCAACGTGCTGCTGCGTCCCGACGGCCGGCCCGTGCTCACCGACTTCGGCATCGCCGCCGTCCGGGAGTCCGCCCAGCTCACCGCGACCGGCGCCGTCATCGGCTCGCCCGACTTCATGGCGCCGGAACGGGTCGGCGGCAAGGAGGGCGGACCCGCTGCCGACCTCTGGTCGCTGGCCATGATGCTGTACGTCGCCGTGGAGGGCAGCCATCCGCTGCGCAGGGCGAGCACGCTCGCCACGCTGGCCGCCGTGCTCGGCGAGGACGTGCCCGCGCCCCGCAGAGCGGGGCCGTTGACGGCCGTCCTCGGCGCGCTGCTCGTCCGCGACCCCCGGGCCCGGCCCGGGGCGGCGGAGGTCGACCGGATGCTCGCGGCCGCGGCCGGACAGGCGCCGCCCGAGCCCTCGCCTTCGACGCCGCCCGCCTCGCCGACCTCCTATCCCCTCGCCCCGCCCGCGTTCGGCGATGCCACGCCGGCCGTTGCGCACACCGGGCTCGCGCGCCGAGCGCCCCGGCCGCGCGTCGCCGTCCTGGCCGCGGCATTCGCCGCCGCCGCCCTCACGGGCGTCCTGGTGTGGGTGCTGCTGCCGCAACTCGGCACGGACGCGAGCGCCGACGGCGGGGCCTCGCCCCTGCCGGGCGTCGCCGTGTCGTCGAGCGTCTCCGCGGCGCCCGGCGCCCGGCAGACGGCCCGGGCCGCTTCCGGCGGGTCCTCCGCGGAGAAGGTCGACCTGCTCGGCGGGGACGGCGTCGAGCGCACCGTCGCGAAACTCACCGCGGCCATGGGCGGTTCGAAGGTCACCAGCCTCGCGGTGTACGAGGAGTACGCCATCGCCGAGGCGCCGGTCGCCGGCCGTCCCAAGCTCTACGACCGCTACATGTACCGGGGAGGGGACGTCGCGGTGAAGGACGGCCCGGGCGGCACCGTCATGACCGGCACCCTCCCCGTCGACCTGGACCTGTACGACTGGGACGCCGTGCCCGCGCTGCTCGCCCGGGCCGGCCGCACCCTCGGCGTCCCGTCGCCGACGAGCCGTTACGTGCTGATCAACCCGGCCTCGACGGTCTTCGACACCGAACCCACGATGAGCGTGTACCTGTCCGACGATTACGGCAGCGCGTATCTGAAGGCCGATGTGCACGGCCGGGTGATCGAGTCGCATCCGCGCGACGACGGCTGACCGCGGCCGACCGGACCGCCGGGCCGGGCCGGGCCGGCACGGGGTCCTGCGCAGCCCTCGGGCCGGGACGATTCCCTCGGCGGTTCGGTGGACTGAATATATCGGCTTCCGATATATTCAGTCCTATGGCAGCGAAGAGCATGACCCAGCCCGCCTTCTTCGTGCTGACGGCCCTCGCCGACCAGCCCCGGCACGGCTACGGCATCCTGCGCGAGATAGAGGAACTCTCCGGCGGAGAAGTGCAGTTGAGAGTCGGCACGCTGTACGGCGTGCTCGATCGGCTCACCGCCGACGGGCTCATCGCCCTGGACCGCGAGGAGGTCCAGCAGGGCAGGCTGAGGCGCTACTACCGCGTCACGGACGAGGGCGTCCGGGCGCTCGCGGCCGAGGCCGACCGCATGGCGGCCGGGGCCGGTGCGGCCCGCCGCCGCATCGCCGAGGGGCGCCGCGCCCCCGGCGCCGTCACTCCGCCCGCCCCCGGGCCCGGACTCGCCGGAGGTCTGGCATGACCGGTACGACGACCGGCGCGACGACGCTGCTCGAAGCGCGCTACCGCACCGTCCTGCGCCTGTTGCCCGCGTACTACCGCAGGGAACGCGAGGAGGAGATGGTCGAGGTCTACCTCTGGGACGTCGACCGCGACGCCCAGGACCAGAGCCGGCCCACACTCGGCGAGACCGCGAGCATCGTCGCCCTCGCCGTGCGCACCCGGCTGGGCGCCGCCGGCGCCGCGCCGCGCGGCTACGCCCTGCTGGGCTCGGCCGTCCGGCTGTTCGCGCTGGTCGCCGTGCTGCTTCAGGCCGCCGCCGCGGTCGTCGACCGGGCGCTGGAGCTGACCTGGGCCGCCACCGGCGGACCCGCGCAGTGGCACATGTTCCTCACCGGGTTCACCGGGGGCGGCGCCGTCCGTCCGGTCGCCGCCGTGGCGATCTGGTGGCTGCCCCTGCTGTGGACCGTGTCCTGGTTCGCGCTCCTGCACGGCCGTCGGCGCCTCGCGCAGACCGCCGCGCTCCTGGCCGCGCTGCCCAGCCTCTGGCCGTTCGTCGCGCCGCTGGTGACGGACGCCCTGCCGCCGCACACGCCGTACGCCCCCGTGTCCGTGGCACTCGCCTGGATCTCGGCCCTGGCCCTGTGCACCGCCCACCACCGCGACGCTCCCGCACCCGCGCTGCCCCTTCTCCCGCCGGGACTGGCCTACCTGGGATGCTGCGTGGTCATGGGCGCCTCGATCGTGCTGGCGCCGATGGCCGCCGACCCGGTCTGGGCGCCCGCGACCTGTTTTTTGCTGGTCGCATCGGGGCGCCTCGGGTGGCGGGCCCGGCACGGATCCGGGGGCGCCGACGCCACCCTGGCGCTCGCCGTCCTGGGCCTGCTGGTCCTCGCGCTGCGGCTGGCCGCGCTGTACCCGTGGCGCGACATCCCCATGCCCACCGACACCCTGGTCGCCTTCGTGCTCCAGGGAACGGCCGCGCTGCTCGTGACCGCGGCCCTGGCCGTCGTCGGCGGCCGGGACCTCGCCTCCCGCTGACGGAACCGGCCGGGGGAGGACACGGCGGCCGGCGGAAGGCACAGCGGAGAGGGGCTCGGAGCGGACGTCCGCTCCGAGCCCCTCGTCGTGCTTACGCCCCGCTCTCGCGCAGCATGTCCTCACGCTCGACGATCTTCACGCGCTCCCGGCCCTGCGGCTCGCCCAGCGCCTTCTCGGCGGCGTCCAGCCGGTACCAGCCCTCCCAGGTCGTGAAGCGGACCTCGCGCTCGGCGAGGAACGCGTCCACGGCCTCCGGCTCGGGCGAGACGGGCGTGTGCAGACGGCCGTTCGCGTGGTCGGCCAGCAGGTTCGACACCGTCTCGTTGGCGTCGCCCTTGGTGTGGCCGATCAGGCCGATCGGACCACGCCGGATCCACCCCGTGACGTACGTGGACTGCAGGTGCTCGCCGGACTCCTCGATGACGCGGCCGCCCTCGTCCGGCACCGTGCCCGAGTCGAGGTCCCACGGCAGCTTCGGCAGTTTGTCGGAGAGGTAGCCGACCGCACGGTAGACCGCGCTGACGTCCCAGTCCTTGAACTCGCCGGTGCCCTTGACGTTGCCGGTGCCGTCGAGGGCGGTGCGCTCGGTGCGCAGCCCGACGACCTTGCCGTCCTCGCCGAGGATCTCGGCCGGCGACTCGAAGAAGTGCAGGAACAGCTTGTGCGGGCGCTCGCCCACGTCGCGGATCGCCCAGTTCTCCAGTGTCTTGGCGACCATGTCGGCCTGCTTGTTGCCGCGCCGGGTCGCGATCGAGCCCTCGTCGTAGTCGATGTCCTCGGGGTCGACGACGACCTCGATGGTGGGGGAGTGGTCCAGCTCCCGCAGCTCCATCGGGGAGAACTTCGCCTGCGCGGGACCGCGCCGGCCGAACACGTGGATCTCCAGCGCCTTGTTGGCCTTCAGGCCCTCGTGGACGTTCGCCGGGATCTCCGTCGGCAGCAGCTCGTCCGCCGTCTTCGCCAGGATCCGTGCCACGTCGAGGGCGACGTTGCCGACGCCCAGGACCGCCACCTTCTCGGCCTCCAGCGGCCAGGTGCGCGGCACGTCGGGGTGGCCGTCGTACCAGGAGACGAAGTCCGCGGCGCCGTAGGAGCCGTCGAGCCCGATCCCGGGGATCGACATCTCGCGGTCGGCCGTCGCGCCGGTCGAGAAGATCACCGCGTCGTAGAAGGCGCGCAGGTCGTCCAGGCTGATGTCGGTCGGGTAGTCGACGTTGCCGAAGAGGCGGATCTGCGGCTTGTCGAGGACCTGGTGCAGGGCCGTGATGATGCCCTTGATGCGCGGATGGTCCGGGGCGACGCCGTAGCGGATCAGGCCGAAGGGGGCCGGCATGCGCTCGAAGAGGTCGATGGAGACACCCGGGTCGGCGGCCACGTCGGACTTGAGCAGCGCGTCGGCGGCGTAGATCCCGGCGGGGCCGGCTCCGACAATGGCTACCCGCAGGGGGCGGGGCATGATCAGGTTCCCTTCGAGTGGCGATAGATCGACTCGGGGGAAGCCTAAACTGAGGCATGCCTAACCCGGTACGCGGGTCCGGTCTATGGACTCATAACCATTACTTATGAGCGGCGCGGCCGACCGGCACGACGGTCGACCGCCCTCACGGCAGGGGCTGTTCGGCCCAGATGACCTTGCCCTTGGGCGTGTAGCGGGTGCCCCACCGATCGGTGAGCTGCGCCACGAGGAACAGCCCCCGCCCGCCCTCGTCGGTCATGGCCGCGTACCGCAGATGCGGCGAGGTGCTGCTGCTGTCGGAGACCTCGCAGATCAGGGTGCGGTCGCGCAGCAGCCGCACGGTCACGGGCGCGCTGCCGTAACGGATCGCGTTGGTCACCAGCTCGCTCAGGATCAGCTCCGTCGTGAAGGACAGTTCCTCCAGGTCCCAGCGCGCCAGCTGCCGGACCACCGCCGCCCGCACCTCGCCGACCGCCGCCGGATCCACCGGCACGTCCCACTCGGCGACCCGGTCCGCGCCCAGCGCCCGGGTGTGCGCGACGATCAGCGCGATGTCGTCGTTCGGGCGGGCCGGCAGCAGATCGTCCAGGACGCCCTGGCAGATCTGTTCCGGCGAACGCCCGGCGCCCCGCCCCAGAGCGGTGCGCAGCAGCTCCAGACCGGTGTCGATGTCCCGTTCCCGGTCCTCGACCAGCCCATCGGTGTACAGCACCAGCCGACTGCCCTCGGCGAGTTCCAGCTCCACCGTCTCGAACGGCAGCCCGCCCAGCCCGAGCGGGGGCCCGGCGGGCACGTCGAGATACTCGACCCGGCCGTCGGGATGGACCAGCGCAGGCGGCGGATGGCCGGCGCGGGAGATCGCGCAGCGCCGGGAGACCGGGTCGTAGATGGCGTACAGACAGGTCGCCCCGGACACCGGCGCGTTGGCGCTGTCGTCCGCCTCGTCCTGGTCGATGCGGGCCACCAACTCGTCCAGCAGCCCGAGGAGTTCCTCCGGCGCCAGGTCCAGAGCGGAGAAGTTGTGGACCGCCGTGCGCAGTCGGCCCATGGTCGCCGCCGCGTGCAGCCCGTGGCCCACCACGTCGCCCACCACCAACGCCACCCGGGCCCCCGACAGGGGCAGCACGTCGAACCAGTCGCCGCCCACGCCCGCCTGCGCCGGCAGGTACCGGTAGGCGATGTCCAGGGCGTTCTGCTCCGGCAGGGTGCGCGGCAGCAGACTGCGCTGCAACGTGACGGCCATGCCGTGCTCACGCGTGAAGCGACGGGCGTTGTCGATGGAGATCGCGGCCCGCGCCACCAGTTCCTCCGCGAGCACCACCTCGTCCGGGTCGAACGGGTCGGGCCGCTCCGAGCGCCAGAAACTGACCACGCCCAGGGTCAGGGCCCCGGTCCGCACCGGCACCGTGATCAGCGAGTGGATGCCGAACTCCACGACCTGCTCGGTGCGTTCGAGGTCCTGCGCCCGCCAGCCCGGCGCCCGGGCGAGACTGGCCTCCAGGACTGCGTGCGCGTCGCGCAGACTGCGGGCCTGCGGCGCGCTGTCCACGAACCGGATCCGCTCGCCCACCGCGTACAGCGGCACACCCTTGCGGATCGCGCTCATCGCCGTGCGCCGCAGCGCGCCGCGCGCCTCCGGCTCCTCGCCGTCCAGCACGGCGTCGAAGAGGTCGACGGTCGCGTAGTCCGCGAACCTCGGCACGGCCAGCTCCGTCAGCTCCTCGGCGGTACGGGCCACGTCCAGGCTCGTCCCGATGCCCACTCCCGCCGCGTACAGCATGTCGAGGCGCTCGCGCGCCGCCTCCGCCCGGCCCGACAGGGCACGCAGTTCCGTGGAGTCGCGCAGCGTGGCGACGCTTCCCGCCGGCCCGCCCGCCAGATCGGTGGGCCGCTGGTTGATCGCCAGCAGCCGGTCCCCGACCAGGTGCACCTCGTCGGTGACCATCCGCCCGGAGGCCAGCAGTTCCGCGGTGTCCCGGTCCAGCCCCAGGTCGAGAACCTGCCGGCGTTCGGCGTCCGGGGGCAGGTCGAGCAGGCGCTGCGCCTCGTCGTTGGCGAGCAGCAGGTCGCCCTCGCCGCCGACGATGATCACGCCTTCGCGCACGGCGTGCAGCACCGCGTCGTGGTGCTCGTACATGCGGGTCATCTCGCGCGGCCCGAGGCCGTGGGTCTGGCGCAGCAGCCGTCGGCTGACCAGGGCCGTGCTCGCGGTGGCCAGGGCCAGGGCGACGGCGGCGCTGACCAGCAGCAGGGGCAGCTGCCGGTCGGCCGTGCCGCCGACGTGGGCCGTGGTGATGCCGGACGACACCAGCCCGACCACCTTCCCGTCGGGCCCCCGCACGGGCACCACGGCCTGGACCAGCCGGCCGATCGTCCCGTCGACCTCCTCGACCACGATGCCGCCGTCCAGCGCGGGCTGAATGGTCCCGACGAACTTCTTCCCGATACGGTCCGGTTTGGGATGGGTGTAGCGGATGCCGTCGGTGTTCATCACGACGATGAAGTCCATGTCCGAGGCCTTGCGGGCGGCCTCGGCCCGGGGCTGGAGGATCGCCGTCGGATCCGGGCTGTCCAGTGCCGCGACCATGCCCGGCGAGTTGGCGAACGTCTGCGCGACGGCGACGGAGCGGTTACGCGCCTCCTGGGTGGTGTCGTGCCGCACCTGGAGCAGCAGCGCCACCACGGCGGCCACCACCAGCAGCAGCACGATGACCACCTGCAGGACGAACACCTGCGCGGCGAGACTGCGCCCGCCGAGCGTGGACTCGGGCGTACGCCGGGCCCCCGGGTCCCGGGGACGACGGGCCGGCCGGGCATCCGAGCGCCCCAGGAGTCGGACCATGTGCCATGTCTACACTGCCCGGCCGGAAGAGGCGAGAGGCGTCACACAGGGTCACAGGACGCGCCCCTCATCCTCGCCCCGGGTGATCATTTCGGCCCTCGCGCCGGGTGGCCAGGAGCAGGGCGATGTCGTCGGGCCGGTCGGGGGTCTGCCGGGCCAGGGCGGTGAGCCGGTCGGCGACGGCCCCGAGCGACCGGCCGGGCGCGCCGTCGGCCAAGGAGCCGGGAGCGCCGGGAGCGCCGGGAGCGCCGGGAGTACCGGGAGCACCGGGAGCGCCGGGATCGGCGGCGTCGGCGGCCGGGGTCCGCGCGGGGCCGCCGTGCCCGCTCCCGGGCCGCTCCGCCGGCCCGCCGGCCTCGGCCAGGGCCCTGCGCAGCGCCGTGATGCCCTCGTCGATGTCGTGGCCGGGCCGCTCGACCAGCCCGTCCGTGTACAGGGCGAGGATCGCGCCCGGCTCCAACCGCAGCTCGGTGACCGGGTAGTGGGCCCGCGGGTCCACCCCGAGGACCACTCCGCCGGGCAGCTCCACGACGTCGGTCCGGCCGTCCGGGTGGCGCAGCAGCGGCGGCAGGTGCCCGGCGCGGGCGGCCCGGGCCAGACCCGTGGCCGGGTCCAGCCGGACATAGCAGCAGCTGGCGAACTGGCCCGGATCGAGGTCGATGAGCAGCCGGTTCGTGCCGCCCATGACCTCCTGCGGAGGCCGGTCGGAGAGCGCGAACGCCCGCACGGCGCTGCGCAGCTGCCCCATGGTGGCCGCCGCCTGCACCCCGTGCCCCTGTACGTCGCCGATGACCAGGGCGAGTCCGTCCCCGGCCTCCACGACGTCGTACCAGTCCCCGCCCACGTCCATGCCCTCGGTGCCCGGCAGATAGCGGCCGGCGGTCTCCACGCGCGGGTGCTGCGACAGCCGCCGGGGGAGCAGCGCCTGCTGGAGCCCCCGGGCGAGGGCGGCCTCGGTGTCGTAGCGCTGGGCCTTCTCCATCGCGTGGGCGATCAGCCCGGCGAGGGCGGTGAGCACCGTGCGTTCCTCGGAGCGGAAGCTGCGCGAGCGGTCGAAGCCGAGGATGCACGAGCCGACCGGCCGGCCGGAGGCGATCAGCGGAAGGAAGGCCCGGGCGCCCTCCTCCGCGTCGAGGGCGATGCCCGGATAGGCGCCGGCCAGCTGCTGCATCGAGTCGAAGAAGAGCGGGCGGCCCGTGGTGAGCGTCTCCACGCCCGGCAGCCGGGCGTCCAGGCCCACCCCTTCGAAGGGCGCGAGGAAGCCCTTGGGGAAACCGGACTCCCACGCCAGGTACAGATGACGCTCCTGGAGCAGGTAGATGGCGAGCATGCGGCCCCCGAACGCCGGCAGCAGCTCCTGCATCACCACCGCCGACACCTGCCGGGCGGTGACCGCCTCCGTCAGCGCGATGGCCAGCACGATGGGCCGGTAGAAGGGGGCGGTCGAGGCGGCGACGTCGGGCGCGGGAGCGTCCGTGTCCGCGGGCTCGGGGACCGCGTCGTCCGGGACCCGGTTCGCCGGGACGGCGGTGCAGGTGACGAGGTCGGCCCCGGGGTAGAGCGAGACACGCAGCCAGTCCCCCTCATAGGGACGCATGTCCGAGGGCCGGTCGGCGGTGGCGGGGCGCCGCACATGGAAGTGCGTCGGCTCCGGCGCCAGCAGGACGCCCCGCAGATGCTCCTCGCAGGTGGGCTGGTTCAGCCAGGGCACGGAATCCCACAGCGACCGGCCGACCAGCAGCTCGCGCGGCACGCCCAGGAGCTGCCCGGCCCGGGGGTTGGCGTAGACCACGAACCCCATCCGGTCCAGGCAGAACACGCCCTCCGGAAGCAGGTCGGCGGCCCCGTCGGCGAGGGCGCCCGGACCGGGGTCGAGGAGGACCCCCGCGACGCGGGACGGCGCGGAGGGGGACCCGGCGGGAGCGTCCGCCGGGCTCTGCTCCCCCCTCGCCTCCCAGAGCTCCAGCAGCCGCAGGCCGCCCTCGACGGTGCGCAGCCGGACCGGCAACGGAGGCGGACGGCCCTGGGCCGTCCGGGCGAACAGGCCGGGCAGCCGCAGCGCGTCCGTGGCGTCGACGGCCCCCACCAACGCGTCCAGAGTCCCGGGGAACGCGCCCCCGGGCAGCCCGAGGAGGATCCGCGCGTGCTCGTCCACGGCCACGGCGCCGGTCGCCGGGTCCCAGGAGAACCGCCCGACGCGCCCGGGCGCCGGACCCGCGGCCGGCGGCCGCACGCACAACGGTTCCTCGTCCCAGGTGACGGGCCGGCCGTCCGCCGCCCGCCGCAGCAGGGCCGCTCCCAGCGTGTCGGCCACCGCCGTCAGCCGTTCCCGGCCGGCCAGCGCCTCCGCCGGGTCGGCGACGGCCGAGCGCAGCACGGTCAGCACCCCGAACGAGCGGCCGCCCGCGGTGACGGGCACGTACAGGGAGCCGAACTGGAAGGGCAGGCCCGCGGCGAACTGCGGATAGCGGCGCATCATCTCCGTGGCGTTGGCCAGCACCACCGGCACGCCCGTGCGGTGCGCCTCGGCCACCGGGAAGGGCCGGTCGACGTTCACCCGCCACCAGGCGCGGAACAGCGGACCCGGCAGCCCCGTGAGCACGGCCAGCCGGAGCAGTCCGGGCGTGCCGGCGCACAGGTACACGCCCCCGGAGCTGCCGTCCGCCGCCCGCAGCGCCTCCGCCACGGCCACGGTCAGCAGCGCGGGCGGCGGTCCGGACGTCTTCCGCTCGTTCGCTGCGCTCCCAGTCATCGGCCTTACCTCGTCCGTGCCGCGCGTGGGCGACACAGCAAGAATGCGCCACACCCGGCGGGATGTGCATCCTCGCGTCGGCCGGGAGATCCGCTCCGGGCGGGGTATCCGCCCCGCCATGGGTGACATTCTGGTGGGCGCATGCTCGTGGACGGACCGGGCGCTGGTCTCCAGCGGCTGGTATCCCCCCGGCCGGCGCGACGCGGAGGGCCGGTTGCGCCACTACGCCGAACGCTTTCCGGTCGTCGAGGTCGACGCGACCTATTACGCGCTGCCCGCGGAGCGCACGAGCGGGCTGTGGACACAGCGGACCCCGGAGGACTTCGTGTTCGACGTGAAAGCCTTCTCCCTGCTGACCGGCCACCCCACCCGGTCCGCGGTGCTGCCGCCCGGGCTGCCCGACGACGTGCGCGGTCCGAAGGCGCTGGACGAGGTGTGGCGCAGGTTCGCGGACGGCATCGAGCCGTTGCGGGAGACGGGCCGGCTGGGCGCAGTCCTCTTCCAGTTCCCGCCGTGGTTCCGCCCCGGCGTGCGCGCCCGCGTGTTCCTCGCACAGTGCGCCGAGCGCACCGCGGGCTGGCCGGTCTGTGTGGAGTTCCGGCATCCGCAGTGGTGGCGGGGCGCCGAGCAGCGGCGGATCACCGCCGATCTGCTGCGGTCCTACGGGTTCGCCGCCGTCGCCGTCGACATGGAGCAGTCCCTGGCGTCGGCGATACCGCCGGTCACGCCCGTCACCTGCGGGCGACTGGCCGTCGTCCGGCTGCACGGACGCAGCCGCGCCTGGGGAAGCGGCAGCAAGGAGGACCGCTTCCGGCACGAGTACGCCGACGCGGAGCTGGCGGAGTGGACGCCCAGGGTGCGCGAGCTCGCCCGGGGGACCGAGCAGGTGCATGTGCTGTTCAACAACTGCTGCGGGGACGCCGCCGTACGCGCCGCCGCGAGGATGCGCGAGCTGCTCGACAGCTGACCGGCTCCGGCTCCGGCCGGGCGGCCCGGAGGGAGCCCCGGCTCCGGCCGGGCGGCCCGGAGGGAGCCGGTGTGCCCGCGCCCGTCAGGCGGCGTTGACGTGCAGGGTGCTCTTGGCGAGCTCGTACGCCGGGAGCATCGCCTCGTGCTCCTGGTCGTCCAACCCGCCGAGGTGCAGCACCACCGGACCCCTGGGGGTGATGACGGCGAGCGCGTGCTCCGTCCTGGTCTCCTCCAGGAGCTCGCTCCTCGTGACGTACTCGACCTCGGCGCCCGTGACGTCACCCGAGGTGAAGGGGCGGTACACGGCCTTGCTCGCCCCCTTCTCCGCGGTGACGAAGCCCTTCAGCACGGCGCGCGCGTCGGCGGCGCCCGGCTCACCGGTCCACACGCGCAGGAAGCCGATCTTCCCCGCGGGCTTGGCGTCGATCTCGCAGGCCATGGTGACGGGCCCCTGGCGCAGCAGCGCGTCGGCGAGCCCGGCCATGTCGCCGGTGGCGGGCGAAGCCTTCTTGGCGTCGACCGCCTTGGCCTTCCAGAACTCCGCGACGTCGAAGGCGACCGGAAGCTCGCACGCGGACCCGGCGGCCCCCACGGACCCGCCGCGCGCGGCCGCCTTCGCGGTGGCCCCGGCCGCTGCGCCGGCCGACGCTCCTGCCGTGCTCGCCGTCGCGCCCGCGTCGTCCTCCGCGGCCGCGCATCCCGTCAGCAGCCCCGTCAACAGGGCTGCCAGCGTCAGCCCTTGCCGTACGTTCCGGCCGTTCCCCACGTTCCCCACGTTCCCCACGTTCCCCACCCCACGGCGCACCGCTGAGTCTCCTCTCGACGCCGGCGCGATGCCGGCGGAGCACTGTAACCGGGAGACACGTGGCCTGCGCCACCGAGATTCCCCGCCCGGCCCGCAGACCGGGGAACCGGGGAATGCCCCGGGAGCCCACCGCGTTGGAACGCCTGACTGGCATGCACCGCTCAAAAGGCGCGAGCCGGTGAAAGGAGATTCCCATGGCCCGCAGCACCGCGCGCCCCGTCGTCACCCTCAGGTCGACCGCCGAAACCGGCGTCACCTACGTGACGCGGAAGAACCGTCGCAACGACGCCGACCGACTGGTCCTGCGCAAGTACGACCCCGTCGCCGGCCGGCACGTCTCCTTCCGCGAGGAGAGGTGAGGCCCTGACGGCCCGACCTGGGCACCACGGCCGGGGTCCCGGGACGGACCCCGGCCGCTCGCTGGCGCGGACGAGTGATATGCCGTCATATTCGCGTCCGACCGGGAACCCATACCGGCATGAGCAAGACCGCGCTGATCGTCATCGACATGATCAACACCTACGACCATCCCGACGCCGACCTCCTTCTGCCGTCGGCCCGCAAGGTGGTCCCGGTGGCCGCCGGTCTCCTCGGCCGGGCCCGCCGCGCCGGCGTGCCCGTCATCTACGTCAACGACAACTTCGGCCAGTGGCGCTCACACCACGGCGAACTCCTCGACACGGCCCTGGCGGGCGCGCATGCCGACCTCGTCGACCCGCTCCGCCCCGACGAGGCGTCCCTGTTCGTCGTCAAGGCACGCCATTCGATCTTCTTCGAGACCCCGCTGTCCTACCTGCTCGACCAGGAGGGCGTCGAGCACCTCGTCCTGTGCGGGCAGGTCACCGAGCAGTGCGTCCTGTACTCGGCCCTCGACGCCCACATCCGGCACTTCGAGGTGACCGTCCCTCGCGACGCCGTCGCCCACATCCACGCCGATCTCGCGGACGCCGCGCTGGAGATGATGGAACGCAACATGGGCGCCCGGGTGTGCGACAGCGCGCAGCTGTGGACGTGAACGCCCGCACGCCGCACCTGCTCCGACGGATCCGCGCCGGCCCCCGCCCTCGACGCGCGGCCGCCGCCCCGCGCAGGCCGTGCGGCGCGCCGTCGTGTGGCCTCCGCGTCCCCGGCCCGGGCGCGGAGCGAGCGGTGACCCGCCCCGCGCGGGCACGGGCCGGCCCTCCCACCGGTTCCTCCGCTCAGCAAGGGGCACGACACATGGCCGAGTTGACCCGCCGCAGACTCCTGGGCTCGGCCGCGGGCGCGCTGGGCGCCGCGGCCCTCTCCCTCCTCCCGCCGAGCGTCCAGAAGGCCGTCGCGGCAGGACAGCCCGCCCGGGGCTCGCTCGCGGACGTCGAACACGTCGTCCTGCTGATGCAGGAGAACCGCTCGTTCGACCACTACTTCGGCACCCTCTCCGGGGTGCGCGGCTTCGCCGACCCCGAGGCACTCACCCTCGACACCGGGCGTTCCGTCTTCCACCAGCCCGACCCCGAGAACCCGAGGGGCTACCTCCTCCCGTTCCGCCTGGACACCCGCACCACCAGCGCCCAGGCCATCCCCTCCACCAGCCACGCCTGGTCGGTGCAGCACGAGGCCTGGAACGGCGGCCGGATGGACCGCTGGCTGCCCGCCCACCGCGCGGCCGACGGCGCCGACGGCCCGTACGTCATGGGGTACTACACGCGCGAGGACATCCCCTTCCAGTTCGCCCTCGCCGAGACCTTCACCGTCTGCGACCACTACTTCTGCTCGGTCCTCGGCCCGACCTGGCCCAACCGCCTGATGTGGATGACCGGCAGCATCGACGCGGACGGCTCCGAGGGCGGCCCGGTCATCCGCAACTCCGCGCCGACGCCGTTCAGTTGGACGACATACGCGGAACGGCTCCAGGCGGCCGGGGTGAGCTGGAAGGTGTACCAGCAGGAGGACGACTACGGCTGCAACCTGCTGGAGCAGTTCGCCGCGTTCCGGGACGCGCTGCCCGGCTCCGACCTGTACGAGCGGGGTGTACGGCCGCAGCCCGAGGGCGCCTTCGAGGACGACGCCCGCAACGACAGGCTGCCGACGGTGTCCTGGATCATCCCTCCCGGGCGCCAGTCGGAGCACCCCGACTTCCTGCCGGCGGCCGGCGCCGACTTCGTCGCCTCCAAGGTCGAGGCCATCGCGGCCGACCCGGCGGTCTGGGCCAAGACCGCGTTCATCCTGAACTACGACGAGAACGACGGGCTGTTCGACCATGTGCCGCCGCCGACCCCGCCTGCCGGAGCCCCCGGCGAGTTCGTCGCGGGACTGCCGATCGGGGGCGGCTTCCGGGTGCCGGCGATCATCGTCTCGCCCTGGACCGTGGGCGGCTGGGTCGCCACCGAGGCCTTCGACCACACGTCCGCCCTGCGGTTCCTCGAAAGACTCACCGGGGTGGAGGAGCCCAACATCAGCGCCTGGCGGCGCGGCGCCTTCGGCGATCTCACCTCGGCCTTCCGCTTCGAGTCGCCCCAGTCGCTCACACCGGCGCTGCCCGGCGACACGGCCGAGCAGCTGCTCAGGGCCCAGGAGGAGGTCGCGACCCTGCCCAGGCCGGCGCTGCCGGGCGCCGAGCAGACGTTCCCCTCCCAGGAGCCGGGCCGACGGCCGCAGACCTGATCCGGCGACGCCGTCGGGCCCGGGCCGCGCCCGCGCCTTCCGGGCGGGCGGCCCGTGGACGACCGGCCCGCTCCGGCCCGCTCCGGCCCGTTCCGGCCCTTTCCGGCCTGGTCCGGCCCTTTCCGCCTGGTCCGGCCCGTTTCGGCCGCCACGGCGGCCGCACCGGTCAGCGGTGGGCGACCGCGTCCGGAGGTTCTGCGCGCGTAGACAAGGCAACGCCCTGCGGAAGGAAGAAGAGGGCGCAGATGCGCAACGGCTCCGGCTCCCGGTTCTCCGCCATGTGCGCTCCCTGCGGGCCGACCGGTTCGACGATGCATCCGCCGGCGGGCGTCACGCACTCCGAACCGTCCGACAGGGTCCGAGTCAGCACGCCCGCCGTCACCACGGCCACCACCCGTCCCTCGTGGTAGTGCCAGGGCAGCGACCCGCCCGGCGGAATCTCGTAGTCCGCCACGACGACCCTGGTGTCCTGCGGCACGGCCAGCGAGAGCCGCTCGGTGAGGAGGCCGTCGGCGAGCAGCATCGGCCCCGGGTCGGCGCGCGGACCGGCGGCCGCGCAGTGCCCGGGTTCGGCGGCGGGCCTGGCGTCCGCGGGAAGCCGGCGGGTCACGCGCGGCTGTCGCTCGGGAGGAGGGAGGCAAGGGCGCCCGGGCCGGTCCGGCCCACCGGGCGACCTAACTCGGCCGGGGTCATGTTCCGCTGGTCAGTGCGCTCCACGGAAGGGACAGTAGCCCACCCGAGTTACGACGGCGTGACCGGGAGTCAGGGGATCGCCGGTCGTGCCCGCGCCGCTGCGATCCGGAATGTGAGAGAGACGGACCGCCCCGGAGTAAGCCTCCGGACGCGTCTTTGCGTCCTCCAGAGCGTGACTCGCACGAAACATCGCGCGACGAGTGTGTGGGGGAGACCTTGAGCATCCTGCGTCCCGAAGTGGAACGGCCTCGCGACCGCGCCGGAGAAGACCGCGCCGACGAAGGCCGCGCCGGAGAAGCCGGTGCCCGCGAAGGCCGTGCCCGCGAAGGCCGTCTCCGTGACGGCCGCGCCGGAGACGGCCGCGCCGTGGAGCAGCGCCGAGCCGGTGGCTGGGGCGCGCCGCGCGACGGTGCGCTCTCCCGGACCGCCCGGTTCGTCGGCCGGACCCTGCGAGACGAGTGGTACGGCATCGTGGTCGACCCGCTGCGGCAGCTGCGCCGCCGCGGCCCGGGCGCGCTGCTGCTGGCCGTCGTGGCGTGCCTCGGCGTGATCTTCTTCCACGCCCTGGCCCAGCACCCCGCGGGCGCGACGGCCGTGCGCACCGTCGGCGGGGTCCAGGGCGACCTGCCCCTGTGGCTGACGCTGCTGCGCACTCCGATCTCCCTCTACGTCCCCGCGCTCGATCTGCCGGTGTGGGCCGGCATCACACAGCTCTTCCTCGCCTTCGCTCTGGCCGAGCTCGCCCTCGGCCGCCGCAGGACCCTGCTCGTCGCCTACGCGTCCACCCTGGCGGGCACCCTCTCGGTGCGGGTGATGCTGGCGATGGGGCCCGGCTGGTGGGGCCTCGGCCTGCCGCCCGAGGTCGGTCAGGTGCTCGACACAGGCCCCTCCGCGGCCGTCGTCGGACTGTTCACCTTCCTCTCGGTCGTGCGCCGCGCGCCCATCGTGTTCACGCTCACCGGCGGCTCGATGGTGCTGGAGTCGATCGCCGCACCGAACCTCGCCGGCCGTGAGCATCTGATCGCGGTGGCGGCGGCCGTCGTCATGGGCCTGCTGCACGACCGCGCCGGCCGAAGGAGGCGGGTGCCGGCCCTGCCCCCCGAGCCGCCGACGGGATGACCCGGTGTCAGCCACGAGGTGCCGGGCCGCCGGGCTTGCCTGAGATGTTGCTATGAATTCGTGGTGCGGTTGAACACTTCCGTGTTCCGCCGCGTATTAGGCCGGGGGAATTCCTGTCCATGGCCGCCCACGACGCGTAGGAGCACTCCTTGGTACAGAACCGGCGCAGACGCCCGACGGGCGGACGACGCGCGACCTTCCTGGCCGCGGCGCTGATGCTCGGCGGCGGCGGCCTGATGGCGGCGAACGTGTACGCCTCGGCCACCGAGGGCGGCTCCGACGGCAACTCGACCCGGCGGGCCGGCAACAGCGCCGTCACCGTCGACTGTCCGGACGTCGGCAGCAAGTTGACCAGCGTGCCGGACGGCGCCTCCGCCGAGGTCGACCGCGAACTGGCCCGGCTCGACGAGCAGGTCGCCGCGGCCTACCGCCAACTGCAGGAGTCGGCCCAGGCCGTGCGCCAGGACGCCGGGTTCGCGGACAACGCGGTCATGAACCCGCTGAAGGAGAAGCGCGGCGCGACCATCGAGCGCATCGCGGTCGCCATCGACCGGGTCGGAGACCGTCCGGAGGGCCTCGATTCCCTGGCCGCCTGCACCCTGCGGGCCTCCGACGACCAGGCCGACGGCGGCGCCGACGGCAACGGCGACGAGAACCGCAACGGCGACGACGGCCAGAACGGCGACGGCCAGAACGGCGGCGGCCAGAACGGCGGCGGCCAGCAGGGCGACGGTCAGCAGGGCGGTGACGGTCAGCAGGGCAACGGCGGGCAGGCAGGCAACGGGCCGGTCGCCGCGGACTACGCGGACATCAAGTCCGTGCAGCCCTCGCAGCAGACCCCGGACCCCGCGTCCGGTCCCTCCCGCGGCACCTTCACCAGCAGCTGCGGAGTCAACGCCAACGGGCTGTTCAACTCGGACAACGTGATCGTCGCGCCGGGCGTCTCCAACGGCGCCCACCACTTCCACGACTACATCGGCAACCAGTCCAACAACGCCTTCGCCTCCGACGGCGATCTGGCCAAGGCCGAGACGAGCTGCGTGGACCAGGGCGACAAGTCCACCTACTACTGGCCTGTGCTGCGGCTGCAGAACGGCGCTCAGGAACGGGACGCGGGCAGTCCCGGCGGCGGCGTCGAGGGCAACGCCGGCAAGATCGTCACCGCCAAGGACGTCACGCTGACCTTCGTCGGCAACCCGCGCTCCCAGGTGACGGCCATGCCCCGGCTGCTGCGCATCATCACCGGCGACGCCAAGGCCTTCGTCAACGGCACGGCCAACGCCAACGCGTCGTGGAGCTGCACCGGGTTCGAGGACCGTCAGCTCAAGGACAAGTACCCGCTCTGCCCGGCCGGCAGCGACGTGGTGCGCACCTTCCGCTTCCAGAGCTGCTGGGACGGCGCCAACATCGACAGCGCCAACCACCGCACCCATGTGGCCTTCGCCGGCGCCGACGGCAGCTGCCCGAACGGCTTCAAGGCAGTGCCGCAGCTGGTCCAGCGGATCGTGTACGACGTCGACGCGCCGAGCCTCCAGGACGGCGGCAAGACGACCCCGCTGTTCGCGGTGGACTCGTTCCCCGAGCAGTTGCACAAGCCGGTGACGGACCACGGCGACTTCATCAACGTCTTCGACGACAACCTGATGCGGGAGATGGTCGACTGCATCAACGAGGGCCGTACCTGCGGCGCGGGCACGAAGCCGGGCGACGGCGGCGGCAACGGCGATGACAACGGCTCCGGAAACACCGGAAACACCGGAAACACGGGCAGCGGCAACGGCGACGGAAACGGTTCCGGAAACACCGGCAACGGCAACGATGGCGGAAACGGTTCCGGAAACACCGGAGACAACGGCAACGCCGGTTCCGGCGACAACGCTTCCGGCAACGGCGGCAACGGCGGCAACAACGATTCCGGTAACGGCAACGGCAACGGCAACGGGGACGGGGACGACGGTTCGCAAGGAGGCGTGCAGCAGTCCCAGGCCCCCGAGTCACCCCGGGCGCCCGCGAGCGTGACCGCCGAGCCGCGCGTCTACTCGAAGCCCTCGCCGAAGGCGGCTGTCTCGGCACCCGCCTCGGCGCCTGTCTCCCCGCCCGCCGCCGCCTCGGGCGGCGAGATCGGCACGCCCGCGACCGCTCCGGCGTCCGCCGCCGCGCCCACTCCCTCTGCCGGTCTGTCAACGCCGCCCCCGGCCGACACCGGGTCCGGCGCGACCGTCGGCGGGACCGAGCCCCAGGCTGTCCAGGGCGGCCTCGCCGAGACCGGCGCCAACCTGTGGCCCGGGGCGCTGGGAGCCCTGTTGGTGATCGGCGGCTTCGTCGTCCTGCGCCGCAGCACTCGGCGCACCTGATCACCCGCTCGCACGATCACGGGGCCCGTCGGACTGCCGACGGGCCCCCTTCGTGTGCTCCTTCCGGGGAACCCGATTTCGCACCCGCGTCCTCGACGGCGGAGCGCGGTCACATCACGGCGCCGTTCCATGGACAATTGATCGAGATCGTCGGCGCTGTCGACACACAACAGGGAGCCACGGAGCATGGCGGGCGCACGGTGAACGAGACACGTAGGACGAAATGGGCGCTGCCGCACGTCGGCCCGGCCCAGCTGGACGCGGTCGCCCGCGCGCGCGGCTGGGCGCGGCTCGCGCTGGTGCTGGTCGCCGGATGCGCGGCGGTGGTGCTGGCGGGCGCGGGAGCGGGCGGCTGGCTGATCCTGCTCTCCGGATTCGCGCTGCTCGCCGTGGCCGGGGCCGGCGTGTGGTGGATGCTGGCGCACCGGGGCGGCGCCCGGCTGCTCGGCGGTCTGCTGGCCGTGACCGCGCCCGTGGGCGTCATGGTGCTGTACGCGCTGTCCGGCCTGTGGCCGGTGGCGGTGGGCGCGCTCGCGTTGTGGGCGGGCGCCCTGGCCTCGGCCCGCGCCTCGCTGCGCAGTGTGCGCCGCCCCAAGGGCACGCACGGCCGCCGGACCCCGCCGCCGCGCCGACCGGTGCTGATCATGAACGTGCGCTCGGGCGGCGGCAAGGTGGTCAAGCACCGTCTCGTCGAACGGGCCGAGGCGCTCGGCGCCCGGGTGATCGTGCTCGGGGCCGACGACACCTACACCGACCCGGCCGAGGAGGCCCGCCGGGCCGTCGCCGGAGGCGCGGACCTGCTCGGCGTGGCGGGCGGCGACGGCACCCAGGCGCTGGTCGCGGCCGTGGCCGCCGAACACGACGTGCCCTTCCTGGTGGTCGCCGCCGGAACCCGCAACCACTTCGCGATGGACCTCGGCCTCGACCGCACCGATCCGGTGCGCAGTCTGGACGCCCTCACCAACGGCGTCGAGCTGCGCGTGGACCTCGGCGACGTCAGCGGACGCGCCTTCGTCAACACCGTCTCCTTCGGGGCGTACGCGGAGATAGTGCAGAGCCCCGACTACCGCGACGCCAAGGCCGCGACCGCCCTCGACCATCTGCCGGACCTGCTCCAGGGCGACTCCGCCCCGGTCCTGCACGTCCGCACGGACGACGCCGAGATGCACGCGCCGCAGGCCCTTCTGGTCAGCAACAACGCCTACGCCCGCGCCGATCCGCTGGGCGGCGGCCGTCGCCCCCGGCTGGACGCCGGTCTGCTCGGAGTGATCGGCGTCCGGGTCGAGGGCGCGGCGCAGGCCGCCGAGATCGCGCTGTTCGGTGAGCGCGCGGGCAGCATCACCTCGGTGACCTCGCGGCGCGTCGTCGTCGAGGCCGACCGGGAGCGCATCGCGGTGGCCGTCGACGGCGAGGCTCTCGAACTGGTCGCCCCCGTCGTCTGCACGGTACGGCCCGCCGCGCTGCGGGTCAGGGTGCCCCGGCATCGTCCCGGCGCCGCCTACGCTCCCCCCACGGTCGACTGGCGGCGGGTGCTCCGACTCGCGCTCGGCCGTCCCGACCCCCGCACCGTCAAGGAGGCCTACGATGTCTGACCGCCGCCCGAAGCTTTCCGCCCGGAGTCTGGTCGGCGACCTCGTCACGCTGGACCAGGCCCTGTACGAGGCGGTCACCGTGACCAGGACGCCCACCCTGGACACCGCTCTGCGCCGGCTGTCGGCCGCCGCCGACCACTCCAAACTGTCCTTCACGGTGGCCGCGGCACTGTCCCTGTGCGGGGGACGCCCGCGCCGGGCCGCGGTGCTCGGCGTCGCCGCCATCGGCGTGGCCTCGGCGTCCGCCAACCTGCTCGGCAAGAAGCTGGTGCGCCGCCCGCGTCCGCACCGCGCCGAGGACTCGCCGTTCCCGGGGCGGCATGTGCCGATGCCGCATTCCGCGTCGTTCCCGTCCGGGCACACCGCCTCGGCCGTGGCGTTCGCGGCCGCCGTGGGCCCGACCCTGCCGGTCTCCGCCGTCCCGCTGGGCCTGCTGGCCTGCGCCGTGGGCTACTCGCGGGTCCACACCGGCGTGCACTACCCGGGTGACGTGGTGGCCGGCGCGCTGCTGGGCACGGGCTCGGCGGCGCTGGTCGTGGCGCTCGCCGCCCGTGCCACGAGGAACTGAGCGGCCCCGCCGTCCGGGCCGGTCGCCCACGGCCTGTCGTCTACGGCCTGCCGCAGTGGAGGAAGAGATGCGGCTCGGGCACGGCCTCGGGATGGTCGGGGGTGAACAGCACGTTCTCCTCGGCCAGCACGGTCAGGCCCGCCCGGCCGACCAGGTCGACGAGCGCCTCGCCGTCGAAACTGGTCACCCGTACGGGCTGCCCCATGAAGACGGCGTCGACGCCCTCGACGTCGAGCGGCACGGTCGCCAGCACCAGGCTTCCTCCGGGTCGTAGCGCCCGGGCCAGCCGGCCGACCAGGTCGGTCTGCTGGGCGCGGTCCAGCTGCAGCAGCGAGAAGTAGACGCAGACGGCGTCCAACGAGCCTTCCGGCAGCGGGAGTTCGCGTGCGTCGACGCAGCGGAACTCCGCCTCGGGGACCTGCCGGGCGGCCAGTTCCACCATGACGGGGGAGACGTCGACGCCCAGCACCTCGTGTCCTGCCCGGGCGAGGGTCTCGGCCGTGGGCCGCCCGGTGCCGCTTCCGACGTCCAGCACGCGGCTGCCGGGCGTGAGCCGCCCGAGCAGCCACTCCAGGGACCTGCGGTGCGCCTCCGAGTGCGCGAAGGCCGTCTCGTACGCGGGCCCCAGCGCGTCGAACACCCGCGCCGCGCGCCGTCCGTCGTCGTCGGTCAAGTCGCTCCCCCTGTCGTGACGTGCGGTTCCGCTCATGCGTTTTTCGCTACCGTAAGTAACATGATGCAATCCTCCTGACGTGGAACCTACCGGCGAGTAGCCACGCCCCCGGCAACCGTCGTTCCATTCGGAGGACCCCCATGCCCACTCCCGAGGACGCCCTTCAGAACTCCCGCGCGGCCTATGAGGAGCATGCGCGCAGCTGCCGTCAGTGTCACTTCGACGGGTCGCCCTGCGCCGTGTCCAAACTCCTCCTGCGCGCCTACAACAACGCCAGAAGGGCTCAGGCGCGGGCGGACTCCGCGGTGCGCTGAGGGCTCGGCGCGTCGGCTCGCTCAGGCGGGCCGCACGGCGCCGCGCAGCGCGCCCTCCCCGAACGGGAGGATCGCCTCCTCGCGGATGGACGCCCCCGGACCCGGCGCGTGGATCATCATGCCGTCGCCCGTGCACAGCCCCGTGTGGCTGAGGTCGTCGAAGAAGAACACGAGGTCGCCCGGGCGCAGATCGGCCAGGCTGACCCGCGTGAAGGCCTTCGCCTGGTCGATGGCCGTCCGCGGCAGGGTCACCCCCGCCGCCCGCCAGGCGGCCTGGGTCAGGCTGGAGCAGTCGTAGGACTCGGGGCCCGTGGCTCCCCACACGCACGGCCTGCCCACCTGGGCCCGGGCGAAGGCGAGTGCCTTGTCCGCCTTCCGCAGGTACGCCGTGCCCGTGGTGCGCGACGTCACGTCGGTCGGCGCGGCGACGGGCGGGACGGCGGCCGGGTACCCGGATCCGACCGTCACCACGTCCCACGCGGGGGCCGCGACGCCGAGTTCGGCGGCCGGATGCATCGGGGCGGACGCCCCGGCGGCCAGGGGGAAGCCGGACTCCGGTGCCGTGAGCGGGAGTTCGGGCGACGCCGCATAGCCGAGCGGCGGCGCGGCGACGGCCGGGCCGGAGGCCGGGTGACCGGGACCGGCGGAGAAAGCGTCGGCCCCGGGAGTCTGCATGCCCAAGTCCGGCGCGGAGAGGCCGAAATCGGGCATCGGGTAGCCGGACGGAGCCGCGCCGAGGGCCGGTTCGGGCATCGGGTAGCCGGTCGTGACCGTGAGGCCGCCGGTCCCGGCGTCGGGCGTCAGGATGCCGGACTCCCGTGCGCGCAGGCCGATTTCCGGCACGGGATAGCCGGACGACGGCGGGGCGACGCCCGGTTCCGACCCGAGCTGATCGGGAGCCGCGGCGGGGGCGGGCACGAGGAGAGCGGCCTCGGGCGCCGCGAGCCCCGACGAGGGTGCGGCGAAGCCCGACCCCTGGGCGCCGAAGCCCGGTGCCGCCGTGGCGAAGGCCGGTGTCTGTGCACCGAAGCCGGCCGCCTGCGCGGGGAAGCCCGACGCCGGTGTGACGATGCCGAGTTGGCCCGTGGTGGTGAGGGGCGTGTCCGCACCGGTCGGCGCGGCCGGGCCGGCGGCGGTCGGCCGCCCCGCCCACGCGGCCGTGATCTCCGCCCGGAACGCCTGCTGTTCCGCGGTGTCCCAGGGTTGCTGAACCGGCTGGACCTCGGCCGGCTGAGCGTCGACCACCGGCAGGACGGCCGTGGGAGCCGCTGCCGCGACCGGGAGCGGGGCGGGAGCGGGCAGGGCCGGTGTGGGGCGGGCGACTGCGCGGGCCAGGATGTCCCGGGCCGCCATGAGCTTGCGCCCGTTGCGCTCCTTGGTGTTCTTGAGCGAGGCCTGCCGGTCCGCGGGCGCGGCGGCGGCCGGGGCGGAAGCGGCGGGCCCGGCCGGAAGGGCGGGGAGGCCGGCGGGGGCCGGCGCCAGCGCCTTGGGCTCGCCCTGACGGGGTTCGGGCACCGCGGGCAGCGCGGCGACCGCGCGTCCGGTGAGCTCGGGGACCCGCCGGACGGCGGCCTCCAGCTCGCGCACCACGGGGCTGTCGCCGGTGCGCTCCGGCCCGCCGGAGGGACGGGGCGCGGGGGTCGGCATCCGGTCGGCCGGCAGCACGGCGGGGACGGTGGGTCCGACCCGGTCACGGGCCCTGTCGAACCACTGCCTGGCCACCGCGTCGAGCGAGGCGTCGGACGAGCGTCGTCCGCTGTCGGCGACGGAGCCGACCTTCCTGCGTGAGCGGCCCGACATCGCGCGTGTCGCGTTGTAGTTGCCGGTGTCGCTCTCGGCCCGGTCGTAGAGGGAGTTGACCCGCTGCTGGATCTCCGCCCGACTCGGCTCGTCGCTGCTGCCTGGGGAGCGCGGGCTGCGATCCGTCGCCATGGAAGACGTACTCCTTCCGTGCTCCGTCGCCGGTGGGCGGCGGAATCCGGGCGACCCCTGTTGCGGGCGCCTCAAGCCCCCTGCCCTGAAGGGCAGTCGAACGGCCTGGCGTCAACTTAGCCAACTTGTGTGCCTGGCGTGAAGATTGAGGTCTTAAATGTCCGATACGTAGTCGTGACCTTCGTCTCTCGTCCCTCGTCGCGCCGCTGGTCCGGGGGCCGACGGCGCGCCGGTCACGGTCGTCGGCGACGCGTCCCGGTCGCGGAGCCGCGGCTGCGGGACGCCTCGTCCTGAGCCAGCAGGGACAGCAGCGCGGCCACGCTCAGTCCGGCCTCGGCGGGGTGGCGCAGCACCCTGTCGGGCTCGATCCGGTAGGTGTTGCCGCGCCCTTCCCGGGTGTGGGACAGGTAGCCGTCCTGCTCCAGGTCCGCGATGATCTTCTGCACCGCCCGCTCGGTGAGCCGGCAGTGCGCGGCGATGTCCCGGATGCGGGCGCTGTTGTCGTCCGCGATGGCGGCGAGCACGCGCGCGTGGTTGGTGAGAAACGTCCATCCGTTGTGTGACTCGGGCACCCCTTCCATGAGGGCGATTCTACGTCCGATCCACGACTGACGGTTCATGCATCCAAAAACCGGAACTTCGTTTCGTGTATTGGTTGACGTGTGACGGGTGCGGGGCGACCCTGGTGGTGACATGTGGAGTGACCGGGGAGGCGGTCATGCAGGAACCTTGCCATGACGCGGACGCCGGAGGCGTGGACGCCCGCTCGGGAGCCGAGGCGAACGGCGGCGCCCGCCCTCGTCGAACGGTCGGCGGTCCCGTGATCCGTGCACGTCCCGAGGGGGACCGCGTCGTCGTCACGGTCCGGGGCGAACTCGACCTGGACTCGACCGGACAGCTGGAGCGAGCTCTGCGCGGAGCTCTCGGCGCCGCGGTCGGCGGGATCGACCTCGAACTCGACGACGTCGCCTTCTGCGACTGCTCCGCCCTGAACGTGCTGCTCGGTGCACGTGAGAGCGGTCTGGAAGAGGGCAAGACGGTCGCCGTGCACACGGTGAGTCCGGCGGTGGCGCGCCTGCTGGATCTGACCGGCACCGGCCCGCTGTTCGACGCCCCCGGCTCCACCGCCGACATTCCCGGCCCCACCGTCCACGCTCCCGGCCGTACCGTCGTCGGCCGGCAGGCCGACGCCCCCGACGAAGGCGACGTGCACGACCTGCGCGTCGAGGTCGCGCGTCTGCGGCGCGCCCTGCGGACCCGCCCGGTGATCGACCTCGCCCGGGGCATCGTCATGGCCTCCTTCGGCCTGGGCGTCGAGGAGGCCCGGCGGGTGCTTGCCCTGGCCTCCCGCAACGCCGGCGCCCAGCTGCACCACCTCGCCCGGGACCTGGTCCGCGCCGTGCAGAGCGGGCAGCCGGCGGGGGCGGTGCACGAGGGGGTGGCCGCGGCGGTCGCCACGGTCAGGTCACGGACGGCCGCGGCCGCCCTGGACGGCGGGCCCGACCGGTCGGAGCGCTGACGCCGTCGCGGCCCGGGGGCCGCCTCCGGCGTCGCGCCCCGTGTCCGGTAGAACTGGCCGGATGCGCGTTGACTACGATCCCGGCGCCCTCGGCGCGAGCGCCTTCTACCGCCTGCTCACCGCCGTCGTCGTGCCTCGGCCCATCGCCTGGGTGTCGACCCTGGCGGCGGACGGCGCCACCGCCAACCTCGCCCCGCACTCGTTCTTCACCGTGGCCTGCACCGACCCGCCGATCGTCCAGTTCACGTCCGTCGGGCGCAAGGACACGCTGCGCAACGTGGAGGCCACCGGCGAGTTCGTGGTCAACCTCGCGCCCGAGCAGCTCTTCGAGCAGATCAACGCCACCGGTGTCGACTTCCCGGCACACCAGGGCGAGTTCGACGCCGTCGGGATCGAGCGCGAACCCTCGCTGCGGGTGGCACCGCCTCGGGTGGCCGCGTCGCCGGTGGCCCTGGAGTGCACGCTCCACTCGACCTTGCGCATCGGCGCCTCCACGCTGGTCCTGGGCGAGGTCGTGCACGCCGCCGTACGGGAGGACGTGATCGTCGACGGCCATCCCGACATCCGCAGGCTGCGGCCGCTGTCCCGGCTGGGACGCGACGAATGGGGCGCGGTCGGCGAGGTCCGCGACCTCGCACGCATCCCCTACCGCGACTGGCCGCCGTCCTGAGCCGTCCGGTGCTGTGCTCCGCACATGCGGCCACGGACCTGTCCCGGGGGGCCGGTCGCGACTCGGGGAGCGCGGTCCCCGATCAGGTCGACCCCGCCGGCGCGCGCAGGCCGAGGGCGCCCGCGCCGGTTCCGGCGGGAACCGGGACGCGTCCCGCCCGACGCCACTCGCGCGGCGAGAGCCCGTAGGCGGCTCGGAAGACCCGGCTGAAATGCGCCGGATTGGCGAAGCCCCACCGCTGGGCCACCGCGGACACCGTGGCGGCGGTGGCGTCGGCCCGGGCCAGTTCCCGGGCGCACCGATCCAGGCGGCGCCGCTGGATCAGCCGGGCGACCGTGACGCCCTCGCCCTCGAACAGCCGGTGCAGATAGCGCACCGAGATGTGGTGCGCCGCCGCCACGGACTGCGGGGAGAGCTCCGGATCGCCGAGACGCCGGTCGATGTGATCGCGCACCCGCTCCACGAGCGGGTCCTCCGGGTCGGCCCCGGGCGCAGGCGCTTGCCGGGTCCGCTCGTCGACCAGCGTGGCGAAGAGGTCCGTCACACCCGCGGCCAGCCTGGAGGCGACGGCCGGAGCGCAGCGCGGCACCGAGGCGGTCAACGAGGTCAGGAAGGTGGCCAGCAGAGCTCCGACGCCGTCCTCGCCGCCGATCGCGGTCCCCGTCACCCGCCGCAGCTCCTCCTCGGGCACGGCCACCGACCACCGGGGCATGTGCACCAGGTGAGCGGTGAAGCGCCCCGGAAAGTCCAACGAGTACGGCCGCGCCGTGTCGTGGACGAAGAGGTCGCCCTCCTCGACCGAGGAACGTCGGCCGTCCTGGATCAGCGTGGCGGCGCCCGTGCGCAGGACGCCGACGGCCACGTGGTCCGCGCCGCCCGCGGGCGCGTCGGCGAGGTGCGCGGCGGTGCGGCTCAGCCGGTGCGCGTCGGCGTGGACGGTGGAGACCCGCAGACATCCCAGCCGCTCGCTGCGGAAGCGAGCCTCGAACGGGCCGTCGCCCGGCACGGTGACGGCCATCGGCACGAGCGCCCGGCCCAACACGTCCCGCCAGTAGGCGAGTCGCTCCCCTTCGGGAACCGAAGCGGTCGTCAGCACCAAGGCCATCTGGCCCTCCTCTCCTGCTGGGCGTAACCGGCGGAGAGCGTCGGACGGCGGCCCGTTCTCCCCGCCGCCCCCAGCCAAGCAGCGCCCCGGGACCGGGGCCAGGCAGGAAACAGGCAGAAAACCGGAAGACGCGGACGGCGCCGACACCGCCCTGCGCCGTGCGCTCAGGGAACAGCGCGGTGCGCCAGGAGACAAGACGCGGCACCGGCCCCGGGACCAGGATGGACGGCACGGCGGGGGCCTTACCTGCCGAGGAGTGGGCCCGTCCGTCCCCGGTGCGCGGCGACTTCGGGGCCGACGGGCACGGTCAGGGCGCTTCGAGACGGGCGAGGACGTCGCGGGCCTCGGCGACGCGCCGGGGGTCGGCGTCGAGGCCGAGCGAGAGACAGCGGGCGAGCGCCTCACGGGCCTCGACGGGTCGTCCGGCGGACAGCAGCGCCTCCGCGAGGGAGACGAGATGGCGGCTCTCCAGGGCCGCGTTCCCGCTTGCCCGGAAGATCGCCACGCCGGTCGTCAGACAGCCGACGGCCGCCGTCCACCGCTCCCTCGCGGCGTGACAGGCGCCCATGGCCGCGTGCAGCTGCCCCCGGGAGAAGTCGGCGATGTGCGACGGTATCCGGTCGCCGGCCCGGTCCAGGAAGGCCAGGGTGTCGCGGTACGAGGCGAGAGCCTCCTCCGGCCTGTCCGAGTTCTGCAGAAGGATGCCGTGCCCGTGCTGCGCCTGCAGACTGCCCGGCAGGTCGCCCACGGCCTCGAACAGGGGCGCGGCCCGGTGCATGTGACCGGCGGCCGCGACGTGGTCGCCGAGCCGGCGCAGGGCCGAGCTGCGGTAGATGTGCCCCCAGGCCTGCTGGCGCGGATCGGCGGCGCGCTCCGCGGCGGCGAGCGCCTCGGCGGACCGTTCGAGGCTGGCGTGGGGGCGGTCCTCGCACGAGAGCAGCGCCCACGCGTGGTAGTTGAGATGGGTCGCCTCCAGGAGCGGGTCGCCCAGCGCCTGCGCGCTGTGCGCGGCCGCGCCGAAGACCTCGGGCCAGTGACCCCAGAAGATCCACTGGTCGGAGAACCAGTGCAGGGCCTCGGCCACCTCCACCACGGTCGCGTGGTCGCCCGCGGTCACGGCGGCGCGCAGCGCGGCCAGCCAGCCGTCGCCCTCCGCCTGGAGCCAGGCCCGCGCCCGGTCCGCGCTCGACAGGTCGGCCATGCCCTGCCAGGCCGCCGGCGGCGGACCGTGGTCCGGCTCGAACCAGCGCCCCGCCACCACCGTGGTCTCCAGCAGCCGGCGATACAGCGCCGCGCGGGCCAGGTCGGCGTCCCGCGCGCTCTCCTCGGCGTCGAGCCGGCTGCGCGCGTACAGCCGCAGCAGATCGTGGAGCCGGTAGCGTTCCCCGCTCGCGCCCAGCAGCCCGGCCTCGACCAGCTCCTCCAGCGCGTCCTCGGCGTCGAACAGCGACTGACCGGTGAGCTGTGCGGCCGTGGGGGCGCCGGTGTCCGGTCCCGGGACCAGCGCCAGGCGTCGGAACAGCCGGGCGGCCGAGGGAGTCAGCTGACGGTAGGAAAGGTCGAAGGCCGCCGCGACGCGCACGTCGCCGGCCTGGAGCGCGTGCAGACGCCGCTCCTCGTCGGCGAGCCGGTCCGCGAGCCGGCGGACGGTCCAACCGGTGCGCGTGGCCAGCCAGTTGCCGGCCACCCGCAGGGCGAGAGGCAGATGGCCGCAGCGAGCGGCGACTTCGGCGAGGGCCACCGGATCGGCGGCCGCACGCTCGGCCCCGACGAGCGAGACCAGCAACTCGGCGGCCTCGGCGGGGCGCAGCTCCCCGAGCGGCAGCCGGTGCACGCTGTCCAGCCCGGTCAGCATGCGACGGCTCGTCACCACCACCATGCTCGCCCCCGCGGCCGGCAGCAGCGGCCGCACCTGGCCCTCGTCATGGGCGTCGTCCAGGACGAGCAGACAACGCCGCTCGGCCAACAGCTGCCGATACAGGGCGCCATGGCCCTCCGGGCCCGCCCGGGCGAGGTCCCGGTCCGAGACGTGGAGCGCCCTCAGTACGCTGAGCACGAGCTCGCCGGGACCGGGCCGGTCGTCGTGCGTGCCGCGCAGGTCCAGGACCAACTGCCCGTCCGGGAACCGGTCGGCGAGATCGGGGGCCGCGTGCAGCGCCAGCGTCGTCTTGCCCGCCCCCGGCGCCCCGGACACCGCCACCGCCACCGGCTGCACGGCGGCCCCGTGCCGCGCGAGGTCCGCAAGCCGGGCCAGCTCCCGGCCCCGGCCCACGAAGTCGTCGACGCCCCGCGGGAACGCGCGCACGCCCGCCGGGCCGTAACCCCGGGTGCGCCCGGCCCGCGCCGCCGCGAGGAGCCGCTCCCGCAGCGCCTCGTCCAGGCCCAGACCGTCCGCGAGCGCGGCGACCGTCCGCCGCTGCGGCGCCGCCCTGCGCCCCCGCTCCAGATCCCCGATGCCCCGCACGCTCACACCGGACGCCTCCGCCAGACCCTCGATGGTCTGCGACGCCGACAGCCGCAGCTCCCGCAGCAGCGCCCCGAACGCCGCCCGCTCCCCGCC